>NZ_DAITQL010000088.1:0-16390 GCF_036833075.1 Hyphomicrobium sp.
CATGGCTCCAGTCTCTCAAGAGTTGGAGCCTCCGGCAAACCCGGGGCGGTTCAGGTTGCCAAATCGAATGTCACCAGAGCGCAACTCGACTATGACCGCAGGGCAGGACTAAAGGGATCGCCGTCCTTTAATCGCGCAGCCTTTGAGGATGCGGAAGTCGCTTTGCGGGCTGCGGAAAGCGCGCTTCAGAGTGCGCAAAGCAGCGCCAAGCGTCGCGACGCGGAAGTCGCTCGCATAGGGCTCGAAATACGTCTCGCAGAAATCAACGCGCCCTATGACGGCCTCGTGGTCGACGTGCTTACAAATGCAGGCGCCTCGGTTACTCAAAGGGCACCGGATCTTCTAACGCTCCTTGATCTCAATCAGGTCGAGATTGCTGTGCCGGTTTCCCAAAGTACGGCCCAGAGTCTGGTGCTCGGCCAAAGCGTTGGTTATTCGCTCGCGAGCGGAGAAAATCGGACAGCTCGCGTCAGGGCAGTCGTACCACAGGGCACTGCATTCGTAGCGCGGTTGCAGTTGGACAGCACCGCCGATCTCCCTCTCGGGTTTCGCCACGAGCAACCGGTCCAGGTCTATCTGGAAAAGCGTTAGGTTGCTTACACATGATTGGGTGGAACATTGATGAGCCAAGACAAGCCAAGGGCCAGGAATATCGCTGAGCTCGGTGCCTTGCCTCGGGCAAGCGGGTCATGACTGACGCATGCCTTCGGCATGACGGAAGCAAGCTTTCAGCATGACGACGCCGTCATTGGCTTGTCCTGGCTCACCCCGCAGGGGCGCGGTTCTTTCGCGCTTTCGGTTCGAGCCGTGGCAGCGCAAATGGTCTCTCCTGTAACTGGAGGTCGCGAGCCGGCCGATGCGGTAACTCAAGGAATGAACCGGGATAATTCGTCCGTATCTCATTAACCATCGTCGCGGTTTTGGCCCGGAAGTTTGCGCGAAATCATCCGCAAAAATGCAAATATGGCATCCTTCATCACGAGCTCAGATGCGCCGGTCGCAACGTGGCGATTGCAAGAGCTTAGATGTGTGTTCGGGCTGGATTGGCGGCAGCCAGACAAGGATGTCGAAGGTCAAACCGATGCAAACTCCGAGTGCTTCAGACCTGATCGAGCAGGCGCTATCTATTTGAGGATGTTATATGATCAGCGCGGGGAAAAAATTTACATGCGTGGTGATGGGCGACGAGTCGCTTCTGATCCAGTGTGGCGAAGCCCTCCGCGATCGCGGCCATGACATCCGCGCGGTTGTAACCGCAAACGACCAGATCGCAGCCTGGGCGAGGACGCATGGGGTTCCCACGCTCGCCCCCGGCAGCGGTCTCGCGGATGCGCTCTCCGCCTACGACTACGACTGGTTTTTCAGCATCGCGAACCTGCGCCTGATCCCGGGCGACGCCTGGCGCAGAGCCCGCGAAGGTGCGGCCAACTTCCACGACGGCCCGCTTCCGCACTACGCCGGATTGAACACGCCCGCCTGGGCCATTCTGGCCGGCGAAACAAATCACGGCGTCACCTGGCACGCGTTGTCGGACGGGATCGACGAAGGCGACATCCTCGCCACGCGCGACATCGACATCAGCGACGACGACACAGCCCTCACCCTCAACACGAAGTGTTTCGAGGCCGGCATTGCGTCCTTCGCCGAGCTGATCGACGCGATCGAGGCCGGGACGCTCAAGGGCCTGCCGCAATCCTTCGAGACGCGCAAATACTACGCCAAGGCCCAGCGCCCCGAGGCTGCGGCCACCATCGACTTCGGCCGGTCCGTCCGCGAAATCGGCCGCCTTCAGCGCGCGCTGACGTTCGGCCAGCGCTACGCCAACCCGCTCTCACTGCCGAAGATCAGGACCACTGACGGCGCCTTCGCCGTAGCCGACATGGAGATCGACGCCGACAGCCCGCCAGGCGAGGCCCCAGGGACCGTCGTCTCCCTGGACGACACGTCGGCAGTCATCGCGGCCGCTGACGGCCTCGTTCGCATCAGAGCGCTTCACGACAGCGCGGGACTTGCCGTTCCGCTTGCTGGCGCGCTGCAGGCCGGAGAGACCCTTCCGCGGCTGTCGGAGACCGATACGCAGCGCCTGACCGAGCTCGCCGGCACGCTCGCCAACCAGGAGAGCTCCGTCCGCGCCCGCCTCAGGGGCGCCGCCGACCCGGAGATCGACGACCTCGCCCCGCAACCGGCCTCCGGCGGCATCCGCATCGAGACGCTGAGTGTGCCGCTCCCCGGCATCTGGACCGCCGACCGCACCATCTCGGCGCTCGCAATCTTCTTCGCGCGCACCGGCCATCGCGCCCGTTTCCGGCTCGCCTATGCGGACGACCGTCTCGCGGCGGCCAGCAAGGCCGACGCCGGCTATATCGCTCCCACCGTCCCACTCACCTTCGAGATCGACCGGCACACGACTGTTGCGGCGCTGAGCGCCGATGTCGCAACCGAGCTTGCCGAAGCACGGAAGAGCCCCGGCTATCCGGCCGACCTCGTGAGCTGCGATCCGAAGCTTGCCCGCGGTCATGCCAGCATCGCCCTCCGCGAAACGGCCGATCCCGTCACCGCCGATGCGGTCAAGGGCGCCGCGTTGACGTTCGTCGTGCCGGCCAGCGGCGACGCGCTCGAGGTCCGCGCCGACACCTCCCGCCTCGGCCGCGCCCGTCTCGAAACGCTGATCCGCGAGCTTCGCGCCGTGCTCGCCGCGCTCGAAAGGCCGGATCCGGCTCTCGCCGTCGCCGACCTTCCGATCCTCTCCGCGAGCGAAGTCCGGGAGCTCACCCTGGATCGCAACGCGACCGCGCGCGCTTATGACCGCGATGCGCTCGTGCACGAGCTGATCGCGCGCCAGGCAGCGCGAACGCCGGACGCCACGGCACTCATCTGCAACGGCGAGACGCTGACCTATCGCGAGCTCGAGGCGCGCGCGGGGCGCGTTGCGGCAACGCTCGCTTCGCTCGGCGTCGGTCCCGATACGCTCGTCGGCCTGCACGTCGGCCGCTCGTGCGATCTCGTCGTTGGTGCCCTCGCGATCCTGAAAGCCGGCGGCGCTTACGTGCCGCTCGATCCGACGTATCCGAAGGACCGCATCGCGCTGATGATCGAGGACAGCGGCCTTTCGGTCATCCTGACCGACGAAGGATCCGCGCCGCCTGTCTCCAGCGGCACCCGCGCCCTGACCATCGCCGAGGCCGCGGCGATGCCGGCAGCGCCCGTCACTCACGCGACGCCGGCCACGTCGCGCAACCTCGCCTACGTCATCTACACATCGGGCTCGACGGGACGGCCCAAGGGCGTGATGGTCGAGCACCGGAACGTCGTCAACTTCTTCGCCGGAATGGACGATCGCATCCCGCGGCCGGATGCCGGCGCACCGCAGCCGGTGTGGCTTGCCGTCACCAGCCTGTCGTTCGACATTTCGGTGCTCGAGCTGTTCTGGACGCTCGCCAACGGCTTTGCCGTGGTGATCCACGCCGGCCGGCATCAGGGCGCCGCCGCGCCGACGAAGCCGAGGCCGGCCAGCGCCGGCGCGCCCATCGATTTCAGCCTCTATTTCTGGGGCAACGACGACGGAGCCGGCCCGCGCAAGTATCACCTGCTGCTCGAAGGGGCGCGCTATGCCGATACGCACGGCTTTCGCGCGGTGTGGACGCCGGAACGGCACTTCCATGCGTTCGGCGGCCCCTATCCCAACCCGTCGGTAACCGGTGCCGCGGTGGCGGCCGTCACGCGCAATCTCGACATCCGCGCCGGAAGCTGCGTTCTCCCGCTGCACCATCCGGCCCGCGTCGCCGAGGAATGGGCGGTCATCGACAACATCAGCAACGGGCGCGCCGGCATCGCCTTCGCTTCCGGCTGGATGCCCGAGGATTTCCTGCTGCGCCCCGAGAATGCGCCCCCGCACAACAAGACGGCGCTGATGCGCGACATCGACGTCGTGCGCCGCCTGTGGCGCGGTGAAGCCGTGACCTTCGATGCGCCGAACGGCAAGACGGTGGACGTGCTGACCCAGCCGCGCCCCGTCAGCCGGGAGCTGCCGGTGTGGGTGACGACCGCGGGCAACCCCGATACCTATCGCGATGCAGCGCGCGCCGGCGCCAACGTGCTCACCCACCTGCTCGGCCAGTCCATCGCCGAGGTCGCCGACAAGATCAAGATCTACCGCGAGACGCTGCGCGAGACCGGCCGCAATCCCGCCGACCACACCGTCACGCTGATGTTGCATACGCTGGTCGGCCGCGACCGCGAGGAGGTCCGCGAGGCCTGCCGCGAGCCGATGAAGGCTTATCTCCGAAGCGCGGCCGGGCTGATCAAGGAATACGCCTGGGCGTTCCCCGCCTTCAAGAAGCCTCAGGGCGTCGCCAAGCCCATGGACATCGACCTGGGAACGCTCGACCCGGAAGAGTTCGATGCCATCATCGAGTTCGCGTTCCTCCGCTACTTCGACGACAGTGGTCTGTTCGGCACGGTCGCGGATGCGCTCGCGCGCGCGGATCAGCTCAAGGCCATCGGCGTCGACGAGATCGCATGCCTGATCGACTTCGGTGTTCCTGCGGATACGGCGCTCCAGGCTCTCGAGCCGCTGGCCGAGGTGGTCGCGGCTGTCCGCACGCAAGGCTCCGATCTCTCGGCTTCCAATCTTCCGACCGATGCCGGAGAGGACGGCAGCCTCGCCGCTTCGATCCGCCGCCATGGCGTCACACATATGCAGTGCACGCCGTCGATGGCCGCCATGGTGCTGATGAGCGACGACGACCGCAGCGCACTCGGCGCGGTGAAGCATCTCTTCATCGGCGGCGAAGCGCTTCAGCCTGCGCTTCTCGCCGACCTCCGCAAGGTCACCGACGCGACGATCGAGAACATGTACGGACCGACCGAGACTACCATCTGGTCGTCGACGGGTCCTGCCGTGGCAGGTCGCGAAGGCGCCGCACCGCTCGGCACGCCGATCGCCAACACGCGGCTCTATGTCCTCGACGATGTCGGCCGTCTCGTGCCGAAGGGCGTGGCAGGCGAGCTCCATATCGGCGGCGATGGCGTCACGCGCGGCTACCTGAAGCGCGACGACCTCACCGCGGAGCGCTTCGTCCCGAACCCGTTCCTCGACGGCGGCCGGATCTACCGCACCGGCGACCTCGTGCGCATCGGCGAGGACGGCGAGATCCACTTCATCGGGCGCGCCGACCATCAGGTGAAAGTGCGCGGCTACCGCATCGAGCTCGGGGAGATCGAGGCTCGCATCGGCCTCCATCCCGCCGTCGCGGAAGCCGTGGTCGTCGCCCGCGAGGACGAGCCGAACGACGTGCGCATCGTGGCCTACGTCCGCTACGATGAGGCGCCCGTACCGGAGGCCGAGCTCAAGGCCCATGTCCGCGACGCACTGCCGGACTTCATGACCCCGGCACACTTCGTCACCCTGCAATCCTTCCCGCTGACTCCGAACGCCAAGGTCGATCGGAAGGCCCTTCCCCGTCCGGAAGAGGCAAGCCAGGCAACGGCGGCCATCGCCTACACCGCCCCGGCCAACGACCTGCAAGCTCGCCTCTCGGACGCCTTCAAGAACCTGCTCGGCGTCGCGCGCGTCGGCGTCTTCGATAACTTCTTCGCGCTCGGCGGACATTCGCTGCTGGCGGTTCAGCTCCACCGCGAGCTCAAGGCCAACGTCGCACCCGAGCTCACGATCACGGATATCTATCGTTTCCCCACCGTCTCCGGCCTCGCCGCGCACATCCAGGACCGCGGCCAGGCGAGCAAGCACCTCGGCCAGGCCGCCGACCGCGCGGCGGCGCGCCGCCAGGCGATGCTCGGACGACGCGCTGCCGTCGAGCGCCCGCGTGCATCATAAGGAGCGTGCGCCGCAAGGAGGAAGAGCAAGCTGACCTTACGCAGACCCCATGCCTTGGCCCGCGGAGCCGTCGCCACGCGCTCCTTCATCGTCTCGCTGTGCCTTTCGCTCTCCGCCTGCACGCTCGGCCGATGCAGCGTGCCGCCGCCCATGGCGCAGGCCGAATTCGAAGCTCTCTACGCGGCCCCTTTGCCGAAGCCCGCTTCCGCATTGAAGGTGTTTCACCTCGGGCACAGCCTGGTCGGCCGTGACATGCCGGCCATGCTCCAGCAACTGGCGCCAGAAGGGCATCGCTACGATAGCCAGCTCGGCTGGGGCACGCCTCTCAAGACCCATTGGGGACCCAAGGAGGGCATCAACGGCTTTGCGACCGAGAACGATCATCCCCGCTACCGGGATGCGAAGGAGGCCCTGCTGAGCGGGGAGTACGATGCCTTCGTCATGACCGAAATGGTCAACCTCACCGACGCCATCCGGTATTTCGACAGTTGGGATTATGCGCGGCGGTGGGCGCGTCTCGCGCGCGAGGGAAACCCCGTTATCCGGGTCTATCTCTACGAGAGCTGGCACGATCTCGACATTGCAGGCGGGTGGCTCGACCGCCTCGACAGCGATCTTGGGACCCTGTGGGAAGGCGAGATCCTCCGCAGGGCGATCGAGCCGGAAGACCCAAAGCCGATCTATCTCATTCCGGCCGGGCAAGTCCTTGCCCGTCTGGTGCGAGATATCGAAGGCTCGGGCGGCTTCGCCGGCCTCACGCGCCGCGAGGACCTTTTTTCGGATCGGATCCATCTCAACGACATCGGTGCCTACGTCGTCGCGCTCACGCACTTCGCGGTGCTCTATCAACGCAGCCCTGTGGGGTTGCCGCATCGGTTGCACCGCGCCGACGGCACGCCCGCCACGGCGCCGAGCGAAGAGGCGGCGCGGCGGATCCAGGAGATCGTCTGGGAGGTCGTCACGTCACTTCCGCGGACGGGGGTGCCTCAAGCTGCTGCAGCAAGCGGGTCCGCACGCGAACCGTAGAGCGGCGCAGACGCCGCTCTACCGTCATTCGGCCGCGACGCGAGGGATGTCGGCGCCGCTGTCGGCGCGTGTGAGTTCCGCACGCAGATGGCCGGCTAGCACGCGAACGCTCGGCTCCAGCACCATGCTGTCGTGGTTGCCCGGCACCTCGCGGATCGACAGATCGGCACTATAGCGCGACCAGCCGTTGTCGGCCCTCACCAGCCCGCGCTCGCTGTTCAGGTCGCGGCCGCCCGTAATCTTGTAGGCAATCTCGAGCCGCGGGCGCAACAGCAGGACCGGTCCGGGATACGGCTTGCCCTCATAGCGCGCCACGGCGCGCCGGAAGGCGGCCTCGATCTCCTCGTTGTGGAACTGCTCGGCCGACTTGGGGACCGCGACGGCGCGGGCCTGGCGCTGGCGGCGCGACCAGGCGATGCGGTTGCGCACCCAGTTCGCAAGCGAGGCGAGGCCATCGCGCTTGAAGTCCTGGAGCTTCATGGCGATGCGATCCTGGACGGATAGCACGGCCTCGTCGGGATAGGGCGTATCGAGCAGGACGACCAGCGCCGTTTCCTCGCCGTCGGCACGAAGCTGCTGGGCCATCTCGTAGGCCACGAGCCCGCCGCCCGAGAAGCCGCCGATCAGATAGGGGCCGTGCGGCTGCACCGTGCGGATCTCGGCGAGGTAGTCGCGCGCCATCTCCTCGAAGGTTTCGTGCGGCTCCTGGCCGCCGTAGATGCCGCGCGCCTGCAATCCGTAGACCGGACGGTCGGCACCGATCTGCATGGCGAGGTGGCGGAGGTTCAGAATGTTGCCGAACATGCCCGCGCAAAGGAAGAACGGCGTGCGGGGCGTCTCCTTCCCGCTGTCCATGCGCACGAGGTGCAGGAGGCGCGGCCGATCGATCGGCGTCACGGTGGCGCCGGTGTCCACTCTGTCCGCACCGGAGGCGACCGCGTCGGCGCCGGGGGCGGTGGCCCGCGTCGACGACCGCTCGATCAGCGCAGCGCACCCGGCGATGGTCGGCGCCTCGAACAGCGTCGAGATCGGGAACTCGACGGCGTAGGCCGCCTTGATCATGCGGAACAGGCGCACCGCGATCAGGGAGTGCCCGCCAAGATCGAAGAAGCTGTCGTGAATGCCGATCTTCGTGACGCCGAGCAGCTCGCTCCAGAAGCCGGCCAGCGTTTTCTCGATGTCGGTCCCGGGCTCGATGAAATCGACGCCGAGATCCGGACGCTCGAAGGCCGTCGCGGCCGCCTGCGGCACCTCCGTGCGCGACGCTGCGCGCTCGAGTGCGGGAAGGTCCAACGAGCTGACGATGACCTGGGGCTTGCCGGCCCCGACCGCGCGCAGGAGCGCTTCGAAGCCCTCTTCCGGCGAGATGCCCTGATCGACCTGGGCGGCGAGCCGCGCGAGCGCCGGCGGCAACTCGGCATCGCTCGTCGTAGACCCTTCCGCCGCCCGGCCGCGCCTTTCGCCCTCTTCGGACAGCGATGCGGCGAGGTCCGCTCCCTGAGCGAGCTTTCTCACGGTGAAGCCCTGCACCTCGACCAGCACGCGGCCCTTTTCATCCGAGATCGTGATGTCGAAGGTGGCGTATCCCTCGCCGAGGTCTTTTGCGGGATCGTGGCGCACGTGGCTCCATACGGTCGCCGGCAACGGCGCGTAGACGCGCATGCGCGCGTACGTCATCGGCACCCAGAGACCCGCGGCGGGATCGTACCCGTCGATGAGGTCCATGGCGTAGCCCGTGGCGATGTCGAGCAAGGCCGGATGCAGCAGGTAGCCTTGCTCGATGTCGGGCTCGTACGCCTCGGAAAGCGCGAGCTTTGCCATCGCCTCGCCGCGTCCGAACGCGACCGAGCGCAGCACCTTCCAGCGCGCCCCGAAGCGCAGGTGGCGCTCCTGCGCAGACGGCAACGGCGCACCGCCGTCGGCCAGCGTCCGCTCACCACAACGCGCCAGGACGCCGGCGTGATCCACGGCGGCGGGCTTTGCGGGGGGCGGAATGCGGACGTTGGCCTCGGCGTGCCGCACGAGGCCCGTCCCCTGCTCGCTGTCGACGGCAAGACTGTAGCCGCCCGCGACCGGCGCCAGCGTCACGCGAACGGTGCGTGCCTCACCATCGGGCACATGAAGCGGGCGAAGGAACGTCAGGTCCTCGATCTCGAAGGGGCCGGCGACGCCCTCTTCCGACAGCGCCTCGGCGATCAGCTCGATATATCCCGTGCCGGGCCAGATCGCCTGGCCAGATGCCAGACGATGCTCGTCGAGCAGCCAGTGGCGAGCGCTGTCCAGCCGCGCCTCGAGCCATCCCTGCTTTTCGCCACGCACGCGGCGGTCGAAGAGCGGCGTCGCCGCCGCCTCGAGCCCGGGCGCGGCCTCCTCCCGCTCGGCGTCGGAGATGGCGCGGGCCGCGAGACCGATGTCCTTCCAGACGCCCCAGTGCACCGCGACGGTGCGGGGTGCCGATGTTCCGGCGCGCGCCTCGGCGAACGCATTGAGAAATGCGTTGGCGGCAACGTAATCCACCTGACCGGCGGGGCCGATGTCACTGCTCGTCGACGAAAACAGGACCAGGAGATCGAGCGGCTCGCGCGCGATCGCCTCGGCGAGGACCAGGGTTCCGAGCACCTTCGGCGCGAACACGTCCTCGACGTCCCCCACATCCTTGAGGGCGATCAGGCCGTCCTTGATGACGCCGGCCGTGTGCAACACGCCGTTCAAGGCGCCGAAGCGCGCCTTGGCCGTCTCGATGACACCGCGCAGAGCCTCGGAGTTGGTGATGTCGGCGCGCGCCACCATGACCTCGCCGCCCGCCTCCTCGATGCGGCGGATGGCGGCGATGGCGCGGCCGATGCGGTCCTTATCGCCATATGCGGCGAGATAGCCCTGCCAGCCGGCGCGGTCCGGCAGTGCGGTCCGGCCGACGAGAACCAGCCGCGCCTTGAAGCGACGCGCGAGATCCTCGGCCACGGCCGTTGCAAGATCGCCGAGGCCACCCGTTATCAGATAGACGCCGTGCTCGCGAAATGCGGCCTCGCCCCCGGAGGTCTTGTCGAGCGCCAGCGGCTCATGGGAGCGGATCCAGCGGCGGCCGCCCCGATGGGCGACGATCTCGCTCCCGGCCCCAGACATGAGCTCGTCCCAGAGGCGATCGAAGATGGCGTCCTCGGTGTGCTCCGGCGCATGCGCGCCGAGAAGCTTATGCGCAAGCCCGACCCGCAGATGCTCGATGAACGTCGACCCGCGGCTGATCGGAATATCGACCACGCGCACCGACACGTTGGGCATCTCCCGCGGAAGCACCTGGGCGGGACCCAGAACCGTCGCTTTCTCCGGATAGGACAACGCCTCGTCGCCGACGCGCTGCATGCCGTTGGTCACAAGCGTGATCTGCAGAGGATCCGTCAGGCCCGCATCCGAGAACGCCTGGGCGAGGAAAAAGACGCTGTTGAACCCGCGCTCCTGATTGCGATGAAAGAAACTCGATCCGGGGCGGAAGCTCTCGTCCTGCGTGACGAGCCACAGGTGGACGATCCGCCGCGGCAGGCCGCCTTCCGCCGCGAGATGGCGGATGAGCGCGTCGTAGCCCTCGCGGCCGTGCTCAGGGCACAGCACATAGTCCCCGGGACCGGCGATGCCGAACGCATCTCCGAGCGTGACGGTCGCCACGTTCGCCCCTTGCCGGCGCAGACGGGCGACGGTCTCCCGGCCGAGCGGCCCTCCGTCGAGGAAGACGAGCCACGAGCCGGCGACCTCCTCGGCGCCGAGGCGCACATCCGCCAGCGACGGCCGCCAGACAGGCTGCCATCCCCAGCGGGCCATGTCGCGCTCCTTTGCGGGCGCAGCCTCCTCCTCGGCATCGCTCGCGGCGATGCGATCGAGGAAGTAACGCTGATGCTGGAAGGCATAGGTCGGCAGGTTGACGCGGCGCGGCGCGGCCGAAGCGTAGAGCCGCTCGAGCGGAACCCGAAGGCCGGTCGCCCAGGCGCGGCCGAGCGCGGTGAGGAAGTGCAGCCTGTCGTCGGCGTGCTCGTCGGCATGCGGAAGGCTGTTGATGACCTGGTTGGCGGGGACGCCCTGGGCCTTGGCGAGCGAGCCGAGCACGCGCCCGGGGCCGACCTCGATGAAGACGCGCGACGGCTCGGCGGCGAGCACGGCGATGCCGTCGGAGAAGCGGACCGGCGAGCGCAGGTGCCGCGTCCAGTATGCGGGGTCGCGCGCTTCCGCGGACGTGAGCCAGGTCCCGGTCAGGTTGGAGACGATCGGAATGGTGGGTGCGGCCAGCGGCGCAGCCCTGAGGAACGCCTCGAAGCGATCGAGAATCGGCTTCAGCATTCGGGAATGGGCGGCGATGTCGATCGGAATGCGGCTTGCGTCCAGGCCGTCGGCGACGAGTTCCTTGCGGAACGCCTCGAGCGCCTCGTTGGGTCCCGACACGACGCAGAGCTCGGGCGCGTTGACGGAGGCGATATCGAGATCGTCGGGAAGCCGCGCGGCGAGCGCTTCGTGCGTCAAGGCGACGCTCAGCATGCCGCCGGGCGGAACTTCCTCGAACAGCTCGCCGCGCAGGCGGACGAGGTTGACCGCGCGCTCGAAGCTCAGGACACCGGCGATGCACGCGGCCGCGTTCTCGCCCATCGAATGGCCAATCAGGGCCGACGGCTTCACGCCCCAGCTCATCCAAAGACGCGCGATGGCGACCTCGACGATGAGGATGGCCGGAAGTTGCAGCGCCGGGCGCAACAGGCGTTCGGCGGCGTCGGGCGCGTCGGCGCCCGCGGGCAGCCACACGTCACGGATCTCGCTCGCGGCGGCCGGCGGCAGATAGGAGAGCCCTTCGTCGACAATTCTGCGGAACGCGGGCTCGTCGCGATAGAGCGCGCGCGCCATATGCGGATACTGTGCGCCGCCGCCCGGAAACAGGAAGACGGCCTCGACTGTCCCCTCGACCAGCGCATGCGTAAATGCGCGACCGGCATCCGGGGCGGCGAGCATCGCGATCGCATCCTTGCGATCGGAGACCGCGACCACGCGGCGGTGCTCGAAATGACGGCGGCCGGTCAGCAACGTCGAGGCAACATCCTGGAGCGCCTGATCCTCATGGGTTTCCACGTGCGCAGCGAGCCGGCGTCCCGCCTCGTCGAGCGCCTTGCGGCTCCTCGCTGCGAGCACCAGCACCTGCGGGCCGACATCGGCGCGCGCCGCGTCCGCTTTCCTTTGCGGCGGCTGCTCGACGATGACGTGCGCGTTCGTGCCGCCGACGCCGAGCGAGTTCACGCCGGCCCGGCGCGGCGCGATACCCGCGGGCCACGGCGTCAGGCGATCTGCAACGACGAACGGGCTCTGGGCGAAGTCGATAGCGGGGTTGGGCTTCTCGAAGCCGAGCGTCGGCGGGATCTCGCCATGCTTCACGGCGAGCGTCGCCTTGATCAGGCTCACGACGCCGGCCGCGGTGTCGAGATGGCCGATGTTGGACTTCACCGAGCCGACATGGCAGAACCCGCGCTTGTCGGTGGTCTGCCGGAACGCCTGAGTCAGCGCCTCGATCTCGATCGGGTCGCCGAGGTAGGTGCCCGTGCCATGGCATTCGACGTAGCCGATGCTGTCGGCCTCGACGCCCGCCAGCGTCTGCGCCTCGACGACGGCTTCCGCCTGCCCGGTGACGCTGGGCGCGAGGTAGCCCGCCTTGCTCGCGCCGTCGTTGTTGATGGCGGTTGCCTTGATGACGGCGTGAATCGGATCGCCGTCGGCGAGGGCATCCGCAAGACGGCGCAGCACGACGACGCCCGTGCCGCTGCCGAACACTGTGCCCGATGCGCGATGATCGAAGGCGCGGCAATGGCCGTCCGTGGAGAGGATCTCGCCATCCTGGAAGAGATAGCCGCGCCGGTGGGGCAGCTCGATCGTCACGCCGCCCGCCAGCGCCATCTCGCACTCGCCGCTGATGAGGCTCTGGCAGGCATAGTGGACGGCGACGAGCGACGTGGAGCAGGCGGTCTGCACATTCACGCTGGGCCCGTGCAGGTCGAAGAGATAGGACGCACGCGTGGATAGGAAGTCCTTGTCATTGCCGGTGTGGCGCAGCAGGAACATGCCGACCTTGTCGACCAGCGACCTGTGGCTCAGGACGTTGAAATAGAAGTAGCTGCCCATGCCGCAGCCGGCGAACACCCCGACGGGGCCTTCGAGACGCTCCGGAGTGCGCGTCGAATCCTCGAGCGCCTCCCAGGCGCATTCAAGGAACTGGCGGTGTTGCGGGTCCATGATCGCCGCTTCCTTGGGGCTGAACCCGAAGAACTCGGCATCGAAGTTTTCGAGCCCCGGCAACTCGGCGGTGCGCGGGACGTAGTTCTTGCGGCGGATTTTGTCATGCTTCTCACCGGCGGCGATGAGCTGCTCTGTCGTTCTGGTCTCGATCGACTCGACACCCTGGCGGAGATTGGCCCAGAATTCCGCAACGGAGCGTGCGCCCGGCACGCGCAACGCCATGCCCACGATCGCGATATCGCTTTGGGACAGGACATTCTCGCTATCGGACATAATCGTCTCGTCTCCGGTCACTCACGTGCACGCAACGTGGCGGCGTTGCTCTCCAAGCCGATACAAAGGCCGGAAACCTTCGACACCCTCAATCCGCTCGTCCCAAAGACGTGCACGAAGTGCGCCACGCCGCGGGCCTTCCTCCGGCGCAGCGGACCGGCTCGCGCGCGAAGGGAATTGAAGCCTGACTGTATTCATTTTTGCGATGTCCCGAAAGAACATCTGCCGACACGGCAATTGCAGGGTGGAGCGTTCAAACGCGTGTTGCGCCGTCCATTCTTGAACGTGTCCCAGCAGGCCGACCCATATAGAATCCATGGTAAATGGAAACCTGACGGGACTGAACGTGCCGCTCTGCACATGGTTAAGAATGCGTTATGGGGCGCGCCGTGGCGACCGATCCATGAGAATCCTCACACCTCTCCAATGCCGCGGATGGCACCGGCGTACGGGGAAGACGGATGCGCGGTATGGTTACTCGCCAACTCTGACTGCAGTCGGGTTACGTCCGCTGTGGGCAGGTTTGCGCGGTTCCTGTAGAATGACCTGCGGACGCACCCCGGAGGAGAACTGCCAATGGGCATGCAAGCCCTTGGCATAGCTATCTTCGATGTCGACGACAGACAGCATCTGCTCATGGTGCCGCGCAGATCGGGCGGGGTGTGAATGATTGAATTCTACCGGAAGATCTTCTCGCTGCTCGATGCGCGCGAACGGAAGCGGTTTTGGTTTCTGAGCGCGATTATGGTTGCAGTTGCACTGGTGGAGGTCATTGGCATCTCCTCCGTGCTGTTGCTTCTCAATGTGCTCGCCGATCCTCAGCGCATTTCCGGACACGGGATGCTATCCGCCGTCTACAAGGGATTCGGCTTCGAAAGCATCTTCTCCTTCCAGGTGGCGCTCGCGCTCGCTGTGACTTGCGTGGTGATCCTTGGTCTGGCCGTCAAGGCCGGCGGCACCTATGCGATCACGCGCTTCGCTGCGTTGCGCAGCCATTCCATATCGAGTCAACTTCTCGGTGCTTATCTGCACCGGCCTTACACTTGGTTCCTGGGGCACAACAGCTCCGAAGTCAGCAAGAACATCCTGAACGAGGTGGACGGTCTTATCAGCCGGGTGATTACGCCCGCGCTGAAGTTGATTTCCAACATCCTCCTTGTGCTTGCGATCATGGCATTTCTTGTCGCCGTCAATCCGATGGTGACACTCCTGTCGGCTCTGCTGCTCGGCGGCAGCTACGCCCTGATTTACATCCGGTTGCGCGACGAGCTGCGCCGTTCGGGCGAAGAGGTCATGCAGGCGTTCGGGGAGCGGTTCCGCGTCTCGCAAGAGGCCACGGGCGGCATCAAGGACGTCAAGCTGCTCGGCCTCGAGGATGCTTATATGGAGGTCTACGAGAAGGCCGCCTTGCGTAGCGCGCGAGCCAGCGCGCGCCTTGGCGTCATGCTTGAGCTGCCGCGCTTCGCTCTCGAGGCGATCACCTTCGGCACCCTGCTTACGCTGGTTCTGCTGCTTTTGTTCCAACACGATGGGAACATCATGTCCATCGTGCCAACGCTTGGCATCTTCGCATTCTCTGTCATGCGACTTCTGCCGGCGCTGCAACAAATCTATCATGGGCTGGCCTCCATGCGCGGGGCCGACGCGGTGCTCAACACCATCAGCGCTGACTATGCCAATGCGAGCGCCCTCACACGCCCCTCCGCCGAGGTGGGACCCCCTCTCAAACTCGAGCGGGCGCTCGAGCTATCGGAGGTCGGCTTCGCCTACGCGTCGGCCGGGCGATCGGCGCTGAGCGAGGTCGATCTGACGATCCCCGCTCGCACCACTGTCGGCATCGTCGGCGGCACCGGTGCGGGCAAAACAACGCTCGTCGACGTCATTCTGGGCCTTCTGATCCCGGACAAGGGAAAAATCCTTGTCGATGGCGTTCCGGTCACAACCCAGAATTTGCGCGCCTGGCAGCACACTCTGGGTTACGTACCGCAGGCGATCTTTCTCACAGATGACACGATTGCGGCGAACATCGCCTTCGGCGTGCCAAAGGACGAGATCGACATGGCCGCCGTGGAGCGCGCCGCCCGTGCCGCTGCTTTGCACGATTTCGTCGCGACCGACCTGGCGGCTGGCTACAGCACGGTCGTCGGCGAACGGGGCGTGCGCCTCTCGGGCGGGCAGCGCCAGCGGATCGGCATCGCACGCGCGCTCTATCGCGACCCCTCGCTGCTGATCATGGACGAAGCGACCTCCGCCCTCGACAACATCACCGAGCGGGTGGTGATGGAAGCGGTTCATAACATCCGCACCGGCAAGACGATCATCCTGATCGCCCATCGTCTGACCACAGTGAAGGATTGCGATCTAATCTTCCTGATGGACCACGGGCAGGTCGTGGCGCACGGCACCTACGACGAGCTCGTGGCGGGAAATGAAACCTTCCGTAGGATGGCCGTGGGGCATTGAATTGATACCCACATAGCCAGGTTGAAAATGCCGTCAGCAATCGAGTATCAAGGTCGCGAAATCGCGATGCAAAGCTGGATGCCAACTCACAGGCGATGATCCAGGTCGACGCTCGGCCGGGATCCGCCTTCGGGCACATGCTGGAAGAAATTGCTTTGAAAAAGGCGTAGAGGTGCGGAGCTGCGGGCTCATCCGCGCATCGAACGGCACGGGCAGCGACTAGACACGCCTAGTCACGACGAAGGACGTGATCCGATTACGGTGTGCCTCACGCGTATTCAGTTAGCCAAGCCAGCACGAACGGCAGGCCCGATACGAGCGAGTTCGAAAGCCATCGAGAAGGCATCGTGCAGCCCCAGCCCGGCGATCAAGCGCAAAACCGACGATGATGGGTTCGGGATTGTTGAAGGCGTATCGACTGACGATGGTTAAGAATTGTGACCAGATCTTTTGATGGATCATGGTCGGCTTGTGGTGCAAGTGATGTGACCCCCGCAATTTAGTCCAGACGGCGCTAGAATCCGGCCCCTAGAG
>NZ_DAITQL010000089.1:0-16152 GCF_036833075.1 Hyphomicrobium sp.
ATTCGCGGCCGTTTGGGAATCCCTCGCGATTCAGCTAAAGATGAACGCGCTCTAGAGCCTGTTCGCCTCTGATGGGATCAGAGGCGAGGCTCTCTGTCTTTGGTTTGACGCGTTTCTTAACGCGAAGTGGTGTCCACTTCGCTTGAAAACGCTTTGGCGGCCCGCGTCTGCGTCACGGCCGACATAATGCAGAGCGCAACGATCGCAAAGCCGCCCCACAGGAACACCTCGTTGGCGGCCCAGTCTCCCTTTTCCGTCGCAAGCTTGTCGGTGCCGATGAGATAGGCGAGGCCGCCCGCGGCGGCGAGGCCGTGGACGATCGTCAGCGCCAGAGGCGGGAGCTTCACGTTGCCCGCCCGCCCGAGCCTCAAGCCGTAAAGGCCGATGCAGGCGGCGAACAGTGCGGCGCCGAAGCCGTATTGGAAGGCGTGGCGCCAGACGACATCGGACAGGGAGTAGACGGCGAACAGCGCCGACGCGCCCCAGGCGTAGACGAGGGCCGCGAGCCAGACGTTGCAGCGCAGCACCTCGCGGATCGCCACCTGTCCGTCCGGACGCGCGGCCGGCCCGCTGCTTCCCGACCAGAGCGGCGCGTTGATGCCGAGGCCGGTGCCGACGACCAGCGCCGCGAGAATCCCCGCCGCGAGTGACGGCAGGAAGCCATCGCCGCGGCCGGCCCCGAGCACCATCATGGTGACGCTCAGCGCGGAGGCCAGCAGCAGCCACGGAAGAAGCGGCCGCAAAGAGATCCTCGGCGCGTAGGGACGCCCATGGTGATTGATGCTCATGCGAGCCTCTTCACTAGGGGGAATCCCTATTGCGGTCAATCAACGCCTGGGCCGACACTAGCGCCAGCGCCAGCGCACCGAACAGAAAGAGGCCATTGCCCGCCCAATCGCTGTCGACGGCGTGGAGGATCTCCTTGTCCGGATCGACGGCGAGGCCAATTAGCGTCGCGATCATGCCGACCAGCTGGCCGATGCCGAGATAGCGGCCGAGCCTGAGCAGCGTCGGGTCGTCGCGTCCCCGGCGCGCGTCCCTGGCGAGAAGCGCCGAGAAGCCGAAGCAGAGGAGGCCCGCACCCGCAAAGGCTGCCGAAAAATGCGTCCACTCGCGCCACGAGAGAACGAGCGTGTAGACCAGCACTAGCGCGGCTGCCCCCCAAAGCCAGATGAGCCCCATGGCGCGCGCGGTGGCGCTCTCGACCGCGCTCGCGGCTACGCCCGAGCGGTTCAACGCGCGCCGCTCACTGATGCCGAAAGCGGCGAGCCCGAGATTGACGAAGCCGGCCGATGCGAGGAGGCCCAACGGCTCGGCCGCGCGGGCCGAAAAGACGACGCCGATCAGGCCAAGGCCCAGAAAGAGGCCGAGACCGGCAACGGAACGACTTGTCATTCGGACTCCCCTAGGTCGCGTGCTCATAAAGGATGAGCGTGATCATTTTCGATCGTATCGGGATTGCGCTCTCTCTACTTTGATGTGACCGATGATTCACACTTCAGGCTGGCAGGGCCTGAAGTGATCATGGTCTATCGTGCGAGCGCGCCGCGGTGCGCTCTCTTACACCACCTTTTACGGTGTCCGGAAAGGCTCCGTTTCCCCTCGGCAATCGCGCAATTGAGGCGCGCTCAACGCAGCGGGTGTCGTCCGGCGCGGCGGCCGTCAGGCGCCGGCGAGACACCAGGCCAGGATGGCCTTCTGCGCGTGCAGGCGGTTCTCGGCCTCGTCGAACACCACCGACTGGGGTCCCTCGAGGACGTCCTCGGTCACCTCGTTGCCGCGGTAGGCCGGCAGGCAATGCATGAAAATCGCGCCCTTGGCCGCCTTGGCCATCAACGCCGCGTCGACGGCGTAGGGCTTCAGAAGCTGTTTCCTGCGGGCGCCGTCCGTGTCGCCCATGGAAACCCAGGTATCGGTGACGATGCAATCGACGCCGCGCACCGCCTTCACCGGATCGGTCATGATGGAGACGCTGGCTTTCTCGCGGCGCACCCAGTCGACGATGGCGTCGCTCGGGGCCAGCTCCGCCGGACAGGCCACGCGCAGCTCGAAGCCGAATTTCGCTGCGGCCTGCATCCAGGACGCCGCGACGTTGTTGCCGTCTCCGACCCACGCCACCGTGCGCCCCTTGATGGGACCCACGCTCTCCTCGAAGGTCATGATATCGGCCATGATCTGGCAGGGGTGCGTCTTGTCGGTCAGCCCGTTGATCACCGGCACCGTCGCGTGCGCGGCGAGATCGAGCAGCGTGCGGTGGGAGTTGGCGCGGATCATGATGGCGTCCGCATAGCGCGACAGCACGCGCGCCGTATCGGCGATGCTTTCGCCGCGGCCGAGCTGAAGGTCGTTCTGGTTCAGCATGATCGTCTGGCCGCCGAGCTGGCGCATGGCGATGTCGAACGACACGCGGGTGCGCGTCGAGGGCTTCTCGAAGATCATGACCAGGACGTCGTCCGCGATGCCCTTGGGCTTCAACTTCGCGGGCACGCGCTTGCCGGCCTTTTTCATGGCGTGGGCGGTATCGATGATGCGCCGGAGCGTCTTGGCGTCGATCTCGTCGAGATCCAGGAAATGTCGAATAGCGGTCGGTTTTGCCATGGCCTTCGGCCGGCTCCAGTCGGGGTTTGGGTTCAGGTTTTGGATTTGGAGATCTGCGCCAGCGCCCGCGACAGGCGCTCGATGCCTTCGCTGATCTCGTGATCGGCGACGATGAGCGGCGGCAGGATGCGCACGACGCCGTCGCCGGCGCCGACGACGAGCACCCGCTCGGCACGGGCTGCCGCGACCACATCGGCGGGCGCGACCGCGACCTTGATGCCCGACAGCAGCCCCTGGCCGCGCACCTCGGTGACGAGACCCGGGAACTGGTCCTGAAGGCGCGCCAAGCCCTGGCGCAGGCGCAATGCCTTCTGCTGCACGCCTTCGAGGAAGCCCGGCGCGAGCACCACGTCGAGCACTGCGTCTCCCACGGCCATCGCCAGCGGGTTGCCGCCGAAGGTCGAGCCGTGCGTGCCGGGCGTGAGGCCTTGAGCGGCCGCCTCCGTCGCCAGAACGGCGCCGAGCGGAAAGCCGCCGCCGATGCCCTTGGCAACCGCCATGATGTCCGGCGCGATGTCCGCCCACTCATGAGAAAAGAGCTTGCCCGAGCGGCCGACGCCGGTCTGCACCTCGTCGAGGACGAGCAGGATGCCGGCGTCGTCACAGAGCGTGCGCAGGCCCCTCAGATAGTCCGCCGAGCCGACGTTGACGCCGCCCTCGCCCTGCACCGGCTCGATCATGACGGCCGCCGTCTCGGGGCCGATCACGGCCGCAACGGCGTCGAGATCGCCATAAGGCACGTGGTCGAAGCCCGGGGTTTCGGGGCCGAAGCCTTCGAGGTACTTGGGGTTTCCGGCGGCGGCGAGGGTCGCGAGCGTGCGGCCGTGGAAGGAGCCCGAGCAGGTCACGATGCGCCAGCGCTCGGGGTGTCCGGTGACGAAGTGATAGCGGCGCGCGGCCTTGATGGCGCCTTCGCACGCCTCGGCGCCGGAATTGCAGAAGAAAACCCTGTCGGCGAACGTCGCCGCCACGAGACGCTCGGCCAGCCGCTCCTGTCCCGCCACCCGGTAGAGGTTGGACGTATGCCAGAGCTTGCCGGCCTGCTCCGTCAGCGCGGCGATCATTCGGGGATGCGCATGACCCAGCGCATTGACCGCGATGCCGGATCCGAAGTCGAGGTAGCGCTCGCCGGCCTCGGTCTCGAGCCAGACGCCCTCGCCCCGGGCGAAAACGATGTCCTGGCGCGCGTAGGTGCCCATGACCGCAGGCGACGGGCCCTTGGCAGCGCCCGTTTGGTCCGTGCTCGAGGCTGTGAGAGGTTTGGACACAGCGCCCATCCGCTCCCCAAAAAAGACGAAAGCCGCCCCCCGGCGGCCACGCGAAAGCAGCGGTGATACGCGCGCCGTGTGGTAAAGTCAACGGAGCGAAACGCTCCGGTACGGGGCCGTGCGCGCCGGGTCATCACCGTGCCGTCGAGGAGCGCAATAATATCGGGGACAGTCGCAACGGGCCTTATCTACGGGGGTGCCGCGACTCACTCTGTGGCGAAGCAGCCACGCGTTCCTGTCAATGGCCCAGTTTGGTCAGCCGCCTGCTTGTACAAGAAAATCAAGTTATTGTAGGTTAACAGGGTCCAGACACGATATGTCGCGTTGTAGCGTGGCTATCTCAGCGTCGCCGGTCGCCCGATCGGCTCCCTCGTTCCGTCTGGCCTGCGTCCGGGTTTCAGTATCAGCGGCTTAGCCGCCAACCCGCTCTAGTTCCTGCGTCATCTTCAGTTCGCGTTGCGAGCAGGCTGTGGCCCTGTTCACGCTTGGCGTGCATCTCTCGCCGTGCGTGGCTCCGCCGCCGGTCTTCTTCGCGCGCCTGCCAGTCCGGCCTCGGCCCGGGCGGCTCATGCTTTGAGGAGCACCGACTATGGCGTGGAACGATGAACGGGTTGAGCTTCTGAAAAAGCTCTGGTCGGAAGGTCTCAGCGCGAGCCAGATCGCCGGGCGGCTCGGCGGCGTGACGCGCAACGCCGTGATCGGCAAGGTGCACCGGCTCGGCCTCTCGGGCCGCGCCACAACCTCGCGCATGAAATCGCATCGTCCCCGCGCCCGTGCCGCCGCCGCCGCGAGCGCACGGCGGGTCCAGCAGAAATCCCGCTTCGCCCCGCAGGGCAACCCGGCGCTGCGCGCCCTCTATCAGCCCGAGGCCGAGGCATTCACGCCGTCGGCCGAGGAGCTCGTCATTCCGCTCAAGGAACGGCGCACGATCCAGACCCTCACCGAATGCTCCTGCCGGTGGCCGATCGGGGACCCGCAGATGGCGGACTTCCATTTCTGCGGCAAGCCTAAGGTCACAGGACTGCCCTACTGCGAATTCCACGCGCGCCGCGCGTTCCAGCCGCCGCAGCCGCGCCGCCGCGAGCGCGAGATCGCGGAGCCCAGACTTCCCGCGCTTGCGGGCGTGCCCGGCAAGGAGCCGGCCGACGTTTAGAGCGCGGTTAATTTGATTTGAGTTCGAAATCGCGGTCCGCGTTTCTGATAAGACCGACCCGCGACGTGCCGGGGGGAGAGGATCTGACGCGATCATAGACGAGGTTTCGCGCGACCCGTCATCAGTCGCCATACCGTCACATGAGGGGGAAGGCCGGGCGCACCGGGGGGCGTGCCCGGCCTTCGTTTTTTGCCGGCGCCGTTCTTCCATCGCTCCGCGAAGCGAGCCCGGCCTTGCACCGGGGACTATGGGCGCGCGGAACGCAGGGGAAGGTCAGGCGGAGAAGCTCATGCGGCGGGCGTCGAGGGCGCGGCGCAGGGCCTCGCCGAAATCACGTCGCTCCTCGTCGTTCAAGAGACGCCCGAACTCGAGCTCGCGGCCGTGCGAGGCGAGCGTCAGGTGATTGCCGCCATCGGGCCGCTCGGTCACCGACACGCGCACCCAATAGGGATTGAACGCGAGGCTCCTCGTCTCGCCCGCAGCCGACACCTGCGTGAGCGTCAAGGTGCGCGGCGTGAGCTCCACCAGCTCGTAGGCCCGGGCGGCCCGGTAGTTGAGCCTGAAGGCGATATAAACGAGCGCCACGTCGAGGCCGAAGAACCCCATCACCGGCCACGCGCCCATCAACAGAAAGACCATTCCCGAGACGAAGCTCACGCTGCCGATCGCCAGCATCAGGATCAGAAAGCCCCTGGGCGAAAGCGAGCGATGGGAATGGAGGACGGCGCGAAATGTGCTCGCGTCGGGGGATCGGGGTCCGCTATCGTTCATGGTCACAGCCTAATTCCGGACATCACCTTGTCAAAGCGCCAATCCGTCCTCGATCGTTCCGCCGCGCCGGCCAGCCCGGCCGTTCCGGCGCCGCGGACCGGCGCGCGGCCCCGCGCCCGCCGCGCCCTTTCAGCCGCTGAAATCCGGGAGATTTTTCATCGCTTTGCGGCGGCCAACCCCGAGCCCAAGGGCGAGCTCGCCTACACCAATCCGTTCACCCTTCTGGTGGCGGTCGTGCTCTCGGCCCAGGCCACGGACGCGGGCGTCAACAAGGCGACACGGGCGCTTTTCGAGAAAGCCGACACGCCGCAGAAGATGCTCGCGCTCGGCGAGGAGGGCTTGCGCAACCACATCAAGTCCATCGGGCTTTTCCGGGCCAAGGCGAAGAACATCCTCCTGCTCAGCGAGAAGCTGATCCGCGAGTTCGGCGGCGCGGTTCCGGCCGACCGCGACGCGCTCGAAACCCTGGCCGGCGTCGGACGCAAGACGGCGAACGTGGTCATGAACATCGCCTTCGGCGCGCCGACGATGGCCGTCGACACGCATGTGCTTCGCGTCTCGAACCGCACCGGCCTCTCGTCCGGCAAGACGCCGCTCGCGGTCGAGGCGGACCTTCTGGCGAAAGTCCCGCCCGAGTACGGCGTGCACGCCCATCATTGGCTGATCCTGCATGGACGCTACGTGTGCAAGGCGCGACGGCCCGCCTGCCCCGGCTGCCTCATCCGCGACCTCTGCCGGTTCCCGGATAAGACACCCTAGGCGACGACCTAGGCCAGCGTCCGATACTCGATGAGATTCAGGTGGATGTGCGTCCGCCTTAAGATCTCGTCAACCACCCCTGCAAACATAACCTTTGCATATCGAACGCTTTACAGCCTCCTTACCACCCGTCCTCTAAACGTTTCAGGACTGCCGCGGCATCCGCCCATCGGGTGCCCCGCAAAACGTGGAGTCGGCCTTCCCTATGGTTCGCCCGGAACTCATGACCGAGACGTCCGCTACTTCGACGGAAGCCGGCGCGAGCCTCGATGCCGAGCATCTCCTTGCGCAGACCCGCAAGCTCGCGCAGATCAACGCGCGCTTCGAGGTCGCTCTCAACAACATGGCGCGCGGCCTTTCGATGTTCGATTCCGAGGGTCGCCTCATCGTCTGCAACGCGCTCTATCGCGAGTTCTACAATCTCCCGGAAGAGCTCACAGAGCCCGGCACCCCGTTCTCGCGCATCATCGCCTACCATGCCGCGAAGGAGGGTTGCGCCAATTCGGCCGAGGATCTCAAGCGCCAGCAGCTCTGGATCGCCGGGCAGCGCGACGAGATCCGGCACGGCAAGATCTTCAGCCGCACGCACACGCTCCCGGACGGGCGCATCGTGCTGGTCACCATCCAGCCCCTTGAGGACGGCGGGTGGGTCGACATCCAGGAGGACGTCACCGAGAAGACGCTCGCGCAAGAGCGCATCTCCTGGCTCGCGCGGCATTGCCCGCTGACGGAGATCGCCAACCGCTTTCACCTGCGCGAGACGCTCGAAGAGGCGCTCGCGCGTCTCGAGACGAACGGCATGCTCGCCGTGCATCTCATCGACCTCGACTACTTCAAGCAGGTCAACGACACGCTCGGGCACGCGGCCGGCGACGCCGTGCTCAGGGCCGCCGCCAGGCGCATGCAGGCGGCCTTGCGCGAAACGGATATCGTGGGACGCGTGGGCGGCGACGAGTTCGCCGTCATACAAACGGCGATCTCAGGCGCCGAGCAGGCGTCCGGGCTCGCCGAACGCCTCGCCAGGACGCTCAATGCTCCCTATCGCGTGCTCGGCTCCAACGCCGCCGTCGGCGCCAGCATCGGAATTGCGCTCGCCCCCGAGCACGGCTCAGATGCCGATACGCTGCTCAGGAAGGCCGATTTGGCGCTCTACCGTGCGAAATCCTGCGGACGCGGACACTCCCGTTTCTACAGGCCGGACGACGAAGCGGCCGTTCACGAGCGCATGGAGCTTCGCACCGCGCTCCGCGACGCGCTCGCCAATCGCCAGCTCGGCCTCCACTACCAGCCCATCGTCGACATGCGGGCGGGGACCGTGACCGGTTGCGAGGCGCTGATGCGCTGGTACCATCCTCAGCTCGGCCTCGTGCCGCCGGCGACGTTCATTCCCATCGCGGAGAGCTCGGGCCTGATCGTCTCGCTCGGCGAATGGGCCCTGCACCAGGCTTGCCGGGACGCCGCCGGGTGGAGATCGAAGATCAACGTCGCGGTCAACCTCTCGGCCGTGCAGCTCGATCAATCCGATCTGACGGCCAGCATCCAGCATGCTCTCGATGTGTCCGGGCTCGCGCCGGGGCGCCTCGAGGTCGAGATCACCGAGCAGGCGTTCTTGAGGCGCGAAGCGCGCGCGCTCGACACGCTGAAGCGTCTCAGGGCGCTCGGCGTGCGCCTGGTGCTCGACGACTTCGGAACGGGCTTCGCCTCGCTCAACCACCTCAGGGCTTTCGCCTTCGACAAGATCAAGATCGACCCGTCGTTCATCAACGCGATCTCGGATCGACACGACGGCATGGCGATCGTCGGTGCCGTGGCGGGGCTCGCCAAGACGCTCGGCATCGAGCCGGTCGCCGAGGGGGTCGAGGGCTTCGAGCAGCTCGAGGGCGTGACAGGCGCCGGCTGCGAGGAGATGCAAGGCTTCTATTTCAGCCGGCCCGTCCCCTCGTTCGAGGTCGAGGCGGCCGTTGCCGCGTGCGTGAGCAAGCTGTCGCGCGCCGCCGCTTCGGCCAGCCTTCCCAGGACCTGAGCCCTCTGGCCGTGACGGCCGCGCCTACGCCCCGCGCACCGCGATGCCGGCGTCCGCCATGCGCCGCTTCGCCTCGCCGATGGTGTAGGTTCCGAAGTGGAAGATCGAAGCCGCGAGCACGGCGCTCGCGTGGCCGTCCTTCACGCCCGCCACGAGATGATCGAGCGTGCCGACGCCGCCCGAGGCGATGACCGGCACGGGCACCGCATCCGATACGGCGCGCGTCAGCGCGATGTCGAAGCCGGCTTTGGTGCCGTCGCGATCCATGGACGTCAGCAGGATCTCGCCCGCGCCGAGGCTCACGACCTCGCGGGCGTAGGCGACCGCATCGATACCGGTCGGCTTGCGGCCGCCGTGGGTGAAGATCTCCCAGCGCGGCGGCTCGCCGTCTGCCGAGACGCGCTTGGCGTCGATCGCGACCACGATGCACTGGGCGCCGAACTTCTCGGAGGCCTCGCGCACGAACGCGCGGTTCGTCACGGCTGCGGTGTTGATCGAGACCTTGTCGGCGCCGGCTTCGAGCAGCTTCCGGATGTCGTCCACGGTGCGCACGCCGCCGCCGACGGTCAGCGGCATGAAGCAGCGCTCGGCCGTGCGCTCGACGACGTCGAAGATGACGTCGCGGTCCTCGTGCGAAGCCGTGATGTCGAGGAAGCACAGCTCGTCGGCGCCGGCGGCGTCGTAGGCGGCCGCGGCCTCGACCGGATCGCCCGCATCGATAAGGTCGACGAAATTCACGCCCTTGACGACGCGGCCGTCCTTGACGTCGAGGCAGGGGATGATGCGGGTTTTCAGCATTGCAAGCCTAGAGCATTTCCGGTCTTGGCGGAACCAGCGGCACATGATGCGGCAAGCGTGTCTGGATCCCGGCCTGCGCCGGGATGACGTTAACCGCACCAGATCTGACGTCACTCCGGCGAAGGCCGGAGTCCAGATATGTCGAAATCAAAGCTCTGATGTCGCCACCTCAATAGGCAAGACCCTAGCCTGCGGCGCCGAGCAGGGCTAGCGCCTCGCGCGCGTCGAGGCGGCCATCATAGAGCGCGCGGCCGGTGATGGCACCTTCGAGCCTCTCATATTCGGGCGCGAGCAGCGCTTTCACGTCGTTGAGGGACGCGAGGCCGCCGGAAGCGATGACGGGGATCGAGGTGGCGCGGGCCAGCTCGGCGGTGGCGGCGAGGTTCAGGCCCTTCAGCACGCCGTCGCGCTCGATGTCGGTGTAGACGATGGCGGCGACGCCAGCGTCCTCGAACCGGCGTGCGAGGTCGATGGCGGTGAGCTCCGACGTTTCGGCCCAGCCTTCGACCGCGACCTTGCCGCCCTTGGCGTCGATGCCGACGGCGATGCGGCCCGGGAAGGCTTTGCAGGCTTCGCGGACGAGCGCGGGATCGCGCACGGCCACGGTGCCGAGGATGACACGGCGGATGCCGCGGGCGAGCCAGGATTCGATGGTCGCCAGGTCGCGGATGCCGCCGCCGAGCTGGGCGGGCATCGTAATGGCCTTGAGGATCGCTTCCACGGCCGGCGCATTGACCGGCTTGCCGGCGAACGCCCCGTTCAGATCGACGATATGCAGATAGGTGAAGCCCTGGCTCTCGAAGGACCGGGCCTGGGCGGCCGGATCGTCGTTGAAGACGGTGGCCGCATTCATGTCCCCGAGCTTCAGGCGGACGCACTTGCCGTCTTTGAGGTCGATGGCCGGAAAAAGGATCAAGTCGGTTCCTCGCGGGGTTGTGCCATAAGATTGCTGTCTTCGCGCCCGATCAATCGTGATTGGTTCAAAGCGTCAAGTGCGTCGTCACGTTATGCAGTTCACCGATCCCGTTCCGCCACCTTCCCACGCGCCGCGCGCCGCCCTCACGGAAGCGGACGCGGTCGATATCTGGATCGCGCGCTGGCTCAGGATCCGCCCACGCGACCTCATTCGCCGCTACGGCTGCGATCCGCGCCGGCTCTACGAGATCTGGCAGGAGGACCGTTTCCCGGAGAGCCGCGCCAAGGCGCTCCGTCTCTTTCTGGCGAAGTTTCCGGCGCTTGCCGACCGGATCGATCCGGGTCCGCACCTCAGCCAGTCGAAGGCGGTCCATCCGGACCAATTGCGGCTTTTCGAGTGAGCGGGCCGCGCGTTGAAGTTGCATGCAGCAATATGACTTATTGCTTTGATTTTTCAGGTATGTTTTTATTTCCTCCTGGTTGGGGGCAATCTCTTCCGGCGCCTGCGGCAGCCCTGTCTGCCATGGTCTGACCGCGACCCGACCCTCAAGAGAACAAAGTTCGAACGGACTCTAGACGTGGTGAGCGACTCATGCCACGTTCTCTCTACGTTCTCACCGAGCTTCCCCCTCTTCTTGCCCACGGAGAGCCCCATGCGCACCTACCTCATCTCGTACGATCTCGCCAAGCCGCACCTCATCAAGCACGTCGTCGCCCAGGCGATCATGGCTGCCGGCCAGAGCTGGGCGCGCCCGCTCGAGCAGACCTGGTATGTGCGCAGCGACGAGAGCGAGGAAGCGCTGGAGGCCAAATTGACGCGCATCCTCGATTCCGAGGACGGCCTGCTCATCCAGCGCGTCAAGGAGGAGGCGGTCCTGACCAATACCTCGATCCGCTGGTTCAAGCGGCGTCAGGCGGGCGTCGAAACCGGCGGCGACACCAACGTCATCGCCTTCCCGATGCCGAAGCCGGCAACGGACGAGCCCGAGCTGCCGTTCGCCGAAGCCTGCTGAGGCCGAACGTCCGGCGCACGCCCGCTCGCAGCAACAGTGCATCGACGCGCTCAGCGCACCCTGCGCCAGCACATCATGCATCAGTTCAAGGGAGGCTTTTGAGCCTCCCTTTTTTAATCGGCATGCTGCTTCGGGGGAGGACCGTCGGCCACCGCATGGGGAGTGCCGTTGCATCGGCCGCAGAGGTCAGGCGGAAAAGGAAACGGCGGAAATGAACCCCGCACGGCCCATCGCCGCTGTTGCCCTCGACGGCAACAGGCCGCGTCCGCCGTTTCCAACTCGTCTCTGCCCCAGCGCCCGAACCCTGATCTTGATCCACGTTAAAATCAATCCGCTCGATACGGAGCTTCGTCAGCTCTTCAGGAACTCGCTCGCCTTGAAGAGGGACGCGAAGGGGATGCCGGCATCGGCATAGAGCTTCTCGGCGCCTTCCTCGCGGTCGAGGATCGAGACGACGAGCGTCACCGTGGCGCCGGCCGCCGTGAGCGCCTCGACCGCCTTCATGGCCGAGCCGCCGGTGGTGGTCACGTCCTCGACGATGACGACGCGCTTGCCGGCCACATCGCTCAAGCCTTCCACCAGCTTCCGGGTGCCGTGGTCCTTCACGGTCTTGCGCACGAAGAAGCCCGGCATCGGCCGTCCCGCACGGCGGCTGGCGATGGAGATGGGCGTGATCAGCGGCACGGCGCCCATCTCGAGGCCGCCCACGATGTCGGCGCCCGTTTCCGAGATGCGCGCGAAGATAAGCTCGGCCAGGAGATCGGCACCCTCGGGATCGAACATCGAGGGCTTCATGTCGAAGTAGTGGTCGCTCTCCTTGCCGGAGGCGAGCACCACGGGACCGCGCACGAACGACTTCGTCCTGACGATCTCGTAGAGGCGCGTGCGGGCGTCGTGGGTGTTGGTCATGAGCCGGTGTCCGGTTGTGAGTTCGGACGTGCTCAATAAACGCCGGGCCGGGGCGAGTCCAGCCGCTCAGCCCCGTGTCCCCTCCCTCGGGGCCAGGGCGGCGCTAGCCTCTTTCCGACTTGGATCGAAGCCGTGCAGTGCCCCCTCACCCTGTCCCTCTCCCCATCGGGGAGAGGGGACGCAACCTAGGGCTTCCACTTCAGGAAATTGGCGATCAGGGTGAGGCCGAGCGTCTGGCTCTTCTCGGGGTGGAACTGCGTGCCCGCGACATTGCCCTTGGCGATCAGGGCGGTGACGGGGCCGCCGTAATCGGTCTCGGCGACGACCACGGCGCGGTCGGCCGGCACGAAATGATAGGAGTGCACGAAATAGGCGTGCAACCCCTCGGGGCCGGTCGGAATGCCGGACAGCAGCGCGTGATCCGTCCGCACGTCGAGCGTGTTCCAGCCCATGTGCGGAATCTTGAGCGCGGGGTCGCCGGGCGCGATGGCCCGCACGTCGCCCGCAATCCAGCCGAGCCCGTCCGTCACCTCGAACTCGAGGCCGCGCGTCGCCAGGAGCTGCATGCCGACGCAGATGCCGAGGAACGGGCGGCCGCGGCCGTGCACGGCGTCCTCCAGCGCCTCGCGCAGGCCGGGCACGGCTTCGAGGCCACGCTTGCAGTCGGCGAAGGCGCCGACGCCGGGGAGCACGACACGGTCCGCCGCGCGCACGTCCTCGGCCTTGGCGCTGACGACGATCTCGGCGGCGGCCCCCGCCTCGCCTGCGGCGCGCTCGAAGGCTTTGGCAGCCGAGTGAAGGTTGCCGGATCCGTAATCGATGATGACGACGCGCTGCATGGAGCTTCAGGTGCCGGGAGCGAACGGGGTGCGCAGGCGCTGCGCCAGACGCCGGACGCCGGCCTCGAGGCGCGTTTCGAAGCCGGTCGCCGCCTCGCGCGTAGCGCCGCCGGCATCGGGCCCGTCCGCCGGGACGGCCGGAAGCCAGGCTTCGAAGAAGCGGCGCTCGGCGTCGTCCTGGCCCCGGCCGCTCACGGTCGCGATCTCCCGCCAGCCCGCCCGTGCGAGCGACCAGCGCTTGAGGTCGCTCATCTCGAAGCCGATGACGACATTGAGGAGCACGAACATCCAGACCGCCCAATCGCCCTGGGCGCCGATGAGCGCCAGGAGGGCGGCCAACGCCACGGCGGCAGTCGCATAGACGGCGAGCGCCAGCCACTCTCCGCAGACGATGAGGTAGACGGGCGAGAACAGCGCCGCGCGCCAGGAAAAGCCGTCGCCGACGAAGACCAGGCTTTCCGCCCGCGCGAGCCTCGTGCCGCCGGAAGCGGGCGGCTCATGAACCGTGAACGCCGACACGCGCGCCATCCCACTCAAAAGCCATCCCAGCATCAGGCCAGCATTCCCTTGGTAGAGGGAACGCGTCCCACCTGCCGCGGATCGAGCGCGACGGCCCCGCGGAGCGCGCGCGCTAAGCCCTTATAGCAGGTCTCGGCGATGTGGTGGTTGTTGTCGCCGTACAGGCTCTCGACATGCAGCGTGATCCCGGCGTTCTGGGCAAACGCCTGAAACCACTCGCGGAACAGCTCGGTGTCCATGTCGCCGACCTTGGGCTGCGAGAACGCCACCTTCCAAACCAGGTACGGGCGGCCCGAGATGTCGAGGGCGACGCGCGTCAGCGCCTCGTCCATCGGCAGGAGCACGTCCGCATAGCGCGTGATGCCCTGCTTGTCGCCGAGCGCCTTGGCCACCGCCTGGCCGAGCACGATGCCGACGTCCTCCGTCGTGTGATGGAAGTCGATGTGCAGATCACCCTTGGCGGCGAGCTTGATGTCGAACAGGCCGTGGCGGGCCAGCTGCTCCAGCATGTGGTCCAGGAAGCCGATGCCGGTCGCGATCTCCGACACGCCGGTGCCGTCGAGATCGATGGTGGCGGTGATCTCGGTTTCCTTGGTTCTGCGAGCGATGGTGGCTTGCCGCTTCACGATCATCCTCATTTGGCAGCGTGTCCCCGAGGTCCCCGGGGCAACCTGCCGTTGTTGCCTTAACGGACCCCAGCGTTTATCAGCTTCGGAGACCCGGTTCCAGAGCGCCCGCGACGCGCCCCTCGGCCGCGGCCCAACGTCCTTGGCGCAGGATTCATGGCAAACACCCCGCATTCCCCCGCAGACGGCGGCTCCTGGCACGCGACGACCATCCTTACCGTCCGCAAGGAAGGGCGCGTGGTCATCGCCGGCGACGGCCAGGTGAGCCTCGGGGCCACCATCATCAAGGCCAATGCGCGCAAGGTGCGCCAACTCGGTAAAAGCGGCGTTATCGGCGGATTCGCCGGCGCGACCGCGGATGCGTTCACGCTGTTCGAGCGGCTCGAAGGCAAGCTCGAGCAATACCCGGGGCAGCTCATGCGGGCCGCGGTGGAGCTTGCCAAGGACTGGAGAACGGACCGGTTCCTGCGCCGGCTCGAGGCGATGATGATCGTCGCCGATGCCGACATCACGCTCGTGCTCACGGGCACCGGCGACGTGCTCGAGCCCGAGCATCACGTGACGGGCATCGGATCGGGCGGCATGTATGCACTCGCAGCGGCCCGCGCGCTCCTCGACCAGCCGCTCGACGCCGAGGCGATCGCACGGCGCGCGATGGCGATCGCCGGCGAGATCTGCGTCTATACGAACGCCAACCTCGTGATCGAAAGCCTGCCGTCGTCGCGGTAGCCGCGTCTTTCTCCCCGGAGCACGTCATGGCCAGGGCCCTCGCATCTCGTCCGTCGCTTCCCTCGCTCGCCCGTCGTCCGAGCGGGCGGGCTCTCGTGAGCCGGTGACATCGGGAGGCCGGATGATCCGGGATGAACACATCGAGGCCGCCGTCGTGCAAGGCATCCTCACGGCCGACCAGGCCCGACGGCTCCGCGACCTGGCGGCAGGCTCGCACCCGGGCGTGCCCGCCATCGAGTCACCCACCATCGAGCCATCCGTCGGCCCGGACGACGAAAAGTTCCGGCTGATCGGCGGCTTCAACGACGTGTTCGTGACCATCGGCGTCGGCCTTCTCGTCGCGGCGCTGTTCGCGCTCGCCGGCGCGCTCGGGTTCCGCATCGGCTTTGCGGTGCTGGCCATGCTCGCGGCCTGGGGCCTTTCGGAGGTCTTCTCGCGCCGCATGCGGCTGGCGCTGCCGTCGATCGCGCTTGCGATCATGTTTGCCGGCGGAGCCGCATTCGCCGCGGCCTCGCTCGGCGGCCAGATCCCGACCAACGCGACCTTCATCGTCGCGGGCCTTGGCGCGGCGCTGGCGGCGGTCGCGCACGAGCGGCGCTTCCAGGTGCCGATCGACTGGGCGATCGCCGCGCTCGGGCTCACATGCATCATCGCGAACACGGTTTCGCTCGCCATGCCCGACCACAGCACGACCCTGCTGCTCGCGGCGGTCGGCGCCGGCATCTTCCTCGTTGCGCTCCGCGTCGACGCCAGCGACCTCGCGCGGCGCACGCGGCGGTCGGACATCGCGTTCTGGCTGCACCTCGTGGCCGCGCCCATGATCGTGCACGGCGGCCTCAAGCTGCTCGTCGGCAGCCCGTCCGGCATGGGCACGGGAGAGGCGCTGGCCGTGCTCGGCGTTTTCGTGCTGCTCGGCCTTGTCGCCCTCGTCATCGACCGGCGCGCGCCCCTCGTCTCCGGCCTCACGTATGCGGGGGTGGCGATGGGCTACCTTCTCTCCCAGGGCGTGACACAGGACCTGGGGCTCTCGCTGACGCTCCTCGGCCTTGCCGTTGTCGTCCTTGGTCTCTCTGCCGGATGGCGCACGTTGCGGCGCACGCTGCTGCCGCTGTTGCCGCTCGGCTCGCTTCGCCATTCCATTCCACCACCTGCCTGACGGAAGATCCTCATGACCACATTCTCGCCGCGTGAAATCGTCTCCGAGCTCGACCGCTACATCGTCGGGCAGGGCG
>NZ_DAITQL010000090.1:0-16065 GCF_036833075.1 Hyphomicrobium sp.
CACGATCGCCGATGGAACCATGTAATCCGGAAGAACCGCCAAAAGATGCCGGCGCAGTGCTGCTTCATCGAGCGCACGCCCCACAACATAGGCAACCAACCGCAATTCGCCGTCGGCCGCCGGCTGGCCAACCACCTCGGCCTGCTCAACACCAGGCGCCCGCAGAACTGCGGTTGCTATCTCGCCGGGCTCTATCCGGACGCCGCGAACCTTGAGCTGATCGTCGGCGCGCCCCTGGAATACGAACTGACCATCCGCCCGCTGGTTGGCCAAATCGCCGGTTCGATAGAGCCGTTCCCCCGGTTGAAAGGGACTGGCGATGAATCGGGTGGCCGTTAGGCCAGGACGCCTCCAATAGCCGCGGGCGAGGTTGTCGCCAGCGATGTAGAGTTCTCCGGTCTCGCCCGGACGGCAGGGCTCCAGTCGTTCATCGAGAAGATAAAGCCTCGTCCCAGGGATCGGTGCCCCGATCGGTGGCGTATCGTCTGCCGCAGTGATGAGCGCCGCCGTCGAGAAGATCGTCGCTTCCGTTGGGCCATATTCGTTGACAAGGGCAACGGCGGCGAACAGCTCGTAATGCCGCCGGACCAGACTCGGTTGCAACGCATCGCCACCGACGACGACCCGCGTCAGATTCGTGCCGAACGGCGCATCGTCTTCGACCAGCGCGGCGGCATAGGCCGACGACGCCAACATGACTGTTCGCACCGCGTCACGCCAGCGCGGCGCCAAGTCATGGAACCCGGCCGGATCGACGCCCAACAACAGGGTTCCACCGCCGCCGAGGGTCGCGAAGATCTGGGCGACCGAGATATCGAAGGTGAGTGGAGCGGTCAGGCAGACGACGCCCGGCGCATCCGGATAAAGCTGCCCACGCGCTCGAAGCGAGTGCATGATGGCACCGTGGGAGACTGCGACAGCTTTCGGGTCTCCCGTGCTGCCGGAAGTGTAGGTGAGATAGGCGATATGATCCGGCGAAACTTGCCTCCGTGGATTCACCGGAACCACCGAAGGCGCAACAGTCAGGGATGGCATCGCCACACAGAGCGAGCGCAGCGGCACAGGCAAATACACCGCCACTCCCTCGTCGGCGACGATACCGGTCGGTCGCGCGTCACTAAGGATCGACGCGAGGCGGATATCGGGCTGACCCGGGTCGAGCGGCAGATAGGCTGCACCGGCCTTCAGGATACCTAGGATCGCGACGATGCTCTCGATCGTGGCGGGCGACAAGATCGCGAACACCTGTTCGGGTCCCGCCCCGGTGTTCAGCAGGATCTCCGCAAAGCGCCCCGCATGCCGGTCGAGCTCGGCGTAGGTCAGCATCCGCGAGCCCTCGACAAGCGCGATGGCCTCGGGTGTCGAGCCGGCTTGGGCTTCAAACAACTGGGCCAAGCCGGGGGAGCGCGTAGTCGAGGGGGCGTTGTCCTGGCTAGGGCAATCGGTCGAGGCACCCGACGCCGACAGGCATTCGGCGGGTTGGCCGCTTGCACCGAGGCGGTCCATATTTGGCTGGTCTTGACGCTCCGTGGTCATCGTTCCCTACGAATCTTGGGACACGATGGCCGACGCTCCTTTCAGGTCGAAGCCGTCAGTTTGCCCCCAAACAGCCGGGAAAGCATAGCCGCGCGGGCCGCGATTGCCTAGGGTGAAAAATGGAGTCAAGTACTTAATCGCCCGGTCGGATACGGACGGGCGGGATGTCGTTGGCCGAATAGCGGATCGGGTCATCCGGCAAGATGCGATCCACATGAGGCGGCAGACACCCCGCAAGACCGTTGATTGTCAGCACAACGCCGGGTGCGCTATCCTCGATGACGAACGCCAAGCGTTCGTCTGGCGTGGCAGATCGATCGGCAGATTGGCCGCGCTGGCCTTGAGCACAGCGAGGATCGCGGCAACCAATGCCGGGGTGCGGTTGAGAAGCAAGGCGACGACACTCTCTGGGCCAAGCCCTCTTGCGATGAGCTGCCAAGCGATGCGGTTGCCTTGTTCGTCTAATTCGGCGCATCGGATTTTGGGGCCGGCAGACGTCAAGGCGACGGCGTTGGGCGTTCGAGCAACTTGAGTTTCGAGCAGCGCCGCGAGGGTCGACGCCCCTTCCGAAGAGGGATCAACCTGCTTGTCAGGCTGTGGAGACGCATCGCGAACGCAGCGATTGTCGGTGGCATACATGTGCTATCCGCTATCGTAGCTTGGAGTTCGCAGGGTTCATGGTTGCGGCGCCGCTGACGATTGCGCCTTGTCGGCGATTATGCCGCGAGCGTCATTGCCGATTTGGTTCAGCCAGAAGCGCTCGAATTTACCCTCCTCCATGAACGCCATGGGTCCGTAGTGTGTCATGGCGTGCGCGCAGCGATCAGCGATCCCTTGCAGTGTGGCCGACGCCAGCTCATCCTCGCCGTGTTTGATGAGCAGCGAACTGTATTGGAAGTATAAATCTTCCAAATACATATTGGTGCGGTCGTCACCGTCGCACGGCGGAGGCAATCTCTCGACGGCTTGTTTTGCGATCGTCAACGCGCCTTCGGATCTTCCGGCCTTCTCAAGCAGCCATAGCTGAACTGCGATAAGGCGACTCGAGTAGAAGCGCTCGTTGGGATCGCTAGCGTTGATATTACGAATTCCCTCGGAGAGGATATCGAGCGCCTTACCGAGTTCATGGCCTGCGTCGGTAGCGATAGCGAGGTACGCATATAGGACCGCCATATCATGCGAGACGATTGCGACTTGGGTGCCCAAGGCATTGCTCAGGCAGGTGCCGAGCTCGATCTGTGCTTCGGCGAATTCTTCGCTGTTGACAAGCCTTATCGCTTCTCGGAGGGCTTGCCGAACACGCGAAGACGCGAAAAAATAGTCGGCCCTTTCGTCTAGTATCATGGCTCATTTCCACTCTTAACAGAATTCACCGATAGGCTCGGCGCATCTATTCCATTTCGATCCTCTGGCGTTGGCTCAGTTTATGGGCTCGCAACAGGATGTCCGAATGCGCATCCCAGCGCAGGACCGCGTCTATCCAATCCATTGGAATAGCGCTTGCTCCGTAGATGGCGCCTGCAATCTGCCCGGTGATGGCAGCCGTCGTATCGGAATCGCCACCGAGATTTGCGCATTTGAGAACAGCATCGGCAAACGACGAGGTCGACCAGATGCAATGCAACGCCATTGCCAGGGCGTCCATAGCGTAACTACCAATATATTCAGGATGTTCGCGCGCGCGGGTCGGAGAGTATCGAAAGTCCGAGCTGGCCCAGTTCCAATTCCTGTCTTCCAGACTAGCGCCGATATTGTCGGTGCATGCGCTTTCCTGCTCGGAGCGCGACAGGCAAGCCACCGAATAGACTTGCGACGTGAAACGATCCGCCAGCCCTTCGAGGCAGCGCGCTGTTCCATCGCCGCGAATACCGTCGAGTATGCACCGAGTCAGCAGTCGGCAGCATTCGGCGGCTTCCTCACCCTGATGGGTGGTTTTGCTCTGCCAGTAAGAAATGGTGTCCGCCAATCGGGCGTCATGCCGGAAGAAAAGCGCTACTGGCGCATTGCGCATGAGGGATCCATTTCCCGATGTCTTCAAATCTCCGGCTGTCGTGAATTGCGTCCTGAGCCGTGTAAATTCTTCGAAGCTTTGCCATATATTGCCGCCGAGCCCGACTGAATTTTTTGTCGGCCTCTGATCGTCCAGAAAGAAGGCGTTGCAATAGCCAAAGTACCACCAGTTCAGGAAACGGAGCCGCACGTCATGGGCATCGAATGCGCCTTTCAGCAGTAGCGAATCGGCGAGACAGAGCGCCATACTAGTGTCGTCTGTCCATTGGCCAGGGCGAAGTGCAAATCTGTTGTATTCCGCCCTGCCCCAGGCGTCGGATTGGAAACCGGACAAATCCGAAGTGCCATATGTGAGATCGCTGAATTCCAAGGGAGCGCCGAGCGCGTCGCCGACGGCGAGCCCCAACACCGTTCCGAACACGCGATTCTCTTCGTCGTTCTGCATGCCTGAGCGCAGGCGTTCCGCCACCAACGCGCGGTCAGGGTTGTGGGACGCATCGAAAACCGTAAAGCCGGACATCCGACCGGAACGGCAGTCGTCGCTTCGCACAACGAAATCAAGGCCTTGCGGGAAGGAGAATGGGTCCACGTCTTCCTGAGCGATCATCGTCCCGGCAGTCCCCCATGATTGAATGCGTCACACTCTCTACGATTGAACGACGGCGCCCGAGGGTCAACTCACCTGTCGGCCATGGGAAAGGCAAATCGGCCCCTTCCCTCAGGTAGGGGGGCAACGCCCATGGGTATGCCGTAAATCGCATCCAGGCGATCAGGAATCAGCAGCTCTTCCGGCGCCGCATCGGCGACAAGATGCCCCTGACGCAGAGCTATGATCCGGTCGCAGAAGCGCGCCGCCATATTGATCTCATGGATCACAACCACGCTCGCAGCGCGATGCGTCTCGCTGAGCTGCCGGAGCAGGCTGAGAACCTCGATCTGATGACCCACGTCCAGCGCCGCGATTGGCTCGTCGAGCAACAGCAGCCGCGCTTCCTGCGCCACGAGCATGGCGAGCCAGGCGCGTTGGCGTTCGCCGCCCGAGAGGGTTTCCAGGAACCGCTCGGCTAGGCCGGTCATCGCAGTGAGGTCGAGCGCCTCGTCGACCTTCACGGCATCGGCCTCGCTGAAGCGACGAAAGGCGCCGTGCCAAGGATAGCGTCCAAAAGCCACCAGCTCTCGCACCGTCAGCCGTGTCGTGATTGGTACATGTTGCGGCAGATAGCCGACGGCACGAGCGAAGGCGCGATCCGGCCAGTCGACGACATCACGCCCATCATAGTGGATCGTTCCTCCGCTCGGTGGTTGCTGGCGGGCGAGAAGCCGAAGCAGGGTGGATTTTCCAGAACCGTTCTGGCCGATGATGCCGGTCAGGCCCTGTCTGCCGATATCGAGCGTCAAGGGCTGCAAGAGCATCTTGCCTCCGACCGCGAACTGCAGGTCGGCCAGGGTCATTCCGGTCGACGTTCCGTTCATCAACCGCGCCCCTTTCTGTTCAATAAAAGCATCAACGCCGGCGCCCCCAACAACGCGGCCACAAGCCCCGTCGGCAATTGCAGCGGGAAGCTGACAGTCCGCGCCAACCAGTCCGCTCCAATCATGATCGCGGCGCCCGTTCCCGCCGCGGCGAAGAGCACCGATCGCGGCTTTCGCAGCCCCAGTGTCATGACGATATGCGGGGCTACCAATCCAACGAAGGTGACAGGCCCAAGGATTGGCATGGCGGCTGTGCTCGTCAGTGCGGCCAGCAGCAACAGCGAGAGTCGTGCTCGTGTTAGATTCACCCCGAGCCCCCGAGCGGCCTCCGACCCCAGAGGAAGAAGCTCCAGCCAGCGGCGCAGGACAAGCGCCGCGAACAGTGCCACTGACGCAGCCAACATCGTGAGCACCGCGGCCTCGAGCGATACGCCGGCGACTGAGCCCGACATCCAGCCCAGAAGGCGCATCGCGCGCGGATCGCCGACGGCAGTCAGTACACCAACCAGCGCGTCGGCGAGCGCGCTGACCGCAATGCCCGCAAGCAACATATGATCCGGAGCAAAGCCGCTGCGCCGGCCGACTGTCAGGATCAGCAGCAGGACAACTATGCCGCCACAGACGGCTGTCACTGCATCACCCGCCACGCCTATCTCACCGAAGAGCACCAGGCTCAGCGCCACAGCCAGCAAGGCGCCGGCTGAAACGCCGAGCACCTCGGGGCTGGCCAGTTCGTTGCGAGTTAGGCGCTGTAGGATGACGCCGGATAAAGCCAACAGGGCCCCGGCTGCGCCGCTCGCCAGTATCCGCGGAAGCCGCCAGACAGCGACCGCCCCCCACGCATCAAAGGGTAGTGACCAGTCGCCACTCGGCCCTCGCCCGACGAGCAACGATACAATGACGAGAAGTCCCAGTCCAATCAGAATGACAGGCGCCCGCGCCGCGGGTGGATCACTCCAATTGGGCGGCGCGGCGATGGCGGGGGGCACCGAGGGCTTCATCCGGCGAATGAGCAAGAGAAGCAAGGGCGAGCCGAGAACGGCCGTGACGGCACCAGTCGGCAGGAACTCGGAAAGCTGGCCGGCGACGAGCTGGACAGCCGTGTCGGTGATCAACAGCATCAATGCGCCGAGCAGGATCGACCAGCCCAATAGTGCTACGAGCCGACGTGCACCGGCTAGCCGCGCGAGGGCCGGCGCGACAAGTCCGACGAAGCCGATCACGCCGACTGTGCTCACGATAACGGCGGTGATGATTGAGGCGATAGCGATCGCGACGAAACGCAGACGCGCTACCGATAGGCCAAGCCCTCGAGCCCCTTCGTCGCCCAATTGCAGGACGGCCAAGGAGCGCAGGAGCGGCAGCAAGGCCAACGAGGCCAGCCCCAAACGCAGGGCCAAACCCACGAACGGCGACCAGCTCTGTTGGCTCAAAGACCCGCTGCCCCATAGAAAGACCGCAGTCATTTGCCGAGCCTCGACAAGGCCCAGCAAAGCGGCCAGGGCGCCGCAGAACAAACCGACGATCAGGCCGGCGATCACCGTCGCGACTGGTTCGAAACCTCGACGCCGAACGAGCAGGAAAACCAGACCTGTAGTGATTGCGCTGCCCGAGACGGCGATAAGATCCCGGCCGAAAACGAGAAGGCCCGGCGCCGCGACTGTGGCAATCGCCAGTGCTACTCGCGCACCAGCCTCGACACCAAGCGTCGTCGGCGAAGCCAGCGGGTTGCGCAGCACGAACTGCATGATGGCGCCGGCCCCCGCCAGTCCGGCCCCGCACAGCGCCGCCATGGCCAGCCGGGGCAGCGTTGCATAGATGAAGACCATCCTGTCAGCGTCGTAGCCCTCGGTCCTCAAGGGTGTTCGTAGGAACGCCGTCAGCGGATCATGGATGACCGCGATCACCAGCCCGCCGGCGATCAGAGCGAGGATGAGAGCCAGCAGGGCTGGGCCGAATTTTTCCTTTCCATCCATCATCCCGCGACGCGCTCCAGCTCAGTCGTGAGCAGGTGTGCGAATCGCAGGGCGGCCGGCAGCGCTCCGAACATGAGCACCGGCGGCAATATCGACATATGGCCCGCCTTGACGAACGGCAGCTCACGCCAGAGAGGGCTCTGGGCGAGTGTCATCAACGCATCCGGCGGGACGGGCTGGAACGCGACGAGGCGCACGTCCTTGTCGGTTGCAAGCCCTTCTATCCCCGTCGTCGCAAAGCCCCAAGCATTTGTGGGCTTGGTCCAGGCGTTCTGGAGTCCCAGTGTGTCGAGGACATTCTGGTAGAGGCCGACTCCACCATAAGCACGCACATGCCGTGCGTCGAGAAAGCTCACGAGGAGAAGTGGCGGCAGGCGCAAACGCGCCAGACGCGCGCGGCAAGCAGCTAGCTGCACATCGCTGTATGCGATGAGAGCTTCCGCTTGCCGTTCGGCTCCGACCATCGCCCCCAATTCACGGGTCAATCTGCGAGGGCGCTCGAGTGGCGACGATGTCGGTTCGAAGACGGTGAATCGGCGAACCGGTGCGATGCGGGCGAGCGCTGGTTCCTGGTCTTGCGAAAATGGCGACGTCAGGATCAGATCAGGGCGCAGAGATGCCAAAAGCTCGAAATTGACCTCTTGCTGGACGCCGATATCGGCCGTGCCAGGCGGCAGGTGGGGCTCGACCACGAATCGATTCCAGTCGCTCGCCGCCACCAACGCAATCGGCGGTTCCCCAAGCGCGAAAAGGGTCTCAGCGATGGCCCAATCCAACACGGCGACGCGCTGAGCTGCCGGTGACGCAGCGAGCGGGCTCGGCAACAACGCCGACCAGGCGATTGCGCCGACCAAGTTCCTCCGTGTTAGAAATAACTTGGACTTGCCCCTCATCATACCCTAGTTGTTAATAAAGGTGTAGAGAAGAGACAAGCCCGTGACCCTGAACACTTATGATACGGAGTGCTCGCTGGCGATCGTCGAAGCTGAGATCGCGTTCCTAGCGCCGTGCGAGCGGCGTCCTGTCTTTCATGATACGCCTTCGGACAAGGATTTTCTCCCGCTTGAAGGGCACATCGTTCCAATCAGCGCGATCCATGACGAGCGGATGACATTCACGCTCGATCGCCATGGCATCGAGATAATTCATCTGACAGGTCCGCTGGAGTACCAACCGGCAGGTGAAGGCCGCACCGCCTATCTTCGAGCGCTCGAGGAGATCGTCGCCGAGACGACTGGAGCCGTCAAGGTCGTGGCGTTGGGCAACGGCGTTGTCCGTCGCAGCGAGCGCTCGATGCGCCATAGTCTTGATGGGACGACCGTGCTGGGACGCTTTGCCCATTGCGATTTCAGCTCCTCAGCTGCCGGTTCACGGTTTTGGGTGGAGCATCTGCTGCCTGGCGGAGAAGCGCAGAAGAGGCTGGCTCGCCGCTATGCGATCTACAATGTCTGGCGGTGCCTGACCAATCCGCCACAGGATACGCCGCTCGCATTCTGCGAGCCGGCCAGCGTGCTGTCGAAGGATGTTGTTGGCTGCGATCAGGTGATTACGGCCAGAGACGGCAGCACGATCCGCTTTGAACTCAGCCTTTACCACTACAACCCGGCTCAGCACTGGTTCTATTTTCCGAACTTGGGCCGAAACGACTTGCTGGTCTTCACGGGCTACGATTCCGATCCGACCCGACCGCAGGGCGTTGCCCATGCCGCCTTCACGGATCCGAACTGCTCCGAAGACGTTCCGCCCCGCGAGAGCATCGACGAGCGGCTAATCGCTTTTTTCGATTAGGCTCCCGGCCGGGTTCCATTACCTCTCGGCGACGACCATTACACGCTGGTAGTTGGACGAGAAGTTGGAGGCTATCCTCTTCGGTGGCTCACAGAGGCGGAGACGGCGGAAGCGCGGCAGGATCTCTTCCCAAAGCAGCCGTAGCTCCATGTCAGCTACGCGCCTGCCAAGGCAGCGATGGACGCCCGAACCAAAGCCGGCGTGACGTTGAGCGTTAGGCCGGTCGACACGGAACGCCTCGCCATCCTCGAACACCACCTCGTCGCGATTCGCCGACCAGTACCAGAGCACGATCTTGTCACCCTTTCGAATTAACTTGCCGCCAAAATCGGTATCGCGAGTTGCCGTTCGTCGCATATGGATGATCGGAGATTGCCAGCGGACGATCTCTGCCGCCGCATTGGGAATGAGTGACGGCGCGGCGCGCAGTTGGTCCCAAGCTTGCGGAAAACGGTCGAATGCAACGACGCCGCCCGAGAGCGCACCACGCGCCGCTTCGTTGGCGCCAGCGATCATGGTTACGGTCCCGATCAGATGCTTGGGATCCTGCGGCATGGCGCAGGTGGCGGGCGCGTTCGCGAGCGCGGAAATGATGTCGTGCCCGCACCCGCCTGTACGGGTGCGCCACATCTCCATGATGCGAGCCAGATAGACATCGAGGATCGCCGCTCGCTGATCCCAGCTCTCGACCAGGGCGCCAGGTTCTGGGCCTGTCACCAGCACTTCGGCCCAATAGGGCAGCAGGTGGCGCTCATCGCGTGGAAAGTCGAACAGCGCGGCCACCATCCGCGTGGTCAACTCGACCGAAACCCGCTCCACCCAATCGAAGGGTTCCCCCACTGGAAGCGCATCGAGAATCAAGCCGATTTCGCGCCGAATTTCGTCTTCCAGCGCGCTGACGCGCCGATTGCCGAGCGCCGGCGCCACAGCAGCTCGCTCGGCGGTATGCCCGGGCGGATCGGCTGTGGCGAATGCCGGCGCGTCGAACTCGGGTGGAACGTCATTGATGATGACGTTGCCCGCCGACGAGAAGTCTTCGAAGTTCTTTTCCACTGCAATGAGATCGGCGTACCGCGTGACCGACCAGTAGGGACCGTAGGCGCTGTCAGGGCACCAATGGACTGGATCGTCTCGCCGTAGGCGCGCGAAATAAGGTCCGACTGTCTCGCTTCGAAAGCGCTCTCCTAAGCTGACGTTGATCTGTTCGAGAGGCAGACGATCAGCCTCGCGCGTTGCCTGCGCTAGTAGGGATTCCGCATCATAGGTCATGGTGTCGAGGTCGCCGTATCCCAGCGCAGGTGGCAAGTGACGACCGTACCCAGCACGCCGCCTTGCATGCGCACCGGGCGATCAGGATCGAGCGTGAAGTTTGGGATTCGGGCCAGCCATTCTTCCAGCATGATTGTCATTTCCGCTTCGGCCAGTTGCGCACCGGGGCAACGGTGAACTCCGTTACCATATGCCGAATGCGGGGCGGCGTGCCGGTCCAGGTCCACGCGCAAAGGATCGGGGAAAATCGCGGGGTCTAGGCCGTGCAACGGCGGCATCACGACCATGTCTCCTGCCTTCAGGGTCACGCCGTCCAAGAGCTGGTCCGCGCGGACCAGTCGCGCCTTGGTCATGATGGCGAAGCGCCGTGTCATCTCGCGCACCGCCGCCGGCAACAATCCCGGATCGGCGACGAGCCTGCGGCGCAGCGCGTCTTCACCGGCGAGGTGCCTCATCATCATCGCAAAGAGCGACACGACGGTGTCCAGGCCACCGGTCAACAGAGCGGTCGCAACATCCACAGCCTCATCATCTTCGATAGGTCGGCCGTCGATTTTGCCGGCCAGAAGCGCAGTGATGATGTCATCTCCCGGCACGGCCCGCCGCTCCGCGATTAACGCCCGCAGGAAGGTTGCGAAGCGATCCATCACGGGCTCAACGAGATCGGTCCCTTCATCTGCAAGCAAATGAGCGGCATGGCCAGGCAACACACCCATGCGGTCGGCCTCGATTCCCGCCAGACCCGCGAACAGAGCGAAGGGTAGCGCTGCGGCATAATCCGCGACGACGTCGCACGCTCCCCGAGAACGGATGCCTGTGGCGGCGCGAGAGGCGAGCGCGCGCACGATCGGTATGGAGCGGCGCACAGTGCGGCTCGACAACAGGCTGGTTAGAATGCGCCGATAGGGCTGGTGTTCGGGTGGGTCGAGGGTGGTGGGCCGTAGCGGATACAGTTCGCCCCATTTGCGGGGAACAAGCGTGATCCGAGAGGAGAAATGCTCGTGATCGGCATAGATGTGAGCAATGTCAGCTCCCCCCAGCACGACCCAGTGCCCGCCATTGCGCGGCGTCCAGATGATTCGCGCCGGGGCGCTGGTAGCCACCTCCAGCCAAGCTTGCAGAAAATCGTCACTTGATCCCGGCAGGCGATAGACGTCGAGATCCACTATCCGGTCGGTCGGCACATGGGCAGGCCTCGCCACCACGGTATCTTCCACGGAGAGATCGACTCGATCCTCGATCACGCAGTACACCTCCAATATCGCGAGACCACTGCTGAATTCGATTTTCCTTTTTGAGTATTCAAGCTACTGTTCCTCGGGGTGCTGAAATCTGGGGGTGCTGACAGCTGGCTCAGACGACTATGTTTCAAGAGGCGCGACGCGCGCAAGCTCGATCCGTTCGCCGACGCTTGGTCGCGCATATCGCGGCCGGCAGAACCACGGACTTTGCACCGACAGTGCTGCGTCTCCCCGTGCATTATTACACCGATCCGACGCGCTGGGCTGCCGAAAGGCGGGCCTTGTTTGAAGGGGTGCCGCTTATCGCCTGTCTTGCACGGGACATCCCGCTCCCCGGCGACCGGACAGTGTTTGAGGTCGCCGGCCATGCGGTTTTGATCTTGAGGGATGACAACGGGCAGGTTCGCGCCTTTCGTAATCGTTGCGTGCATCGCGCCGCGCAGCTCGTGAGTTCCGCGGACGGTCCAGGCGTGAGGCGCGGCCGGCGTATCGTCTGCCCGTTCCACGGTTGGAGCTACGATTTGGCTGGCCACCTGGCGAACGTCCCAGGTCGAGCAGGTTTTGACCCGCTGACGCTCGAAAATTGTCGGCTGTCACCCGTCGCCGCAGCAGAACAGGATGGTGCCGTTTTTGTGCGATTGCGTGGTGACGAGCCGCTCGACCTACCGGGGCATCTACGCAGCTTCGCGCCGATCCTGGCGACACTCGAACTGGCCGAGATGGAGCCGGTCCAGGCCAGCCGCCTTGATGCGCGGACCAATTGGAAGATCGCCATCGATACGTATGCCGAGAGCTATCATTTTGGCGTGTTGCACGCCCGCTCCATCGGAGACGCCTACATTTCCGATGTAGCCGCGTTCGACGATCATGCCGCACACTGGGTGCTGACCTTTGCGGAGCGTGCGCTTGCCGATCTGGTCGGCACGCTTGAGCAGGAATGGCCTGAAGCGCGGCATACGGGAACCTACTTCATCTTCCCAAATACCATTCTGGTCGCCGGCGATATCGGATCCGCCGAGCGTTTCGTGCGCATGTTCCGCATCTTTCCTGGCGAGACGCCGGGCGAGATGGTCTGTCTATTCTCGGTCCACATCGCGGGCCTTTCGGTTGAAAGCTATCAAGCCAAATTCGGGACCATCGACGACAGCAAGAGCGATGTGACGCTGGAGGATTATGATGTCGCTGAAGGCATCTGGTACAACCTAGCGGCCGAGGGAGAAAATCCAGATCTGATTGTGGGGCGCAATGAGCCGGCCGTGCAGGCGTTCCACCGGGCTGTCCTGGAAGTTGTTGGCTTGCCGATCTGAAACGTGCCGCTAGGGTATTCATCAGCTTGGAGAAAGGAGCGCATCATAATGACTAATCCCTTCGACGATGAGGAAGGCGAGTTCCTCGTTCTGGTCAACGATGAAGGCCAACATTCAATGTGGCCCGCTCAGTTTGACGTGCCTGCCGGATGGCGGACGATTGGACCACGGGGCAAACGGCAAACGTGCATGGCGTGGATCGACGAGAACTGGACCGACATGCGTCCGCTCAGTCTGGTGCGCGAGATGGACGCATTCGCGAAATAGCGCGAGCTAGGGGTAGCCGTTAAGAGGGAGCATTCCCCACCCCAGTGTTCCAAAGCACCAGCGACCCGGCGGCCCCCAGAGTTCGCTCACCCGCGTCAATGCTGGGCGGCCATGGGCAGGAAAAGAAAAGGATTGCAGCCCTTGCGCGATGCCTTCGCCGGTTGCTTTGATGAACGCCTCGCCCAAGGTCCAAAATCGAAAGAAGAGCGCGGCCCTCTCCGTATCTGCCTCGACCGCCAGAAGGTCATGAAGCATTTCGCGAGCGAATTGCATTCTGGCGACTTGCATCATATCTGGAAATTCACGCACCGCTTCTACGTCGATGCCAATAGGAGAACGCCCTATCGCGACAGCCACCAATTCTTTAGTGTGGCTGATGCTGAAGTGGAGGTGTTTCGCCTTAGCTCCGTGATACCGAGGATCGAGCCGGGGCTTTCCGCGGTCACTCCGAATGAGGGAAATATCCCGCGCAGGACAATCAAGGAGTTGGCTAAGAAGGATTCGTGCTGCCGCGCGGGCTGCGGCAACGCTCCATCGGTCCTGGTCGCTACGCAAGCGTCCAATTTCTAACCGCTCCGCTTCTGGAAGCAACGCAAGCAGAGAGGACACCGATCCATCGGCAGGAATCCCAAACCACAAGGTCGGAGCACCTGATTGGTCCGATCCGTCCTTAGCGAAGAGTGCTTGTAGAACAACTGGATTACCCGGGTCGCCCTCACGAGCCCAAGCAGCCGCATGAGGAGCAATGAGATCGCCAGACTGTTGCAGCGTTCGCAACGGCAAACCTGTGAGTGACTGGGACAACGCTATTACTCCGGAACGAAAAGCTCGCAATGGACAGTTTACAACTAGGTCGCACGACAACATCAACACATCAACCGCCTCCGCCAGACAGCCCTATCAACTGGTCTGAAAAATATGCGAAGAATCGGAAATGCTGAGCGGATTCGCTTATCAGCTCCGAAGTCCCCTTGGCCTTCGCGATCCCTTCCGCCTAGCGGGCTTGTCAGCGGGCGTCGGCGGGTGTTTGTGGTCGCCAGCCAATCTCCCGCGCCATGCTCAGCAGCCGCCGGCATGCGGGGTTGTCGTTCCGGGTGGACCACACCATGCTGAACGGCAAAACCTCACCCTTGAGCTCCCGATAGGCGATCCTGGGAAATTTCGCGACGATCGTGGCTTCGCTCGTTAGCGTGATGCCGCGACCGACAGCGACGAGCGATAGCATGTTATCGCGGCCAACCTGGTGGGACTGAATGTCAGGGTGAGAGCCGAGATCGGACAGGTGCGCGACCAGGAAGTCGTGGACCTCTTGGCCCGGGGCAACGTCGCTCACGATGAACCTCTCCGCCGTCAGGTCCGGCCATCCGATTTCGGCTTTGACCGCCAACGGATGATCGTCAGGCAGTACAACGAAGACCCTCTCGCACCACAGATGCTCGGTCTCACAGTCGTCCCAGGTCTTCGTGCCGGTAATGAAGGCGACGTCGAGATTCAGCGTCCGGACAGCAGCGACATGCTCCGCCGGATTGCCTTCGATGGGATCCACTCGAACATTTGGATGGAGCCTGCCGAACTGCCGCAGCAGATCGAACAGGAACCCAGATGCGAGTGACGAGAAGACGCCTACCCTGACGTGTCCCTCTTCCGATCGACCGACCGCAGCGACGTCACTGGCGCCCGTGTCGATATGCCGGAGCGCCTTGCGCGCCGGCCCAAGAAATCTCTCGCCGGCGATCGTCAAGCGGACACCTCCCGCGTGGCGCTGGAACAGCGATGCGCCGAGCTCGTCTTCCATGTCCCGAATGCGGCGGCTGATCGCCGATTCTTCGATATCGAGTGCTCGGCCTGCCTTGCGGAAGCTGCCGTGCTCCACGGCCGCCACGAAATACCGGAGGTGGTGGAGCTTGATGCGACTGCGCGGCAGCTCAGGTATCAGGATTTCATCTGGAGCCTTGTTGCTCCGGCGCGGACCAATGTCATCCGGCCCATCCACGATCAACTGTTCCCGTCTGCCCGTCGCGCCCCATCCGACGCCTGAGGAAGCCGAGCGCCACCTTTGATGCCTATCGAGGCTCCAGCCGCGTCGTTATCCCTGCGCCGTGTCGTCATGGTTCGCTCACGCAAGAAACTTAACATTATTCAGTTTATGACATCGTGCCGGTTGACAGCGCAGTCGTCAATGAAAATTAATGGCATTAAGTAAACTCCGGTCAGCCGTCCGCCAGCAGGAGAGAAGCGAAGTGCCTTCCGAAACGATGATGCCCTGGTCCTTGGAAGCGCAGTCGGGACCCGGGGCAGTCCGACCGCAGCGCGGGCGGCATTGATGGCCCGCCCGAAGAAGGAAGACGCGCTCGACATTTCCCGGAAAGCGGTCGAGGAGACCATCCGGCTCCTTGGCGAGAGGGACGATTTCGATGTGCCGCTGGCGGCGGTCGCCGAGGCCGTCGGCTGTACCGCACCCGCTCTCTACGGGCATTTCCGCAACAAGGACGCATTGCTGCGGGCGGTGCACGATGCCGGCTTCCGGAAGCTTTATGAGGAGAAGCTTGCGCTTTCGAAGCGCTTGCGCTCCGATCCGCTCGCATATTTGCGTGAAGGCACCCGCGCCTATGTCCAGTTCGCCTTCAACAATCCGACGCTGTACCGACTGATGTTTTCTCCACCGCCGGGCGTCGCCGCGGACGAGGATCCACTCTCGTCCGATGCCGGAGCGTCCGTGCTGGAACTGGCTGTGAAGGCGATTAAGGCCTGCCAGAAGCAGGGCTTTCTCCCCGGGATGGACCCGAACCGGTACGCTTTCACCTACTGGGCGGCGGTTCACGGCGCAGTCACCCTTGCGCTGCAGAACCGAGCGCCGGGTGACGAAGCCCGGTTCGACGCCGCGCTCGTCGTCATTGATACGCTTCTCGAGATCATCGCGGCCACCGCTCCTGATCGCAGGTAGTACAGGTCATTGGTGGCCGCCCGACTTGCTCCGCTTCTCCTTCGCGAAACCCCGGTCTGTGGCGACGAACCGCTCCAGCATCGGCACGATCAGTTTGACCGGGTCTGCGGCGGGTTGACCGGACTCGCGCGCCAGGACCTCGGCATAGGCGACGAGGTCGCGATGAAGCGGTCCGGGCAGCTCCACTGTCACCTTGACCGGCCTGTCCTCGACGATGGGTCCGAGTTTCAGCTTCGCCATGGTCAACTCCTGTA
>NZ_DAITQL010000091.1:0-3173 GCF_036833075.1 Hyphomicrobium sp.
ACCATAACCAGAACGGAGTCTACTTATAAACGAGTACCAATCGGGGGGAGGGTCAGCGGCCGGCATCGAAGGCGGCTGTGAGCGGCTTGGCCCCAACCGGTGACAGGCAGGGCAGAATGGGCATAGCGTGCATGGTGATGGACGGTGGCGGGCTCTGGCGACGCGCACACTCTGCTTCGACAACAGAATGTTACGCCAAACCAACGGCTTCGTCGTCGTCCATCAGATCGAGACGAGCGGCCCCGTGAATAACAAGGGGCTAACAGGCAGATACAGCGGACCGTTTCCTCTTCCTGTGTAGGGCGACGATCATGCCGTCAAGCCGCCGGCCCAGATGCGAGTAGCGGTGCGTTTCCCGCCAGCGATCCGCATCAGGCTTCATCCTTCGATAGCATTCCGGATCGTTGATAAGTTCCTTTCTCAGCTGCTCTATACCGTTCGCGATATCCACCGCAGTAAGGCCGGGCAGGTCTAGTACCAGCGGAGACACATCCTGAAAGATCGGCAGAGGCGTAACCGCCACCGGTCTGCCGACCGCCAGCCCATAGCGAACAGCCGCGCTCGAGGATTCCCCTGTCTGCTGATAAGGAAACACGATCAGATCGGTGTCTCCCAACCGGCGAAGGCTTTCGTGTACTGAAAGAAAGGATGTATCGAGGCGAACTATGTCCTCAAGTCCTCTTTCCTTGATAAGCGCCTTCGCTCGCATGATCAGCTCGGCGGAGATCAGTACGGGATATTCTGCGTTCATCATCCGCAGCCTTACGGGCAACCCGCGCTCCTTCAGGATCGAGATCGCTTCTATCGTTTCGAGAAGTCCCTTGTGGGGCAGGAAGAAGCCATAGGTCGCCACGGTGAAGACGCCGTCCTCGAGGGTGCGGGACTCGCTGTTGAAATCCAGAATGCCGTGCGGGAAGAGCACCACGTTGTCGACAAGCCCCAGTCCCTTGAGACGATTGAGATCCTCCACAGTATGAACAAGGAGACGCGAACAACGCGACAACGGCTCGCGCAGCAGTTCCAACCGCTTCTGCCTTCCCCATTCCGCGTCGCCCTGCGGATCGGAGGTGGCATGCAGCGTGACGATTACGGTGCGGCCCCGATTGAGCATATACTCTATAAAGCGCCCAAGGGCGTCGAACGAAAAGAAGCCGTAGTTGAACTGAACAATGATGACGTCGAAGTCGTTCTCCTCCACGCTGGCGCGCAGATTTTCGAGATCGTCATGGCCGTTAGTCTGCCAGCAGCGCAGCACATTCTGTCCGTCGGCCTGCTCCAGGGGCTGATTAGCGGGAGCCAGGACGGTGATGTCGGAGGACATGTTGTCGAGAAGGTGCTCGGAGTAGCTGGCGATACCGCAGCGCGTGTTCCAGGCCGAGACCCAGCCAACGCGCGGGCGCACCGACGAAGGCTCGATCACGGCGTGTCTGGTGATTTTCTCAAGCCTTTCCGCCACGTGGATCCATCGGGAGTTGGCCAGTAGGCGTTCCCGCCCGCGATCGGCTCGTTTTCTACGTTTGGCGGCCGGCAGATCGAAGAGCGTTCGCATTGTAGCGGCCAAGTCTTCAACGGACGGGCGCGCCCAGACTGAATCGAACAAGCCGAAATGAGACTGTGCCAGTTCGAACTCGTAATCCACGAGCCAGGCCGTTTCCTCGTCACAAAAATCTCTTTGCCCGCCCCACGCAGTGGTTATGACCGGCAATCCCGACAACATGGCTTCGGCCATGGGCAAACCGTAGCCCTCCGCCTTGCTCGGAGCGACCAATGCGTTACATTGCCGGTAAAGGGATTTGAGGGCGGAATCTGTAAGATCGTCCTCTATGATCAGGACATCGGGATAGGATGGGTTATCCACCTTCGCCTGCCCGAGCCACCCATGGATCTCGTTGTGTGGGTTCGGGAAGGTCTTGATGACCAGTACCACGTCGTCGCCGCTTGAAAAGCTGGATCCGTAGGCCTTCAGCAGAAGGTCAACTCCCTTGCGAGGGAAGCAGGAGGACACGTGCAGGAACCTGAATGACCGCTTCGTGTCCAAGACGAAATCGCCATCGGGCTCGACGCGTTCCCAATGATCGGTGCCGCAGCCGGACACTTCGAGGTGGCAAGCGACACCATGGTCGACCAGGATTTTTTCTACATGCGAGGAGAGACAGGCGACACCGTTGAGGTGGGTATTGAATTCCTCGGCCCATTCCGATGGAAATCCCGTTTCCTCCCAGGCATAGTGGTGCAGGAGGTTGACGGCACCTTCCATATCGAAAACACGCGGAGGGTAGAGATTACGGCTGACGACATCAGAGATTTGCGGCGAAATCCGTTGTGAACGGGCGTGCAGTTCCGCAAGGTCAGGGTTGGCCTCCAGAAACGCCTGTGTTGGAGGAAAGTCACCGGGGCCCTCCGTCGAGTGGAGGGCCACCTCGTGGCCCAGCCCCTTCAAAGCGCGCGCCGTTTCGCGATTGAGAAGTGCCAAGCTGTAGCTGCTGTCGAATGGACCTTCGACGCGCCAAGTGAGCTGCTTGGGTAGTTCGAGAGGCCGTTGCAACCGGCAGGCGGCCGCCATATTGCTGTCGATGGAGCCGGCGAGAGTGATCAGGTCGGCGTCCTCCGGCGCACTGCCCGGACCTTGAACCTTCCCGATCTGACTGATCACGGTCCGGTAGATTTTTTCTTGCGGAACAGCCCTGATCTTGTGCTTGCGCACGGCCTCTTCGACCGCCTCAATGGCCTTCCTGGCAGTGTCGTCCCAGGAAAAGGTTCGGGCCTGCTGTAGGCCGTGCGCAGCGAGGTCGGCTCGCAACGTGTCGTCGAACAAAACCTGAGCGATCTTGCCGGCAATAGAAGCGACATCGAACGGATCGAACAGGGCGTCGCGCCGACCTAGTACTTCGGGCAGGCTGGTGGCGTCCGCGGCGATCGTCGCAGCGCCCGATTGCATGGCTTCCAGCGCGGGCAGACCGAAGCCCTCGTGCCAGGAAGGAAACACGAACAGTTCACACAAATTGTAGAGTTCGACCAGATCGGAATCGGACACATAATTCAAGATGACGAAACGTTCCGGCCTTGCATAGTATTTATCGATCCAGCCGTTCACGGTGAGTCTGTTTTGGGCGTTGCTACACCCGTACACGACCAACTGGTATCTCTCCGCGATCTTACCCGGAAGGCGCCCG
>NZ_DAITQL010000091.1:3183-16040 GCF_036833075.1 Hyphomicrobium sp.
CCGAAGGCATCGATCAGGCGTTCGAGATTCTTTCGCGGCTCGCTGCCGCCTGTGGTCAGGAGGAAAGGACGGTTGATATTGAATTTTCGCAGCAGCACTTCGGCCTGGGCGGGAGGAATCTCGACGGGTCGAAAGGTTTGATCTGCCGCTGTGTAGATCGTGTGGACGCGCCCTTTGGGCAAGTCGAGTCGGTCAATTGCCTCGCGACGTGCGCTTTCCGAAATGGCCAGCCACAGATCCGCACGCCTGAGATTCTCTATCTTGTCCGCATACCATTTCTGGGTGCGTTCGTCGCCCAGATAAAGATCCGGATAGATAAACGGGATCAGGTCGTAGAGGATGACTGCGGTCGGGACGCGGAGCGGAAATGAGGATATCGTTCCGACCGCATTCTCCAAGAAGCCCTCGAAAAGGCTCGTGACGAGCACGCAATCCGGCGAAAGGCTTGCCAGAAAAGCTTCCCTTACCTGCGCGCTGGCCTCGCGGCGCCACGTATCAGCCTCGCGACCGTAGAAGGCGGGCCCTACGCCCTCCCATACTACGATGTTGCCGGGTGGAAGCAGGCCTTCCAGCATCTCGTGGATACGGTCGTTTATGTCGGGCAGCAGCCCGCTCAGGACGACAATGACGTCATGTTTCCTGTTCTGGCGCAGGATGGCCTTTACAAGCTCCGTCGTGTAGCGACCAATTCCTCGCAAGGCACTGCTCGTCTGCGCTCCCTGTAGGTCTATTACGATACGCATGGCGATTTCCTCAGCGTCCGTTGGTCGCTGCTCTGAGGTCGGTGTAGATTCGGCGCACACGCGGCGGCAGTCCGGTGGGAGCGATCACGATGTGACCGGGACGAAAAAAAAAGGGGGGGCCTGCAGGCACGCCTATTCCCAGAGTGTCGCGTACGCAACGGTCGAGCCTTGGTAACAGCCGCAATATACGGCTCGCCACGCCGGCCAATCGCGGGCGCGCCAGCACGAACCGGGCGGTCTTTTCGATCGTTCGCTGCGTAAACCGGTGCGGGCGCGATCCCGGCTTGAAGGTGATCCACGCCCTCACGCCCTGGGCAAACCAGCGTCGACCGTGCAACTGCAGGCGAACCGCGCGCGATACGGCGCGCAAGGGCGCGGTGATGCGCCATGATGTCGAGGCGCGCATCGCGGCCAGCGCGGCATCCGTCTCCAGGATGTGACGGTTCAGCCGATCGATCTCCGCCAGATGCGCGGCTATCGGTTCAGGTTCCGCTATACGATGTCTCTTCGCGAGCAGTTCCGTATAAAATTCTGCAGTAGCGTCAGATATAGCCGTCATTGCGGACAAAATGGTAGGAAGCATATTTTGCGGCGTGCTGAAGGGCGTACATGCCGAGGCATCGCCGCGATCAATGTCATAGCTGAATTGCTTGAACCCACGATCTGGCGCCGAGATGGTCAGCAACTTCCATGCTGCGGAGCGATATGGCTCAGGCAATTCGTCCGGATTGAACCACGGGGGACGAAACGGCAGAATAGAACCTAGTTTTCTGTCCAGAACCTCTCTTAGAAATATCAGAAATGAGAGATATATATCTCGCGGCCAAACACAATCCTGACCGTCATCATCAATCGCTCCATAATCGATTAATTTCGCACGGTTGTTTTTGTCCATTATAACATTCCATGGCCTCAAGTCGTTATGATAAAGGCCGGCCTCCTCAAGGAGGATAAGCTGCCTCAATATATCATGGATTACTTTATGCGGATCATAGGGGAGGCTATGGAGTATGCGTCGAATGAGCGGTTCGCCCGCGACAAAATTACGAACGAGCCAGGCCTCACGTTCATTGTTTCCCCAGAGATGCAGATTCGGTGCTGAAAAATTCTCTGGTGGATTGCGCAGGAATGCCACTTCTTTACGAAATTCATTGCTATTATCAATGTATGTATCAGATTTGTCTAAATATATAATCTTTGCGAGAAGATATTTTCCAAAGTAGAATCTTCTGCTCCCTTGATGAACATCTGGAAACGCATCGTTGGATACATCTGTCCATTGCTCAAATTTCTCCAATTTCCCACCAAGAAACCAGTAGTGATTGCTCGCAAAATAGAGCGGCCTCGCAAGAGATGAGAGATGCGTTTTATGGCGGAAAATTTCATGCGAGAATGCAATATTCTTAAGCAGGTCACGAGGAAATTTTGGCAGAGAGATGCCCCAATAAAGTGACTCCTCTGCCAGCGCTAACTCGAATAAGCCTACAGTGGTTTTTTTTCCAATCTCTCCTATAAGAGATTGAGTAAATTCTATTCCTCTATCATGCGCTATATGGTGAAAGACACTGAGCCCCAATACGATATCGTATTGGTTATCTCCAATATTATCAACGCAATCCTCAATTCGGCCCTTTTCAAACGAGACGGTCAGATCCGGGTTTTCGACAGCGATTGCTTGACATAGATTGATATTCTCTCGCAGATAATCGACCCCATGAACCGTAGCTCCGAGTTCCGCCAGCGAAAAGCTGAAAAAGCCCTGCGCACAGCCTAAGTCGAGCACCCGAAGCCGACGACCCAGATACTTTTCGATCTCTTTGTAGACGGTAGTGATGTTTTTGAGACGATCCATGCAACCGCGGGATGCCTCGGCAGAAATCTCGGGATGGTTGAATATGGGCTGATAAGCTTCTGGAAGCTTTCTAACAAGAACATCGATCGACATACGTTACTCTCCGTCTATGATAGAAAATTCTGCGGCCAGATCGCAAATGCCGGTAATATCTAAATCCCGCTCAATTGTCAGAAGCACTGAATCGTAACGTCTATCTAGTGGAATAGTATTTTCCCGTGACCCCGCAGAGATTCCAAATGAAGCGAGGTAGTGGCCGGCGGTCACCGCCATAGGCATCGTGAAACAAAATATCAATTGACTTCCGGACTTTACGGAAATCGGCTTTACAGGTTTGCGGGAGAGAAGCGAATTGGTGCCGTAGATAAAAACGCCATCATGTGCTTTAAGCAAAAATCCAGGTATTACCGAATCATAATCACTCTCAAAAAGAACTGAAAAATAAAAATCTACTCTATCATTGCTTTTCATCGCTGGAGGATAATTTACTCCTCTCGATGTAATAATGTAATCGAGAATTTTAGCCCCACCGTTTCCCCAGCGATACTCCTCTTTGCGGTATCCTGGTCGTGTGTGAAAACGCTCCTCGCGTTCAAGCAATTCAGGTGGAGGAGAGGCAGGCGACGTAGTGGCGATCGGATCAAGGATGGAGTTTCCATGACCGCCGGATATTTCATCAAGATAGTAGTTGCAGGCCTCACGTGGATCGCCATCGAAAGCGAGTTCACCTTTTCGTAAGAGAATAGCTCGATCGCAATGCCGGGTGACGTCGTTTGTTGAGTGGGTCACAATGAGCAGCGATGTTCCATTCTTCTTGAACGAGGCTATCCGCTCGTAGCATTTTGCCTGAAAAAATGCGTCGCCGACTGCCAGCACCTCGTCAACGATCAAAAGGTCCGGCCGCTCCGCCGTCACCAGCGCGAAGGCAAGCCGCGCCTGCATGCCGCTTGAATAGACCCGCAGCGGTTGGTCGAAGAACTCGCCGATCTCGGCGAACGCCTCGATGTCGGGAACCAGTTCCGCAAGCCGCTCCTGCGACAGGCCCATGAGCCCGCCAGCGTAGAAGACGTTCTGCCGGCCGGTGAATTCGGGGTTGAAGCCGAGGCCCAGTTCGAGGATCGCGTTGACTTTCCCCGCGACACGCACGCTGCCGTGTGTCGGGCGCATGGTGCCGGTTATCAGCTTCAGGAGCGTGCTCTTGCCCGCGCCGTTCTGGCCGATGATGGCGACCGCCTCGCCGCGGCCGACGGTGAAGGTCAGGTCGCTGACCGGCCAGAACTCCGCCGCCGGCGTCACCTTCGCCCCGAACCAGCCCGCGAAGCGCTCGAGGTTCGAGCGATAGGTCGCGTAGCGCTTGGCAAGTCCCTCGACGGTCAGCACGAGTTCCATCTCAGAGCGCATCCACCAGTTCCGGGCTCGCGCGCCGGAAGAGAACGAAGGCGAATGTCACCGCGCCCGCCGCGACCAGGGCCGGGACGGCGAGCGTGAGCGGCTGCGGCCAATGGCCAAAGAGAAGCGCGTCCTGATAGATGCGCACCAACGGCGCCATCGGGTTCAGGTCGACGGCCCAGCGGAAGCGCTCCGGCACGATGCTCGCCGGGTAGACGATCGGCGTCAGCCAGAACCAGAGTTGCAGCACGATGGCGACGATCTGGCCGATGTCGCGCACGAAGACGTTCAGCACGCCGAGGATGATGCCGAGGCCGAAGGCGAGCGCCGAAATCAGCGTGATGCCGAGGGGAAGCGCGAGGACCGACCAGCCCGGCACGTGCCCGAAGAACAGGAAGACGAAGAGGATCGCGGCGATCAGCAGCACGTGGCCCGTCAGCGCGCTGCCCCACACGATCACTGGCAGGCACAGCCTCGGAAAGGCGATCTTCTTTATCACTGAAGCTTGCTCGATGAATATGGTCGTGCTGCGATTGAGAATCTCGCTGAAAAGCGTCCACGCGGCGAGGCCAGACAGAAGATAGATCGGATAGGCGGCCTTTACTTCGGTGTCGGGAAGCCGCGCCTGAAGCACCTGCGAAAGCACGATGGAGAAGATCAGCGTCTGCGCCAGCGGATTGAGCAGGAACCACAGCCCGCCCAGCCGCGAGCGCGCAAAGCGGCCCTTCAGCTCGGCGCGGATCGAGGCGAGGATGAAATGCCTATACTCCCACAGGCTCCGCAGCATCGGCGCTACCTCCCGGTTCCCATGCCTATGCCCTTACTTCCGGCGATATCCGAAAATTCTCTGCCGGAACAATCATCTAAGCTGGGTTCGTCAGAAGCGGCGGTCCATGCGCTTGAGGTCTGATTTCCCATGGTTTTCCTCGCGCTTACCGGACCAAAGGGCATAGGCATGCTTGGTGCCTGTTCCGCGTTCGCGAAGATCGCCCAGCCCGCCCGTCATGATCGTTCCCGCCAATAGTTTAGGACGTCGTCCAGCGTCCGTTCCAAGGGGATCACCGGGCTCCAGCCAAGCCGAGCGCGCGCGCGGCTGAAATCGCCCCATGTCCTTTTCACGTCCGCGGGCCGCATCCGCTCCGGGTCGGACCGGACCTCGACCGTCACGCCCGCCCGCTCAATCAGCATGTTGATCATGGCTGCAAGGCGTGTCGGCGTTCCGGAACACAGGTTGAAAACCAGATCCGGCACGTGCGGGATATCGCTCAAGGCTGCCTGCGCATAGGCCCTGACCACGTCGCGAACGTCGAGAAAGTCGCGCTCGGCCTCCAGGTTGCCGACATGCACCACGGGCTCATCGCGGCCCGCGGCGATGCGCGCCACTTGGCGGGCGAAAGCCGGGATCACATAGGTGTCGGACTGGCCAGGGCCGGTGTGGTTGAAGGGACGGAAGCGCACCGCGCGCAGCCCGTCGTGGGACATCTGGCCGATCATCACGTCGGCTGCCGCTTTGGTGGCGGCATAGACGTTCATGGGCTGCAGGGCGGCATCCTCGGTCAGCGGTGCCTGCGCGTCGATGAAGGATGCGCCGTAGGCGTCGGAACTGCCGGCATGGATGAAGCGCGCGCCGGGCGCGTGACGCAGGACCGCTTCCGCTAGGTTCCGCGTGCCGGTCAGGTTGATCTCCCAGGCGAGCCCAGGGTCGTCGCGCGCCTGCGCCGGCGCCGCCACGGCAGCCAGATGCACCAGCGCCGTCGGCTTCACCTCCCGGACGAGCCGCTCGACCGCGTCGCGCTCGCGGATGTCGACGATCGGAACCGATCCCAGGCCCGGAGCCACGATCCCGCCGCCCTGTCCCTCCGTTTCCATATGGCGGACGAGGAAGGAGCCGACGAAGCCGGTGCCGCCGGTGATCAGGACGCGGTGTTCGAGCCGTGCCGCCAACGGACTTTTCCCTTTCAGGCCCGCGCGCCCTGCGCGCGGTAGCGCTCGAGATCGGCGTCGACCATTTCGCGGATCATGTCCTCGAGCGGAATCTCCGCCTGCCAGCCGAGCTTCTCGCGCGCCTTGGCGGGATCGCCGAGCAGGACGTCCACCTCGGCCGGTCGGAACAACTCCGGGTCGATGACAAGATGGTCGTCGATCTTCAGGCCGGCATGCGCGAAGGCGATGGCGCACATCTCGCGCACCGTCGTGGTGCGGCCGGTCGCGACCACATAGTCGTCCGGCGTGTCCTGCTGAAGCATGAGCCACATGGCGCGCACATAGTCCTTAGAATGACCCCAGTCGCGCTTGGCGTCGATGTTGCCCAGCCTGAGTTCCTTCGCAAGGCTCAGCTTGATGCGCGCAACGCCGTCCGTGACCTTGCGCGTCACGAACTCGATGCCGCGCAAGGGTGATTCGTGGTTGAACAGGATGCCGCTGGAGGCGTGCATGCCGTAGCTCTCGCGGTAGTTCACGGCGATCCAGTGACCGTAGAGCTTGGCGACGGCATAGGGGGAGCGCGGGTAGAAGGGGGTCATCTCCGACTGTTGCGGCTCCTGGATGAGGCCGTACATCTCTGACGAGGAGGCCTGATAGAAGCGCGTCTGCGGGCGTTCGAGCCGCAGAGCCTCCAGGATGTGGACGACGCCCAGCCCGGTCACCTCTCCGGTCAGGATCGGCTGCTGCCAGGACGATTTCACGAAGGACTGAGCGGCGAGGTTGTAGACCTCGTCCGGCTTTACATCGCGGATCGTGCGGATCAGCCCGGACAGGTCGAGCAGGTTGCCGTCGACCAGATGCACGTCATTCTCGATCCCCAGCCATTTCAACCGTGTCGTGTTGACGTCGGATGTGCTCGAGCGCCGCACGAGGCCATGCACCTCGTACCCCTTGGAAAGCAGAAGTTCCGCTAGATAGGCACCGTCCTGTCCGGTGACGCCCGTAATCAGCGCTATTTTCGGCATGGTCATCATGATTCTAGTTTATACGTCCATGTTGGTATAAGGTTGAGGGATGATCATCGGGGCCCTACTTTCAGCGCATTGCTACATGTTGGCTGCGGCGAAATCAAATGCTTCTGACCTGTTGACCCTCCCCCTGAACGGGTACCCGAAATAATGTAGACTCCGTTCGTCACCCAAGGGAGACGGACGATGCGTAAGGGTAAGTATTCAGACGAGCAGATGGTGGCGATCCTGCGGGAAGCGGATCGCGATCCGAAGGCCAGTGTCGCCAAGAAGCACGGCATCAGCGAGCAAACGCTCTACACGTGGCGCAAGCGCTTTGGCGCCATGCAGTCGGACGACGTGCGCCGCCTGAAGCAGCTTGAGGCAGAGAACGCGCGGCTGAAGAAGCTGGTGGCCGAGCGCGACCTCGAGATCGAGGTGATGAAGGAGATCAATGCAAAAAAATGGTGAGCGTGCCGGCTCGCCGGTCCCAGGTGGCGTACGCGGTGGTCAAGGGGTTGTCGCAGCGGCGGGCTTGCACGCTGATCGGTGTCGGACGGTCGGCGTTGCGTTATCGATCAACGAGAACGGAGAGGGACGCGCCGGTGCTGGCACGGATGACGGCGCTCGCCGCGCAGTACCCGCGCTACGGCTATCGGCGGATCGCGATCTTCCTCGAACGCGAAGGACACGTCATGAGCTTCGGCCGCTGTCATCGCCTGTGGAAGCAGGCGAAGCTGCAGGTGCCGAGAAGGCGACCGAGAAAGCGCGTCGCGACGGGCCGCCCACGGCCGAATGCGCCGACGGGCGCGAACCAGGTGTGGAGCTACGATTTCGTGTTCGACTGGTGCGCCAACGGCCAGCAATTGAAGTGCCTCACCGTCACAGACGAGTGGACGAAGGAAGGGCTGGCGATCGAGGTCGATGGCCGCATCCGTTCGGGCCGCGTGATCGAGGTGCTGTTGCGTCTCATCTCCGAGCGCGGCGTGCCGCTGTACCTCAGATCCGACAATGGCCCGGAATTCGTTTCTCGCGCGCTGCTGAAGTGGATCGTGGCGCAAGGCATCCAGACGGCGTTGATCGATCCCGGCAAGCCCTGGCAGAATGGATCGACGGAGAGCTTCAACGGCAAGTTCCGCGACGAGTGCCTGTCGCTAGAGTGGTTCCGCTCCCGCGCCGAGGCGAAGGTCGTGATCGAGACGTGGCGGCGGCACTTCAACGAGGTGCGGCCGCATTCGAGCCTCGGCTATCTGACGCCGGCCGCGTTCGCGGCGAGACTGAAGGAGAAAGACGCAGCATCCGTCCCGGCGACGGGCCGGACCGCTGCGGTATGTGGAGCCTCCGCGCTCCGGCCCGTCGCATCACCGTCCCGCAGGGGGCAACCGAAGACAGCAACCAGGGTGGTCGTCTCAAGCTAAGCGTGGCCCGAAGAAACAGGGCAGGTCACACCCACGTGGCGCTCGCGACCGGCTCCGGCCGGCGCGCAGCGCGACACCCTGCGTTCCGATGGGTCAACACAGTGCTCGGCAACATCAAGAGCGCGATCACCGGCACCTACCGCGCAATCCGCAAGAAGCACATGGTCCGCTACCTCGCCGAGTTCGAGTGGCGCTTCAACAACCGTTTCGACCTCGCTGCCATGATCCCCGCACTGGGGCGTGCCGCCGTCGCAACCAAACCGCAGCCCTACTGGTGGCTCAAGATGGCGGACTATGGTGCGTAATCAGGACAGCTCTTTCATGCGCTTTTCTCGATCCGTGTCATCCGGCCTCGCGATTTTTCACGACTATTTCGGCATCCGCGGTGGCGGAGAGCGCCTTGTCCTGACACTGGCGCAGGCAACTCATGCGACACTGGTCTACGGCTACAAAACAGACCAGTCGTTCGACGAGACGTATTTTCCGACCGGCGCCCGTTCGCTCGGCGTCGCTCGTCGCTTTCGAAAGTTCGGACTGCATATTCCGGTTCTGACGGCAGCGTTCCGTCGCCAGCAACGCTGGGCTGCTCGTTTTCCGGTGCGGCTGTTTTCGGGTGTCGTGTCGCCCTTCTCCGCGCCAGATCGATCGGACGGCGGCATCAACATTTATTATTGCCACACGCCGCCGCGTTTCCTTTTCGATCAGCGCGAGAGCATCCTGGCAAGGAAAAGCCCATTGCGTCGCCTGATCGCGCTCCCGGGTCTGGCCTTGTTCGAGCACGGTTACCGACGGGCGGTGCGGCGGATGGACATTATCGCCACGAACTCCGAGAATACGCGTGCCCGGATTAAAAAATATCTCGGTCGGGACAGCGTTGTCATATATCCGCCGATCGATACGGGTCGTTTTTCCTGGACGGGGCAGGGGAGCTATTATCTTTCCACCGCCAGGCTCTCGCCGCTGAAGAGAGTCGATAAGATCGTCGAAGCGTTTCTCGACATGCCGGAGAAGCATCTCGTCGTGGTGTCCGGCGGCGAGGAGGAGGAGCGCCTCCGACGTCTGGCGGCGAACGCACCCAATATTCAGTTCCGGGGGTGGGTCGGTGATGCGGAGCTTGCGGAGTTGATCGGCAGATCCATCGCCACGATCTATCTGGCCAAAGACGAGGATTTCGGTATGTCGCCCGTCGAGTCCATGGCGGCCGGAAAGCCGGTTATCGGAGTTGCAGAAGGCGGTCTCCTTGAATCGATCCGCGACGGGACCACGGGCACGCTTCTTGATCCCGATTTCACGCGCCGCGATATCGTCAGCGCGGTGATGGCCATGACCCCGGAAAAGGCATTATCCATGCGTTTTGCGTGCGAGGAGAGGGCGCGTGAGTTCTCGGAAAGCCATTTCCTTCGCCGGATGACCTCGCTTATCGAGGCCGCCGAGCATCCGGCGCAAAGGTAAATCGTCAAAAAGCGCCGTTCGGCGTGTGCAAGTCGAGCGCCTAGCCGGAGATGACGGGCTTCAGGGTCTCGAACAGGAGACGTTCCTGGGTGCTGGGATCCTCGATGGCGAGGTGGGCCGTGAACCAGTCCTTCAGCATACTGCAGACACGGGCGCGCGGCGCCTGGGCGAGAGCCTTCGGATTGGCGAAGAGCTGCATGTCCGCCTGGGTCCAGCCGAGGCGGCCGAGCTCACCGGCGAGCACGTCGTAGTCGGTCTTCACGGGCGCGGCATGCTCGGCCGGCTGCTTCCGGCCCTCGGCGATCGCGCCGATGACAGCCGAGACCTGGGCCTCGATCTCGGCGCTCTTCGCCGGATCGTCCATGCGCGCGACGATGGTCGGGCTCGATTCGCCTTTCGAGATGAACTCGTAGCAGTCGTCGCCGCTCTCCTGCGAGAGCTGGGTCAGGTTTGCGAGGAAGGCCGCCGCCAGCTCCTTGTGGCGGGGGGTGCTGGCCGCAAGGGCGTATTTGGCATTCTCGCGCCGGAGAGCGACAAGCTCACCCACCAGATAGCGTGTGATCTCGGCCTGTTCCTTGTTCTCCGCAGAGAGGCGTGCGACCTCGGTGACGCGCGCCTGATACCAGTCCGGAAACTCCTGCTTGACGGAGGCCCACATGCCCCGGCTCTGCAGCTTGCGGTCGATGTCCTCGGGCGAGTGCGCCGTTGCGGCGACGGTCTGAACTGCGGCCGTTGTTTCAGGAGCGGTCACTGCAGAAGGCGGAAGGGTGCTGGCTGTCGCCGCGGTTGCGGTCGCTTCGGGCTCCGGTCCCCGTCCCGGGTCCGTGTCGTCGGCCTGCATGTAGGTGAAGACATCGTCCTTGTATTCGCTCGACAGCCAGAACCCGACGCCGATCATGGCGATGAGGCCGGTCGCCACCAATGCGAGCTTGCCGCCACGCCCGGCGGGCGGGGGGGCAGGGCGCTGCTGCGCCGAGAGCTCCGACGGCCGGCGGCTGTCGGTGGTGGTGCGCGAGGCCGCCAAGCCCGCGGGAGACATTGCCGCGCCGCCCGGTCCGGCAGCCGGCAGCGGGCCTGCCGTGCGCACGGTGGGATTGCCGAGCGGCCGCGTGACCATCGGATCGGCCGGGCTCGTCTCGCGCTCCGGGGGCCTGCCATCGTGCGGAGCCGATCCGGACACGGGCTGGGCCTGCGGCCGGGTGGTCGATCCGTCCCGGGGCGCGGACTCGCGGGCGGGCGCTGCGGTGTGGGCTGTTGCAGGCTGAGCCGCCGGGGCCTGGGTGGCTGGAGCCTGTGTGACTGAGGTCTGGGTGACCGAGGCTTGAACCGCTGCGGGTGCGGCTGGCTCAGCCGCGGGTTGTGCCGGCGCGCGGGGAGAAGGCTCGGGTTGAGCAAGCTCCGGGAATACGGAAGATGCGGCCCGCCAGTCGGTGAACCCCTGGCGCCAGACGAGATCGGTCGGCTTCAGGTGAGCGAACTCGACGATCTTCCTGAGCTCGGCATCCGTCACCGGGCCGTGCTGCGTCCCGTCCCGGGCGATGAACCATTGAACGTCTGACGCTGATCCAGTCATGCCCGCTCATACCACGATGTGAGAACGCCGGTCCAAGTCTCCGGGCCGCCCCGAACCTGCCGCTGCCGGCCGACGTTCCCGATCATGACCTCCATGCCGTGCCCCGTCCTTGCCGTGCGGCAACAATCCACAAGATGCATTTTCTGTCTTGCGGAGCTTCGCATGCCGGTCGTGGATCCCCAGATCTTCCCCAGCAATTTGCGCTTTTGAGTCTGATCAACATTGAATCCGGGCTTTTACAGGGCATGTGTGCTGGTTGCGGGCCTGAGTCGCGGCCTGCGTTAAGGCGCCGCCTTCTGGCGGCGTCGGGCCTGGCTTATAAGCCGGCCCGCAATCGCTTGAAATTCGAAAAAAAAGGATCTGACAGAGAGCTATGATGATGGCCATCGAGCGCACCTTCTCAATCATCAAACCGGACGCAACGAAGCGCAATCTCACGGGTGAGATCAATGCTGCGATCGAGAAGTCTGGGTTGCGTATCGTTGCTCAAAAGCGCGTCAAGTGGACCAGGGCACAGGCGCAGGAGTTCTACGCCGAGCACAAGGAGCGGCCGTTCTTCAAGGATCTCGTCGCGTTCATGACCTCGGAGCCGATCGTGCTGCAGGTGCTCGAGGGCGAAGACGCCGTCGTCCGATATCGCGAGATCATGGGGGCGACCGATCCGGAGGAGGCCAAGCGGGGCACACTCCGCAAGCGCTTCGCGCTCTCCAAGAGCGAGAACTCGGTGCACGGCTCCGACAGCCCCAAGTCCGCCTCGCGCGAGATCAAGCTCAACTTCTCGGCCAAGGAGATCGTCGGCTGAACGGCCGGCCCCGATCTCGGACCGGAAGCAAAAAAACGGGCCGTTGCGGGCCCGTTTTTTTGTCGGCTGCCGTGCTCTGGGCGTCGCCTCCCGGAGACGTGTCTGGATCCCGGCCTGCGCCGGGATGACGTGAGGGTTGGCGCGCCTGGGGTTGCTTAAACTATCCGTCACCCGACGTCATGGCGGAGCCATGCTTCGCATGGGCGGTCGGGTCCAGTGACGCCTGCAAGAACGCGGGTCCGTCCCTCCGCGGGATGGATCAGCTCAGCTCGCGAACGCGGAACAGGAGACCGCCGCGCGGCGTCAGGGTCACCGTGGCGTTGATGCCCGGCGGCTGAAGGCCCACGTACTCGGGACGGAAGCGGCGGAGCAGGATCGAGAGCGCCAGTGTGTTCTCCACCTGGCTCATGGCCCCGCCGATGCAGGAGCGCTTGCCGGCGCCGAACGGGATGTAGCTGTACTTCACCTGCTTCTGCGTCTTGTCCATCCAGCGCTCGGGCACGAACGCTTCAGGGTCCTTCCAGAACTTCGGATTGTGGTGGGCGCCGTAGCCGAAAAGCACGATGCGGTCGCCGGGGCTGATCTCCTTGCCGGCGATCTCGTCGGGGCCTGCGGCAACGCGAATGAGGCTCCAGACCGGCGGATAGAGCCGCATGGTCTCCTGGATCACGGCGCGCGTGTACTGGAGCGCCGAATAG
>NZ_DAITQL010000092.1:0-15748 GCF_036833075.1 Hyphomicrobium sp.
AGGCCCCCATTCGACAACTGTCGGTATATCGTAAGCCAACCTCGCAGCGAAAAACGTAAGCAACTTTCTGTCGACCCTGTTCCAGGCAGCGGCCTAGACTAGATGCTTCCGGCAGTCGAATCGGGCAGAGCCGACGCATTGCGGCGTCCCTTCTCCCGCACCGCCGTGCGTGCGGTTCCGTAGACGCCGGTTCATGAACCGTAGCTTAGGCGGCTGTGCCGATCAAGGAGGTTGACCAGCCCGAGATTGTGGAAGGAAGCGGCGCGGTAGGCAACGTGCATGTGGCTGGTACCGGCGTTCCACCAAGGGCTATGTCGGTTGGGAGCGGACATCCAAACCAACTCCATAACCCGCTCGCCCGCTCGTTTCGACTGCACATAGATGTGGCAGTCGTCGGCGTAGCGGACAAAGGCGTGGCCGCGCCGCTCCAGTTCCTTGTTGAGGTCATCGAGCAGGATGTTCGATAGCGGTGGCGACGAGAGCCGCCCGCCCGCGACGCCCCCTCCGTCCGTGCCGTCATAATCCCGTCCGCGATCAGCACGTCGTGAACCTTGGCGCTTGCTTAATCGGAAATTCTCCGCTTAACATCAACTGCAGAACGAGATGCACACTCCGTTACCCACTCCGTAATGTGTGCCCAATGTTCTAACGGCGGACAGCGGATGAACAATGTCGAGAAAAGCGCTTCGTCTGCACCTTGTGTGATCGAGGACAAGATCTCCCGTCTGTTCGGGGGACAGACAATTAATCGGTTCAACGAAGAGGTGCGGGAACGTCGCTGGGCGTATTATCCCAGTGCCTTTTCACAGAACGACATTTCAAGTTTATTCTATACGGCCGATCAGCTCGAAGCGGATGTTGGCGCTGCCAGGATTCGACCGGAGGCGATCGACGTTTTCTCGAAGGGCCAGTTGGTCCGTCTTGGCGATCTGCAGCACAAGACCGGCCGTTCGTATCTCGCGGTACTCATCGATCAGCTTCGACAGGGGGCGATGGTTCGCGTTCGGGATCTCCAGAATGCAAGTCCATCGGTTGAACATACCTTGCGTCAGCTCGAGCAGCTTTTCTTGGCCAAGTGCCAAGTAAACCTCTACTTGGCCCCGATGGGCGGCGCGGGTTTCCCTGCTCATTTCGATATTTCCGATGGATTCATCGTCCAGTGTGGCGGCGCGAAGAATTGGACAATCTACGAAGATTATATCGATCAGACGAGCCTTCCCACCACAGATACACCTTGGGAACCGGAGCGTTACAAGCCTCTTGGCTCGGGGAAAAGCCTGGTGCTGCAGCTCGGCGATGTTCTCTACCTTCCACGCGGCGTCATGCACGCTGCTAGATGCACTGACGTGCACTCACTCCATCTGACGATCAGCTTGGAAAGCCTCACCTATGCTGATGTGCTGCTGTCGGAGGTCCGTCGTCTTGCTCACGATGTTCCGGCTCTGCGGCGCCGAATTCCATGGTCGTGGGACGGTAAGGATGAATTGCTGACCGAAGGGCTACGCGATCAAATGCGAACGCTTGCCAATCGGGTTGAAGCCGGTCCTTCCCTTGAAGCAACTCGGCGAACGCTCGTGCGAAGTCAGGACATCGCGCCCGGCACGCTCAGCCACACTCTGACGCAACCGAGCTGATGAGACCCCTCGGCCGACCGGTCAATCCAACACGAAATCACCGGCCCGCATGATCGCTCGACGTTCGCCGCTTTTCAGAACGCCATCCACATCCATCGCGTCATGGCCGAACATGCAGTCGATATGCAGGGCGCTGGCGTTCGCGCCCGCCGCCTCCCGGTCACGTCCAGCTTCGATGCAAGCCGAGTAGGACTGGCCGAAAGCGATGTGGTTGGCGGCATTCTCGTCGAGGAGCGTATTGTAGAAGAGCACATCCTTGCGTGCGACCGGCGAGTTGCACGGCACCAAGCCAACTTCGCCCAGCCGCCTTGCGCCCGCATCGCCGGAGAGCAGCCCCTCCAGCATCTCCTGCCCTTCCCGCGCCTCGATAGTCTCCGCGATCCCGTTGCGGAAGGTCACGACCAGGCCGTCAATGACGATACCCCCCAGGGCGATCGGACGCGAGGCCGCCAACCTGCCGTCGACCCGGTCACGATGTGGGCAGGTGAAGACTTCCTCGGTCGGGAAGTTGCACACCGGAACCGCGCCGTTGGCGGCGCGAGATCGACCACCCACCCATTGATGCCCCTCGGCCAGCCCAACCATGAGATCCGTGCCGCCACCGACAAAATGGAGCGCGCTAAGGCCAAGGGCCTGAAGCCTTTGGCGCCGCGCCTCCAGCACCGCCAGATGGTCACGCCAGGCGGCTACGGGATCCGCCGACTTCACGCGCACGACGTCGAACACATCATCCCAAAGCTTGTCGGTCGCCTCGGCGATCGGCAGCGCCGGATAGACGATGCGCGCCCAGCTCTGAGTTACGAAAGGGACGGCGCACCAGTTCACGCGCAGATCCGCGGTGAAAGCGCCCTCGGCAGCCGAGGCTGCCGCCATGGCGGCGTGCATGCGACCGATCCGTTCGGGCGCGACACCCGTCAGCAGGTCAGGATAGGGACCGTAGACATAAAGCCTGGCCGCACCACCTTCATAGGCCTTGACGACTCCATCGGAGAGCCAGCCGGCGGCGCGGTCCAACGCTTCGTCTACGCCATGATCGAAACGCGCGCGGATCAGGGCGGGATCCTCGTATAGGCATGTCACGAGCGGCGCGCCGGCCCGATAGGCGGTTTCGGCGACGTGGCCCACGAAAGGCTGGGCCTCGATGGGGGCGGACACAATCAGTTCCTGCCCCTCGCGCAGATCGAGACCAGCCGTCACGCACAGGGCGGCAAAGCGTGCCAGTAGGTCATCAAGAGTCACACTTTTCCCCGAATTTGCCTGACCGCCGCCGGAGACAGCATGTGATGATGCTCGGCGTCCACCCGTACGATGTGCAGTGTGCCGCACAACGGACGCCACATCTCTGGATCGGTGAAGGATCGGTCAAAACCGGGCGTGACGCGGGTCGCTTCGAATACGGTAACGTCGCCGTCGAACTTGTCGAAACGCGCCTCCCATAGAAGACGGGCATTGTTGGTGACGACACGGGCCATGGCTTCCAGCTGTGGAAGGGAGAAGCTGCCGAACACATGCCCCTGCGCCTTAGCCAGAGTGAGCAAGTGCGCCGCGTCCCGCGGTGTGGCCTCGCTCCTTAGATCGGCGCCGTGAGCGATCTCGCTCCAAACGTCGCCGGGTTCCGACGGCGATGTGCCGGGAACCGGCGGGAAGGCGTCGAAGAGCAACAAACGCTCGACCTCTTCGCCCTCGGCGCGCAGGCGCGTGGCGAGCGCATGGGCGACACTACCGCCGAACGACCAGCCGGCCAATTGATAGGGACCGACCGGTTGAATCGAACGGATCGCCGCCAGGCTGATGTCGACCACGTCCAAGAAGGAGTTGGCCAACAGCGCCTCCGGCAAGAAACCGCGCGCCTGAATGCCGTAAAGCGGCTGTTCGGGATCGAGTACGGCCAGCAGATTCGTGTAGGGCCAGCACAAGCCGGTTCCAGGGTGAAGGCAGAAGAGCGGCGAGCGGGCGCCTTCAGGCCGAATAGGAAGGATGACATCGAAGGCGGTGCCAGGCTCGGCCACCACGCCGATCCGCTTAGCCATCTCGGCGATCACCGGGTGAGTGAAGATGGTTTCGATCGGCAAGTCGCGATCAAGCCTCGCGCTGACCTGCACGGCCAATTGAGCTGCGAGCAGGGATTGGCCACCCAGATCAAAGAAGTTGTCGGTCGGGACAACCTCCTCCAAACCGAGGATGTCCGCGACGATGGCGCAGAGCGCCAATTCTTCTGGCGCGCCCGTTCGGACCACGACATCAGAGCGGACCGCATCCTTTGATCCGGAAGGCAAGGCTGCCAGGTCGAGCTTGCCGTTGGGCGTCAGTGGGATGTCGGTCGCGATATGCCACTGGCCAGGGATCATATAGTGCGGCAGCGTTTGGGCGAGTTCGCGTCTTACCGCATCGATGTCTGGTGCGATCAGACTCGATGGAACCAACCAAGCCATGAGCTGGGACCGCTCGGCCTCGTCCCTGACGCGCACGACAGCCCGGGCGATATCGGACCGGGCACATAGGGCAGCCTCGATTTCACCCAGTTCGATGCGGAAGCCTCGCAATTTGACCTGAGCGTCCAGGCGACCGTGGAACATCAAATGGCCTTTGTCATCCCAGCAGGCGCGATCGCCGGTTCGATAAAGCCGCTGCCCATCCTCGAAAGGATTGGCGACGAAGCGCGCGGCGGTGAGCGCCGGGCGCGCATGATAACCCTGCGCCAGACCTGTTCCGGCAATATAGAGATCGCCGATCACCCCGGTCGGGCACGGCCGAAACCGCTCATCCAGAACATAGGCGCGGACGTTCGCGATCGGAGCGCCTATGGGCGGCGGCCGCGTTCCATCCAACGCCGGACTCATGGTGGCGAACACCGTGGTTTCCGTCGGGCCATAGCCGTTGTGCACGGTGCAATGGCGGGCCCATGCTCCCGCAGTTGCGGGCGGGCAGATTTCACCGCCGAGGATGAGCTTTCGGACGGCAAGTTCTCGGCCGTCGCCATTGAAGGGGAGTAGGCGGTTAAAAGCGCTCGGCGTCTGATTGAGGATCGTCACCCGCTCATCTGCCAGCAGAGCAAGGAACCCTTGCGGCGCCCGCGCGATCGCCTGCGGCACGACCACAAGCCGGCCGCCACGCAGCAGCGGGCCCCAGATTTCCCAGACTGAAAAGTCGAAGGCGTAGGAATGGAACCAAGTCCAGACGTCGATTTCGTCGAAGCCGAACCGATCGGCGGCGGCCATTAAGTGCATCAGGTTTGCATGGCTGTTGACGACCGCCTTCGGCTGGCCGGTGCTGCCTGAGGTGTAGATCAGATAGGCGGGGTGCTGCGGCGAGAGCTGCGCTCGGCGGTCCGAAGCGCTTGGCGGCCGCGACGCGCGCTGCGCCAAATCCGACAGCGTCTCGGCGGCATCGATGGCGATGGCCACGCCGAGCCACCGAGGTGCCAGCGTCGCCGCAAAGTCGCTCGTGGTGACTATGACCTTCGGCTGCGTTTGCTCGAGGCTGAAGTCTCGCCGCAAGGCCGGAGAGTCAGGCTCGATCGGAAGATACGCGCCGCCCGCCTTGAGGATGGCGAGGATCGTGACGATCGTCGCCGAACAGCGGTGCATTTGCACGGCCACCACATCGCCTGGTCCCACGCCCTCGGCGATCAGCCGCCAGGCCACGCGATTGGCTTGCTCGTCGAGTTCGCGGTAGCTCAGCGTCGTCCCCATGTCGGTCACTGCGCCACGGTCGGGACTGCGAGCGGCCTGGGCCTCGAACATATCGACCACGGTGCCGGCAGCGACTGGCGCGGCGGTCTCATTGTTGTCCTGGGTCAGCCTGGTTCGCTCTCCGGGCAGGAATAGGTCGAGCCTCGCCACGTCCGCGTGGCGATCGGCCAGCATCGACCTGAGAAGCTGTTCAAGCCGCGCCAGTAATTCTGGCCCGCCTGCGGAAGCCAACTTGCCCCTGAGATGGAGTCGGAAGGACAGTGCCGATCCGGGCTGAACGACCAGGCTTAGTGGATAGTGCGTACCGCTACTTCCGGACACCGATGCAAGCGGCAGCCCTCCTTCGCGGCCATGCTCGCCCTCGCTGGGGTAATTCTCGAAGGTAAACAGCGTGTCGAACAAGGATCCTTCCGCAAGCCGGCTGATGTCCGAAAGCGGCAGGTGCTGATAGGGGATCATAGATCCCTGTTCGCGCTGCTGCCGACGAAGGAAATCGACCACAGACTCGTCCCGGCGCAGCGTGACACGAACCGGCGTGGTGGTGATGAGCATGCCAACGATGCGTTCGATGTCGGGCACGGCCGCGTGGCGGCCGGCACTGACGACGCCCAGACAGAAGTCATTCCGGCCCGTTAGCCGCGACAGCAGCAGCGCCCAGGCGCCTTGCACCAAAGTAGCGAGCGTGACGCCTTCGCCCGTCGCCAGAGCTTCCAGCTGGGCCGTCATGGCGCAGGACAGGCTGAGTTCGCTTTCCAACACATCGTGGGGCTTGGCGGTGTTGTCACCGGTCAGCGGGGCAGTTTCCAAGCCGTCGAGATAGTTTCCCCAAGCGTTGCGCGCTTCCTCGTCATCCTGCGCGCCGAGCCAGCGTAGGTAGGATTTGAACCGGACCGGATGAGGCAGCATGGACCCGTCGCCGTCATGACGGTAGAGCGCGTCCAGCTTTTGCAGCAAGAGCGCGCCGGACCAACCATCGACGACCATGTGGTGCATCGTCAGCAGAAGTTGGGCGCGCGCGCCGTCTAACTCGATTAGCGAAGCACGTATGAGGGATCCGCCGATGAGTTCGAACCCCCGCGCTCGATCTTCGGCCGCGATCCGATTCGACTCGTCGGGTGCGCCATCGTTCAGAACGACCCTTCTCAAAGGCAGGGACGCCTGCAAGGGAACGAGTTGCACAGGTTGACCGTGCCGATCATGGGCGAGCCGCACAGTCAGGCCGGAATGCCGCTTGACCAGTGAATTCAGCGCCCGTTGCAACCTCCCCGGATCAAGCGGGCCATCGAGTTCGAGCCGAAGCTGGACGAGATAGGGGTCCTCCTGCCCGGCTGTCCGCTGCGAATGGAACAGCAAGCCGGCCTGCATCGCCGTGAGAGGCCATATGTCATCCAATTCAGGAACGATCGCGGCGAAAGCGTCGATCTGGGCCTGATCATACGACACGAGGTCGAAATCGCTGGGCGACGGCCCGCCAGCGCCGGGCGTCGCAGCGTGGCGCACCAGTGCCTGGAGTGCGGCGTTCCAAGCATCGGCAAGGTCGTGCATCGCCGTCTCGCCGATCAGCCGGGGCGCATATTGCCATACTGCGTCTAGCCGCGGCCCGTCGGGCGTTTCGAGCACCGCGCAGTTCAGGCTGATCACATGGTCCAGCGGCCTGTCGTGCTCGGCTCCACCGAAGACCGCGGCATATGTGTCGGCCGGGGTAAACGGCTCATTCCGTGGACGACCGAAACGGCCAAGATAGTTGAAGGCGATTTGCGGATCCGCACCGCCACTCAGCGCCGTTCGTCCTTCATCGTCGAGATGCCGCAGCAAACCGTAGCCGACGCCGGCATGAGGCAGCGTGCGTAGCTGCTCCTTGATCCGCTTGCACGCCCGCCCGGTGTCGCTTCCGCCCGCCATTGCGTCGGTCAGATCGATATCACCGGCATCGAGATGCACCGGGAAGAGGCTGGTGAACCAGCCGATGGTGCGAGTCAGATCCGCCGCTGCATCCAGCGGCTCGCGGCCGTGTCCTTCCAGGTCCAGCGTCAGCGCTGGCCGTCCGCCCTTGCCGGATCGCTTGCTCCAGGCGGCGACCGCCAGCACCAAGGCCGTCAACAGCACATCATTGATGCGCGCCCGGAACACGGATGGGACGCGCGTGAGCAATTCGCCGGTCGTCGCGCTTGGCAGAGAACGATTGATATAGCCGGCCTCTCCTACCCGGTCTCGCCGAGGATCGAGTCGGTCGGACGTGAACGCGAGCCCCGCGCTCTCGACCATGGCCCGCCAGTAAGGAAGCTCGTTTCGATGACTGGAGGTTGCTGCGGCCTGCGCCAGCGACCACTGCCGAAAGCTCGTCGTCTTCCGGCCGAGATCGATCGGTCTGCCTTGCTCGGCCTGTGCATAGGCGCGGGCAAGATCTTCAGCCAGGATGCGCCAGGACGCCCCGTCGATCGCGAAATGGTGGATTACGAGCAGCAGATGCCCAAGCTGCGATGGCCCTGCGTCGGCCCATACCCCTTCCACCATTCGGCCGGATGACGGATCCAGTCGCGCGACGGCGTCCGTGTATGCCGCCTTCAGTGCAGCATCGCGCTCGACGGCCGTGTTCTCGGCCGTCATCAGCCGGCGGAGCGACGCGGGTTCGCCGGTGTTCGGCGGCGGAATGAACATGCCCCCAGCGTCATCGACCGTCAGGCGCAGCGCGTCATGGTGGGCGATGATCGCCGCCAGGGCGCGCTCCAGGGCGTCGACGTTCAGCCGGGCCGGTGTCAGCAGCACACTGGCCTGATGGAAGCTGCGCCAGCGATCGCTGCGGCTGGTCGCGTGATGGATGATGGGCGTGGCGGCGACACCGCCTTCCGCAACATCCTCCTGCTCGGGGTCCTCCGGTCCAAAATGAGCCGCCGCCGCTAGATCCCGCAGCACCGGGTGCAGGAAGACATCGCGCGGCGAAAGCACCAGTCCTTGCTCCCGGGCGAGACTGACGAGTCGGATCGAGCTGATGCTGTCACCACCCAAGTGAAAGAAATTGCCGTCGAGATCGACCACATCGAGCGACAGAAGGTCGGTGACGATCGAACACAGGATGCGTTCGCGGGCATTCCTGGGCGCATGCGCCAGCCCAGATGCTCGCCGGACCATGCCGCGCAATGTCTGCCGATCGAGTTTGCCGGACGCGGTCATCGGCAAGGCGTCGATCAGGACGATGTCTTGCGGAATGAACGGCGCGGCCAGCTTGGTCTCGAGCGTTTCCCGGATGCGCCGCGCTATGCGTTGACGAAACGCGCTGTCCAGCGGGCTTGCGGCCGGCGGACTGGCGTCCATCCCGGTGGCACTTCCCGGCATTTGTACGGGGCGGTCATCGCCGGCCCGGAACAGGACATCGAGCCTGCCGCCTAAATGCCCCGCCGCCAGGCTAATATCGACCCGATAACCGAGGGCTTGCCCCAGGCGGCGCAGGTCTTTGGGCTCAACGCCGGGCGAAAGCAGCGCCATGTCGCCGTCGATCAAACAGGTGGCGTCGCAATAGGCGGCGATCGTCTGGGCGTTGGGCACGGCGCGGAGCGCCAGGACCGGTGGTCGTGCGGCCAACGTCTCCTGGATGGAGTCGATCTCGGCCAAACCGCCGTCGATCCATTCGAAGGCCGAGGCGTCAACGCAATCGCCGGCGGTGCGGATCAGCACGTCGTATCGGAATTGGTTCAGCTCGCCGGGGAAATCTCCCCCTTTCGGTAGAACCTCGACCTGCACGATCTGCGAAAAACGTCTGCGTAATCCCATGAAAAAGGCGGGGTCGAGCAGCAGCTCCCGTTCCTGCTCGGCCTTGCGCCGCACAAGCTCACGGAGTTCCGCAGCATCCACATCCTTGCGGCAGCGGTGCCGTTCGACTGAGAGGTTGAAGGCGTCCTGCAATCCCTTATGGCGGACATCGCCAATGAAGATCGTCCCGCCCGGTTCGACCGAGGTCTCAATCAATTGGGCGATGACTTCGACCAGATAGGTCTCATCGGCAAAATATTGCGCGACGGACGGCAGGATGATTGTGTCGAACCGGCCGAGCGCCAGCCCTTCGATCTCGTGCGCGGCCGCGCGATGGAACTTCGCCCGCGCCAGCCCCGGCATGCGATTTACCAACACCGCATCGCCTTGCAGGGATCGCAAATGCGCGATTCGCCGTCTGGAGATGTCAACGCCGACATAGGTCTCGGTCGCGCCGAGCAATGGGAAGGTGATCAGCCCCGCGCCGCAGCCGATCTCCAAGAGCCTACGTGGCGCGAGGTCGGCGATGCGGGCCACGGCGCCATCGACATAGTCGCGCATTTCCGCGGCCGACAGCGGTTCGCCCGTGTAGGCGCTGTTCCAGCCGCGCGTATCGAAGGTCGGATCGGCGACCTCACCGGACACGACGCCATCGTCCTCGACCTCGCGCCATGCCTCCACATGATCGAGCGCGCACTCAAGGCGCAGGGCCTCAATCGCATCGCCCCGGCGCATTGGCGCCACATAGGCGGTCAGGGCCATGCGACCCTCGGCGTTCGGCGCGGCGTCGACGGCAACCTGCTCGACCAGCGGCATCGCCGCGATGGCCGCCGCCACCTCGCCAGGTTCGATGCGCACGCCGCGGATCTTCACTTGGTCGTCCACACGGCCATGAAAATCGAGCTGGCCGTCGGCCCGCCATGCCGCGAGGTCGCCAGTGCGGTACATCCGGGCGCCGGACGCGCGGGCGAAGGGATCGGCCACGAACCGCGTGGCGGTAAGCGCGGGCTGCGCGACATAGCCCTCAGCGAGCGCTTGGCCCCCGATGTAGAGCTCTCCTATCGTTCCAGATTGGCACGGACGCAGGGCGCTATCGAGGACATAGACACGCACGCCGGCAATGGCGCGACCGATGGGAACGCCGCCATCGCGTACAAGGGGGGCGCTCATCGTCGCGCAGACGGTGGTCTCAGTCGGACCGTAGGCGTTGAACAGGCGGACTCGCGCGCTCCAGGCGGCCGCCAGGTCGGCGGGGCAAGCTTCACCGGCGACGAGGACCGCCCGCAAGGTCCGACCGGCTTGCGCGGACAGGGTCTGTAACGCGGTGGGCGTGAACGTGGCATGAGTGATGGCGGCGCTGTCCAGCAAGCGGGCCAGATCGTCACCGGCGCGCTCGTGAGCGCCCGCGATCACCAGTGTCGCGCCGCGCGTCAAGGTCATCGCCAGTTCCGAGACCGATGCGTCGAAGGCGCAGGACGCCAGTTGAACCACGCGGTCGCCCGGTCCGATGCCAAGACGATCCGCCTGGGTCTTGGCCAAGCTCGGCAAACCGCGATGCGGCACCAATACGCCCTTGGCCCGACCGGTGCTGCCGGAAGTGTGGATCAGATACGCTGGATGATCGCCGCGCAGGGGAGCCGTGCGGTCTTCGTTTCGAGGCGCGACCTCTGATTCCTCTGCGATCTCGCTGGCGATGGGCGCGTCGTCCAAGACGAGCCGCGCGAGGTTGGTAGGCAACCGAGCCGACAAGTCGCCTGTCGTCAGCGTGAGCTTGGGCGTTACATCGGCCAGCAACTTCGCCAGGCGCTGCGAAGGATGATCCGGATCCAGCGGCATGAAGGCCGCGCCGGCTTTCATCACAGCCAGGACCGCCCGCACCATGAGCGCGGATCGGGTGAACTGTGTCGCCACGATATCGCCCGGTCCGATACCAAGTCTGATCAAGCGCCAGGCCAGCCGGTTGGCTTCAGCATCGAGCGTTGCATAATCGATGGTCTGCTCCCCATCTACGATCGCTGTCAGGCTAGGCGTCGCCGCCACCTGCGCCTCGAACAGTGAAGCCAAGGAAGAGCTCGCAATTGCTTTGGGCTGCGGCAGTCCGTCCAGCAGCCGGGCGCGTTCGGCGGGGGACAGCACATCGAGCCGCGCGATCGGATACAGGGGCGCGCGGGCGACTTGCTCCAGCAGCCGCACGAAGGCATCGGCATAGCGTCGGACATCACCGGAGAGCAGGAGGTCGGCGTTGTAGTGGAACCGCAGGCCTAGCGCCGACCCCGGCAGGACGGCGACGCTTAGCGGATAGTGATTGCTGTTGTGCCCACTGACATCCGTCAGCGGCAGGTCGTCGGACGACTGCGCGGGCGGCGGCGGCTCGACCGGATAGTTCTCATAGGTGAAGAGTGTATCGAACAGAGCTTCGACGCCCAGATGCTTGTGAATCTCGATCAGCGAGAGGTGCTGATGTGGCATGAGGTTCGCTGCATCACGCTGAAGCGCCTGGAGCAGGTCGAGGCCGGTGCGTGCTCCCTGCAGCGACAGGCGGACGGGCGTCGTCGTGATGACGGCGCCCAGCATATCCTCGATCCCTGCGACCGGCGCTTGCCGCCCCGAGCTGACCACACCGAAACAGACGTCGGTGCGGTTGAGCAGCAGGCCCAGGGTCAAGCCCCAGACTCCTTGCAGCACGCTCGCGACCGTAAGGCCGTGCTCTTTGGCCATCTGCGACAATCGAGCGGACAAGGCGCGGCTCAACAGCCGTTCCTGCATGGCCTGATGGGCCGAGGCGGCCCGGCTCGCGCCAGGCGCGACCAATGTCGGTTCGGTTAGACCATCGAGATAGCGGCCCCATGCCTCGCGCGCAGCGTCCCGGTCCTGAGCGACGTGCCACGCCAGATAGCCCCGGAAATCCGCCGGCGGCGGAAGTGCGCCGGCCGCGCCGTCGGCCCTATAGAGAGCGACGAGATCGCGGAAGAAAATGGTCGTCGCCCAGCCGTCGCCGAGCAGGTGATGCTGGCTGAGCAGCAGGCGGTGGCGGTCCGGCGCCAGCTTCAGCACGGTCGCACGCATCAGCGGCGCGACATCCAGCGCGATGCGTTCCGCGCGGTCGGCGCGAGCCAAGGCGTCGACCTGGGTGGCCTGCGCCTCCGCCGCCAAGTGGGTCAGGTCCATCTCCCGCCACGCCAGGCTGCAATCGCGCATGACGAGTTGTACCGGGCGCTTCTCGCCATCCTCGTGGAAGGACACGCGCAGGCTGCGATGACGTTGCAGCAGGGCATTGAAGCTGCGCCGTAGCCGTTCGGGATCGAGATCGCCCTCGAAGGTCAGGATCAGCTGGACGAGATAAGGATCTTCTCCGTCTGCGCCAGCGCCGCCATAGGCCGCATGGAACCAGATGCCTTGCTGCAACGGCGTGAGCGGCCAGGCGTCTTCGGCCTCTGGATGGGTTCGCCGGAGATGCGCGAGCGTTTCTTCCGGATAGAAGGCTGCCTCAATGTATTCGGAAGCGTCCGCCTGGGTGGAGCGCTCGGCGATCTGACGGATTACCGGATGCAGGAACACATCGCGCGCGGCAAGGCCGAACCCGGCGTTGCGCGCCGCGTTGACGAGGCGGATAGCGACGATGCTGTCGCCGCCGAGATGAAAGAAATTGTCCTCCGGGCCGACACGCTCCAACCCAAGCAAGCTAGCGATTTGATCGCAGAACCATTTCTCTGCCGGCGTCCGTGGCTCGGCGTCGTCGGCCGAAGCGATCGGTCGCAAGGCCGCCAGCGCTTTGCGATCGAGCTTGCCATTTCCCGTGAGCGGAAGTGCGTCGAGCCGGATCAGCGCCGTGGGAGTCATATAGTCAGGCAGTCGATCTTCGAGCCATGCGCGAAGGTCCGCCTCCGTGCTGGGGCCGGCCACATAGTAGCCGACGATCTGACGCCGGCTGCCATCGGCGACGAGCAAAGCGGCCGCGGCCTCTACGGCGGGATGACTCAGCATCTGCGCCTCGATCTCGCCAAGTTCGATACGGAAACCACGCAGCTTGACCTGGTTGTCCTGCCGGCCGAGGAATTCGATCTCCCCGTCCGGCCGATACCGGCCAAGATCGCCGGTATCGTACAACCGCTCGCCGGTGACGGGATGACGCACGAAACGGGACGAGGTCTCTTCCGGATTGCGCCAATAGCCCTCGGCGAGGCCAGCTCCGGCGATGAACAATCTGCCCGGCGTGTGAATCGGACAGGGTGACAGGTCGGCCTTGAGGACATGGAAGCGCTGGTTGGCCAGCGGCCGACCATACGGAATGGATATCCAGTCGGGCTGGATATGCGCGATGGGGTGAAGGATTGACCAGATCGCCGCTTCGGTCGCGCCCCCGAGGCTGATGAGCTGGCAGTCCTCGGCGAGTACCGTTCGCAGCCGCGGCGGCAACGCGAGCGGAATCCAGTCGCCGCTCAACAACACCAGCCGCAGGCTTGCCAACTGGGCTTGCGGTGCCGGACTCGCCGCCAGCATGAGTTCGGCCACCATCGGCACGGAGTTCCACAGGGTGACGCCGTGTTCCTGCACCAGATCGGCCCAGGCCGCCGGATTCTGCGCGCCCTCGACGGGTGGAATGACGATCGACCCGCCCGCGCCGAGCACTCCGAAGATGTCGAAGATGGAGAGGTCGAATTCGAAGGAGGAGACCCAGAGCACCCGGTCGCGCTCAGTGACCCCGAAACGTCGGGTGAGATCGGCCAGGGTGTTGACGGCGGCACTGTGGGCGATGGCGACGCCCTTGGGCGCGCCGGTGCTGCCGGACGTGTAGATGACGTAGGCCAACGCCTCCGGAGACACCGCTTCCGCCTCCAAGGGCGGTGGAGGCGCAGCCGGGTCGGCTTCCGGCGCATCGAGCAGGGTGACCGCCGCCTGCCAGGCTCGGCCGCGCGCGATGCGCGTCTGGGTGATGGCCACGCGGACGCCGGCCTGATCGATGATGCCGGCAATGCGCCCGTCAGGCTGGCCGGCGCTGATCGGCAGGAAGGCCCGTCCGGCCAGCAGCACGGCGAGCGCCGCCACGACCTGCTCTGGTCCCTTCTCCATGACGATCGCCACCAGCGCGTCGTCCGGCTGCAGCACCGCGCGCAGGTCGTGAGCCAGCGCCGTGGCACGCATGAGCAGGGAGCCATGCGTGATGGTTCCGACTGCGGTGATCAAGGCGGGCGCCGCGGGATGCCCAGCGGCCGCCCGCAACATCCCGGCGTGCAGCAGGTCCGTGTTGGCCTCGGCCTGGGTCGCGTTGGCGGCGGCGAACACAGCCTGATGCGCCAAGGGCGTCAGCACCGCGCCCTGGGCGTCCCAGGCCTCCGGCTCGGCGAGACACTCCAGCCGTTGGACGTAGGCGGTGAACATGTCGTCGAGCAGGCCGGGCGGGAACAGCGCCTCGGGCGCATCCCAGTCGATCCCGAGCCCGATTCCCTCCGGGCCGCCATCCTCAAAGACCTTGCTGTCGAGCCATGTCTGCGGTGTTTGAGTGATGGCGTGGGCGACCGTAATACCCTCGGGCAGGGTCACGTCCGTTTCACCAATGACGCTGGTAAACACCACCGGCAGCAGGCCGGCCTCGGGGTCGCCGGCCGCCTGCGCCTTGAGGCGCTGCACTTCCACGCCGCCGAAGGCCAGATGGTCCAGATCGATCGCCAGCCGCCGCCCTTGGGCCAAGGCGCGTTCGCGGAACGATCCCTGGCGCGCAGCTCGGATCTCGAGCGGGAGCAAGGTGGTGAAGACGCCCAGCACGCCGTCGAATCCATGCGGACGGTTGCCGACGGTCAGGTTCAGCGTGAAGTCGTCCTCGCTGGCCCAAGTCGCCACGACCTCCGCATAGGCTGTCAGAAGCAGGTTGGTCGGCGTGAGGCCGGCATCGGTGGCGTGACGCTTCAGCCGGCTCCAGACCTCCGGGGAAAGGCGTGCAGCGCGGCGACTGAAGCGGGGATCTTTGAGCTGCGAGGGCGCGACCGCGAGCGGCAGCGCTGGCGCCGCCGGCAAAGTGTCGATACGGCTCCGCCAATAGGCTTCGGCGCGGGCGTGCGCTTCTACGTTTCGGGCGCTGGTGATAACATAGTCCCGGAAGGTCAAGGCCGGCGCGGGCCAAAGGGGCTGGCCCGCATGGACCGCGAAGACTTCGGCCAGCAGCACGTTGATGCTTTCACCATCCAGAATGAGCGCATCAAAACTCATGTGGATGCGCCAATCGTCTTCGGCGACCCGCGTCACCCTCACATCGAACAGCGGCGCCCGGTCGGGCGGCAGCAATTGGTGGGACATTTGCCGGCGAACGCCGACGACATCCGCCTCGGCCTGTGCGAGCGAAAGGTGACCAAGGTCCATCGTTTCGATAACGAATGGAATCTCTCCATCCAGCACGCGCTGGACGCCATCCGTGTCGATCACTTCCCGCAGCACCGGATGGCGGCTGATCGCCTGCCGCCATCCGCTAGCGAACCTTGCAGGGTCAAATTGGGTTGCGCGTAGCTCGACATAGGCGTGACAGGCTACCTCGCCTAGAGCGACGAGCTGTTGGCGGCCCAGCCAGTAGGCTTGCTGCACTGGCGTGAGCGGGAAGGGCTGGAACAGGCCGGCCGGGTCTGGACTTGCGACCAGGGGATCGTTCGCCTTCGCTGCCTTTGCGATGGTGTTGGCGAGGTCCTG
>NZ_DAITQL010000093.1:0-15360 GCF_036833075.1 Hyphomicrobium sp.
AGGAAAGCGCCAAGCGTGCGCTCGAAGTCGCGGCGGCTGGCGGCCATAACCTGCTAATATGAGAAACTATGGACCTCAGTCACTCGCGGTCGGCCTTCTCGGCTTTCCGGCCAATACGCCGCCGCGCCTCTATGGAGAGGTCCTATGTCTGTCACCGCGAACCGCTTCAGCGGCACTCGCATCATTGTCGGCGCATCCGCCGCCGCTCTGGCCGCCGCCTCGGCTGGCTTCGGTGCCTTCTACGCATGGCACAACGGCGGCCACCACGGTCCCGTGCTCGGCGGTCTGTCAGTTCTTATGGCGCTCGGCCTAGAGGGCGCGAAGCCGTTCGCCATTGAAGGCGTCTTCACGGCGCTCCGCTCATGGTCCCTTGGCCGTGCGGTGGCGATGGCGCTGCTCGGCACCGTCGCCGTAGGGTACAGCCTCACGGCCGAGCTTTCGCTCATGGCCTCCATCCGCGCCGACACCGCCGCCGAGCGCACCCTTGCCGGTGACGCTGCTGCCGCTGCCCGCGCTCGCTACGCCGACGCCAAAGCCGAGCTTGCCACCCTGCCCGCTGCCCGTCCCGCTGGCACCATCGCCGCCGAGATCGCGCGGCTCAAGACGACGCCGGGGCTCGTCTCCTGCGACGACACCGCCGCGAAGGGTTACGGCCCGATCACGCGCCGCGTCTGCGCCGAGATCGCCACGCTACGCGGCGAGGCTGAGATCGCTGCCCAGCGTGAGCGCCTACGCCACGCCCTGGCAACCGCCGAGCGCGACATGGCCACGACACCGCCGACCACCAAGGCCGACCCTGCCGCGTCTGCCCTGGCAACCTATCTCGCCGCCCTCGGTATCACGATTGCCGTCGCAAGCCTTTCGGACTGGCTCGCCCTCATGCCGGTGCTGGCCCTTGAGATCGGCTCGGCCCTCGCCGCCGTGCTCGTCTCTGCCAGCGGCCAACGCCACCACGGAACACGGCTCGGAACGGCTCGCCCCGGCGTCGGAACAGACGGCCGCACGAAAGCTCCCCACGCGACTTCTGAGGCCGTTCCCAAAGGCGGCCCCGAGGCGGCCTCTACGATCCCCTGCGGCGGCTCTTTCACGGGCCTCAAAGCGGCCCTCTTGGAACACCTTGAAGCGCACGGCGGGAGCATCCGCAGCGGCCAGCGTCGCCTCGCCAAGGCGCTTGGCACGTCCACCACCGAGTTGCATCGAACCATTCATTCCCTGGCAGCGGCCGGTGTCATTGCCCTCAGCGCCGCGCCCACGGGCACCGAGCTTCGCCTCATGTCATGAGCGCACCGAGCGCCCTGCACGAGCCCGAAGGCGAGGGCTGAAGAAAAACACTGAGGCCCGAACGTCCACATGAACATCCGCAACCGCATCAGCATAGGAGATAGACCGATGCACACTGCCACCGAGACCGCTGCTCCCGCCGCCTCGATCTACCAGCCCGGCGAGGCTCTGACACGCGAAGTCACGATCCGCGAGTTTGTCGCCATCGCTGCTCCCGGTCTTGTTCAAGAGTTTGACGATTGCGAGTGCTGGCATGAGCTTGTCGAGGAAGGCCACGAGGAAGCCCGCCGCCTTGCCCTACCGGTCTCACCAGCGGCCCGCTATCCGCTCGTCGTATGGGATGCAGCATGGGCCAATCGCGGCTTTTGATCCGCCCACTCTGCGCCTGGCCGTCACCTTCTTGACCAAATGAAAAGGGGCCTTCGCGGCCCCTTCTCTTATGCGTTCTCTGCGGCCCTATCGGCCCTGTAAGCCGTCTGCCGCTTCAGCCCTCGCTCTGCCATCGCCCGGTACACTGACGAGCGGCCGATGCCGAGCTTCTTGGCGACGACGGTCGGGCTCTCGCCCGCCGCCAGCATCGCCTCAACCTCTCCGGCCTTGGCGCGAGCGGTGGGCTTGCGGCCCTTGAACTTGCCTTCGGCCTTCGCCTTGGCAATTCCTTCTCGCTGTCGTTCGAGCATCATGGAACGTTCGAACTCTGCGACCGACCCGAGCACGTTCAGCATGAGCTTTCCCGTGGCCGTGGTCGTGTCCAGGTTCATGGCGAGGATGCGGAGCCCTGCCCCCTTCGCCTCGATCCGATCCACGATAGCCAGCAAGTCCCGCATCGAACGCGCGAGCCTGTCCAGCTTCGTGACAACGAGACTGTCGCCGTCTCTGAGGTAGTCAATCGCGGCCTCTAGCTGTTCACGCTGAGCGACCGACGACACCTGTTCCGCGAACACCTTGCTACAGCCCGCCGCCTCAAGGTCTCGCTTCTGCGCCTCGAACCCGGCAATCTGCTCAAGGGTGGAAGTCCGCGCATAACCGATCTGCATTGCCGTGCCTCCATTCCTCGAAGCCATGCGCCGCATGACTTAAAGACATGATGACACAAACGCCCCAAAATTGCAATACGGCTCATGCGGGACGCATTCGAGGCTGCCCTGACGGCGCTCCGAGTGAGTCACTAGGGCAGGGTTTTTGGGACAAACAGCTCAGGCAGATCGACAATGCCCGCCTCTATCCGCAAACCTACACACATCTCTTGCGATATGGAGGTCGGTATGAGCGGAAACTTCTGGTGGAGCTTGGGCGATTGGAGCGGGCATCACGGAACGGAGCTTGCGCTTCACCGAATAGCTTGTGGCTTTTGCGAAGAGGAAGGAAATTTCCAACGAGAACACCGCGCTTCGCGCACGTCAAAATCCCGAAACAAAACGTTGAACTATGATATCTACCGCTGCAACGGATGCGGCAACTTCACGATGGTGTTTTGGACAGGGGGCAACCGCTGCCATGACTACCGACAAGTTCCTTGGCCGACCCAAACCAAGACGTTTCCCGAACACTGGCCGAAAGATGTCGGCCGATATTGGTTACAGGCTCGACGGAGCTTAGAGGGCGACAACTGGGACGCGGCGGCGGTGATGGCCCGAAGCGGTTTGCAGCTTCTACTACGCCGCGACAATGCTGACGGCCAAACTCTTCTCAAAGAGATTGACGACCTTGCGTCCAAAGGCAGGATACCACCTGTTGTGCGTGAGTGGGCGCATGAGCTTCGAGTTCTCGGAAACGAAGCCGCCCATCCCACACCGGGAAGCCTTGGAGTAGCGGGGCAAGATGCCCGACGCGTAGTGAAGTTCCTGCGCGTCCTCTTGGAACTTCTCGTTGATCTGCCGCATGAAATTGCGCAGTACCGCAGCGAAAAATCATAAGTTACCCGCAGGGCAAACGGGGGGAGACAGCCACTTCTCGTCCCCGGCCCTGGCTTGGCCGTCACTACTGCTGACGGCGGCGGCCTCCGTTCGCAACGTGTATACCGCGTTAGAGGACTTCCGCGCCTTCCTCGGGTCGAAACCGCCCCCAAGCTCAACGCGACTCTCGTTGTCGGCACCGGCCATAGCGGTTGACACATCGCAGGGCGGGAGCATAGGAGACCGGGGAACACCCCCGCCCCGCGAGCGCAGCGACCATCGCAGCCAAGCAACCAACGCACGTCGCACGGTGCGGAGGGCGGAAGCGCATCGTGTCGGTGAGCGTTTGCGGCGCTGATGGTCGAATAGAATGCTATTGAGCGGCGGCCCCCAGTGGGGGGATAGGCCCTGCCAGGGATTATCTAATACCGCTTCAGAAATGCGCCCCAAAACATTCGGGGCCTTCGCCCTATGCCCCTCGGGTCCCATCCAGTACCGCTTGCCCCACACTACGTGGCGGCCTGAACGGCCGACTATAGCAGAGCGTCTACGGTTCCCTGATGCGCGTCCGGAAAGGCAACGCAAAGGCCGCCCCGAAGCCTCGCGCGTGGGGGGCCTCGGGACGGCAACTATTGGTCATGAAAATGCTTGGTAGTAACGGGACGGATTATCCCCAAGCTGATCATTAGGCGCAAGACCTCTGCCGCCCTAGGGGCGACATGCCTACGTGATCCCAAACCATCGACACCTCCGCGAGAGGGTATGAGCATGGGGCCATCCCGGTACGCCCATACCCCCTCTGCGGCTTACTCGTGCCGTTCGCGGTCAGCGCCGCCCGGCTGAGCTTCCGCCATGTTGCGCGACACCCAGCCCCTGCCGAACCACCATCGAAGCCATAAATCGTAGTGCTCTTGCTTCAGCCAGTGCGTTACAGCCGCCACGCTCATGCCGGTCTCGGCTGCGACCTGCGTAAGCGTCTTCGCTCGATACGGATGAAGCCCGCGCCTCGCTCTGTCTGCATCGTAGACAAGATGATGTCCGTCAGCGAGATACCCCGCGAGCTTCGCCTGATGGTGCGTCGGCCAATAGCTTTTCCGGCTCTTGGCGATGGCCCTCGGCGTCAGTGGATTGGCGCGGCGTGAATGCTTCTTATCAGAAGTCATTGCTGCGCACCTCCGCCCAGGCGTCTTCGTTCTCATCGGTGACGTTCCAATGCTCTGCAAGGAACCGCACCAAGGAGGGCGAATAAATCTCCAACGTCCGCGCGGTCACTTCCTTCTGAGTCCTGAGCTTCGCCCCGAACACCTGTCGGAGCTTTTCTGCCCGCGCCTCGGCTTCGCGTTCGACCCACTCTTTGTCGTACTCCTTAGCTTCCTTTCCGAACATCCTCGCTTCGTTCCAAGTCATTTCCTCCGGCGTCTTCATACCGCTCGTGTGGAAGTCGTCCGCCTTCTCGGTGTGCTCGCGGATTGCCTTCGCGATCCTCCGCATGTTAGCGACCGTGCCGTCTGCGACTGTCGTCGCCCGGACAATCTCCGCCTTGGAGTTAGCCCCGAGCACGACCAGACGCCACGCCGCTTCAAGCTTGTCGTTCCGGCTCATGGGGAGCTTGTCGCGCGAGTTGCGCTTGATCGCCTCGCTCACCGCGTCGTCCAGCGTCCCGCCGAACCATTCCACGGGGATTGGCCCCGTCACCTTCGCTTCACGGTACGCGGCAAGCCTATGGTGACCATCAACACAATACACGTCGCGCCCGATGCCCGTGACAAGGATAGGGTCCAGCTTCGCGGCTGCCCCGCCAGCCTTCAAGGCGCGGGCCAGCTCCCGGACGTGATAGTCGTCTTCGTCCTGTCCGCCCCGAGGCTGAAACACTGCCGGGCATGATCGTATCCGCGAAATGTCGATCTCGGATGCGCCTTCCTCTGCCGGACGGCCTTTACGCTCCGCGAGCTTCTTCAGCCGCGCCAGCTCCCGGTGAAACGCCTCCGGGCCTTCGTGCTTCGCCATCGTCTACTGGCCTTCCCGGCCGCCCCGCCTATGCAATTGCACACCCCAAAGGAATGCATGGGCCATCGCCGCCGAGCAGTGGCGTAGCGACTCTTTTGCCTGTTCGCACGTCCACTGACGATACATGGTCGCTTCTTTCATAGGGTCTCCTAAGTTGCTGTTTCAATTGTTCATGAGTTGTCGCCCGTGCCGTGCTTCGGGCTGGCCTATGCAAATGCACACCCCAAAGGAATGCATAGGCCCGTAAAGGGGAACGTAATGCCGCCCCATCTCCGCACTGCCCGTGTTTCCATGAAGGGGAAGTCTATTCCAGGGCGGCGCTGTCACGGTTCTTCAAAGACGGTAACCTTTAAATCGCCTTCAAGCGGCTCCTGCGTTCCTCAAAAAGGGGGACCTTTTAAATCGCCCTCAGCCCCTCCTAGCGTTCCCCAAGGAGGGCAACTCAATTCCCGGAGGCCGCCCCGCCGCCCCTCGCAAAACCGTCTAGGAAGCCCGTACAGACTCGTTTGGCTTCCCTGAGCCCTTCCCCCCTGCCAAGCCCCAAACGGCCCTGTGCGGGCTCGCTAGGGGCCTCTGAAGGCGGCGACCAGGTGCGGCTCTGGTCCGCCGGTCCGCCATCAGCGGAAGCCAATGCAGCGCTCGAAAAATGCATTAGCGTATTCGAGTTCCCTAAGGATTTCGAGGCCGGGCGAAGACTTCCAGAGCTGGGGAGCTTGCTCACCCGTGAGGATGTGGTTGAAGGCGGTGAGATTTCTCATGAGAACCGTGGTGGCTATCCGGGATAGCGCAGCATCTTTGGGATATTCGCAGGCCGCGCGACAAACGATGTCTGCCTTGATGAGGCCCGCGAGCAGGTGTGTGGCAGCTTTCTGGTAGGCGGATGTGGTGGGGAGGTCATACGCATCAAAAAGGTCTCCGAGCTGGTTCGGCCAGTTTTCCCGGTTCTTTGAAAGCCCGGCCCAAGTTTCCTTGAAGGCCGCGAGCAGTTTGGAGCGTGTCTCCGGATAGGCAAAGTCAATCGTGGCTCCTTGCAGGACGTATTGGTTACCCCGAACCTGCCCTGCGATGTGGGCAACGGCTTCGCGAGCCCGGGCTTCAAGACTTGGGATTTTGTTTGCAGGGAACTTTTTCGAGAACAGGCCGAACATGGAATTTTCTCTTTGGCTCCGCCAATTGTTCGCATATCCATCGTCGTACGGGGCAGTAGCCGCCCCCAAGGCCGAAGCGGCCCCCACTGACTACCCCTCCGCATCCTCCATCGGCCACGCAAAGTTCAATTCACTCTCCCCACCGTGCTGCCATTCAAACCGCAGCCGCCCATTCTTGCGGTCCACTACGACCGCCTTGAGCAACTGTCTCAGCACTGCATTTATCTCGGCTCTTTCAGCATCCGCCGCAATCAGATCGTGCGCTTTAGCAAGTCGCTTCTCGACGCTTGCCCTAGATGCCGCCTCAATCTTTTCCAGAAGCGCGTTATGCTCCTTCCTGCAGCGCTCCCGCTCGGCTTCTAGTGCCCTCATGCGATCCCGCAAAGTGGCGCTATCGCCGCCTAATGCGATGCTGTCCGCAATGTTGCGCAGCATCTCGTCAATGGCCTCTTGGGTCGTCTCAAGGCGCTCCATCTCGGCGTCTAGACCCTCATCCCCGGTGGGCGCCGTCCCGATCAAGAACGCAATGTCGTCGCGGATTGCCCGCTCCACATCCTCGACATTTACGGCCTGATAGGAACACCCCGCTCCCACCTTTGCCTTTGTGCAGACCAGCTTAGGCTTCCCACCCTTCGGCCCCTTGTACACTCGCGTCATGGCCTCTTCGCAGAGCCCGCACCGAGCTATTCCTGCCAGCATGTGGGTCGGCCTACGTGTGCCCTTAGGGGAGGGCTGGCGGCGTCCCCCTAGGCGCATCGCTTGGACGTCATTAAACAGATCGTCGTCAATGATGCGCGGATAGTAGTTCGGCACGGGCTCACCCGGCGTTCTCACTCGTCTCCCCGTCACGTCATGAGATTGCGTGTGAGGTGTATACACCCCCACAACGGCCTCGCTCTCCAAGAGCTTCTTCACAAATGATCTGTGCCAGAGTTTGCCGCGACCGAACGTCGGCACCCCTTCTTGGTTTAGGGTGTGCGCAATGCTGTGCTGCCCGATGCCCCTGGCGGCCATCCTATAGACGCGTCGAACAACCCTCACTCGGTCTGGAATAAGCCGCCACTTCGGTGGCGTTTTTGTTCGATCAAGCCGCAGCCACGACGGTCCTCTCGCCGTCAACGGCGTTTCGGCCGCCTTTCTACGCTTGGCTTCCCATGCATCGCGAACCCTTCGGCCCTTTGTTGCGCTTTCCTCATGGGCTCGGATCATAACCATGAGGCTTTCAAAGATGCGAAATGGATTGTTGGCAAGCTCATCGCGACTCCAAACCCGCTCGTCTTGCAGGGTGACTATCGAGACGTCAGCATTGATGATCTGCTGAAACACGGGCATCGCATCCCAGGGGTTAGCGCGGCTGATGCGGTCTAAGCTCTCCACCAGCAGGAAGGACCCCGGCGCCACTAAGCCATCGTCTATGGCTTCGAGGAACTTGCCGAGTGCGCCTTGTCTCACGTTCTTGGCTCGGAACGCGCTCACGCCCTCGTCAGACATGCGCAGTTCGTCGTCGAGCACGAGCCCGTGCTTTGCGGCGTATTTTTCCGCCAACTGCAACTGACGTCGGCGGCTGTCACCCTGCCCTTGCTCGGGCGTAGAAAAGCGCAGATAGGAATACGCTTTCGGCTTTGCTTTCTTGCGGCCCATGGCTCCTTCCCGGCGTTTGACGGATGGGAAGGTAAAGCCGCGCAAGGTCTATTGTAAATATCGTGCTCATGATCGGCCCGCCCGGCTCCGGCAAATCCATGCTCGCCGCGCGGCTGCCATCGATCCTGCCGCCGCTCTCGCCGGAGGAGATGCTCGGCATTGCGTAGCAAACGCACCATCCCCGTTGTCCACAGCCCAACTCATTGATGTTATTTATTTTATTTCGCTTATCCCCAACCCCGCGTGGATAACGTTTAATTCCTGGGGATAGAGAAGAGTTGGGGATGGTGTGAGGGAGTCGAATCACGACTTATCTCTCTCATGACCCAAGATGAGCAAATCCTTCGTCGACTAGGCGAGCGCAGGGCTGAGCTAGCCAAGCGCCGTCAAGAGATTGCGCAAACAATCGAGGCCCTACGAGCGGAAGACGCTGAACTGGCTCGACGAGACGAGGAGTTGCAAATCACAGCGCGAAACCTTCCGGACCTTCTCCTCAATGAGGATCGCGCCCCTCAGTCGCTGGGAGACATGGCCGCCAGTGTCGTTGCTGCCATTGAGCCAGTTCCAGAGCGGAGGAAGCGGAAGCCGGATGACCTCCCACCGATCCTCCAAATGGCCGATGAGGCCCTTGCCTACTTTGAGACGCAAGGAGTCATGAAAGCGACGGCGCCGGACATCGCCAAGTTCATGCGCGCGCGATATTGGCCTGAGGCGAAAGCGCAATTCATACAAGGTCAACTCTGGCGCGCAGCTAAACGCGGCGAGTTCATCAAAACTGGCGGCTATTACAGCCGAACCGATCATGCCCGCAATCGAGCGCGGGTTCAGAAAGCAGAAGGCCTCGCAACCGAAGTCGCAAGGCCTTCTCTATCGAATGGCGAAACCGGCGCTTACCCGGTCTAGCCTAGGGGGGATCGGGCACCGTTATGTGCGTCGCTCGATCCTCCCGCCACCATCACCAACCCCGCGCCCAGCAGGTGCACACAGAAAGGAGGTTCGCGTGTCTTGGCAACACACCCGGAGATTACCGGCTCCCCTCTGATGAGGGATTAGCGACGCGCGGATTGTACACTAAGTGTGAATCCGCGCGTCAATTTTCAACGCGATTCCACAGCTAATGCAAGTCGTCCAATCGGATGACCGAGCATCCTATTGCCGAAAAGCATTGAAGCATGAACGCGGCCGTGAAACCGCCCCTACTGATTTTGTTTGCTATGTTCCGCTCGCTCTCAGGAATGCCCATCGCCGTCAGCTTATCGGCCAGCTCCCGATAGGAGACGTTTCGGCGTTTAAGCTCTGCCTTCAGGAGCCCCTTGGCTCGTTCTGCCCAATCGTCGTCTCGCATGTGCACCATCGAATCAGATGAGAAAATCATCATATTCGATGTTTTCACCCTTGACAACGATGTGTGATGTCATCATATCTGATGTACTTCACATCGGATATGATGACAAATGGCCACCCACTTCCTCCTCACAGCAAAGGCCCGGAGCATTTCGCTCCGCGATGTCTTTTGCATGGGCGAGGACAGGGCGTGGAGCCTCTTCAAGCAGATGCGTTGGCCGGAGACGGACGGGAAACCGGTCTGTCCGAAGTGCAATCATACCGAAGCCTATGAGATCACGACACGCCGCAAGCACAAGTGCAAGGCTTGCTCCCATCAGTTCTCGGTCACGTCGGGCACCATCCTTGCCAGCCGCAAGATGAGCTACACCGATCTGCTCGCGGCCATCGTCATTCTGATCAACGGCGCCAAGGGTATTTCCGCTCTTCAGCTTTCGCGGGATCTCGACTGCCAGCACAAGACTGCTTTCGTGCTGGCTCACAAGCTCCGCGAAGCAATGGCTTACGAGATCAAAGGCGCGGAACTCAATGGCACGGTTGAAGTGGATGGCGCCTATTTCGGTGGACACATCCGCCCCGCCAACCGTGCCGAAGACCGCATTGACCGCCGTCTGGCGAAGAACCAGACCGGCAAACGCCGCGTCGTCGTCGTCGCTCGCGAGCGCAAGGGCCGCACGATGACCACAGTCACGAAGTCAGAGGCCGATGGCGTTCCGTTCGTTGCGAAAGTTGTCGCTCCGGAGTCTGTTATTCACGCTGACGAGGCTTCGCATTGGGATGCGCTGCACGCGAAGTACAAGGCCTATCGCATCAATCACCAGCAGGCTTATTCCCTCAACGGTGCTTGCACGAACCAAGCCGAGAGCTTTTTAGCTCGCCTCCGCCGGATGGTGGACGGGCAGCACCATCATGTGAGCCCGCAGCACCTCCACCAGTACGCAGCCCACGCGGCGTGGATGGAAGATCATCGCCGCCTCGACAACGGCACTCTCGCAAAGCGAGTGGTTAGCCTCGCAATGGCGCGTCCGGTGTCGAGGCAGTGGAAGGGGTATTGGCAGCGGTAAGGATTGATTGAGCCCCACTAAGTGTGGACGCGGTTGAATGTGCGACCCACTAAATCTAGGGGATAACAATTGACGGTCGCGATCATAACGGGAAATGATGCTGCGTCGATTCGTCGACATAAAAGCGAACCCCACCCGTTGGAGCGGGTGGGGCTGTTAGAACCCGCCGGGTGGGGCGGGGTGTGATCACCGTCGGACAATGAGTCCGCTTCGGTGTCATTGTCAAGCCCCGCCCGGCGTCTCACGGAGAAAATCCATATGAGACGCGATGTTAGAAAGCCGAGTTATCGGCTCACTTTCGAAGACGCTGTGAACATTTGGATTCGATACTGGGACGGTGAGTTCCAGAATCGGATTGCAGCGGACTACGATGTCAATTCTGCGCGAGTGAATGAAGTTGTTAAGGAAACTTTGCATCCTGGAAGTCGCGCTGAAGCACTCAGGCGCTATAGGAAGAGCGCTTAACGCAGAAGGGGTGGCTGGCCTACGGGCCAGCCATTCGATCACATGCCGTCCGGCTACGAGAAATCCCCCGACTACGGCGGCCCTGATCCGGACTGGCCATCATGGCTCGCCTTGGTCGTCATGGTGATCGTCGCGGCGATAGGAGTCTATGCGTGGCTATTTGACTAGGGACCAGAGGACGGACATTCCCGGTCCAGGCTTGGACGCCGCAATCTGCCGGTCTCTGAGTCCCCGCAGCGCAACCCCCACTCTCTTGGTCATCAACCGCTGCAACCGTCCGTCCGTCCGATCTAGAGCCCGTTCAACGATGAGCTGGGCTGCAATGTCGGACGATGTGAGGGGTTCGGACGCTTTCCGCATCACGCCTAGGATGATCCGGGTCATTTCCCCGCGCTTGGACCAGTCCTCGGGAGGGCGGAACGCCTTGGGCTTGATAGAGGCGATCTCGTAGGACGGATCGAATAGGAGCAAAGTTGCGTCTAACTTCTCTAAAGCTGAAATCTTGTCAGACAGCTCCCGTTGCAGCCGCTCGATATCCCCGGAAAGCTCCGCTCGTTTCCTCGAAAGTGCCGTAATCACGTGGGGCTCTGCCATTCCGTACTCGAACTGATGAGTCGGGATAGGAGCGAAGATGGCACGGAACACCAGTCCATTCAGAAAGACCTCTAAGCCGACGAAGCCCCCAGCCCCGAGAAACACGGTGCTTGAGCAGGCACTTTGCAACGCAATCGCTAAGCGCCTACGCGTGTCCCTTCAATATGAAGACGACATGCTAGCCAGAACATTTGAGCCGCACGCCGTTTATCATACGTCCACCGGCAAGGTTTGCGTCGCCGGGAACGTGACCGCCAATCCGAACGACTATTCGGACAAGCTAGGGCCGCACAATTTCGAGGTTGGGCGCATTCGGTCGGTCAGGGCCACCGAGGCCAAATTCATTCCTGATCCGCGTTTCGACCGGCACGATGCCAAGTACAGTAACGGCATCCTGTGTGCGGTCTAGGTAAGCCAAGATGGATTGTAGATCCGCCTTGGCGGCTTCCGCCGCTGTTTCCAAATCTAGCGTCTTAAAGGAATTGAGAGCGCTTTCGACCCAGTACCGGATCTGATCCGGGTGCGGTGTTAGCTTTACGATCATCTATGCCTCCGAAGAGCGCAACGGCTCGGTTGGTGCGTTTGCTACGCAATGCCGCGAACGTCCCAACACCGTCGCTGGCTTGATCGCCAAGCACAAGGATCTTCTAGACCTCAGAGAACGCTACCAAGCGGAGATCAAGAAACTGACGGTCGACATAGACCACCTCGACGCTTGCATCCGACTGTTCGATCCGAACGCGGATACGTCCGAGATAAAGCAGTACGTGACGCGGCACCGTGCCCAGAAGGGAACTGTGAAGCGGTTCGTTCTGAATACGTTACGAGAGGCAACTAGTCCGATGACGTCACGGCAGCTCACCGAACTGTGGGCGCAAGATCGCGGACTTGCTGCCGACGAGGTCACGCTGTCCATAATCCGAAAGCGTATTGGCGCCTGCATAAAGGGTTGCGTGAACCAAGACCTGATCGAGTGCGTAGGACAGACAACGGACCACGGCCCTAACGGACCTTACAAGCTCTGGAGACTAAAGAGGGGCGGTCAGTGACCGCCCCTCCAATGGCTAGGCCCTCGGGAAGTCCGACGGTAGCGCCTTCGCAGGCGGGATGTCGGGGAAGCGACGACCCTTCATCACATCTGCGATACGGCCCTGATTAATCTGGAAGTACGACGCGATACGCGCATAGTTGTACTTCATCTTACGGGCCAACTTAATCACCGGGACCATGTCCGGCGTCAGTTTTCGGTCCTGCATATTCACTTCCTTTTGTATGCAGTGACCGCTAAGCGGTTGACGGATTCACCGTGATGAATCATAGTCGTAAGCGTTGGAGCTAAAGACCGCCTTGCGGTCTGGTTGGTGGTCTGAGATCATTCTCAGACCGGCTTGGAGCCGAGGCTTTCGCCTCGACCCCTGCCGCCCTCGTGGCGACTGCTCACCTAACCGGGTCTCGAACACCCGGTTAGGTCAGGCGGTGGCATATCGGTTCCATTACCTATCCTCCTTTCCTCAGCGCGGTTTAGCTTGGCTGATTCCCAGCGTTCTTGGTCTTCAAGAACGTGATTACCTTGATGATGGCGCTCATGACCTCAGGGTCTGCCGCTGCCTCAGTCATCAGATCAACCAGACGATATTCGAGAGCTTTCTCGGAGATGGGCGGCGTTGGCGGCGTGGGGTGGTCGCTATCCTCAGACGCACTGGTATCTGGCTTCTTGCGCTGCTGAGCGCTCTTTCGCGAGCTTGGGGACGAGGCAATCGGAGTACGTGTCTCTAGGTGCTTGGAGACCGGGATATCGGCGGCTTTGGCTGCGGCGAGAAAAAATGAGGCGATTTTGTCGATCGTTGAACCGGCGACGCCGAACTCATCTCGGATGTGCTCATTGAACTGGCCGGCGGTCATGTTCGTCAGGTCCATCCCCGGTGCAAACAGGGACGGGTAGCCGTCGATGACAATTTGGCGAAGCAGCATCGGTCGCTGCTCGTCGGACGCCTTCACATAGTCGATGAATCTCTGCGAGGGGGTGCCCTGTTCATTGATCATCTTGAGTGAAGTGAGCGATGCAAGTACACTGTAGATGACGCTGCCCGATGCGTTTCCAAACACAGAGCGGTCGATGCGGTTCGGTACGCCAGTGTCGCGCAACTTGTTGATAAAGCCGACAAATGCCGGAAACGTTGCGTATGGCGGCGCCATTTTCTTGGGTTTATCTGACATGGGTTTTGTACCCCGCTGCGGGCGTTGTGTGGCATTCTGTATCATGTCGCCACACAGAAGTCAACCGCCAGGAGAACAGGATGCAAAAAGTTTATGCGCGAGACGCAGAAGGGCACGAGAAACTCCTCGCGTTAGTGCGGAAGGAGGAGCGCACGGCCTACGTCTGCCCTATAGAGAAGTTTGACCCCAGCAACACCGATCTGTCTCTTGAGTTTGCGGTGGGCTTTCCAATCGCGGATGTCCGAGAAGTGCGGTCCGCCCCCAAGAGCTAGCTGCCGCGGCGCTGCCAGTAACCTGACCATGCCTTGGATTTCGGCGCTGCCGCAGCAGCTGTCACCAGCATGGCGAACTGGTTGCCGTTCGATTGACGACGCGCATTCTCCCGCCACGCGAGTTCGGTTGCGTAGGCGGAGAGATAAGGGCCGGCAATGTGGTGATGAACGCCGATTTCGGCGCGGCGCATGCGGCTGAAGAACGATTCAGCGTTGTTTGTGGAAGCACCGCCATCAGCGTAAGCGACTTGGTGATTGATTCGCTTTATCGGGAAGTTCGCGGCGAGCTGATCCCAATGGGATGCCTCATCAGCATGGACCGTCGCTCCACTGGCGATAGCGTTGCGGGCCAGCACAACGCCGTCCGCCTCGCGAGCGGTAACATAAGCAACAGTGCGGCCCTTACGCTCGCGCATGACGACTACGGACTGCCGCTTGCCTGACTGATTGGCCTTCTTGCGAAGGTCTTTCCGATCTACAGCCTTGTTCGCCGGTTTGACGTAACCGCCGAAGTACGCGCCGTCGATCTCGACATCGCCTTTCAGCGCGCCTTCGTCTCGCGCCAGCGCTATGGACTCTCGCATCTTGTGGAGGAGGACGAAGCAGCTTTTGTAATCGCAGCCGAGGTCCCGAGAGAGCTGCAGCGCGGAGTAGCCTTTCGCACCATTCGTGAAAATTGCGATTGCTCCGAGGATATCGCGAAGCATCAGCTTGCGGCTATGAAAGATCGTCCCAGACGTTAGGCTGAATTGCTTCTCGCATGCCTTGCACTTCCACACTTTGCGTTTGGCAAGGTGATAGTGCTTGGTGCCAGAACAGCGCGGGCAAACCGGATCGCCGTTGGTGCTCGCCCAGCGGATTGAGCGAAATGCAGTCTCGGCCTGGCGGTCGGTCATGCGAAGGACCTTCGTCAGCGAGAGTGTTTTTGCGGCGGGGGAGAGTAGGAAGTGTTGAGCCATTTTAATCACCTTATATGGTGATTCAAATATGAAGCTAGACCGATCATCGGTCAAGTGGTAAAATCACCAAAAGAGGTGATTTTTATGCCGTCTGTTACGCTAGCCACAAAAAAGGCCCCTCCCAAGCCGGAGGCGCGCAAGGCCCTGCCCATAAACGCGGAGTACGAGGAGAAGGCTAAGGCGCTCCTCCGATATGCCATGGCTCAAAAGGGCGTTGGAATAGAAGAACTGGCAACCCGCCTAAACGACATGGGAGTCGAAATAAGCGCTGGCGGGCTGGCTAACAAAATAAGCCGAGGCGGGTTCAGCAGCTCCTTCCTGCTTCAGTGCATGGATGCACTGGAGGTTAATTTGGCGGCTCTCCCTAGATAACCATATTTGGTGAGTTCGCCCCATAATACCGGAGTTTCAGCCCGCCGCACTCGATGCGCTGCGCCAGCCCCTCGAGACGGGCGAACTGATCATCGCGCGCG
>NZ_DAITQL010000094.1:0-15310 GCF_036833075.1 Hyphomicrobium sp.
GCCTACTGCCTACTGCCTACTGCCTACTGCCTACTGCCTACTGCCTACTGCCCCCTACCTACTCAATCCCATACTGCATCTTCGCCGCCGTCACCGTGTTCTGCAGCAGGCACGCGATCGTCATCGGCCCGACGCCGCCCGGCACGGGGGTGATGGCGCCTGCCACCTCGGCGCACTCGGCATAGGCCACGTCGCCGACGAGCTTCGTCTTGCCGTTCTCGCCCGGCACGCGGTTGATGCCGACGTCGATGACGACCGCGCCCGGCTTGATCCAGTCGCGCTTCACCATCTCCGGGCGGCCGACGGCCGCGACCAGCAGATCCGCGCCGCGGCAGACGGCCGGCAGGTCCTTCGTCTGCGAATGCGCGATCGTCACCGTGCAGCTTTCGCGCAGAAGTAGCGCCGCCATCGGCTTGCCGACGATGTTCGAGCGTCCGATGATCACCGCGTTCACCCCCTTGAGATTGGGAATGATCTTCTTGGCGAGGATGGCCGAACCGGTGGGCGTGCAGGGCACCAGCGTCCGCTCGCCGATCCACAGCCGGCCGACGTTGGTCGGATGAAAGCCGTCGACGTCCTTGTTCGGATCGATTGAGTTCAAGACCTTTTCGGCATTGATGTGCTTGGGCAGCGGAAGCTGCACCAGAATGCCGTTGACGTTCTTGTCGGCGTTGAGCGTCTGCACGAGCACGAGCACGTCCTCCTCGGACGTATCGGCCGGCAACTTGTGCTCGAACGACTGCATGCCGACCTCGACGGTCTGCGCGGCCTTGTTCTTGACGTAGACCTTGCTCGCCGGATCTTCGCCGACGAGCACGACGGCGAGGCCGGGCGTCAGGCCATGGCTCGCCTGGAGCGACTTGACGTCGGCGGCAACCTGCTGGCGGACTTCGGCTGCGATGGCCTTGCCATCGATGATCTGTGCTGCCATGGACTCCCTTTTCCTTTTTTCGTTACGCTGCTTCCACTCACGTCAGTCCGGCCAGCCTCTCAGCGAGCCGGGCTTCGATCTCCTTGATGTCGCCGGTGATTTCGACCGATTTCACGCGCGACTTCCCGCCCCTGGCGAGCCGCAGGCTGCTCCGCCCCAGGCCGAGCCAGGTAGCCAGGAGCTTCAAGAGCGCCGCGTTCGCCTCTCCCTCGGCGGGTATTGCCCGCACCCGGGCCTTGAGGGCCGGACCTTCCGCCGTCGTCTCAATTCCATCGATGGCATCTATGGACGATTTTGGTGTGATCCGCACGCGCACGATGACACACGCGCCACCATGCCGCCAGGGAGGTGGGGAGTCCGGCTTCCGAGTGCCGGCGGTCACAGAATCATCTTGGCGATGTTCGGGATCACGACGCTCTGCACGAAGTAGCAGCCCAGCAGGAGGACGAGCGGTGAGAAGTCGATGCCCCCGAAATCGGGGAGCACGCTGCGGATCGGCCGCAGCAGTGGCTCCGTGACGGCCGCGAACGCCTGCGCCAGCGCACTGACGAAGCGGTTGTAGGGGTTAACGACCCCGAAAGCCATCAGCCAGGAAAGGATGACCGAGCCCAGGATGACATAAACATAGAGCGAAATGAGATAGTTGATGAAGCCGAGCAGCTCGATCATTAGGCGCCCAATCCTTATACGTGCTTCGGAAATCCCGTCCGACGTGTAACCGCTGCGGCGCGAGGCGGCAAGCCGCCCCAGCCCCCGGCGCACAGGCCGGCGATTCCCCGCGAGCCGCCCGGGCGGTTCCTTGACAACGCCTGGAGGCGGACGGTAAATGCCCCGGACCTTGGACACGCGGACGGCCTCCGGTCTGCCGGAGAGACAAAACGCGTTCCAAATCCCATACGTCTCGGGGCCGTAGCTCAGATGGGAGAGCGCTGCAATCGCACTGCAGAGGTCAGGGGTTCGATTCCCCTCGGCTCCACCACTTCCCCACAATCGCATCGTTGATTTTACTAGGTAAATCTGACATTTTTCGTGAGACGTCTTGATTTTTGCCTTTTCATATCCAACAATCTATCCAACAATCAATCACGCTATGGAGGCCGCTCATGGCCCCTCGCCATCAGTGCGCCCGACCGCACAAGCGTTACGGATATTGGTATCTCGTGCGTCGCGTACCGCGCCGCTTCTCCGCCTACGATGCGCGCAATCCGGTGATGCTCAGCACCGGCATTCGCATCGCCGATGACCCGCGCGCGCTGGTTGCCGAGGCTGCGGTTCAGAAGCTCGATCGCGGGCTCGAACGCTATTGGCTCGACCTTAGCGCAGGGCGCGATGGAGACGCCGTCTCGCGCTACGAGCGCGCGCTCGAAACCGCGCGGCACGTCGGGGTGCCTTACATGACCGCCGACATGATCGCGGCGGCCCCCGTCGAGCAAATCGTGCGCCGTATCGAGCTGATCGAAGCCAGAGACGCCGCCGACAAACCCACAGACGTCACGGCAATCCTCGGCGGGCAGGATGTGCCGCCGCTCCTGCTGTCGCAGATGATGGACGAGTTCCAGAAAATCTCCGAAGCCCACCTCGTCGGCAAATCCGAGCAGCAGAAGAAGCGATGGCGCACGCCCAAGGAGACGGCGTTGAACACATTCATCGCCGTCATCGGCGGAGACCGCCCCATGCGGGACGTGGCCCGAACCGATGTCATCGCCTTCCGCCAACACCTGCTTGACCGAATCATCGGCGAGGAGATCGAGATCGACACAGCCAACAAGATCATCGGTCACGTCTCGGGCATGTTCGTCACCATCAATGACGTCAACCAGTACGGGCTGCCCGCTGTCTTCGCAAAGGCGCGCATCTCGGGAGGAAAGGACAAGCAGCGCGTGGCCTTCGACCCGAAGTTCGTACAGACGAGGATCCTTGCCGAAGGCCTGTTCGACGAGCTCAACGACGAAGCGCGCGGACTGATCTATCTCGTAATCGAGACCGGCCTCAGACCGTCGGAAGCCTGCAATCTCGACCGTGCTACGATCCGCCTCGACCACGAGATCCCGCATGTGCAGGTGCGTCCCGACGGGCGCCAGATAAAAACCGACGATTCCTGGCGTGACATCCCGCTGGTCGGCATGGCGTTGAAGGTCGTGCAGAAACATCCGAACGGCTTCCCGCGTTACCGAGACAAGGCGGATTCGCTCTCGGCGCTGGTCAACAAGGCCTTCGAAGCACGCGACCTGCGGCCGGAACCGGGCCAATCTTTCTATTCCTTGCGCCATACCTTCGAGGATCGGCTGACCGCCGTCGAAACACCGGAGAAGGTCGTCGCCGCGCTGATGGGCCACAAATGGCATCGGCCGCGCTACGGCAAAGGTCCCTCGCTCGAGCTCAAGCGCAAGTGGCTGAAGCGGATCGCCTTCCGATCGCCGAAACGCATCTAGCGGCGCTCGTCAGAGGCAAGCGCTCTACCGCTCGATGCTGCGCTTCCGGCTCCGTTCACCGCTCCCGTCTGGACTCTCCGACCGCACCGGCGTCGCACACGAGGGCCGAAGAGTCCGCTCTCTCGTGGCCGTCCCGCGCGGCGGCGAGGCAAAGTATTCGGCCCCGTAGGTTGCGAGAATGCGTTTGGCCTGCTCGGTCGGATCGGTGCGCCGCGCGACCTCGAGTTCGCGCTCAAGACGCGCGACGATCGGCGCATAGACCGGGCCGTGACGGACCACGATATAAGCGGCCAGCACGAGCGCTCGCTCGATGCGCTCGGTCAGGGACCGGGAGGGAACATTTTTTTTGGAAGCGAACACCCTCAGGGCCTGCCCGTCGCCCTTCGCGCGCGACATGCGCGGACGCCCGTTCACATCAGCCTCACACGGGCGGTACACCCACAGCATCGGGGACGGAAACGACGATGGAGAGCCAAGGCAAGCCTCGCGCGAGATAATGCTTTCCGGCTCACTACGGACGCAACCGCGAGACCGCGCAATCCGGAAACGCGGGAATGTGTAGGCCCGGCCGGGAAACGCCGGGCATCCGGGAGAACACGGCCACGACCGCTCCGATCCGATCGGGCACACACGAGCGCATCACCAAGTCGTGCGGACAGCTGCCAGAGCGCTTGGAAACAGCGTGTCCAATCGCGGTCCGGCGCCTACCCTCTCAGTTGGGCGGGTCTTTCTGGAGCGCCTGGCGTCGCGACCTGCTGCAGCGGATGAACACCTAAGCCGAAGTCGAGGGGGTTCACGATGACCTTCCACATCGCTTCGAAGCCGACAATGTTCCCGAACGGGAACATTGTGCTTGAATGGGCGGTCGGCGAGAGCAAAGTACCCGTACGGGAATAATTCGGCCGCTTTCCGTCTCGACGATCGAGAAAGTTCCCGATCGGGAACTTTTTGTTGCCTCCCAGCGTAAGTCGAGGTATAAGTTCCCGTACGGGAACTTATGGATCGTCAGCACTTTGGAATCGGAGGCAGATCGCGATGGCCGATGGCCCCCCCATCGGAGAGCACGAGGCCGCGCATTTCGGCACCTTGGTGCGCGAACGGCGCAAGGCACTCAAGATGAATCAGGACGAACTCGCGCTTGCCACCGGCGTGGGGCGGCGCTTCATCATCGACCTCGAGGCCGGCAAGCCCACCTGCGAACTGGGCCGCTCGCTGGTGGTCGCCAACGCAGTAGGACTGCGCATCTTCGATCTCCTCGCTCAAGACCGCGCGGACAACGCCTTGCTGCCGGACATGATCGAAGATGAAGGCTTGCCGTCGTGAGCGCGTTGCCGGTCTATTACGAAGCCCGCACCGTCGGCAGCATCGAGGTCGGCACCGACGGACCGACGTTCCTCTACGATCCAGAATGGCTGCGCACGCGTGGCGCCTTCCCGCTCTCGATCCTCATGCCGCTCTCGACCCGCCCGGTAAAGCCGGCGCTGTTCCTGCCCTGGGCGGCGAACCTGCTGCCCGAAGGCGCGCAGCTCCGAACGGTCGGGCGCGCGCTCGGCGCCTCCCCTGACGACGTGATCGGCATCCTGTCGGAGATCGGCCGCGACACGGCCGGTGCGCTGTCGATCGGCCGGCCCGGCTCCACCAGCCCCGGCGACTGGAAGCCGGTCAGAAAGACGGCCGAGCTCGAGCGCATCATCGATGAACTGCCAAAGAAGCCCTTTCTGGCCGGCGAGGAAGGCGTGTCGATGTCGCTGGCCGGTGTGCAGAACAAGCTCGGTGTTGCCATCGACGCCAGGAACCGCATCTGCATTCCGACCGACGGTGCCCCCTCCACCCATATCCTGAAGCCGGACTCGGAACGCCTGCTCGGCGGGGTGCAGAACGAGGCGCTGTGCCTGACCCTGGCCCGACATTGCGGTCTCAACGTGCCGGACCTGACGACTGGCACGGCGGGCCGGCGCACCTATCTCCTGATCAACCGCTACGATCGCATCCAGCAGGGTGACCGCTGGCGGCGCCTGCATCAGGAGGACTTCTGCCAAGCGCTCGGACGGCCGCCATCGGCCAAGTACGAGAGCAACCAGACCGGCATCAAGGGACCGACGTTGGCCGAGATGTTCGCGCTCACACGCAATGCGATGGGAGCCCCCGATGTGCTCGCCCTTCTGGACCAGGTGATCTTCAACATCGTCGCCTGCAACACCGACGCCCACGCCAAGAACTATTCCCTGATGATCTCCGGGCGAGGGTTCTCGCTGGCGCCGCTCTACGACGTCATGTGTGCGGCGGCATGGGAGGGCATTACCCGGAATCTGGCGCAGAAGATCGCCGGCAAGAACCGCGGCGAGCACCTCAAGCGCCGGCACTGGGAACGCTTTGCCGAGGAGTGCGGTCTCAATCCGACGCAGACCGTACGCCGCGTCGAAGCGCTGGCGACCGCCGCCATCAAGGAGCTCACGGCTGCGACCGACGCGGTGAACGCCATGCCCGCCGGTCCCCACGTGATGGTGAAGCATTTTGCCGACGCCATCGCGCGCCGGGCGCGCGCCTTGATCTCAGGGTTGAACGAGAAAAGCGTCCCGCAACCATCGTCGCCAGACAGACCGAAGCCGGCCAAGCCCGCTTCGGGTCCTCGCAAGCCGAAGGGAAAAGCCCGGCCCGCATGAGCTGAGCGGCGGGTATGCGACGGCACATCTGATCAATGCTCTTCCTGGAGTGGCAATCGGCCCCGTCCCTCTGCCGATCTGGTGTGATGTCGTTCTCTGACAACTCGACCTTGTACTGGTGAGTGCAGGCCATTGTCCTTTTGGTGGTGGCATTGCCGGCAGAGTTGAATCGTGGGGGGTTCTCTGCGGAGACACCGCTCGGCTGCGTCTCGAGGCCGACCAGCGCGATCTTGAGATAGCCGGCATCGCGCAAAAGATTCATCACGCCCATCAGGTGCTCATAGTCAACCGACTTGTCCGCCCGGAGAAAAACGCGAGTCTCCTCGTTGCTCTCGGTGAAGACGTTGATGGCGGCTGGCAGGGCTTCGCGCGCAATCGGCGCGTCGCCAAGGTTGAGCGTGAGGTCATCCTTAAGGGTCAGATAGAGCGGCCGATCCGGGCGCTCGGCCGGCTTGGCGGTCGACGCGGGGAGATCGACATGAATGTCGACGGTCGCGAGCGGTGCCGCCACCATAAAGATGATAAGCAGCACCAACATCACGTCGATGAACGGCGTAACGTTGATCTCGTGGTTCTCGTCGAGATCGTTGTTGTTTCGGCTTTCGCGAATGCCTCCGGCCATGACGGTCACTCCGCTGCCACGTTGGTCGGCTGGCGCCGGCTGTCATTGGTCGGCACCAGGCGGAAATCGAGATCGCGGCTGATCAGGCGTTCGACGGCCGTGGCGGAATCGGCGAGCAATTGCCGGTAGCCCGCGATAGAGCGAGCGAACACGTTGTAGATAACGACCGCGGGAATCGCGGCGACGAGACCGGTCGCGGTGGCGAGCAGGGCTTCTGCGATCCCGGGGGCAACGACGGCAAGGTTGGTGGTGTGTGCTTCCGAGATGCCGATAAAGCTGTTCATGATGCCCCACACAGTGCCGAACAGGCCAACAAAGGGGGCTGTCGATCCGATGATGGCGAGGATGCCGGTGCCGCGCGAGATGCGTCGTCCGAAATGGGCTTCGACACGACCGAGCGCCGACGCGACGCGTTCTTTGAGGCCGACGCTGCCGGCATAGGCGATGGCGGCATCGGAAAGCTCGGCTTCCTCCTTAGCGGCACGCAGCATCAGGGCTGCCGGACCGCCGCGTGCGATCGTGTCCGCGAGGGCCTGGTCGAGGGTCGGTGCGGACCGGATGACCTGCAGATGACGTGGTGCTATTGGACGACGGTGGCCATGACGGAAATGTTAGTTCGGCCGGGTTGAGCGATGGCAGAACGGTCTTGGCGATCAGCCTCGTGGCACTGAGCCTTCGCCCTGCGATCGTATCGGTGGGCAGCGTCCTCACAGCGGTCATAACCGAATTCCATCTGACCTACACGGTGGCGTCCCTACTGACGGCGTTGCCGCCTCTCCTGATGGGTGTGCTGGCTTTGCCCACGCCAATGCTGGCCCGACGCTTCGGGCGCGATCGGTTGCTCATGGCTTCCCTGGGCCTATTGTGTGCGGCAACGGCCTTGCGATCTTTCTCGATCGGGAGCTTTACGCTGCTTGCCTCAACCATGGGCATTGGCGCCGGCATTGCTGTCGTCGGCACGCTGATCCCCGGGTTTATCAAGGAGCAATTCTCCCACCGGGCGGCATCCTTCATTGGAGTTTACGCACTTGCTTGTCGTTAGGAGGTTTGATCGCGGCAGCCGCCACAAGTCTCCTCTTCGAGGCGACACAAGGCGATTGGAGGCTTGCTCTTGGCATATGGAGCGTGACGACGGTCGCAGGCCTGATCGCATGGACCTCCATCTCGACCTGTGTTCGCCGACAGCCTCTCCCGTCGCGAAACTCCCGCATCGCCAGGCTGCCATTGCGCGATAGGAAGGCCTGGCTTATCGCAGCATACTTTTCTTCGGCGAATTTCCTTTTCTTCGGCGCGGTGGCATGGATTTCCCCACTCTTTCAGGAGGCTGGACACTCCCCTGCAATCGCTGGTCTGATACTTTCAAGCTTCCTCGCCGGCTTTACGATTGCCAACCCGATATTCGGAGTCCTGAGCCGATCGTCCGATCGGCGCATATGGCTGGGTCTGTGCGGTGGGCTGACCCTCCTTGGCTTTGCGGCAATCCCTCTTGCCGATGCCCTCGTGTCGTCTTTTGCTGTTCCGATCGGTGCCCTCGGCCTGGGTGGCGCCTTCACGCTCTCAATGACGATGCCGCTCGATAACGCGCGCAGCGTTGAGGAAGCAAATGCATGGACAGCCTTCTCGATGACCGTCGGCTACATCGTCGCCGCGGCTGGCCCCATCTGCGTGGGCGCTCTGCGCGATTGGACAGGCGATTTCGTGGCGCCCAGTTGGCTTTTCATAGTTTTTGCGGTTTTGATGGTCGTGCTGAGCCCGCTCTTGAAACCGAGATATGCAGTTGAACAGCGCCGTTAGCTCGGTTCTCAAGCAGTCTGCTGGACATAGGGATAGAGGACCATTTTTCCTCTCGAGAGACTGCCATAGGTCGCCACCGTCAGGGCAAGCGCCTGCTAGACCATGATCGCTTCGGACCCTATCAGTCCGGAGCGTGAATCACCGGTCTCATCAAAGAGCTAGGGCGCGATCTCGATTCAATCGAAAAGCAATCGCGCTCTAGCGCATATCAACCACGATGACGCTGGCGTTGTCGGGAGCACCGCGCTCGAGCACGGCCTCAATGACGGCCTCCGCGGCATGCTGAGCCGAAGCCGATGAGGCAATGATGTGATGCACCATTTCCGGCGTCAGCACCGCGAAAACGCCGTCCGACGCCAGAACCAGAAAAAGATCGTCCTCATGCCGCGCGAAGCGGGCCACTTCCGGCGTTCCACCGATCGCGGATTTGAAGCGAGCAAGGCCCAGCGCGCGGGTCAACGCAATACCATTGTCCTGGCCGCTTCCTGGGAGGAAGACACGCAATGGCCCCCAGGCGCCGTGCAAAGACCAGACGGCTGCAAGTCGCGAAACGCACTTGCTTTGGATGCGCCTCCTCGACCGGATTGCCGGCGCGGCTATGGACTTCAGGAGAGCGGTTGGGCGCCCCGCGGCCAGGAGGGCCGCGGTCGGCCCTACCGCGTGGCCCGTTGCGGCCCGGGCCACGCGCCCGAGCCCCGCGTCTTGCCGGAGGCGAGCCCGGCAAGAGTCGCGGGTCTCGGCCCATGCGGGTGACGGACCTGGCGCAGGACCATGACCCTCGGCGTCGGCACCTGCTGCCAACACGCGAGCCGCACCTCGGTGCACGACCGTGCTCACACCGAGAACGTCGTCGATCTTTCCCAGCGCTGCCATGCGCTCCCATAGATCGGTCTCCGAGTTGTGTCGGTTTATCAAGACGGTCTTGGCTGACCCCAACGCGGTGATGAGCTCCTGCAACGCGTCTGCCGCCGCGCATGGAAGCCCACAATTTGCAAATTCCGGCCCAAGACTATCGGCCAGAACGTTCAGCTCTTGAATGAGGTGTGGGCCCATCGCCAGGACCTCCTCGGTCGTCGTATCTCGTCAGCAGTGTCGTTACCACCGGCCGGTCCGGACTATCATGGCCCGGCTTCGCCGCCGGCAGGTCGCAGACGGATGCAAGCATCCCGCCGGCTGCCGTACAGACGAGGCAGAGGTGGGCGGCGGTCGCCGTGACGGGCTCCAGATGGCGAGAGAGAGGCTCTCGTCGGCCCGTCGCGGAGACCCGAGATGTCCAGATCCCCTTCCAGCGCCGACGGCAACCGGCCCACGTTCTACGACGTCATCACCAGCAAGATCATCGCCGAGCTGAAGGACGGCCGCGTGCCCTGGGTCCAGCCCTGGGGCACGCCATCCGCCAAGGCACAGCTCACGATGCCTAAGAACGCCTCGACCAACCGTACCTACTCCGGCATCAACGTCCTCATCCTGTGGGGCTCCGTCATCGAGCAGGGTTACGCCGGCCAAAGCTGGCTGACCTTCCGTCAGGCCCTGGCGCTCGGCGGCAATGTCAGGAAGGGCGAGCGTGGCGTCACCGTCGTCTATGCCGACCGTTTCATACCGGACAACGCCAGGCGACGCGCGGCGGCCGGCGGCGGTGAAGCCCGCGCCATTCCGTTCCTGAAGCGCTTCACCGTCTTCAACACCGACCAGTGCGACGGGTTACCCGACGAGATCGCGACCGTCGCGCCGCCCCCGCCCCCGGGCACCATCGAGCCCCGCGTCGAGGCCCTGATCAAGGCCACCGGCATCGACTTCCGCATCGGCGGCGCCCGGGCATTCTATGCGCCGTCCGAAGACTACGTGCAGGTGCCGCCGCCGGCGGCGTTCTTCGAGCCCATCAACTGGCACCGCACCGCGCTGCACGAGCTCGGCCACGCTTCGGGGCATGCCTCGCGGCTGAACCGTGATCTCTCGGGGTCCTTCGGCTCGCGAAAGTATGCGTTCGAGGAGCTGGTCGCGGAGATGAACGCGGCGTTCTGCTGCGCCGCGCTCGGCATCGCGCCGACCGTGCGCCATGCCGACTACATCGGATCGTGGCTCGAGGTGCTGCGCGAGGACAATCGCGCCATCGTCCGTTCCGCATCGCTCGCAAGCAAGGCCGCCGACTATCTCTTGGGCTTTCTGCCCGATGCCGGCGATGCGGCCTCCAACGCACGGAGGGTGGCATGATCCTCCTCACTTCGGAGCTCCATGAGCGTCTACTGGCCAACGGTCGTCACCGCGATGTCGACCACGTGCCCGTGGTCAAGTTCTTCAATCCGCTCGGCGCCGCGACCTGGCTCGCCACCGAGCTCGCCGAGGACGGCGATACTTTGCATGGCCTCGCCGATCTCTGCTTCGGCTGCCCTGAGCTCGGCGCCTTCAGCCTGTCGGAGATGGCGTCCATACGGCTGCCGCTCGGCCTCGGCATCGAGCGCGACCTCTGGTTCGAGGGCAAGTTTCCCCTATCCGTCTATGCCGCGGCCGCGCGCACCGCGGGACAGATCGTCCTCGACGACGACCGCCTCGAGGCCGCAGCCGACGCGCTGCGGCAGACCAAGTGAGTCCGGCTCGCTTCCCCGGCACGCCGCGCGATGCGGCGTGCCGCTTCCCACCCGAGGCGCAACCGGCCAGAGGCAGAGGTGGGCCGGGGATTCATGACGGGTTGGAGGTCGCGAGAGAGTCTCCCGGCCGCCCGTCGTGGAGAACCCAGACATGGCCAAAGCCCTTCCCAAGATCGCGCTCAGCGTCTCGCGCGACATCCCCTTCAACAAACTGGTCCTCAGTCAGACCAACGTACGGCGCATCAAGGCAGGCGTTGCGATCGAGGAGCTGGCCGAGGACATTGCCCGACGTACCTTGCTGCAGAGCCTGACCGTGCGGCCCGTCTGCGATGCCGACGGCAACGAGACCGGACTCTACGAGGTACCCGCCGGCGGGCGGCGCTATCGGGCGCTCGAGCTGCTGATCAAGAAAAAGCGCCTTGCCAAGACCGCGCCCATCCCGTGCGTCATCCGTACCGGCGGCATCGCCGAGGAGGACAGCCTGGCCGAGAACGTCCAGCGCGCACCGCTGCATCCGCTCGACCAGTTCCGCGCCTTCCTCGCCCTGCGCGAGAAGGGCCAGTCCGAGGAGGAGATCGCCGCCGCCTTCTTCGTCTCTGTCCAGATCGTGCGCCAGCGCCTGCGCCTTGCCGCCGTCGCCCCATCGCTGCTCGACGTCTATGCCGAGGACGGCATGACGCTCGACCAGCTTATGGCCTTCACTGTCAATCCCGATCATGCGCGCCAGGAGCAGGTGTGGGAGGCCCTGCAACGCTCCTACAGCAAGGAGCCCTACCAGATCCGCCGCCTCTTGACAGAAGGGTCGGTGCGGGTCTCCGACAAGCGGGCCTTGTTCGTCGGCACGGCAGCCTACGAGGAGGCCGGCGGCACCATCCTGCGCGATCTCTTCGAGTCCGACGACGGCGGCTGGCTGCAGGAGCCGGCCCTGCTCGAGAGGCTCGTCGCCGACAAGCTCGAGAAGGAAGCCGACGCCGTCCGCGCCGAAGGCTGGAAGTGGATCGAGGTCGCGCCCGAGCTCCCCTACGGTCACACCTATGGTCTGCGCCGGCTGCGTGGACGCGAAGTGCCGATGACCGAAGACGAGGTTGCCGCCCGCGACGCATTGCAAACCGAGCTCGACCAGCTCGAGGCCAAGTACGCCGAGGTCGACGAGATCCCCGACGAGGTCGACCAGCGGCTTGGCGAGATCGAGACGGCGCTCGCGGCGTTCGACGAGCGGCCGGTTGTCTATGAGGCGGAGGAAGTCGCGCGCGCTGGCGCCTTCGTCAGCATCGACAGCGCCGGCGTCCTGCATGTGGAGCGCGGGTACGTCCAACCCGAGGACGAGCTGCCGGTCGAGAACGAAGACGGCGATGCAGAAGGAGACGGAATTGAGTCGGAAAAGTTGAGCGCAAACGGCACGGAAGCCGATCCGGACGACGACTCGGCCGTCGACGATCCGGAAGAAGACGAGACCGAGGGCGTTCGTCCGTTCTCGGACCGGCTCATGACCGAGCTCACGGCGCACCGCACGTTGGCGCTGCGCGAGGCGGTCGCCAACGATCCTGACGTAGCCTTCCTGGCTACGCTGCATGCGCTCTGCCTGAAGCTGTTCTATCCCTACGGCTTCGACACCTGCCTCGAGATCGACGCCAAGAGCGTCCTGCTCGGCAACGCGTCCGGGCTCTCGGATACCGCGTCCGCCAAAGCCATCGACGCTCGCCACAAGCAATGGTCTGGCTGGGTGCCGAAGGACGCGGGCGCGCTCTGGGACGCGCTGGCCGACCTCGATAGCGACAGCCGACAAGCGCTGTTCGCCCATTGCGTGGGCCTCACCATCAACGCGGTGCATCAGCCGTATGACCGCCGGCCGAAGGCGCTCCACCATGCCGGTCGTCTCGCGACGGCCGTGAACTTCGACATGGCCGCCGCCGGCTGGACACCGACGGTCGACTCCTACCTCGGTCGCGTGACCAAGGCGCGCATCCTCGACGCCGTGCGCGAGGCCAAGGGCGACAAGGCCGCCGACCGCATCGCGCATCTCAAGAAGCCCGAGATGGCCAAGGCCGCCGAGCGCCTGCTCGACGGTGCCGGCTGGCTGCCCGAGCCGCTGCGCACGGTGGGTCACGAGCAAGACGACAGCGGAGAAGCGCCGCGCGTTGCCGCTGCGGAATAACGCATCAGAGGGCGGCGGCCTCGGCTGCCGCCCATCTCTCATCCCTCTTTCGCCCGGCCTCGTGCCGGGCGCCTTCGTTTCAGGAGACCTCTCAGATGGCCGACTATTACTCACCGACCGTTGTGCAGCAGCTCATTCCTGTCGCCGACATGACGCCGCTTGAACGTCTCGTCCTCAGCTTGGTCTTCGAGACCGAACCTGACGGCGATGTGCTTTACCTCTACTCCAGTCTGGGACCGAGCGATGCGATCGTACTATCGATTGACAACCTACGCACCGCGCTGGATGCGTCGAGCGGAAAAGACAGCGTCCTGGCCTCCCATGTCAGGAAGCGTCTCACCGCCGCGCCGCCCGACGACACCGAGATTGATCTCGAGTTCGACGAACTCTCCTGGTCTGAACTCCTGCAGGATATCGTTCGGCGATCGCCAACACTCGACTACATCTCGGTCGTCTCCGCCTTCACCTGCTCCAGGATGCGCCCCGACGGCTTCGGAGGCGGGGTCGTTCTGATCACCGCCGATGCCATCCACAGCAGATCCACCCCGGATATCCTGGATGAGCTTCTGGCATCACGCGGCAAGGGAGGAGGCTGACCATGTACGGCACCTATCTGCGCCTCCACATATCAGTTCACGACGGCTGGCGCGCTGTCGTCCGCGCTGCGGCCCGCAAGGTCGCACCGTATGCGCGGCGCGATCCGAAGCAGCGCGCTGCCCGGCATCGGTTCTACCGGGAGATGCTGGCCTGCCACCGCCGGGCACAGGAGATCGTCTGGACATGGCGGCTTTGACAGCCTTATGCAGATGACCATGCGCTCATCCGCCACCGATCTGGCACATCGCCTCGCGCGCGAGGCCGAGGCGGTATGCAGGCATTATCTCTCCAACGGGCGGCGTGTCGGGCGCTACTGGATCGTCGGCGACGTCCGCAATACGCCCGGCCAATCCATGTACGTGCGCCTGCTCGGAGCCGACAGCGGCGCAGGCGCTGCCGGCAAGTGGACAGACGCGGCCACCGGCGAGCACGGCGACCTGCTCGACGTCATCCGCGAGACGTGCGGCTTGCTCGACTTCCGGGATGTCGCCGACGAGGCGCGCCGGTTCCTGAGCCTGCCGCGCCCAGAGCCCGTTTCGCAGCCCAAGCGGCCGGTCACGCCCACCCTCTCGGGCTCGCCCGAAGCGGCCCGGCGTCTGTTCGCCGCCTCGCAGCCGGTCGCCGGAACTCTGGCTGCAACCTACCTGCATCATCGCGGGATCGACCAGCTTCACGATATCCAGGCCCTTCGCTTCCACCCGCGCTGCTACTTTCGCGCCCACGACACGGCCGCGCGCGAGAGCCGGCCGGCCATGATCGCCGGGGTCACCGATCTCGACGGCACCATCACGGGCGTGTTGCGCACGTGGCTGAATCCGTCCGGCGTCGGTAAGGCGCCGATCGATATGCCGCGGCGTGCCATGGGCCTGTTGCTCGGCAACGCCGTGCGCTTCGGACCGCATGCTGACGTCATGGCGGCCGGCGAAGGCATCGAGACCGTCCTGTCGCTGCGCATTGCCTTGCCCGCCATGCCGATGATGTCTGCGCTGTCGGCACCGCATCTGGCCGCCATCCTGTTCCCGGACACACTGCGGCGCCTCTACATCGCCCGCGATCCCGATGCCGCAGGCGACGCTACCGTGGAAACGCTGACCAGGCGCGCCGAGGCTGCCGGGATCGAGGCCATCCCGCTCTCGCCACGCCTCGGCGACTTCAACGACGACCTCGTCGCCTTCGGCCTCGATGATCTGCGGGCCGTCGTACGACCGCAACTCGCACCCGAAGACGTTGCACGCTTCCTCTTTCCGGCGATGGACCACTCCTGACGCGCTGATCGCGTCCGGTCGCGCTCGGCTCTTCTCTGCCGGCGGGGCCGCGCCCGGCCTTCAAGGGGCGATCGGACGGCAGCCGGCCCGGTCCGGCAACGGCTGTGCGCGGCTTTCTTCCCCTGGCGGCGCTGGCGCGCCGCCATTCCTCGCGAGACAAGAAAGCCGTGCTCGCCGTCCTCCGCTGCCGCTCCGGCCGCGGTCGCGCGGCCCCGCGGTGCAGGCCCGCTCCGCCCGCCGTGAGGGATCGCCGGAAGGCCGCGATG
>NZ_DAITQL010000095.1:0-15246 GCF_036833075.1 Hyphomicrobium sp.
CAGCCGCGCCGTCGCCGGACGAGGTTCCGGAAGGGGCCACCGCCGCGACCGGCGCCGCCGCGGCAGTGCTCGACGGCGCGGAGCCCGCGGAGAAGTAGCCGGTGCGGCCTCAGGCGAACGGGCGCCGCGCCCTTCCGCAGGGGTTCCCGGCCGCGCCGGGCACCGGGCTTTACGCGGCCTCCCCCGGTGCAGTATGGTCCGCCCGTTCCGCCGGCCGCTCGGCCGTCATCCAGTGCACCCGTAGCTCAGCTGGATAGAGCGTTGCCCTCCGAAGGCAGAGCTAAGTCAAGCGTGCTGAATGAGGGTGTCGGGAAAATCGAGGGAAACCAAGCGATTGGCGAAACTCGAAGGAAGCAACAAAACCGCATCTGAAGTCGCGGAAGCACCGCGGAAGCAAGCGGAAGGAGGTTTTTGAGAACGAACGGCGGGAATCGGCGGCGACCTAAGACTGCCGCGTTTGCGCCGAGCCGATTGTTGGATTCGTGATTGACGCTGCTCAACCTCGGCCACTATTTAAATGTCAATGCGCCCGTAGCTCAGCTGGATAGAGCGCCACCCTCCGAAGGTGGAGGCCACACGTTCGAATCGTGTCGGGCGCGCCACCCCACTTGAGGGCTGGCTGAACCGGTCAGAGCGTTGGCTCCCCGCACAGAACTTCATCTTATTGACGAGTTGAACCTGGATTGATCGCGTTCGAGCCATGGAGCATCGGCTCGATTTGATCCGCTGACGCCCCTTGTATCGCCCTTCCTCCCGTCGCACTCTTGCCACCGAAAAACATCCCGAGGGAGGCGCCGATGCCGCATGTTACCCAGGGCGCCTCGATCGACGTCAGCTTCGACCGCAGGCGCTGCATCCATTCGCGCAATTGCGTGTTGGGCCAGCCGACGGTGTTCGAGCCCGGCGCGAAGGATTGGATCCATCCCGACGCCGACACGGCCGACAGGATCGCGGCGCAGGTGGCGCTCTGCCCGTCCGGCGCGCTGACCTATCACCGTAAGGATGACGGGCCCCAGGAACAGGCGCCACCAGTCAACACCCTGCGCCTCCAGGAGAACGGCCCCTACGTCTTGCGCGGCGATCTGCGGATCGGCGAGGAACGCTTGTTCCGCGCCACGCTGTGCCGTTGCGGGCGGACCAAGAACCGGCCGTTTTGCGACGGCAGCCACACGGCCGCAGGGTTTTGCGCCACCGGCGAGCCGGAGCCGAACAAGAGCGAGCCGCTGGAGGCACGCGACGGGCCGCTCGTGATCACGCCGCTGAAGAACGCCTGCCTGAAGGTCGAGGGCAATCTGGAGATCGTTGCCGGCTCTGGCCGCCGGCTCGATCGCGTGCGCGAGACCTATCTCTGCCGCTGCGGCAATTCCGGGACGAAACCCTTCTGCGATGGCACGCACGAGAAAGTGGGCTGGGAGTAATCTCTGCCAGCGTGGAGGTGGCAAAGCCTCAGACCCCCTCGATCAGGGATTCCGCGTGATCGCGCACGATCGCCGTGGCCACGGTCGCTCGACCGAGACCTATCATGGCAACGAGATGGACACCTATGCCGCTGATAACGAGCCGGTCGCCGCACACGCCGGTGACATCGGCACCGATATACGGCGGCTAATGGCCCTGCTTTGCATGACGCGCGCAACACAGTGGAAGGAAGCTCTATGACACCGCAGGATAACGCACCCAGGCTACGCGAAGTTGTTGTAGCAAGCGACCCCACCAATCATGGCGCGCTGGTTGGTCATGTCGGCGCATCTCAGTTTCCCATCGGCGGCCCGGATGGCATGAGCCATATTTCTCCCGGTCCCAATCCTTACGACCTTCTCAGCGCATCTCTTGCTGCATGCACCGCTTTGACCGTTCGTTTTCAGGCCCGGCGCCGGAAATTTCCGCTCGAGCGTATCGAAGTGGGCGTCAGCTTCCACCACGGTGCCCAGGGCGAAAGAGGTTCGTTCGAGCGCATTTTGGTGCTGGAAGGAGAACTCGACGCGCAACAGCGCGCCATCTTGCTGAAAGCCGCAAACCTCTGCCCCGTTTGTAAATTTCTCGGCATCAGCGCGGATATTAACACGCGCCTGGACACCACGACCTCCGGCCACAATGCAGGCGCTCAGGCCAGTTATGAGGAAGACCTAGCTGAGCTCCCGATCCCGAACATCGATCCGGATTGAGCGCATCCCTTTGGGGGCTCGCAGTTTGTCATACCCGTAGAGTCTCCGTAGCGATCGGGGCGGCGCTTATCGTCGAAGCGCCGCTCGTTGGCCCTGTGAAGGCAAAGGATGCGGAGATACCGTTGAAAAACTCTACTTGAAGTTATGATAGAGCGCTGATGAATTCGGCCTCGTCACCGGGTGGGAGGCAGGAGGCGCCCCGTGGTCAAACAAAAGCGTGCGCTGAGCTCAAGATTTCACTTGCTCGCTGCTAGCTTTATGGGGGCGACCACGGGCCATGCCCTCGCCCACCGGATCGAAGTGTGCTCGAATTTACGATCACCTCGCGGTGGGCGTGAACCAGCCTTCTGACTTGAGTTGTGCCCACATCTTCCGTGCCACTGCCCCGCCGCGTTCGATCACTTTGCGCTCATCGTCCACAACCAGGTGTCCATCTCTGACCTGGAGCAGACCTTCCGTCATTACGTTCCTGACGTGGAGTCCGCTTGCATACAGCAGATTGTTCAGCGGCTCAGGCGGAGCGGTACCGGATCCGGACAGAAACCCGGATACGTCGATTGAGGTCAAATCCGCCTTCGCGCCGACCGCGATGCGACCCAGGTCGCTTCTGCCAAGGCCGTTCGCCGGGTTCAGCGTAACGCACTTGATCATGTCCCACACCGTGGGCCGTCGCACGGGGACGTCGCCGTCCACGCCGAGATCGTGGCGGAGCCGGCCGTACAGCACGGCCAGTTTGGCGTTTTCCAGCAGATCGTTGGAGTGGGTGTCGAGGCCTACATTCGTGTTGATGCCCGCGGCGAGCGCTTGGATAAAGGGCTGCAGGATGGCGGGGCCGCCTGCACCGGCCCCGGACGGACAGTGCGAGTAGGTGAACTTTTTCTGCGCGGCCAGGAAAGGGGCGTCCTGTTTCGGATTCCAGCCGCCGAGATGGGCGCCGAAAAAGACCTCGTCATAGAAGCCGAATTCTTCGAGCCACTGGACCGGCCCCTTCCCCCACAGCCGCTCCATCTTCGGCACGTCCTGCGCCATCGTGACCAGATGCGTGTGAATGCCGTTACCCAACCGCCTCGCTGCCTCGACCACGGCTCGAAGCGTTTCGGGCGTATGCGTCTCGGGCCCCTGCGGCGCCATCATCGGCAGGATTCGGCCGTTTTCGGCCCCATTCACGGAAAGGGCGTAATCAAGATTTTCCTGAATTTCGGCGAGGGTGTCAGGCACCGAGTCGAAGAGCACCTGATCCGATTCGCGTTGCCAGATGGGCATCAGTCGCGACCAGCCGGGGACCATCCCGCCGGGATAACCGCGTACGCCCCACGCCCTGGCTACGCGTACATAGGACTTCATCTGTTTCAAGGAGAGAGACTGTTCGACCTGGGTCGTGCAGCCACCGCGCAGTATCTCTGCGAGATTGTAGGCGGTGAGCGCATCGAGATCGTCATCGTCGAGCGTCTCGATGGCGAATAGCGGCCCTGACCACAGCCGGCCGCTTTCGATGAGGCCACGGCTGCACGATCCCCCTGCAACATGCGTATGACCGGAGATCATGCCAGGGATTAGCAGCTCGCCCGGCATCGGGAAACGGGTGTCTTGGCCGCGGACTCTTCCCGGCACGATGTCCGCGATATGCCCGTCCTGGACGACCACAGAGTGATCTGCGCGGAGTTCGAGTTCGCCGCCCTCGTAGATCAGGGCCCAGCTGGGTTCGAGGATCAACGTTTTCGCCTCGTGCAACAGAGTATTCATGGACACCCTTGTTTTGCTCTCCGACGCTGAAACCATGGACGTGTCTCTCGCGGTCTGAGGATGCGCGTTGGCTAGCACCGCATCAGAAGTTCGAGATCGAACACATTGGGGCACAGCAAGTCATGCATAAGGGTTCGATCAACCACGATGCAAACAGCATTTCCGCCGGTTCGGTCATGCACGAGTGCAGTGTGTAAAGGTCGAGATTTGATGAAGCAGTTCGGTCTCCATGCACCGGAGCCGAGCGATCACGGGATGGAGATGGGTGGCACCGATTGTCACAACTGATCGATCGAGGAGCGCCCTTCGAATTCCTGGCGGCGCCCTCCGCATGAGCAACGCGAGCGTCCGCTGACAATCGTGCAGCGGTGCAGTCTCGCTATCGCAAAATTGCCTGTTGGGACGGGATTGGAAATCTGCAAGTTTAGAGGCGCTTACTTCGATATTTCACTCGCCCACTGATAGTTTTAGGGACTCCGCGTGACACGACCCACGATCGCAATACTTGTCGGCATTTGCTTAGTGAGAGCGTGACTTGCCGGTGATGCTGCAGCCGGAAGCGTATCTCGCTGATGTAACGCCGGACAAGTTCGACGAAACCGGCCGGCTGCGCGAATGCTGAATGACGGCTACAGCGTGTGCCCTGTTCTCGCCGCTTGTGGAGTGTGGAGCGTCGATGCGGTGCATCGCGAAGCAGGCCTGCGCGTGCGACAAGGGTGGTCGATCCCCAGCGCCCACGTGAGGAGACGAGAATGGCCAGCGAAAGCCTGCTGAAGACCTATACGAACTCGGACGCCTTGGCCCTCGCCGAGATGGTGAGGAAGGGCGATGCCACGCCGGCCGAGTTGGTCGAGGCGGCCATCACCGTCATCGAACAACTCAACCCCAAGCTCAACGCTGTCATCCACAAGCTCTACGATATGGGGCGCGATCGCGCCGCAACGATCGACCGGACCGCTCCCTTCGCCGGCGTGCCGTGGCTCCTGAAGGAACTCGCCTCGTCCTGGGAGGGTGCGCCGCTCACCAACTCCTCCTCCTATTTCAGAAATCTGGTAGCGACGAACGACAGCGAGGCCGTGCGCCGAATGAAGGCGGCCGGCCTCGTTCTGCTTGGCAAGTCCAACGCCCCGGAAAATGGCTGGTCGATCTCGACCGAGCCGAAGCTCTACGGCGCGACGGTGAACCCGTGGAACGCGGACATCACTGCCGGTGGCTCAAGCGGCGGCGCGGCTGCGGCGGTCGCGTCGCGCATGGTGCCGATCAGCGAGGCGAGCGACGGCGCCGGCTCGATCCGCATTCCCGCCTCCTGCTGCGGCGTAGTCGGGCTCAAGCCCTCACGCGGCCGCATCACGCTCTCGCCTTCCGGCGACTACTGGTACGGGGGCGCCTACTTCTTCTGCATTACACGCACAGTGCGTGACGCAGCGGCCTATCTCGACGCGGTCGCGGGCGCGCTGCCGGGCGATCCCTACACGCCGCCATCTCCCGCCGAGCCCTGGCTGGATCTGTCTGCCCGCGCGCCGAGAAAGCTGCGTGTCGCATATTCGGTCACGCCACCCAACGGCACACCCATCGATCCTCAGGTGAAGGCCGCTGTCGAGGCGACCGCGCGCACGCTAGAAAGCCTCGGCCACACGGTCGAGGAGCACGACATGCCCCTCGACGGAAACCGTGCCTGGGAGGTCTACACGCGCATGACCTGCGCGTATACCGCGGCACTGTTCGATTGGCTGGAGCCGCTGGTCGGTAGGTCGGTTACGCCCGAAGACGTCGAGCCCGTGACGTGGGCGATTATCGAGCGCGGTCGCGCGATAAGCGGAATGCAGCACGTTACTGACATCGAGGAGATCCGCCAGATCGCCCGCGCTATCGTCGGCGACCTCTATCCCTATGACCTGTTTGTGGCGCCGACGCTCACGCAACTGCCGCGACCGGTCGGCTACTACGATATGTCGGAGACGGACGTCGACCGCTACAACGCGAAGTGGACTGACAGCGCCTTCGCCTTCCCCTTTAATATGTCGGGCCAGCCGGCGATCTCGTTGCCGCTCGCATGGTCGAAAGAGGACATCCCAATTGGCGTGCAGCTCATTGGGCGCTACGGCGACGAGGCCACGGTCCTCGCCGCCTCCACGCAGCTCGAGAAGGAGATGCCCTGGCGGAATCGGCGACCGCCGGTCAGCGCCTGACACTGGCATCCCTCCTGGATTAAGCCGCTAAGCGGTCTATGCACCAGGATTACGGGTCGTCGATGGCCTGCGAGGGCGAATGAATGAGCGCTATGAGCGATCCTATCGAAAAGCGGACCACCTTATGGGGGCAGGCCATGGCGAAATCCGAACTTGGGCGCCTGTGCCGCCTCGAATGAGTGAAGTGGATGCGAAGCACGGCAGCGGGCAGAACACTTTTTCGACGGGCACCAAGCCTCCTGTGACTGGCGGCCAGGAAATGGATGTGCGGTTCTAGCCATGCAGATCAAGCGCCCCAACAGACGGCCAGCAAACGCAACTCAGGTTCAAAGATTCCACCATGTGCGGGGCGACTGTTCGGAGGTCAGTCGGTTCGAAGACAATGTAGGTGCGATTGCGGCGGTCTTCGCTTGTATCCCTGTCATCAGCTGCTTCCTGTTGGGCTGGGACAAGCAAACGACGAGGCCTCCGTGGCGGTCACGGACCGGCGTGGAAACGCGTTAGGCGCGCAATCAATCTCGCTTTGTCGATCGCAATGCACGCACCCGAACGGTCTTGCTCAATGGGATATGCCAAATGAAGTCGCCCGCAATTTTCGATAGGATTCTAGCGGCCGTAAACAGCGGCAACACAGCCATGTTTCTCGACCTGTTTGCCGAGGACGGTGAGGTCGATGACTGGGGTTTGATCTACCGAGGATGGGCGGAGATCCAGAAGTGGTCGGATCGTGAACTCATTGGCGCCAGGGCGCGATTGACGCTCCGTAGGGTAGACCTCCGCCACGGTGAGATGTGCATGATTGTACGGATCGGCGACGCTGGATTCCGCGGTTTAAGTCGATTTGCTTTCACGCTCGAGAACGGTCGAATCCGCCGCATGGAAATCCCGTGCATGTAGCAGTGCATGTTAGCAGGGCCCCTCACGTCAAAACGACATCTGCTGAAGGCGCAGACGCGTCGAGCGCTTTCGCAATAAGCCAACTGGAAGATCGCCATGTCATATTTTACCACCGAGGACCGAGCCACCATCTTTTATAAGGATTGGGGACCGCGTAACGCTCAGCCAATCTGCTTCCACCACGGCTGGCGCCTGGCGCATGAAGGGCGGTTGATGCTGCAATCGGATCGAAGATGACCGCTGGCGACCGCTTTGAGGAGCGCACGGGATGGCTTAGAAGGCTGTTCGCATGAGCAAAGAAGCACCCGCGATGCCGCGCAAGTTCGCGTTTGATGAATTCTACGAGATGCTGAAAGAGTACGTGAGCGATCCCAAGGCGCGTCACGCGCTCATGACTTACGATTCAGAATATGGGGCTGGACGCGGCTATCTTACCGATGGCTCACAGTGTTCCGAGTTGGCATTCGATTCCTACGGCGATTTTAAAGCTGCAGGCTGGTCAATTCTAGCTAAGCATGGCTGGCCGACCCTTTCGCAAGTCATCAAGTCTACAGAGCACGATTTTGAACTACGCAGCAAAATCGAAGATGCAGGTAGGACCTTTGTCGATCTAGGCCGAAGATTGATACGAAAAGAACCCTACGAAAAGGGCTGGTCCTTTCAAGATGATGATTTCGACGTCGACGATCGAGCGAGTGCTCTCAAGCTATTGAAGATGTGGTCAATTCGATATCCAAACAACGTGCCGTACACACTGACGGGAGATGAATGATGGCAAGCGTTGTCATCGTCTACCCGGCTCCAATCCACTTCGAGTTATGAGAGATCTATGAGAGCACTGCTGATATTGTCGTGTTTGGCTGTGTCGATCGCTGCCTGTGGTGCCGAGGAGCCCCGTAGCGTTGACTATTTCGCTACGCACGAGGCCGAGGCTTAGACCGTCCTAGCTGCTTGCGAAGCCGACAAAATGCGCGGTCAAGAATGCGACAACGCCCGCCAAGGTGCGATGATCGCCGCTGCCAATCGAGGACTAGAGTATAAGCCAGCGACCCAACAAAATAAGGGAAAATAGCTAGAGTGAAACCGGCGTCGCGGCTGAAGACGAACTTCTCAACGTTGACTGCATCAGCCATGCCCCTCGGTCAGCCCAATCCCTCATGGTTCATTTCGTCCAAAGTGTTTGAAGGTTCGCGCCGCACCACCGCATTTCGGTGGGATTATCGTCCGCCCGCCCCATTGGATCGTGATCCGATCATCCGCCAGTACGGTGATGCTAGCGCGCTGCTTGCGAGTGCCTTCATCGGGAAGGTTCGTGCAAGAAAGACTCAGCGCGTAAGCGTGCCCAGTGCGAGTCGCCTCGAGGATATTGCATTTGTTATGACCAGGCCCGAGGGCATTTCCATAATAGCCCATGAGATAGGCGGAGGCTGGCTTACTGCACGATTCAGTCGCATCGACATAAATGCCGTGCCGGACCGGCAGAGCATCGTGTGCCAGGGCGGGCACGGCTAACAGCAAAGCCGGCGCGAGCGCCCCGAAACTTCTTCCAAGTCTTGTCACCTTTCGAATCCTTCCGGCTGTTTGCGATGCATGGTTAGGCGCCCTTGAATAAGCAATGCCGGTTAGGCATCGCGCCTAGGCCCTGCCTGGGCCGTGTTCGCGCCAGCAGATCGACAAGGCGCTCCAATTCGCTCTCATCGAGACTGGCATACCCTCGACGGCGCAGCGAGCTAGTCCCAGACGTCGCGCAAAGACATCATTCCCCGCGCGCGTCCGGAAAAATGATCGTCAATCTTTACCGCTCACGCACTTAGTCTTGCACCGGCAGCGCCGGATCGAGATGATCCCAGGGGCGCTTGCTGCGCGCGAAGACCACGCTTTGCGGCCGGTACTTGCTGGGATCATCCAATGTCGCTGCGTGGAAGAACAGGAAGTCGGCAAAGCCGGCAGAAGTCTTGTACACGGGGCTGCCGCATTTCGGGCAGAAAGCACTTTGGACGACATTCCCACTGTCGGCCTTGATCTCGAAGAAGGCCGGCGTCCCATCAACCGTAACTGCGGCCTTCGGCAAAGCGAACTGGGGCGCGTGCCCTGTGCCGGTAATCTTCTGGCATTGCGTGCAGCAGCAGATGATTGAGAAGGACGGTGAGGCCTCGGTTCCATAGCGAATGGCCCCGCACTGGCATCCGCCCGAGATCGTAGTTGGATTTGTCACCCTATGTTCTCCCCTTTTCTCGAAGCCGTGGTGCTTTCCGCCGACGCTCCGGCAATGAGGCGGCATGAGTGAAGGAATGCTCGACCCAGCGCACAAGTGCGGCCTGCTCTACGCCGACAGGCAGAAGCAGATAGTTTTTCATCACGCGGCCGGGCGTGGGCTCCCAGCGCCGTCCGCCCTCGCTGAGAAGCGTCTCGCGCAGCCCATCAGGCAGCCGGACAAGGACGTCGTCCTGATGCAGCCCGGCAAACATATTGCCGTTCACGAAGGCTGCGGGATATCCGAACATCTGCCGTCGTTCGATCCGCGGACTGTTGGGCAGTGCGGTCAGGAACGCCTCGATGAGCTCAGGCGGCGACTTCCTCCAGGCCATGCTCATTCATCCGCTTTGCCGTTGAGCGTCGGCCTCCAGCCGGCCGCGCCGCCGGGCAGGAGATCGAACAGATGCCAGAGTGCGCAAAAGTCGTCATGCGGGCAGGAGGCGGTATCGACGACCCGGAGCAGACGGCCTGAGTGGCGTTGCAGCACGGACAGGCCGGGCCGGCAATGGCCGTCTGCCGTCGCGTAGCCCATCTTTGCCGCGAAGGTGGCGCCCCGATCGCTGACCATCGGAAAGCGCCAACCTCTTTCGCGCGCAAACTCCGCCTGCCGTTGCGGGGGATCAGGACTTGCGACGACAAAGGCTGCGCGCCGTTTGAGGTGCGGATAGAGGCCGTTGTAGCCATCGGCCCAAAGCGTGCAGTAGGCGCAATTTGAACCCATGTTGTGGATGACGATGAGCTCATCCCTCCGGCCGAACAGCGCCGTCAGGGCGACGGGACCTTCGAGAGTGTCGAACACATGCTCGTCGACTGGTCGCGGCTCCATGGCCGCAAGCACCTCCCGCATGTCTGAGCGGATAGCGGAGATCTGCTCGCGCAGCCTCGCGAGCTGACGATTTCCCTCATCATACTTCATGTGAACCCCCGGCCTTGGTCCGGCTGCGCTTGACGCGTCCCGGCGCTGAACGATCCCGCTTGGCGCTGTCTTGTTCGAGCCAGGATTTCAACGCGTCGAACTGCGCCTGCCAGTAGCGGCTATAGCCATTGAGCCAGACTGCCGCAGCATAGAGGGGCCCGACTTCGAGGCTGCAAGGACTGATACGGCCGCTGCGCTCCTGGCGGACAAGCCCGGCGCGCGCCAGGATCTGGATATGCCGCGACACGGCCTGCAGCGACATCGCATAGGCATCGGCGATTTCCGAGACAAGCAGGCGCTCTTCGCCCAGCCGCCGGAGAATGTCCCGGCGGGTCGGGTCGGACAGCGCGAAGAACACCCGGTCGAGCATCGCGCTCTCCGTGTCTTCGTCGGGCTCGGCAATCGCGACGGCGGAATGAGCGCGGGGCATGGCCGGCTTTTATCAACGAATACGTTTACTGTCAACGTTATCGTTTATCTTCTTGACGATTGGCCGCGCCACTTTCTCTCAGGGGGCTAGCCTTCAACGCGACAAGGGGGCTGCGCTTCAATGCGATTTGACACTAACGGCCGCATATGCCCGCCGGGGTGGTTCGATGACAGCTCCAGCGGAGGCATCTGATGCTACCCCGTCCAAAGGCGCCACATTGCTGTCTGTGCATGACTCAGCGCCCCGAGACGAGTGCCCGCGGCGGGTACTCAGCGCTGATGTGTTGCCTCGTCTTGGTTGCGGCGGAAGCTGGCCCGATAGTGATTTGGCGTAACGCCAAGCCGTTCGTTGAAGATGTCACGCATCCGGTCGGCCGAGCCAAAACCGCAATCAAAGGCCACGGCCTTTAGCGGACGGTCGCTCGCTTCGAGCATCGCACGGGCCGCATCGACCCTGGCGCGTTCAACGAATTCGTGAGGCGTGATTCCGGTCTCCTGGACGAAGTGTCGGGCAAGGTTTCGAGCGCTCATGCCAACATGCCGTGCCAGGCTTTGCAGGGTGTGGCGAGCGGCAAGGTCGCCCACGACATGGTGCTGGACGCGGCTCATCGGCGACTCCGGATCGACAGGCGCCGATAAATAGGGGCTGAACTGGGATTGCCCTCCCTGTCGTTGCGCGACGACGACCAGCCGCTTTGCCACCGCGACAGCGACAGGATGTCCATAGCGCTCCCCAACCAGGGCCAACCCCAAGTCGATGCCCGCTGTGACGCCGGCCGACGTGACCAGCCGGCCGTCTCGAATGTGGATGCGATCATGTTCGACGGTGGCGCCGGGAAACCGCTCGGCGAGCTTCTGGGCGTTCTGCCAGTGTGTCGTCACCCGCTTCCCCTCTAGAAGGCCGGCAGCGCCCAAGGCGAAAGCGCCCGTGCAAACGGACCCGTAAATGCTGGCACGCCAGGGCGCATGGCGTAGCCAGTTCTGCATTGTCGGATCTGGAGCCTGATCCGGCAGTGCGGGCCCGCCGGCGACAAGCAAGACATCGAATCCTCCAGACGCCTCCTCGAATGTTAGATCCGCTACGATCTGCATGCCGTTGGAGGCGCGCACAGGGTTGCGTGAGGCTCCAACGAGGGTGACCTCATAGCCTTCTTCTGCATCAACGAAGGCATTCGCCTCGGCGAACACGTCGATCGGGCCGGCGACGTCGAGGGCCTGGACGCCGTCGTGAATTGCTATCGCAACTTTCTGCATCACCGTCGTAGGAAGGCCCTTTGCTATATGGACGAAACGGCGCTCGCCGCTCTTGCTGCATCACTCCGCGATTTCGGCCGCTATCGACTAACCAGACGAAATTATCTTCAAAACCGGAACATCGCCTCGATGCCGACCATATGGATCGTCTCTGCCGGACCGGTCTGGCCAATAAAGTTGCCCGGCGTGAAGACCGAATATGAAGCCAGGAATGAATGGAGGGGGCTGGGCTGCCAGCGTAGTACGACCTCCTCCTGATGGCCAACGAACCGTGCCGTGGAGTCATCGCTCGCGCGGATCAGGTTTCCGGGCATTCCGTACACACCGTCTCCGAGGCTCTGGCGCCAATATGCCATCGCCGCGAAACCAAGAGTAACGCCGTGTCCGACATCCACATCGACTCCGGGATGCAGATTGATCATGTTGTACGGGCCGATGGGTGACAGCTCTCCGTAATATTTCCCCATGGGAAACATCGGATCGAAGGTCTGAAGCTCGGGGTCGTTGGGGTTACGATCGCCGCTGGCGATATTGGCCCGAAGGCGAAACGTCAAGGGCGCCAGATTGTAGCTGGTCTCGGTGCCGATCATCCAAGCTGCAATGTCCGACTGACCGAAGCGACCGTCCTGCAGCATCGCTTCCCAGTTCCAGCTCAAATGGTCAGCGTTGCCAAAGAAGCGCACGCCGTACGTGCGGCGGTGCTCTGCCGCGACCCCCTGATTGAATTGCGCCGCGTCGTTTCGATAATCGAGCAGGTAGGCATCAAGACCAACATTAGGCCATTGGTACGTCACGTACGCGCCTTTGAGACTAACTGTATCGGAGCTTCTGTCGTCGAAACTATCCGGACCGGTCGACACCGGCCGGAGGCTCAGCAATTGAACACGCAGAGGCCCGACGTCTCCAATGATATGGGCGCCGTCAAAGGGCTGCGGGATGTTCGGGCCGTAGCGTGTCCCGACAAGTCGCTCTGTCCCGAGTGACACCAGCTCTCGGCCGCCACGTAGTCGTATGCTGGCCGATCCGATCGGGAGCGTGACCTCACCAAATCCTTGAAGCAGATCGATCCCGGTCTCGTCAGCCGGTCCTGGCGCGGCTTCCATGTTGAGGGGAACGCCAACGATACCCTGGGCGAAGGCGCGCACCGGCCCCGCATGAACATCCATGTGCGGCATCAGCCTGAGCCACAAACGGTCGTCGTTCGGCGCCTCGCCGCTCCCCCACCAGTTGTCGTGATAACCTTCGTAGCGTAGCCGGGCTTCTACTCCCGTGCTCACCCATATATCGCCGTCTACCGATAGCGGCTGATACTTCAGCGCCGCCCAATTCGGCAGTGTCGCGGGATCATAGTTTCGTAAGACGGACCAATCCTCGTCGTGGCGCAAAAGGGTCTGCTTAACGGGCATGTCCTGCGCGCGCATCACCGTTGGCTGCTCGGCAGGCATGTCTTGCGCCCGCACCGCGGCCGGGAGCAGAACCAAACACGTCAGAACAGGCAACGCCCGGCCCATCCTCGGAATTGACCGGGCAATTCTGATGGCTAGTTCCACCCGGTCGAACAGCGTCCGACGTGGCGGGCTAGCCATTGCAGATGGCGAGAATGGGCTTCCTGCGCGACACACCTGCGCCGCGGACGCATTACGCGGGCAGGTGGGCATCACGCGACCCCGCTGCAAGGAGGAGGTCGAACGGTGTGGTCTGCTCCGCCGCTGCATCCGCGTTTCGAGGAACCGACATCTCCATTGCCTGAGCAAGCTCGCGGGCCGCTCTATCGATCCGGTCTGAAAGAACCCCGCCTGCTGTCGCACCGCCCCAATCTTCCGGCGCTGCATAGACTGCCGTCGTTACGGTCGCGGCGCGCAGATAGGTGAAGATCGGCCGAATGACTTGCTCGAGCACCAATGCGTGCCGCGCCGTGCCGCCGGTGGCGGCCAGCAGGACCGGTTTTCCCACGAGTGCGTCTTTGTCGAGGATGTCGAAAAACGACTTGAACATCCCACTCACTGACGCAGCAAACACCGGGGAGGCCACGATGAGGCCGTCAGCTTGCGTGACCGTCTCGATCACCTTTTCCAACGAAGGAGAAGGGTATCCCACAAGCAGATTGTTTACGACCTCATGGGCGGTGTCTCTGAGCTCGAGATTCTTTATGTCGATGCTCGAGTCCCGCCCCTTCGCGATCGCCGCAACCGAAGTCGCGAGTTGATCGGCGAGCAGTCTGGTTGAAGAGGGCTGACGGAGCCCGGCGGAGATGACGACCAGGGATTTCTTGTTCATTCCGCGGCCTCCGCATGAACACCCGACATCTGTCCCGATTTCAGCATCAGCGAAGCATGGGTCGGGGCCTCCGGCACATGAGGCGGACGTTTGCTGTCGAATTCTTTTCGAAGGACGGGGATCACGTGCTCGCCGAGAAGCTCGATCTGCTCGAGCGCCATCTCCGCGGGTATGCCCAACCCGTCGATGTTGAAGAGCTGTCGCTGATAGTCGCCGAAATCTTCGCGGAAGCGCATCGTCCGATCGATGACCTGTTGTGGGCTCCCCACGGAGAGAGGCGTGTGCTCCATGGTCTCTTCCAACGATGGCCCGCGACCGTAGATGTCCGAGTTGTCGAAGAAGGGCCGGAACTCGCGAATTGCGTCTTGTGAGTTCTTCCGAATGAAAGTTTGCCCACCCAGCCCAACGATCGCCTGGTCGGCCGAACCGTGCCCGTAATGCTCAAACCGCTGCCGGTATAGCGTGACAAGCCTTTTGGTGTGGGAGGCCGGCCAGAAGATGTTGTTGGCGAAGAAGCCATCCCCATAGTAGGCGGCTTGCTCGGCAATCTCGGGCGTTCTGATGGAGCCATGCCACACGAAAGGAGGAACTCCATCGAGAGGGCGCGGCGTCGATGTGAAAGATTGAAGCTTCGTGCGAAACTTTCCTTCCCAGTTCACGACGTCCTCTCGCCATAGCCGGCGAAGAAGGGCGTAGTTCTCGATCGCGAGCTGAAGGCCATCCCGGATGTCCTTCCCGAACCACGGATAAACAGGACCGGTATTGCCCCGCCCCATCATCAAATCTACGCGCCCGTCAGCAAGATGCTGGAGCATCGCGTAGTCCTCCGCGATCTTGACGGGATCGTTCGTGGTGATCAGCGTCGTCGATGTGGAGAGCAGGAGTTTTTGCGTCTTGGCCGCGATATAGCCCAACAAGGTGGTGGGCGACGACGGTACAAACGGCACGTTGTGATGCTCTCCGGTCGCGAAAACGTCGAACCCGAGCTCCTCAGTTTTCAGCGCGATCGCGACCATCGCCTTGATGCGCTCCTTCTCCGACGGTGCGTTTCCTGTCGTCGGATCTGTGGCGATGTCACCGATTGAAAAAATGCCGAATTGCATTGCTGAAGCTCCTCTAA
>NZ_DAITQL010000096.1:0-14668 GCF_036833075.1 Hyphomicrobium sp.
TGATGAAGCAGGTCAAGGACATGCAGGAGCGCATGCAGCGCCTGCAGGAGGAGCTCGGCGCCGTCGAGGTAACAGGCGTGGCCGGCGGCGGGCTCGTCTCCGTGACGCTCACCGGCAAGGGCGACATGAAAGGCGTCAGGATCGATCCGTCTCTCCTGAAGCCCGAGGACGCCGAGATCGTCGAGGATCTCATCATCGCCGCGACGACCGACGCCAAGGCGAAGGTGGAGCAGCGCGTGCAGGAGAAGATGGCCGAGGCCACCGGCGGCCTTCCGTTGCCGCCTGGGATGAAGCTTTTTTGACGTGCGCATCGGAACGGGCGAAAAAATTATTTTGCCCGTCGGCCGCAAGAACGTGTGCGCACTGTTGAAATTCGGGGTCCGGTAGCCTATTTGCGGGCGCCTGTCCGTGGTCGCATCCGACCCCGGTCGCCTCGAAAGCCCTGGCCGTGATCGCGTCCGGTCCACCCTCTGACGCGCCCATCATCGTTAACGGAGCTTTGCCTTGGACAGCGTTCTCATCATTGGAGCCGGTGCGGCGGGTTCGGTGACGGCGCAGAAGTGCGCGATGAACCGCGATGTTTTCAAGACGGTGCATCTCGCCTCGCGGCGCCTTGAAAGCTGCGAGAAGGTGGCCGCGCGCTGCGTGACGCCGATCGAGATCTCCCAGGTGGACGCCGACAACGTCGACGAGACCGCGGCCTTGATCACGAAAGTGAAGCCGGATCTCGTGATCAACATGGCGCTCCCCTACCAGGATCTGCCGATCATGGATGCCTGCCTCAAGACCGGCGTGCACTACATGGACACGGCCAACTACGAGCCGCGCGACGTCGCCAAATTCGAGTACTCCTGGCAGTGGGCCTACCAGGACAAGTACGCCGACCGCGGCATCATGGGCGTGCTCGGCTGCGGCTTCGATCCCGGCGTCTCGAACATCTTCTGCGCTTACGCACAGGAGCACCTGTTCGACACCATCGACACCATTGACATTATTGATTGCAACGACGGCAGCCACGGCAAGTCGTTCGCCACCAACTTCAATCCGGAGATCAATCTCCGCGAGGTGACGCAGCGCGGCAAGTACTGGAAGGACGGCAAGTGGGTCGACATCGATCCGCTCTCGATCGCCTGCATGATCGACTATCCGGAGGTCGGCCCGCGCAAGAGCTATCTCATCTACCACGAGGAGGAGGAGAGCCTCGTCCGCAACATCAAGGGCCTGAAGCAGATCCGCTTCTGGATGACGTTCTCCGATAACTACATCAAGCACCTCGACGTGCTGCAGAGCGTCGGCATGACGCGCATCGATCCCGTCATGTACAAGGGCACGCCGGTGATCCCGATGGAGTTCCTGAAGGAGCTTCTGCCACCGCCCTCCTCGCTTGGAGAGAATTACACGGGCCGCACGTCCATCGGCTGCATCATCGACGGCACCCGAGGCGGCAAGCGCAAGACCGTGCTGATCTACAACGTCTGCGACCATGCCCAGTGCTACAAGGAGACGGGTGCGCAGGCGGTCAGCTACACGACGGGCGTGCCGCCGGTCGTCGGTGCCATCCAGATGTTCAAGGGCGCCTGGAGCGGCACGGGTGTGTTCAACGTCGAGCAGCTCCCCTCGAAGCCGTTCCTGGACGAGCTCGGCAAGCAGGGCCTGCCCTGGCACGTGAAGGACATCACGCCTGCCGACCAGGCCGAGCTCTTCGCGGTCAAGACCTGACCCCGGCGAAGACGTCCCGACCATAGCCACACCATTTCGAACCCCGGAGCGTCCCTGCTCCGGGGTTTTTGGTGCGGTACGCAGCCTTTCTCCTTCCACGTCGTGGCTGCGTCGCGGCCAAGCCGCCCATTTTTTTAATTCACATTCGGATGCTTTCCCGCTGAGATGGCCGCGAGGCATGAGCTTGGGGGGAGCCGGCATGCAGGACACGGTCGAAGGGCATGACGCGGCCGCGCGGCTCGCCGATCCGGGGCCCGCGCCCGTCATCATTACCGTCCACGGCACCAACGACGCTGACCCCGACGACGAGGGCGGGCGCTGGTGGCAGAAGGGCTCGAACTTCACCCGGCACCTGGTCAACCGCCTGTGCGAGCGCGGCGTTGCCAACGCCGAGATCCTGCCGCTGCATTGGTCGGGTGCCAACTCGGACTTCGACCGCTTGAAGGGCGCCGCCGCGCTCGCGCGCACGATGAAGGCGCTGCACAAGGCCGGGCGCCCGCATGCCGTCATCGCCCACAGCCACGGCGGCAACGTCGCCGTGGAAGGGTTGGCGCAGGCCGGGCGCTCGCCGCTCCGCGGCGGCATCGTCAGCTTCGGCACGCCGTTCTTCAAGCGCCGCCTGAAGACGGTGCCGCTCTTGATCGCGCTTTTTCAGACCGTGCTCGGCCTCGTGATCCCGCCGATCATGCTGTGGTATCTGATCGAGATCCTGCCGACCGACACCAACAAGAAGGTCGAGGCCATCGTCTTTTTCGGCGGCCTTGGCGCGCTCGGCCTGTGGAGCCTCGCGGCCGGCGTGCGCAAGCTCGGCCGGCGCCACCGCGCGACGCGGCTCTTGGCCCGGTCGCTCGCGCCGCGCCAATGGCTGGTCGTGCACAGTCCGCGCGACGAGGCCATGCAACTCCTCGAGACCGCGGCCGAGATCTCGCCGCAGTACGTCAAGACCGCCGCCGCCATGCGCTCGCTGACCGCGTTCGCCTCGTTGGCCGGCGTGGTGGTGACGCTTGCCGTTTTTGCGTGGACGGCGAGCTATTTTCTGGCTCCCGTGATCGAGAAGGTGAAATCGGGCGTGTACGGCCTCGCGCTGGGTGCGGACCTGACCTTCCTGCTGCTGGTGCCGGTGGTCTACGGCGCGGTGTTCTCCCTCGTCTGGCTCGTCGCGCGGGCAGGTGGCGCGTGGCTCTACGCCAGGATGCTGACGAGCGCGATCCATGGCGGCGTCATCGGCGCCGCGTTCGGCGGCGACGGCCTCTACCGGCTGGTCGGCGTGACGCGCCTCCCGCCCTATCGGATCGAGGCCCGCGAGGAGCGCATCGATGCCACCGATCTCGGGGGCATCGACGATGCCGCGCTCTTCGTGGCCGCGCAGAGCCTCTACGACAGCATCGTCGCCGCCGACGGCCCCGAAGGCGGCATCGCGCATCCGGACATCATGTGGAAGCGCCTCTCCGACGCGCTCTATCACAACGCCTATATGCGTGACGACGGCGTGGTGACGACCGTCGCCGATCACCTTGCGGCCGCCTGGCGGCGCGAGATCCGCTAGCCGCGCTCTCCCTGCCATGCGCCGGGGAAATGTTGCCGCGCATGGAATAAAATTGCCGGGTGTCTCCGTGCGTCTGAGCCGATTGTGGCGTTGCTCGCCCTTAATTGAATCACAAGAATCGGAAAACTGCACCGCATGATTCGCATTGTGACGGGGGACAGCCATGGCTCATCTTTCTCAGAAGCTCGCGGAGATGCACCGCAAGCTCGCCGAAAACACGCAGGAGGAGCAGGCGCTCATCCGCGCGCTCGACGCGGCGCTGAACCACGTGGACGAGAAGCTGCTGGCGGAGATCCGCGAGGTCACGGCGCACCATGAGGCGCGCCGCACGATGATCATGACGGAGCTGCAGCAGCTCGCCGGCCGCCTGTGCGCCATTCCGCTGACCGCGAGCGAGCCCCTGACCGCCATCGAGGCCGATGTGCATCCGAAGCCGCTCAACGGCCACACGAACGGCTACGCCAACGGAACCACGCACGCGCCCGGCAATTGGCGCATCGCGGCGCAGAACATCCAGGACGACCTGGATTTCTACAGCGATCCGCCGCAGGCGAGCAGCCACTAGCAAGTCCATCAGTCTAGTGTCCCTTATGAGTCCGAAGTTCGCGATGGGACCTAGCCGCAAACGCAAGCGAACTTCGAAATCGGGACACTAGACTGCGAGGAAGCGGGCCCGCGAGCCCCGTTTTTGTTGCGGCCTCCGTGATGCGAAAGGGATGTCGCCCGCCCAAGCCCACGCGTATGCTGCCCCGCATGGCGCATACGGTGAGGGCCCGATGAGCGAAGGCGAAATCCTGTCCATCCGCAACGACCTGACGGGGCTCGTCCTCTCCGTCGTCTCGGTCAGCTTCGGGATGATCTCGGCTTACATCGTCGGCCTGTGGCTGTTCCTCAGGAAAGCGCCGTTCGGTCTCAGGGCGCTGTCGTTCCTGCTGCTCTCGTGCGGGCTCGCCTTCATGGGCGTGCTGACGGGCGGCCTCAACGCGCTGCTGATCGGGACCGAGCGCGCGTGGAGCAAGCTCGGGGCGACCAGCGTCGGCATCGCGAGCTTTGGCGGAGAGCGGCCCGATATCCTCCACGGACTGTCGCTTTACGAGGCGTCCGCGGCGCTCGGCTGCGCTGCGTTCGCCGCGATCTACCTTGCGCTCTTCTTCTTCACCTTCTTTTACCGATGGCCCGACGACGAGGATCGGGCATAGACCGCGCGCCCCGCCCTGGAAGTTGCCGCCCGGCGATGCCATATAGCGCCCTCGGCCCACCACCCCCGCGCGAGACGCCCATGACCTTGAGCCTTCCCGAGACCATACGCACCCCGGCCTACGTGCTCGACGTGGCGGCGCTGAAGCGCAACCTCGAGACGGCAGCGCGCATCCGGCGCGAAGCGGGCGTCAAGGTCCTGCTCGCCACCAAGGCGTGGGCGATGCCGGCGGCCTTCCCGTTCATGCGGGACGCGCTCGATGGCACGACCGCGTCCGGCGAGTACGAGGCGCGCATGGGCCGGGAGGAGTTCGGCAAGGAGGTGCACGTCTACGCGCCGGCCTACGCGCCGGGCGAGGTCGCGCGCCTGACCGCTATCGCCGACCACATCTATTTCAATTCGCCGGATGAGATCGCGCGCGGACTGGGTCTTGCGACGGCGGCCGGCTGCGCGGTCGGCATCCGCATCAATCCCGGCTACTCGAACGCCACGCTCGGCGGCGCGCTCTACGATCCCTGCGCGCCGAACTCGCGTTTCGGCACGACGCCGGCCGAGATCGACCGTCTCCCCTGGGACGCGATCGACATCTTCCACGCGCATGCGCTCTGCGAGTCGCTGGCCGACGGCTCGGTCGGGCTGATCGAGCATGTCGCGAAAAATTTTGCCCCCTACCTGAAGCGCGTCAAGGCGGTGAACTTCGGCGGAGGCCACTTCATCAACAAGCCGGGCTACGACGTCGCCAGGCTGATCACCGCGCTCCGGTCTTTCCGCGCCGAGTTCGGCGTCGAGGTCTACCTCGAGCCGGGCGCCGGCCTCGTCGTCGATACGGGCTACCTGGTGGCGACGGTGATCGGCCTGCACAGGAACGGCAAGGAGATCGCCATCCTCGACGCCTCCGCCTCGACCCACATGCCGGACGTGTTGGAAGTTCCCTATACGCCGCCCGTGCTCGGCGCCCGGGAGGCGGGCGTGCTGGCGCACGATTACATTCTCGGCGGCAAGACCTGCATGACGGGCGACATTATCGGCGAGTATTCGTTCGGCGAGCCCCTCGCGCCGGGGTCGCGCGTGGTGTTCGGCGACATGATGCAGTACTCGTTCGTAAAGAACACGACGTTCAACGGCACGCCCCTGCCGGATCTCGCCATGCTTCACGAGGACGGCCGCTACGAGGTCGTGGCTACGTTCGGCTATGATGAGTTCCGCCGCCGCCTGGGCTGATCCCATCAGCCCACAGGGCGTCGGAGAGAGAGTGAGCCCGAACGGGCGCCACGGAAAAGAAAGCGCGGAGACGATCCCATGTCCACGTCAAGCAAGCTCGAGCGGAAAGTCCTCACCAACGACGAGTTCGAGGCGGTGCGCGTCACGCACCATCCGGCGATTTACGAGCTCGATGCCAAGGAGCTGCAAGCGCTACGGGTTCGCCTGCGCGAGATGCACGGCAAGGCCCGGACGCTGACGCGCCACAAAGCGCGCGTGGGTCGCGGAAAAGCCGAGCCCCGCGGCAAGAGCTTCCCCGGCACGGCCGAGCAGCCGCTCCGCCGCAAGCAGCTCATCGCGGCCGCATTGAAGCGCGTCAACAAGGAGCTTGGCCGGCTTCAGGCGCTCGAGGCGCGGACCAATCATGTCGAGGCGGCGCACCGCGCGCTGGCCCTCAAGCGGGCCGGCAATTTCGTGAGCTATCCCGCGAGCGCGACGCCGGGCGACGGCATGCAGCCCATCGTCAGCACCCGGCGCAGGACCAAGGTTCATCCCAGCAAGGTGGGACGGGTTTCCCAAGCGACGAAAGTGGCGCAAGCCATCAAGGACGCACGGGCCTGAGGGTTGGACCGGGAGCAGGGTTGGAACCATGAACGCTTCGGACCCTATCGGCCCGAAGCCATCCTACCGCCGGCAGGACTGGAGGCAGCGGGTGAGCTCGGCGCCGCAACGCGGGCTGTCCTGGGTGGCGCGCCGGCAGGCGTTCTCCTGAGCATAGCAGCGCTGCGCACAGTCGTTGGCGTCGGCGGCCGCGGAAAGGACCGTCGCGGATGTGGCGACGAGCGAGGCGGCGATGGCATATCGGATGACTGTCTTCACGACCGACCTCCTTTCCTCCGGTGTGCCTGTGGACCCGTGCGGCGGCACTCTCGGCCGGCGCGCATGAAGATTTACCATTTACGCGCCGTACGATGAACGTCACGTGAACTTTGCTTCGGATGCGGGCCAGAGACGTGATTGGCTCCATAATGCCGGCGGGAACGGCCCTGACAACATCGATCAGAAAGCGAATTCCTCGAAGATGTGGTCGATGTTCCCGCGCCAACGCCCCTGGAAGCGCTCCAGCAACTCATCGGCCACCGTGCGCCCCGCGCCGACGAGGTACTCGAGCGGCGCCAGGTAGATCGTCTCGTCCTGGTTCTTGCGGTTGGTCTCGCCGCGCCTCTGCAAGCCGAGATGCGAGATGGCGAGCGCCGCGCGGGCGAGCGCCTGCACCGACGTATCCCGGAACCGGCCCGCGAGCGCCGCGCGCGGCACCGTCCGGCGCAGATCCTCGCGATCCTCGGCCGTCCACGACTTGACGAGGTCCCAGGCCGCATCGAGCGCGACCTCATCGTAGAGCAGCCCGACCCAGAAGGCAGACAGCGCGCAGATCCGCGGCCAGCGCCCGCCGTCCGCGCCGCGCATCTCGAGAAACCGCTTGAGCCGCACCTCGGGAAAAAGCGTCGTCAGATGATCGGACCAGTCGTCGAGCGTCGGCAGCTCCCCGGGGAGCGCCGGGAGCCGACCCGCCATGAAATCCCGGAACGAGGCGCCCGCGACGTCGATGTAACGCCCGTCGCGGTAGACGAAGTACATCGGCACGTCGAGCGCGTAATCGACATAGCGCTCGTAGCCCATTCCGTCCTCGAACACGAACGGCAGCATGCCCGTGCGGCGCGGATCCGTCTCGCGCCAGACCTCGCTCCTCAGCGATTTGAGGCCGTTGATCCTGCCCTCCGTGAAGGGGGACGAGGCGAACATCGCGGTGGCGATCGGCTGCAGCGCGAGGCTCACGCGCAGCTTTTTCACCATGTCCGCCTCGCTGCCGAAATCGAGGTTCACCTGGATGGTGGCCGTGCGGTACATCATGTCGAGGCCCCGCTTGCCGACCGTCGGCATGTAGCGCGTCATGACCTCGTAGCGCTGCTTGGGCATGTGCGGCGTCTCCGCCAGCGTCCATTTGGGCGAGAAGCCGACGCCCAGGAAGCCGATGCCGAGGTCCTCGCCCACGTCGAGCACCTGGTTCAGGTGCTCCTGCGTCTCGTCCGCCGTCTCGTGCAGCGTCCTGAGCGGCGCTCCCGAAAGCTCGAACTGTCCGCCGGGCTCGAGGCTGATGGTGCCGCCGGCGAGCCCGTCCGGCCGCTTGAGCGCGATAATGTTGTCGCCTTCGGTGATGGGCTCCCAGTCGTAGCGGAGCACCAGGTGCTCCATGAGCGCCCGGATGCCGCGGTTGCCGGCGTAAGGAACCGGCGTCAGCGTCTCGGTGTAGAAGACGAACTTCTCGTGCTCCGTGCCGATGCGCCAATCCGGCTTCGGCTTCTCGCCGGCCGCGATCCACTGGACGAGATCGTCGCGGGAGCGCGCGAGCGGGCTCGGGGCCCCATCCTGACGGGTCGACATGCGTGGGGCCTCTGGCGGATGCGGGGCTCGTTCGGCGGAGTTATGGCGGCAGGGCGGGGCGTAAACAAGGGGTTGACGCGGGCCCGCCCGGTTTCGCCGCACCGCCCTTGTGTCCGGTCAGCGGAGGGGGGAGGCCGGGAGGCAGACGGCAACCCTCTGCGGGTCGTCGGGGATGGTTTCCGACTGTACGCACGCTTCCAGACGGCGGATCATGAGGGCGGTCTGGGTCGGCCTCAGGCAGTCCACGAACGAGCGGATGCCGGCGGCGTTGCAGCGTGCGATCTCGTTCATCACGAACTCCGGGTCGTCCGGGTTCGTCCGCGGCGGCCGGGAGAGGTCGATATAGGGCTCGATGGTGATGTTGGGCCTGCCGGGTCGGCGCCAGTCTCCGCGCCGATCGTCGCCCCGGTCGCCCGCGGCAAGGGGGCTTGCCGCGCTTGCGAGGAGGACGGCCGACAGGATCAGGGAGGTGGCTTGCATCACCATCTCGAAAGTGCTCCGGCATGCTTCGCGCCAGCCGCCCATGCTAGCCAGGAAGCGTAAACGAATCGCCTCCACCGGGACGGTCGTGCATGAAACATCAAGCCCTGCTCGCCGGCGGCATCATTGTCGGCGCGGTTGTTGTTGCATCCCTGACGCTCGACGGAACGCGGGTTCCCAACCGCAAGCTGCCGGGTGGGACGGAAGCCTGCACCTATCATGCGGGCCCCATGGACGCCGAGATGATCGATGAAGGAGGGGACGCGGGCCAGCGCATCCTGCGCGCGATCCTGGCGCTCGACAGGAAGTGCGAGTACGTCACGCTCGTGCAGCCCGACGGCACGCGGCAGGTCATGAAGCTCGGCAAGGCCGGCCGCAAGCCGGGAGAGCACGGTCCCGGCAGCATCCCGACGTTCTGACGTTAGGCCGGCCGCTCCGCCGCGAGGATGGCCCGCGCCTTGGCGCAGTCCTTTTCCATCTGCGCGACGAGCTCGTCCGCGCTCGAGAACTTGCGGTCGTCGCGCACCTTGTCGATGAAGCTCACCTCGATGTCGCGCCCGTAGATCGCCTCGTCGAAGTCGAACAGGAACACTTCCAGCACCGGCATGCCGTCATCGAACGTTGGGCGCGTGCCGAGATAGGCGGCGCCGTCGAGCGCCCGCCCGTCGAGGAGGACGCGCACCGCGAAGATGCCGTGCCCGAGCGCCGTCCCCTTCGGCAGTGCGACGTTCGCCGTTGGAAAACCGAGGCCGGTGCCGCGTTTCGCGCCGCCGATGACGGGACCTTTGACGCGCCAGGGCCGTCCGAGCGCCTCGGCCGCGCCGCGCACATCGCCTTCCGCGAGCAGCAGGCGGATGGCGGTCGACGAGAACGGCTCGCCCCGCTCCGCCACGGGCGCGACGATGGTGACGGCAAAGCCGTGCGCCGCCCCCGCGGCCTTGAGCGTCTCGGCCGAGCCGCCGCGGTTGCGCCCGAAGAAGAAGTGATAGCCCACGACCACTTCTGCGACGGCAAGCGCGCCGACGAGAATGTCCTCGATGAAGCGGTCGGCATCGAGCGCGGCGAGCGCGGCGTCGAAGGGGAGCACGATGGCGATATCGAGCCCCAGTTCGTCGAGCACGGCGAGCTTCTCGTCGAGCGACGTCAGGCGGAAGTGCGGGGCGTCGGGCTGAAAGAATACGCGCGGATGCGGCTCGAACAGCACCACGCCGGCCGGCCGTCCGGCGCGTTTCGCGTCCGCGATCGCGCGTCCGATGATGACCTGATGGCCACGATGCACGCCGTCGAAGTTGCCGAGCGCGAGCACCGCACCCTTGGCCTCGGGCGGAACGTTCTCAGTGCCGTGAACGACGTGCATCGCGCCTCGTCTCTTCCACGCGGACCGCTTGCTCCCGTTCCGTCACGCTTCCGGGCGACCGGGCACCATGAGCTGCGCCTCGCCTGTCAGCACTGCCTTGCCGTCGACCGTGCAGACGGTCTCGAAGCGCGCGCGCTTCTTCTCGGGCAGCAGCTCGATGATCTTCACGGTGGCGACCACCGTGTCGCCGATCTTGACGGGACCCTTGAAGGCCAGCGTCTGCGAGACGTAGATAGCGCCCGGGCCGGGCAGTTTCATGCCGAACACGGCCGAGATGTAGGCGGCCGACAGCATGCCGTGGGCGATGCGCTCCTTGAACAGGGTGGTCGCCGCATAGGCCGCGTCGACATGCACGGGGTTGCGGTCGCCCGAGATGTCCGCGAACGCGGTGATGGCCGCTTCCGTCACCGTGTTGGAAAGGGAGGCTTCCTGGCCCACGGCGAGGTCTTCGAAATACGTGATCGTCTTGGTCATGCTGCTGGTCCTGCCGGAGTTTTGAGGGGGAGCCCGTTGAATGGAGAGCATGGTCTAGCGGGCGTTCCGGGGGCGCGCAACTCGCACGCGGCCGATCCGGTGGCGCCGGCGCACGCGGGTGTTGCAGTCCGGCACCGGATCGCGTTATAAGATCTCATCCCCAAATTCCTACCAATGAAATGGCTTTCGCGGTGACGCCGCGGGAGCCCGGAGAAGAGCGCTATGAGCGACCGTAAACCCTTGATGCCGAAGGCCACCGCCGTCTGGCTCGTCGAAAACACCTCGCTCTCCTTCGAGCAGATCGCCGAGTTCTGCGGCCTCCACGTGCTTGAGGTGAAAGGAATCGCCGACGGCGATGTCGCCCAGGGGATCAAGGGTCTGGACCCCGTCACCTCGAACCAGCTCACCCGCGACGAGATCGAGGCGGCGGAGAAGGACCCCGCCCATCCGCTGAGGCTCGCCGAGCCGAAGGTGGTCATGCCTGAGACGCCCTCGAAGCGCGGCCCGCGCTATACGCCCGTCTCGCGCCGCCACGACCGCCCGAACGCGGTGCTCTGGCTCCTGCGCAACCATCCCGAGCTCAAGACCAGCCAGATCATGCGCCTCGTCGGCACCACCAAGCCGACCATCGCCCAGATCAAGGATCGCACGCACTGGAACTCGCCGAACCTCGTCCCGCAGGACCCGGTGACGCTCGGGCTCTGCTCGCAGATCGACCTCGACAACGAGGTGAAGAAGGCGGCCCGCCGCCTCGAGCGCGAGCGGCGCGAGGCGCAGAAGGAGGCCATCAAGGCCGGTACGCTGCTGCCGACCGAGGAGACGACGGCTTCGGCCGACGAGCCTGCCGCGGAAGGGTTCCGCCCGACGGCGGAGATCGTCCAGCCCAAGGGAGCCGACGAGCGCGAGGAGACCCCTGCCGAGGAGGAGGCCCGCGTGTTCGCCAAGCTCAAGGAGCTGTCGTCCGGGTCGGACGGCAAGGACGACGAGAACCCGGACGACTGAGCCGGAACGGCAAGGCCCCTGGGCCGGCTCAGCTCAAGCCGGCCCACCACGAGAGCAGCGTGTCGGTGACGAGCGCCAGGAAGATCGCGACGCCCACGTCGCGGTTGGCGCGGAAACGGCGCAGGCAGTTCTTGGGATCTGACGTATCGAGCGTCGAGACCTGCCAGGCCATCTGCAGGCCGACCAGGGCCATGCCGAAGAAGAACACGAGATGGGTGCCGGCGAGGAAGCCGGCGGCGATCCAGAGCAGCAGCGCGCCCGCGTAGAAGCTGCCGACCCAGAACGGGGTATCCTGCCCGAAGGTGAGCGCCGTGGACTTGAGGCCGAGCACCGCATCGTCGTCCGCGTCCTGATGCGCGTAGATGGTATCGTAGCCGATCGTCCAGAGCACCGAGCCCGCGTAGAGCAAGAGCGGCGGCAGCGCCAGCGACCCCTTGACGGCGGCCCAGCCCATCAGCGCGCCCCAGTTGAAGGCGAGCCCCAGCACCGCCTGCGGCCAGTGCGTGAAACGCTTCATGTAAGGGTAGATCACGACCAGCCCCAGCGAGGCGACGCCGAGCAGGATGGTGAAGGTGTTGAACCAGATCAGCACCAGGAATCCGATGAGTGACAGCGCCGCCACGAACGCCAGCGCCGCCTCGGGTGTGACCTGGCCCGACGGAATGGGGCGGCTCGCCGTGCGCGCGACACGCGCGTCGTACTCGCGGTCCACGTAGTCGTTGAAGGCGCAGCCGGCGCCGCGCATGACGATGGCGCCGAGCGCGAACAGGGCGAGCAGGCCCAGGTTCGGATAGGGGCGCCCGTTCGAGACTTCGGCGAGTGTCACCGACCACCAGCAGGGGAACAGCAGCAGCCAGGTCCCGATGGGGCGGTCCATGCGCGCGAGCCGCAGGTAGGGCCGCCAAGCGACCGGCGCATAGCGGTCCACCCAGTTGTCGGCCGGCGCATCGGACACGGCTTTCGTGCCGCTCCCGAGCGTGGGCTCCTGGTCCGGATTGGCCGCATGTGCCGTCATGCCTGAGTGATCCTCATCGTCCCTGATGCGTCCGACGTTAGCCCCCGTCGCTCCGTCCGGCAACTCGGCCGCCCGGCGACGTGGATGCGGCAAGAAGCACGTCCGCAACGTCGTCGGCGAACCGGCGTCGGACGCCGCCCACGACCAGGAGGTCAGAGCCCTCCGCATCCGGCTCGGCGCCCGGCATGCCATGAGCCATGAGGGCCTCGGCAGACCCGGCCCAATCCCCGCCCGCGACGGGCGCGTTGCATGAGGCCCACGACAGCGTGCCCGCGGCGTTGTCGCCGAAGCCGTGCGTCTCCGTCCATTGCGCGCCGTGCTCGAGAAGGAAGCGCGTGAGCGCCGCATCGCCGCGGAACACGGCGTGATTGAGCGCCGAGGCGGCCCAATCCCCGCCGCGGGTGGCAACGGGCCAGCCAAGCCGCACCATCGTGCGCACGCCCGCGTCCGCGCCCTCGGCCGCAAGCTCCGGCAAGAGCCGCTGGTCCGCCTCCGGCAGGCGCGCGACCAGATCCGGATGGGCGGAGAGCAGGCGCCGTGCCTCCTCGGCGTCGCCGCGCGCCGCGGCGGCGACGAACGCATCCGATGGAGACAGCGTCGCGGTCGCGCCGCCGGCCGCGCTGAGCATGTCCGCGATGGCCGGAAGCCCGAGCTTGAGGGCGAGCGTGGTTGCGCTTTCGCCGCGGGACGTCGTGGCCGACGGGTCCGCGCCGGCGGCGAGGAGAGCAGCGATATGGGCCGGCGAGCGCCGCCGCCGGATCGCCCACAGAAGCGGCGTGCCCCAGGCGCCGCCCGGCGCACCGTGCGGCCGCGCATTGGCATCGCCGCCGCGCGCGAGCAGCAGCCGCAACGGCTCCGCGCTGTCCATGTCCAGGGCGCGGTAAAGCGCGTTCGTGCCGGAGACGTGCGCGCCGGCCTCCAGCAGAAGGCGGGTGCAATCCGGGTTTTCGAGCGAATGGTAAAGCGACTCGCCGTCGTTCGGGTCGGCGCCGCGCGCGAGCAGGAGACGCGTCATCTCGGGGTCGCGGTTCTGCCCGGCCGCGCCGTAGAGCGCCGACAGCGGATGGTCGGCGTCGGGCGCCTCGGGCGACGCCATCCAGCGGTTGGCAACGCTCTGGTTCGGATCGGCGCCCGCATCGAGCAGGAAGCGCGCCGCCGCGCGCAGCCGATCGCGATAGGCCGGCAGCCGCGCGAGGCTCGAATGCGCGACCGCGACGAGCGGTGGTAGCGCCAACGGCCCCCCCGGCCGGTTGACCCAGGCGGGATCGCATGCCGTTTCCCGCGCGAGGGCAGTCTCGTCGCCCACGGCGCATGCGAGATAGGGATCGCCGTCTGTCAGACCCGGGGTCTCCGCAAGCACGCGCGCGGCGACGGCCGGCCGCGCGTTCCCCGTTCCGCCCGTGATGTCGCCGGCATAGATGAGCCCCAGCAGGTTTCGGACCTGACCCACCCGGTCGGCGGCCCTCGCGAGCCGCGCCGCAACGAAATGCGAAAGATCGGCCCAGGATGCAAACCCGTATTCGCGCGCCACGCACGACTGCGCATCCGCGAGCCGAAGCCTGAGAGCGACGATCGCCTCGTCGCTCCGGCCGCGCGCCTGAGGCAGGGCGTCGCGAAATCGCGAGATCGCCTCGAGCGCGCCTGCCCGATAGAGTGCGAGCAGCTCTTTGGCCTGCTTTTTCAGATGGTCGGGATGGGGCCGGTCCGGGAGCCGGGTCATGGAAACCTCCGTGCATCGAGCACCGACGACCCGCAACTTCGGCTGCACAAAGGTTCAGTTGTCAGCATACGAATGGCAAGTGGGCTCAGCCCTTCCCGCGGGTCCGGAGGCGGCTTGCACCGCACGCCGGATGCTAGGGCAGGGGCGGGGCTGCGGTCAACGCGTGTTGGATCGCGCCGTCCTATCGGATATGGAGACGCCATGGCGGTCCACGATGTCACCTCGCAGCGTCTGTTCGTCGAGCACCCCCTCGAACCGGGCGCGAAGGTTCCCTGCACACCCGAGCAGGCGAGCTACCTGCGTGCCGTGCTGCGTCTCGGCGACGGCGACGAGATCCTGATCTTCAACGGCCGCGACGGCGAGTGGAAAGCGCACCTCAGTGAGGCCGGCAAGCGCGGCGCCGTGCTCGAAGCCCTGAACCGGGTGCGGCCGCAAGAGGGCGGACCGGACATCCACTACCTCTTCGCGCCGCTGAAGCGCGCCCGCCTCGACTACATGGTGCAGAAGGCGACCGA
>NZ_DAITQL010000097.1:0-14477 GCF_036833075.1 Hyphomicrobium sp.
CACTCCGGCGAAGGCCGGAGTCCAGACGGGCTTGCGCATGTCGAACCGCTGTTCCCATCTGAAACGGAAACTCTCTAAGGGCGCCGCGCGACCATGAACCAGGCGGGACCGGTGTGCGGGTCGTGCCAGACGCTCTGCCAGCGAAAGCCCGCCTTCTCGTACGCCCGCACCGCGCGCTCGTTCCTGACCGACGGGAAAATGCACACGGCCACGGCGAGCGTGGTGGCGAACACCTCGTCGCGCAGCATCGCCAGCGCCGCCGGACCGACGCCCTTTCCGCGATGCTCCTCGGCGGCCACGAAGAGATCGAGGTCCCACGTGCCGGGCTCGAGCTCGTCCGGCAGGTTGGCGCCCCAGAGCGTGGCGTCGACGCCATGCGCATAGCCCACGGGCGCGCCGTCCGCCTCGATGATGCGACAGATGGCATGCGCGGCGCCGAGCGCCAGGTTGACCTCGGCCTCGGTCGCCGAGACGGGTCCCCACCAGTGCTGCACGTCCGGTCGCGCGAGCCAGCGGCGGATGAGGCCGAAATCCGCGCGCGTCGCGGGGCGGAGCGTTATGCGCGGCGCGTCGGCCATCAGGCAGATTCCGTTCCGGGCTGTGTCGCCGCGATGCTGTGACGTGTCTGGATCCCAGCCTGCCCCGAGATGACGTTCGTTTGTCGGCATCGCATGCCCAAACTCAACGTCACTCCGGCGGAGGTCGGAGTCCAGACACGACGAGGACGGCGCATCTGGACGTTTCCACGTCAGCATGAACGGCCTAGTGCCGGAAGTGGCGCATGCCGGTCAGCACCATGGCGAGGCCGGCGTCATCGGCGGCGCGGACCACCTCGTCATCGCGCATGGAGCCGCCCGGCTGGATGACCGCCGTCGCACCGGCCTCGGCCGCCGCCAGCAGTCCGTCCGCAAACGGAAAGAACGCGTCGGAAGCGACGGCCGAGCCCTTGACGTCCAATCCCGCCATCTCCGCCTTGATGGCGGCGATGCGCGAGGAGTTGACGCGGCTCATCTGTCCGGCGCCGATGCCGACGGTCGCGCCGTCTTTCGCGTAGACGATGGCGTTCGACTTGACGAACTTGGCGACTTTCCAGGCGAACAGCAGGTCCGCCATCTCGCCCGAGGTCGGTTGCCGCCGGGTGGCGACGTAGAGGCGGTCGTAGAGGGCGAGGTCCGCTTCCTGCACGAGGAGGCCGCCGGCGACCGTCCTGGCATCGAGACGCGGCGGGGCAACCAGGGACCAGGCGCCGGTGACGAGCAGGCGCACGTTCTTCTTCGCGGCAACGGCCTCCGTCGCCTCGTCGGTGACGGAGGGCGCGAGGATCACCTCGACGAACTGACGCTCCACGATGGTGGAGGCCGTGGGGCCGTCCAGCTCGCGGTTGACGGCGATGATGCCGCCGAAGGCCGATTCCGGATCGGTCCTGTAGGCGCGGTCGTAGGCCGCCAGCAGCGTGTCCGCCTCGGCGACGCCGCACGGGTTGGCGTGCTTGACGATGACGCACGCCGGCCGGTCCGGAAACGCCTTCACGCATTCGAGGGCCGCGTCGCCGTCGGCGACGTTGTTGTAGGAGAGCTCCTTGCCGAGGAGCTGGCGGGCGCTCGATACCGTGCCGGGCGCGGCATCGGGCGCGACGTAGAATGCGCCCCGCTGGTGCGGGTTCTCGCCGTAGCGCATGTCGATCGCCTTGCGGTACTGCGTCGAGAAGGTCGGCGGAAAGCCGTTCGCCTCGCCGTCCGGGCTGTCGGCCACGGCGCCGAGCCAGTTGCTGATGGCGCCGTCGTAGGCGGCGGTGCGCGCATAGGCTTTGGCGGCCATGCGCTTGCGGAACGCGGGCGTCGTCTTGCCGCCGTTGGCGCGCATCTCGGCGAGCAGGGCCGCGTAGTCGGCACGGTCGACGATCACCGTCACGGACGCGTGGTTCTTGGCCGCGGCGCGGATCATGGCCGGACCGCCGATGTCGATGTTCTCGACGCAAGCGTCGAAGGCGGCGCCCTCGGCGAGCGTCTGCTCGAAGGGATAGAGGTTGACGACCAGGAGGTCGATGGCGGCGATCCCGTGCGTCGCGGCCTGGGCGATGTGCTCGGCATTTCCGCGCACGCCGAGCAGGCCGCCATGGATCGCGGGATGCAGCGTCTTGACGCGGCCGTCCATGATCTCGGGAAAGCCCGTGACGTCGGCAACGTCGGCCACGGCAAAGCCCGCGCCCTTGAGCTTGGCCGCCGTGCCGCCCGTCGAGATCAGCTGCACGTTCCACTCCGCGAGCGCGTGGGCCAGCTCGTCGAGCCCCGCCTTGTCGGAGAGCGAGATCAGCGCGCGGCGGATTCTCGGATTGAGATCTTGCATGGCTCGTCTCTGTCCTTACACGGAGGGAACTCTGTGCCCAGTCGTTTGGTCCTGCCCTTCGAGCACCCAGCGCACCTCGGTCTCGCCGAACGTCGCGCCGCGGGCCACGATCTGCAGCGAGCGGCGGGGGCCGGCCGAGTCGGCGAAATAGGTGCTTTCCTCGATGGCAAGACGCGCGCCCTCGAGGCTCAGCCACCAGGTGTCTCCGCCCGGCAGCTCGATGACGGCGACGCTCGGGTTGTCGCTGCGCCGGCAGCGCACCGCCGGGTGCAAGTGAAAATGGATCGCAAACGGCACGTCGCGACGCAAGCGGATCGTGCCGGCCCTGCCGGCCAGCCGGTCGATGCCGAGCAGGCGGCGGCCGGTCGCGCCGAGCGCCAGCGTCCGGTGGTGCACGAGATTGAAGCGGCGCACATAGCCGTCGTGGCGGGCCGCGACCTCGACGGCGCCGTCGTGCGCCTCGATCCGGGCCGCCACATCGTCGGGAAAACGAATCGGAGGGCCGCCGACCAGCTCCTCGAGCGTGCGGTGGCGGATCAGCTTCGACGACGACTTCTCGCCGAGGCAAAGCGTGTTGTGGCTCGCGGTCGCACGCGCGGCGGCCCGCCATTCGGCGTTGGCGGAGGACGGCGCGCCGCCGTTGACGAGCATCAGCGACGTGCCGACGCTGAACTCGAAGGAGAGGCAGCCGGCGTGCGCCTCGGCTGCCGACTCGAGCGGCGGCGGTGGACCCGCATCCAGGATCAGGATCGACGGCCCGCGTTCGAGGCGAATGTATTTCGACGCAGGCGCGCTCGGGGGAACGGCGCCCGGATTGTCGTCGTAGACGAGAACGGTCGCAAGCCCTGCAGGGGAAGCGACGCCCATGCCGTTGAAGCGCGCCAGCATGCCGTCGCCGAGGCGCATGTACTTCAGCATGCCCAGCATCGCCTTCAGCGCGGAGGCGAACGCGGGCGGCGTCCTGCGGCTCCTCGCAACGAAGCACTGGCCGAGCGGAAGCAGATCCAGGATCAGCTCGACCAGGATGCCGGGGTTGCGGCTGATGTGGCCGCCGTCCGGCAGGATCTGCCGGTCGAGCTCCTCACCGAAGAGCTTTTCCGTCTCGCCCACCTGTCCCTCGTGGCCGGAGATGCAGAGCTGGGCGAGCAACAAGGCGAGGAGCGAGAGCAGACGCGGATACCCGCTCGGGCTCGTGCGCCAGTTCGCCGAGAGCCGCACGAGCTGCAGCCCCAGGCTTTCGGTGATGATCCCGTAGGTCTCGGCATCGATCTCTTCCAGAAGCAGGCTCGAATGCGAGATCCACGAGATGAGCCTTCGTCCGGTGACGTGCGGCTCCCAGGCCAGGCCACCGCCTCCGCCGCGATGACGCATTGCCCACTCGGCGGCGAGGAGCTGGGCCATATGGCGCGCCTCGGGCCGTCCGACGGCATCCAGGTGGCGCAGCCAGGCAAAGCCGTGCAGGGCCCGCTCCCAGCCTTCGCTCGGCGGGACGAGATCGAACGGCGACATATCATCGGCGTGGGCGACGGCGCCGGCGAGGCCGAACTCGCCGCCCTCGATCTCATCCCAGAAGCTCGGGTCGGCGGTTCGCAGATCCTGGGGCACGATGAGCAGCTGCTCGGCGGCGGTGGCGCCGAACTGCCAGCGGAACGGCGGCGAGTAGAGGACCGACGAGATCGCCTCGCGCCGCAGGCGGTCCGCGGCGAGATGGGTGATCCTGATGCGTTCCGATATCTTGAGCCGTGACGCCATGCTCTCCCTCAGGCCGCGCCAGCATCGAAGACGTGCGCCGGAGACCCGAGCCGGCTCCGGCTTCGGATGGTAGCACGGCGCGGAGCCTCCTCAATCGGGCCTCTCCGCCTCCCGGGCTCCCCACCCCCGATCCACCACATCTTTCAGTCCCGCTTCCCGAGGCGGGCGGCATAGAACCCGTCGAGGCCCGAAAGCCCGGGCTCGGGCGAGGCCAGATGGCACGGCAGCGTGCGCAGATCGCCCGCCGGCGTGATCCAGCCTGCGTCAATCCCCGCTTCGCCAGGCGCAATGGGAAGACGGGACAACTCCCGGTTTGCCTCCAGGAGGCGCGCGACCTGAGCTTCGCCTTCCTCGGGCTCGAGAGAGCAGGTGCAGTAGACGAGCCGGCCGCCCGGAGCGACGAGGCGCGCCGCGCGGTCGAGCAGCTTTCCCTGCAGCGCGACGCGCGTGCTGGTGTCATCCTTGCGGCGCAGGTGGAGGATGTCGGGATGGCGGCGGATGGTGCCGGTGGCGCTGCAGGGCGCGTCGAGCAGCACGGCGTCGAACGTGCGCCCAGGGTCCCAGGCCAGCACATCGGCTTCGACGATTTCGGCGTCGAGCTTCAGGCGGGCGAGATTCTCCCTGAGGCGGGCGAGGCGCGGCGGCGACTGGTCGACGGCGGTGACGCGGGCGCCGGCCGCCGCGAGCTCCGCCGTCTTGCCGCCGGGTGCCGCGCAGAGGTCGGCGACATCGCGCCCCGCGACAGGGCCGAGCAGGCGCGCGGGAAGGGCGGCGGCGGCATCCTGCACCCACCAGGCGCCGTCGGCGAAGCCCGGCATCTGGTCGATGCGGCCGGCGCCCGCGCGGTTGAGGCGCACCGTGCCGGTCGGCAGCACGACGCCGCCGAAACGCCGGGCCCACGCCTCGGCGTCGGACTTCACGGAGAGGTCGAGGGCGGCTTCCGTCAACGACGCCGCCGCGATCTCGCGTGCCATTGCCTCGCCGTAGGTCTCTCGCCATCGTCCGAGCAGCCACGGCGGAATGTTGGCGGCGATCGGATCGAGGGTCACGCGCACGTCCTTGCCGGTGGCGGCGACACGACGCAGCACGGCATTCGCCAGCTTGTCGAAGCGCCGCGCCTTCGGGTCCGCGCGGCACTGGTCGACGGCGAGACTGATGGCGGCGTGTGGCGGCGTCTCGAGCATCAGAAGCTGCGCCGAAGCCGAGAGCAGGATCGGCCAGAGGCGTCCGCTGTCGGCGGGGAGCGGCCTTTCGAGGAAGGCGTTGACGACGCTTTCGAGCTCGCCCCTGTGGCGCAGCACGGTCATGACGACGAGGCGCGCGAAGGCGCGATCGCGCGCCTCGAGCGGACCGCATCTGGCGATGGCGGCCTCGAAGGCGTCGTCGAGCGGGCGCCCGCGATCCAGGATGCTCGCGAGGCTCGCCGCCGCGACCTCACGCGCGGCGAAGCCGGCAGACTTCGGTCGCGGCTTCACGCGGGGAGGGTGCGGTGACGGCATGGAGCGTTCCAGGATCGACGCGAGGTAACGGTGGCGCGGCAGGGCGTACCCGGACGGGGCTCTGCAGCCGTTCCCATGGCGGGAGCCGCGGGCCGCGTCAAGCGCGGGAGGTTCGTCCAGACCGTCAGCCCCAGGGACCGCGCGGCGCGCCGGCGCCCGACGACTGCGACCACGGCCCCGAAGCGCCGGACGACGGCGCCGAGAGCCCACCGCCGAGGTCGATGCCGCTGCGGGTCATCTCCTCAGCCAGCGCCTCGAGCGCGGCGATGCGGTTCTCGGTATTGGGATGGGTCGAGAACAGGCTGTCCATGCCCTTGCCGGTCAGCGGGTTAACGATGAACATATGCGCCGCGGCGGGCACCGCCTCGGCTTCCTCGTTCGGGATGCGCCGCGCGGCGCGATCGATCTTGACGAGAGCCGAGGAGAGCCAGCGCGGGTTGGAGCAGATCAGCGCTCCCATGCGGTCGGCGCTGTATTCGCGCGATCGGCTGATGGCCATCTGCACCAGCATGGCCGCCAGCGGCGCGACCAGCATGGCCAGGATGGCGCCGATGGTGCTGATGCCGCTGCGGTCGCGATTGCCCCCGAACAGCATGCCGAACTGAAGGTACTGGGCGAGCATGGAGATCGCGCCGCCGATGGTGGCGGCGACCGTCATGGTCAGCGTATCGCGGTTCTTGATGTGGGCGAGCTCGTGAGCGATGACGCCGGCCGCCTCCTCGCGGGAGAGCATCTCGAGGAGGCCGGACGTCGCGGCGACGGCCGAGCGGGAGGGGCTGCGCCCGGTCGCAAACGCGTTCGGCTGCGGGTTGTTCATGACGTAGACGCGCGGCATCGGCAGCTCGGCGCGCTCAGCCAGATCCCGCACGAGGGCGTAGTATTCGGGCGCCGTGCGCTCGTCCACCTCCTGGGCCCCGAACATGCGGAGCACCATCTTGTCGGAGTTCCAGAGGCTGAAAGCGTTCATGGCGAGCGCCACCAGGAAGGCGATGACCATGCCCTGCTGGCCGCCGACTGCCGCTCCCATGGCGACGAAGATCGCGGTCAGCGACGCGAGCAACATGGCCGTCTTGGTGTAGTTCATCGGCATCCGATCACTCCAGGTTGACCCCTATCGTCCCTGCGCCGCATCTTGGCCGCATCGCAGATGTCTTCGGCCCTGCTATATAGGATGCGGGCCGGCTGACGACCAGCGGCGCGAAACACAGGCCTGCTTTGGAGATGGCGGACTTGAGATCGATGACTTCGCCCGACGACAAAAACCCCTCAGGGACAGGCGCCCAGGAGGCGCCCAGAGCGCCGCTGCCGGCGGCCGCAGAACGCGCGCTGGCCGAGGCGGCCGAGCGGCGCGCCGCAGCGCAACGCGAGGCGCGCACACCCCCGACCGAGATCGGCGGACGGGAAGGGCCGGAGCCGACACGCTATGGCGACTGGGAAAAGGGCGGCATCGCGAGCGACTTCTGAGCCGCCTCCGCCTTCACTCGAACGCCTGGTTCTCACCTGCGCGGAAGCGCTTTAGGCTGCCCCCTGGGGATACGGCGCCGAGACGGGGCGCGGGCGTGGGACGTAGACGGCGGGGGAGCCATGCGACGGCAACGGAACGCGCAGCACAAGCCACGCCGGACGATCTCCAAGATCCTCCTCATCCTCGTTCTGCTGGTGGCGGTCACGGGTGGATTCTGGTTCGGCCTCGTCCCACAGAGCCTCAGCCCCTTCGGCCGCATCTCTCTCGATACGCGGCCTTCCCTGTTCGTCGATCCCAGGCTCTCGGTGCTGCGCTTCGATCCTGCGCTCTGCAAGGCGGTGCTCCGGGAGCCGCACATCGATGCGGTGCCGGTCCCGGACCGGCTTTCGGACACCAACTGCGGCTGGGTGAATGCGGTGCGCTTCACCCACGTGGGCGGCGCCAAGATCGGCGTCAACCCATTGACGTGCGAGATGGCAGCGGCGCTCGCGCTCTGGGTCGTGCACGAGGTGCAGCCGCTCGCGCGGGAGATGTTCGGGCAGGAGGTGGTGCGCCTCGGCGACATGGGCACGTACGACTGCCGCAACATCGTCGGCAATCCGTTCTGGAAGGGCGTCCGAAGCCAGCATGCCGCCGCCAACGCCATCGACATCTCGGGCTTCACGCTGGCCGACGGGCGCGCGATCTCGGTCCTGCGCGACTGGAACGGCGAGGGCCGCGACAGCGCGTTCCTGCGCGAGGTCCACCGGCGCGCCTGCCGTTATTTCCGCGTTGCGCTCGGCCCCGATTTCAACCCCGCCCACGCCAACCATTTCCACTTCGACCGCGGCCTGATGTGGACGTGCCGCTAGGTAGGGCCGTTGAAGCTCAGTCGCCGAGGCGGGCGGCGCCGATGATGGGGCCGCTCCTGGCTTCCTGGATGAGCACCACCAGATCCTCGGTCTCCGGCTTCATGATGTCGGCCCGCGCCAAGCGGATGGTGGTCGGGCGGCCGTTCCAGACGCCGACCGGCGTCAGCTCGCGCACGACGTTGTAGTAGGTCAAGGTCTCGCCCTTGTTCTCGCCCTCCTTGACCGGAACCTCGACGCGCTTCTGGACGACGGCGAGCCAGATGGTCGCCTCCTTGGGCTCGGCATCGTACGGCGCGGCGCCAGCCTCGATAATGACGCTGTTGCCGTAGTGCCAGAAGTGAACCGGCACGCGACTGCTCGCCAGGGCCGTCTCGGTGGCGGCGATGGCGCGCTCGATCTCGGACGCGCTCGAGCCCAGCACCTCCACGGCGCCATTGACCACCGCTTGCGGCGTATAGATGGTGCCGGTGCCGAAGCGCTCCGCATAGTCGCGCTGGCGCTCGGTGTTGCGCGGGCCGGCGAGCGTGTCCTTCCAGCCGAGATAGTCCCAGTAGTCGACGGGCAAGGTCAGCCCGACGACGTTCTTTTCATCGATGTACTGCTTGAGGAGCGCGTCGGCCGCCGGGCAGTCGGAGCACCCCTGGCTCGTGTAGAGCTCGATCACCGCGCGGGGCGGCTGTCCGCTCCCCGCACCGGCCGGCTGCTCTCCCTCGGCCGTCTCCGCGAGGGCGAGCGACGGCGCGAGCAAAAGGCTTGCGGCGCAAGCCGCCATCCGGAGGCGCATGGAACGAACCTTCGTCACGACGTTTCCTGCGTCGGCCGGCGCGTGCGCCGGCCGCTAATACTCATAAAAATAGGGTCTCTATCTATGTCGGTCCAGAGGCCCCCTTCGTCTGGGGTGGCCGCCGGAGGCAGGATCAGGCCGCCAGGTTGCGCAGCACGTATTGCAGGATGCCGCCGTTCCTGAAGTATTCGACCTCGTCCAGGGTATCGATCCGGCAGATGAGCGGCACCTTGAAGCTCGTGCCGTCGCCTTTCCCGATCACGGCCTCGACGGTCTGGCGCGGCCGGATGCCGGCAAGTCCCTCGAGCGTCACCGTCTCGCTGCCGTCGAGGCCCAGCGACTGCCAGCTCGTGCCAGCTTCGAACACGAACGGCACGACCCCCATGCCGACGAGGTTCGAGCGATGGATGCGCTCGAACGACTGGGCGATGACGGCCTTGACGCCCAAGAGGTTGGTGCCCTTGGCGGCCCAGTCGCGCGAGGAGCCGTTGCCGTACTCGACGCCGGCGAACACGACGAGGGGGACCCCCTCGGCGGCGTAACGCTCGGCGGCATCGTAGATGGCGAGCTTCTCGCCCGAGGGATGGTGGATCGTGTAGCCGCCTTCGACGACGTTGCCGGCCGCGTCCTTGACCATGAAGTTCTTGATGCGGATGTTGGCGAAGGTGCCGCGCATCATCACCTCGTGGTTGCCGCGGCGCGTGCCGTACTGGTTGAAGTCGGCGGGCTTCACGCCCTCCTCCAGCAGGTACTTGCCGGCGGGCGAGGCCGTCTTGATCGAGCCGGCGGGCGAGATGTGGTCGGTCGTGATCTTGTCGCCGAAGAGCGCCAGGATGCGCGCGCGCTCGATGTCGGTGACCGGACGCGCCGTGCTGGTGATGCCTTTGAAGTAGGGCGGGTTCTGAACGTAGGTCGACTTGGCGTCCCACCCGTAGGTCAGGCCCTTGCCGGCCTTGATCTTGCGCCAGCGGTCGTCGCCGCGGAAAACATCGGCATATTTCGACTTGAAGAGGTCGCGCGAGATGTTCTCGGCGATGAAGGTCTGGATCTCGTGGTTCGTGGGCCAGATGTCCCTCAGGAACACCGGCTTGCCGTCGCGGCCGGTGCCGAGCGGCTCGGTCGTGAGGTCGCGCGTCACGCTGCCGGCCAGCGCATAGGCAACGACGAGCGGCGGGGAGGCAAGGTAGTTGGCCTGCACGTCCGGGCTGACGCGACCTTCGAAGTTGCGGTTGCCGGAGAGCACGGCGGCGGCCACGAGGCCGTTGTCGTTGATGGCCTTCGAGATCTCGGCCGGCAGCGGCCCGGAATTGCCGATGCAGGTGGTGCAGCCGAAGCCGACGAGGTTGAAGCCGACCCGGTCGAGGTCCTTCTGCAGACCCGACTTGTCGAGATAGGCGGCGACGACCTGGCTCCCGGGCGCCAGCGATGTCTTGACCCACGGCTTCGCCGTCAATCCCCGGGCGACGGCATTCCGCGCGAGCAGGCCGGCGGCGATCAGCACGGACGGATTGGACGTGTTGGTGCAGCTCGTGATGGCGGCGATGACGACGTCGCCGTGGCCGAGATCGAAGTCGCGGCCCTCGACGGGGACGCGCTTGCCGGCCTCGCCCGGCTTCTTGTACTCGGCCTCGAGTGCGGTCGCGAACCCGGCGCCCACGTCCGGCAGCGCGAGGCGGCCCTCGGGACGCTTGGGTCCGGCCATCGACGGCACCACCGTCGAGAGATCGAGCGCGAGGGTGTCGGTGAACACGGGGTCGGGCAGGTCCTTCGTGCGGAACAGGCCCTGGGCCTTGGCGTAGGCGTCGACGAGGGCGACGCGCTGGGCCTCGCGGCCGGAGATGGTGAGGTAGCTCAGCGTCTCGTCGTCGACGGGGAAGAAGCCGCAGGTGGCGCCGTATTCGGGCGCCATGTTGCCGATCGTCGCGCGGTCGGCGAGCGTCAGGTGATCGAGGCCCGGCCCGAAGAACTCGACAAACTTGCCCACCACGCCCTTCTTGCGCAGCATCTGCGTGACGGTGAGCACGAGATCGGTCGCCGTCACGCCCTCCTTCAGCGCGCCGGTGAGCTTGAAGCCGACGACCTCCGGAATGAGCATCGACTGCGGCTGGCCCAGCATGGCCGCCTCGGCCTCGATGCCGCCCACGCCCCAGCCGAGCACGGCGAGACCGTTCACCATCGTCGTGTGGCTGTCGGTGCCGACCAGCGTATCCGGATAGGCCAGCACCTCGCCGTTCGCCGCCTTGGCGGTCCAGACCGTCTGGGCGAGGTACTCGAGGTTTACCTGGTGGCAGATGCCGGTGCCCGGCGGCACGACGCGGAAGTTGGCGAAGGCGTCCTGGCCCCACTTCAGGAACAGATAGCGCTCGCCGTTGCGCGCATACTCGAGCTCGACGTTGGTGTTGAAGGCATCCGCATTGCCGAACGCGTCGACGATCACCGAGTGGTCGATGACGAGATCGACCGGCACCAGCGGATTGATCTTCTTCGCATCCCCGCCGAGCGTCAGCATGCCGTCACGCATGGCGGCGAGATCGACCACGGCGGGAACGCCGGTGAAGTCCTGCATCAGCACGCGCGCGGGGCGGAAGCCGATCTCCTTCTCCGCCTTGCCCTTGTTCTCGAGCCACTCGGCCATGGCGACGATGTCGGCCTTCGTGACCGAGCGGCCGTCCTCGTGGCGCAGCAGGTTCTCGAGCAGGACCTTCATCGAATAGGGAAGCCTCGAGATGCCGGGAAGGCCGTTCCGCTCCGCATCGGGAAGCGAATAGTAGACGTAATCCTGCCCTCCGACCGTGAGCGTCCTCTTGCATGCAAAGCTGTCGAGCGAGGCCGGCGCGGAAGTGACGGTCGTGGTGGCGCTCACGTTTCTTCTCCTCGAAACAGGATGGGGTTCTGCGGGCGAAAGCGAAAACTGCCGCGTCACTCATGCACGCGCTTGATGCAATGCCCGCAGGGCGCGGGGCGTGTCGACCGCATTTTTGCAGTGGCGAACAGGGAAGCAAGCCAATTATATAGGCGGCCGACGGCTTGAACACTACGGCCCTGCCCGAATCCCCGGCAACGTCCAGGCTGTCGCACGCTCTTTCGTTGCTGGTCCGAAACGCGGTCGGTCGCCTTGTTTCTTCATGCTGATACTCTCTCCGTCACGCGCGGCACGCGGACCGTCCTCTCGGACGTCTCGTTTACGGCGAAAGCGGGCGAGGCGCTGCTGGTCGTGGGGCCGAATGGCGCCGGCAAGACGACGCTGATCCGCACCATCGCCGGTTTCATCGCGCCCGCCGCGGGATCGATCACGCTCAAAGGCGACGAGGGAGATCGGAATATCGCGGAGCAATGCCACTACGTGGGCCATCTCACGGGCATCAAAGCCAATCTCTCCGCGGCCGAGAACCTGGCGTTCTGGGCGACGTATCTCGACGGCGGCGACGGGAGCGCGATCCGGGGCCGCGTGGACGAGGCGCTCCTGCATTTCGGCCTCTCGGCGCTCGCCGATTATCCGGCCGGCCTCATGTCCGCCGGGCAGAAGCGGAGGCTCGGCCTCGCGCGGCTCAGCGTGGCGACGCGGCCGGTCTGGCTGCTCGACGAGCCGACGGTCTCTCTCGACGCGGCCTCGACGGAGCTCCTCTCGGGGCTCATCCGGCGTCATCTTGCCGGCGGCGGGCTCGTGATCGCCGCAACGCACCTGCCGCTCGGCCTTGAGGACCCGGCCTATCTGCGGCTTGGCCGTACTGCCGGGCACGCCGCCCGGGAGGCCAAGCCATGAGCGGTTTCCTGTCCCTCCTCAAGCGCGACCTCACCCTTGCCGTGCGCGAAGGGGCCGCCCTCGGCACCGCGCTCGGTTTCTACCTCGTCGTCGTCGCCATGCTGCCGCTCGGGCTCGGGCCGGATCTCAAGCTCTTGAGCCGCATCGCGCCGGGTATCCTGTGGATCGCCCTCCTGCTCGCCGCCCTGCTGTCGCTGCCGCGGCTGCTCGAGGCCGACCACGAGGACGGGTCGCTCGAGGTGATGGCGACGGCGCCACTGCCGCTCGAGCTGGCGGTTGCGGCCAAAGCGCTCGCGCACTGGATCTCGACCGGCATCCCGCTCGCGCTCGCGGCCCCCGTGCTGGGGCTAATGCTCAACCTCGACATCGCACTCGCGCCGGCCCTGATCGCGACCATGCTGGCCGGGACGCCGGCGATCAGCTTCCTCGGCAGCATCGGCGCAGCGCTGACGCTCAAGGCCCGGCGCGGAGGGCTCCTCATTGCGCTCCTGGTCCTGCCCCTCTATATCCCGACCTTGATCTTCGGTATTTCCGCGCTGGGCTTCGCGGGGCTCGGCCAGGACGGTTTCGCCGCCTCGTTCCTCATTCTTTCGGCGATTTCCGTGGCCTCGGTCGCGGCGGCGCCGATTGCCGCCGCGGCGGCGCTTCGCCTCCAGATGTCGTAAAGGCAAGAGCATGCGCGAATTGCAGTTGCGCGGCCGACCGGATTAGATTGCCCTCATGCAGAGCCTGACCCAGCGACTCGCCAATCCGACCCGCTTCATGGAGCTTTCGCGCACCGTCCTGCCGTGGGTGGCGGCCGGGGCGGCCCTGTTCATCGCCACCGCCATGTACCTCGTGTTCTTCGTCGCACCGCCCGACTACCAGCAGGGCGAGACAGTCAAGATCATGTACATCCACGTGCCGTCGGCCTGGCTCGCGATGATGGGCTATTCAATCGTTGCCATCTCGAGCTTCGGGCTCCTCGTGTTCCGCCACCCGCTGGCGGATGTCTCGGCGAAGGCGGCGGCGCCGATCGGTGCCGCATTCACGCTCGCAGCCCTCATCACCGGCTCGCTCTGGGGCAAGCCGATGTGGGGCACCTACTGGGTGTGGGACGCGCGGCTCACGTCGATGCTCATCCTCTTCTTCCTCTATCTCGGCTTGATCGCGCTGCGCTCCTCGCTCGAGGATGAATCGCTGGCCGGCAAGCTGACGGCGGTTCTGGCGCTGGTCGGCGTCGCGATCCTGCCGGTCATCAAGTTCTCGGTCGACTGGTGGAACACGCTGCACCAGCCCTCGACCGGGTTCACGTCGACGGTGGACCCCTCGATGCGTACGCCGCTCCTGATCGCGGCCGTGGGCTTTACGCTGCTGTTCGTCGCGCTGCATCTCAAGGCCATGCAGACCGAGATCGTGCGGCGTCGCGTCAAGACCATGCGCCTCGCGCAGGTCGAGCGCGACGAGCGGCTGTTCTCGGCCGGCGCGGAGTAGGCTCATGGATCTCGGACCGCACGCCGCCTTCATCTGGGCCTCCTATGCCGCGTTCGCCGTCGTCATCGGCCTGCTCATCGGGTGGACGCTCTTCGACGGCCGGCGACAGGCGAACGCGCTCGCAGACGCCGAGCGGCGCGGGCTCAAGCGCCGCTCGGCCGAGGCCGCGAACGACCGGAGGCGTGCATGAGCGGCGAAGCCGGGCCCGAGGATGCGGCCGGCGGGCGCCCCAGGCGGCGCGGCTGGGCCATGGCGCCGCTTCTCGTCTTTGCGGCCATGGCGGCGCTGTTCGCCTTCGCACTGACCTCGGGCGACCCCTCCAAGCTTCCCTCGGCCCTGATCGGCCAGCCGGTGCCGCATACGGTTTTCCCGCCGCTCGAAGGACTGGTCGCGAACGGCGTGCCGGTGCCCGGTTTCGAAGCCGCCGATCTCGCGCAAGGCAAAGTCTCGGTGGTCAATTTCTGGGCCTCGTGGTGCGTGCCCTGCATAGAGGAGCATCCGCTGCTGATCGCGCTCAGAGAGCGCACGGGCGTCGACGTGTTCG
>NZ_DAITQL010000098.1:0-14462 GCF_036833075.1 Hyphomicrobium sp.
CGACGACGCGCTCCATGCCACCCGCGCGGCCGTCGAGGAAGGTGTCGTGGCCGGCGGCGGCGTCGCGCTGCTCAAGGCGACCAACGCCATCACGGCCAAGGGCGCCAACGACGACCAGACGGCCGGCATCGCCATCGTCCGCCGCGCGCTGCAGGCCCCCATCCGGCAGATCGCGGAGAACGCCGGAAGCGAGGGCTCGATCGTCGTTGCCCGCGTCCTCGAGGCCAAAGGCGCCACCTTCGGCTACGACGCGCAGGCCGGCGAGTACGGTGACCTGATCGAGAAGGGCATCATCGACCCCGCTAAGGTGGTGCGTACCGCGCTGCAGGATGCCGCGTCGATCGCAGGCCTGCTGATCACGACGGAAGCCGCCATCGCCGAGGCGCCGAAGTCCGACAACGGGAACGGTCATGCGCACGACCCGTCCGGCATGGGCGGAATGATGTAAGCAGCAGCCACTCTGCCGCTCCCCACTATGGGCCCGCAGGAGCAGCCTCCTGCGGGCTTTCTCATGCCGGCAGGCGAAGCCCGCCGCACTCTCCGGCGCATCGGCGCGGTATCAGAGTTTCTTATCGTATGCATTTATCAATTGAACTTGTCCTTATTTCAAAGCTGCGCTACCCGTCTGGAATGGCTCTAAACGGGTGCAGGTCATGACGGTATAATCAGCAATGACGGGTGGCGGTACGATCGCCGCAGGCGGCCCGAGCACGGATCTTGCGGCTGCCGGTCCGCACCAGGGTTCATCCGCCGAACTCGTCACCGCACGGGCAATGATGCAGGCGATCAAGGCGCTCCCGTTCGCTCACGATAGACATCGAATTCTCGAACGGCGGCGCAGGGGGCGGTCCGGCCTCGCGACCAGCCTCAAGACCCGAAACGAAAGTGATCGAAGCCGCTCTCCTCGCCCTTGCGGTGACGGATTCGGAAAGTTCGAACAAAGCAACAGCATACGATCGGAGACCAAGATGGACGCAAAAACAGATGACAAGGGCCCGGGCGGCTGCCCGATGGGGCACGGGGCCACGCACGCCGCGCGGTCGAACCGTGACTGGTGGCCGAACCAACTGGACATCCAGCTGCTGCACCACAATTCGACGCTGTCCGATCCGATGGGCCAGGAATTCGACTACGCCAAGGAATTCGAAAGCCTGGACCTCAACGCGGTCATTGCCGATCTCAAGGCACTGATGACGGAGTCGCAGGACTGGTGGCCGGCCGACTTCGGCCATTACGGTCCGCTGTTCATCCGCATGGCGTGGCACAGCGCGGGCACCTACCGCATCACCGACGGCCGCGGTGGCGCCGGCACCGGACAGCAGCGTTTCGCGCCGCTCAATAGCTGGCCGGACAACGTCAACCTCGACAAGGCGCGCCGCCTGCTGTGGCCGATCAAGCAAAAATACGGCCGCAAGATTTCCTGGGCCGACCTGATGATCCTGGCCGGCAACGCCGCGCTGGAATCGATGGGCTTCAAGACCTTCGGCTTCGCCGGCGGCCGTGCCGACGTGTGGGAGCCTGAGGAACTGTATTGGGGACCGGAAGGCACTTGGCTCGGCGACGAGCGCTATAGCGGCGAGCGCGAGCTGCAAGGCCCGCTCGGTGCGGTGCAGATGGGCCTCATCTACGTGAACCCGGAAGGTCCCAACGGCAATCCCGACCCCCTCGCCGCGGCCAAGGACATCCGCGAGACCTTCGCCCGCATGGCGATGAACGACGAGGAGACCGTCGCGCTGATCGCCGGCGGCCATACCTTCGGCAAGACCCACGGCGCGGGCGACCCCTCGCTGGTCGGTCCCGAACCGGAAGCCGCCCCGCTCGAAAACCAGGGTCTCGGCTGGAAGAGCAGCTACGGCGTCGGCAATGCCGGCGACACCATCGGCGGCGGCCCGGAGGTGACCTGGACCACGACCCCGACCAAATGGACCAATAACTTCTTCTGGAATCTGTTCGGCTACGAATGGGAGCTGACCCAGAGCCCGGCCGGTGCGAAGCAATGGAAGCCCAAGCATGGCATGGGCGCGACGACGGTGCCGGATGCGCACGACAAGACGAAGCGCCACCCGCCGCAGATGCTCACCACCGACCTGTCGCTGCGTTTCGATCCGATCTACGAGCCGATCTCGCGGCGCTTCCTGGATAACCCGGATGAGTTCGCGGACGCCTTCGCCCGCGCCTGGTTCAAGCTCACCCATCGCGACATGGGCCCGCGCGCCCGCTATCGCGGCGCACTGGTGCCGCAGGAAGTGCTGATCTGGCAGGATCCGATCCCCAACGTCGATCACAAGCTGGTCGATGACAAGGACGTCGCGGCGCTCAAGGCGAAGATTCTCGCCTCCGGCCTTACGGTGTCGCAGCTCGTCTCGACCGCCTGGGCCTCGGCCTCGACCTTCCGCGGCTCCGACAAGCGCGGCGGCGCCAACGGCGCGCGCATCCGCCTGGCTCCGCAGAAGGACTGGGAGGTGAACGAGCCCAAGCAGCTCGCCAGCGTGCTCTCCAAGCTGGAAGCGATCCAGAAGGAGTTCAACGCCTCGGCTACCGACGGCAAGAAGGTGTCCCTTGCCGACCTGATCGTTCTCGGCGGCGGCAGCGCCATCGAGAAGGCCGCGAAGGATGCCGGCGTCACCGTAGATGTGCCGTTCAGCCCGGGCCGCATGGACGCTTCGGAAGAGCAGACCGATGCCGCTTCCTTCGATGCGCTCGAACCGGCCGCCGACGGCTTCCGCAACTACATCAACGCCAAGAAGCTGCAGTTGATGTCGCCGGAAGAGGCACTGGTGGACAAGGCGCAATTGCTGCGGCTCACCGGTCCGGAAATGACCGTTCTGGTCGGCGGCCTGCGGGTCCTTGGCACCAACACCGGCGGCACGAAGCACGGCGTCCTCACCGCCCAGCCCGGCAAGTTGACCAACGATTATTTCGTCAACCTGCTGACGATGGATACGGCGTGGTCTTCGGCCGGTGACAACCTCTACGAAGGTCACGACCGGAAGACCAAGACCCCGAAATGGACGGCCACGCGCGTTGACCTGATCTTCGGCTCGCACTCGCAGCTGCGCGCGTTCGCCGAAGTCTATGCCGGCGCCGACGCGAAGGAGAAGTTCGTCCGCGACTTCGTGGCGGCCTGGGCCAAGGTGATGAACGCCGACCGCTTCGATCTCGCCTGATCGGAGCGCGTCGCGGACGAAAATCAAAAAGGGCGGCGTTCCGATCGCGGAACGCCGCCCTTCTCTTTGTCTCTTCCGCTGGCCTCTATTCCGCCGCGTCCTCGGTCAGGAAGCCGCCGGACTGGCGCGCCCAGAGGCTCGCGTAGAGGCCGCCCTTGCGCAGGAGCTCGGTGTGGCTCCCCTGCTCGACGATGCGTCCGCCGTCCATGACGATAAGCCGATCCATGGCGGCGATGGTCGAGAGGCGGTGCGCGATGGCGATCACGGTCTTGTCGGCCATCAGCGCCGCGAGACTCTCCTGGATGGCCGCCTCCACCTCGCTGTCGAGGGCGCTCGTCGCCTCGTCGAGCACCAGGATCGGCGCGTTCTTCAGGAGCACGCGGGCGATGGCGATGCGCTGGCGCTGGCCGCCCGAGAGCTTGACGCCGCGCTCGCCGACGTGGGCCTCGTAGCCCTGCCTGCCGTTCAGGTCCTCGAGGCCGAGGATGAACTCGTGGGCGTGCGCGCGCTTGGCGGCGGCAACAGCCTCGGCGGGACCCGCTTCCGGGCGCCCATAGAGGATGTTGTCCATCACCGAGCGGTGCAGCAGGGACGTGTCCTGCGTGACGAGCCCGATGGAGGCGCGCAGGCTCTCCTGGGTGACGCCTGCGATGTCCTGTCCGTCGATCAGGATGCGGCCGCCCTCGATGTCGTAGAAGCGCAGCAGCACGTTGACGAGCGTCGACTTGCCAGCCCCCGAGCGGCCGACGATGCCGACCTTCTCGCCCGGGCGAATGGTCAGGTTCACCTCCTCGAGGACGCTCTTCAGCCGGCCGTAGTGGAAGCGGACGTCCTCGAAGCGGATCTCGCCCTTGGGAACGGTGAGCCGGGGGGCGCCGGGGCGATCGACCACCTCGTAGTCGCGGGCGATGGTCTGCATGCCCTCGTGCACGACGCCGATGTTCTCGAAGATGCCGGCCATGGTGAACAGGATCCAGCCCGACATGGCGATGATGCGGATGGAGAGCGTCAGGGCGACCGTGATGGCACCCATGCTGACGGCGTCGTAGCTCCAGAGCCAGAGCGCAAAGCCGGCAATCGACACCAGGAGCGCACCGTTCAGCGTGTAGAGCACCAATTCCATGACCGTGAGATTGCGCAACGACGCCTGATGGCGCTCGAGATGCGCCTGCATGGCCTCGCGCGCGTAAGCCTGCTCGCGCTCGGCGTGGGCGAACAGCTTGACGGTCAGGATGTTGGTGAAGCTGTCGACGACACGGCCCGTCAGCCAGGAGCGCGCCTCCGACGCCTCCGTCGAGAGCCTCTGGATGCGCGGAACGAACAGGCGGACGACGAGCGCATAGAGCGCGATCCACACCAGGAGCGGCACGACGAGGCGGGCGTCGGCCTCCCAGAAGATCACGAGCGCGCCGACGACGTGCACGACCATGTACCAGATCGCATCGACGGCCTGCACGACGGATTCCCGGAGGGACGCGCCCGTCTGCATGATGCGCGTCGAGATACGGCCGGCGAAGTCGTTCTGGAAGAACGCGAGCGATTGGCCCAGGACGTGCGTGTGCGTCTGCCAGCGGATGCGCGTCGTCACGGCCGGACTGATCATCTGGTTCTTGACCAGATCGTGCAGGGTCGACGCGACCGGGCGGGCGATCAGGGCGACGAAAGCCATGAGCAGCAAAACCCCGGCATTCTCGGAGAAGAACGTGCGGGGCGAAGCCGCGGCGCTCATCATGTCGACGAGGTTGCCGACGAAGGCCATGAGTACGACCTCGATCAGCGAGCCGAAGAAACCGATCACCAGGAGGACGGCAAAAGGACGCCAGACCGGCCTGATGTAGTGCCAGTAGAAGGCGGCGATGGTGGCCGGCGGACGGCCGGCGGGCGCCGGCGCGAATGGATCGATGCGGTTTTCAAACCAGCGAAACATCAGGCCCTTTCCGTTGCGATCTCAGCGCGCAGCGAGCCCGCGGCCGCGTTCCGCCGCAAACCCCTTCTCGTTTCCCGTGGATCGGGCTATGCGCTAAGCCGCCATCGTGCCCAAACGATGGCCCGAGACCTCTTGAAATGGGCAACACGCGAGGAAAAGGCAACCATGACCGAGACGGCAGGCGACATCGAAAGCAGGAAATCGGCTGCCGAGGCATGGTTCCAGGAGCTGCGGGATACGATCTGCAAGAGCTTCGAGACGCTCGAAGCCGACCTTCCGCCGACGGCGCAGCTCGGCGGCGAGGCGCCGGGCCGTTTTGTGCAGACGCCCTGGGCGCGGACGGACCACACCGGCGCACCGGGCGGCGGCGGCAAGATGAGCCTCCTCAAGGGGCGCGTGTTCGAGAAGGCCGGCGTGCACACGTCGACCGTGTTCGGCGAGTTCGCGCCCGAGTTCCGAAAGCAGATCCCAGGCACCGAGGAGGACCCCAGGTTCTGGGCGTCGGGCATCTCGCTCATCGTACACCCGCAGAACCCCAACGTGCCGGCCGTGCACATGAACACGCGCATGGTGGTAACCAGCAAGTGGTGGTTTGGGGGCGGCGCGGACCTGACCCCGGTGCTCGACCGGCGGCGCAAGGAGGACGACGCGGACAGCCTCGCGTTCCATGCGGCGATGTATGGGGCCTGCGCGGCGCATGAGGCTGTCGCCGACTACGAGAAGCTGCGCAAGTGGTGCGACGAGTACTTCTACCTGCCCCACCGCAAGGAGCCGCGCGGCGTGGGCGGCATCTTCTACGACTACCTGACACCGGCGGAGGAGCAGGGCGGATGGGATGCGGCCTTCGCCTTCACGCAGGACGTGGGGCGCGCGTTCCAGCGCGTCTATCCGATGCTGGTGCGCGGCAACGTCACGCTGCCGTGGACGGACGCCGACCGCGAGGAGCAGCTCGTGCGGCGCGGACGCTACGTCGAGTACAACCTGCTCTACGACCGCGGCACCGTATTCGGCCTCAAGACCGGGGGCAATGTGGACAGCATCCTGTCGTCGATGCCGCCGGTCGTGAAATGGCCCTGAGGCGCTTCGCTTCCGCGCGCTGAAAGCCGACCCCCGCGTCCCCGAAGAGCCGGGGCGTGGGGAATTTCTCGATCAGGCCGCCCGCACGGTCTCGAGGAAGCGCTCGACCTCGCGGCGCAGCGTGCCGCTTTCCGTCGAGAGCTGCCTAGCGGACGAGAGGACCTGGGACGAGGCGGTGCCGGTGTCGGAAGCGCCCTTGCTGACATCGGTGATCGAGGAGGCAACCTCGGAGGTTCCCTTGGCGGCCTCCATGACGTTGCGGCTGATCTCCTTGGTGGTGGCGCCCTGCTGTTCGACTGCCGCGGCGATAGCACCCGAGATCTCGGACATCCTGTTGATGGTGTCCGCAATCTCCTTGATGGCGTTCACCGCCTCGCTGGTCGCTGTCTGCATGCCGGTGATCTGGGAAGCGATCTCGCTGGTCGCTTTGGCGGTCTGGGCGGCGAGCGCCTTGACCTCCTGGGCGACGACCGCGAAGCCTTTTCCTGCGTCTCCGGCGCGCGCCGCCTCGATGGTGGCATTGAGCGCCAGCAGATTCGTCTGCCCGGCAATGGTGTTGATCAGGCCGACCACGTCGCCGATGCGGTCCGCGGACCGCGACAGCTCGGTCACCCGGTCGTTGGTGGTCGAGGCCTGGACCACGGCTTGGCCGGCAATGGCGCTGCTCTCCTGCACCTGACGGCTGATCTCGTTCACGGTCGACGCGAGCTGCTCTGACGCCGCGGCGACGCCCTGCACGTTGGCCGAGGTCTGCTCGGAGGCCGCGGCAACCATGCCCGAGAGCTGTTGCGTTGTCTCGGCCGTGCCGGTCAGCGAGCCGGCCGCGCTCTCGAGCTGGCTCGAGGCCGCCGAGACCGTATCGACGATGCTTCCCACGGACTTTTGGAACTCGTCCGCGAGGCGCTCCATCTCGGCCTTGCGCTCGGCGGCGGCGCGGCTGTCGGCCTCCCTCTGCTCCTTCTCCATCCGCTCGATACGCAGCAGATTGTCCTTGAAGATGCGGGCTGCTCGGGCGTTCTCGCCCACCTCGTCGCCGCGATCGGCATAGGGCACCTCGACCGCCTTGTTGCCGTTCGCAAGCTCGAGCAACACGCTCGAGATGGCGCGGATCGGCGTCGAGATCCCACGGCCGATGAGCCATGCCAGGACGGCGCCCAGCAGCGTGCCGCCGATGCCGGAGAGCAGGATCATGGTCTCGGTGGAGCTGATATAGGCCTTGGCGTCACGCTCGAACTCGTGCTCGTCGGCGGTCGCCGATTCGCGGATCAGCCTGGTGTCCTTGGCCACGATTTCCGCGAGCTCTGGGAGCTCGGTCCCCATGATCGTGGCGAACTCCTCGTCGATGGCGGCCGCCTTCTCGAAGCCGTCGCGATATTCCGCGACCAGCGTCTTGATCTCCTCGTAGCCGGCGCGGGCCGCCGGTGACCTGATCATGCCGTCGAGCGAGGCCAGGATCCGCTTGACGTCCTCGAACGCCTGGTCCGCCGCCGCCTTGGCCGCGGGGTTATGGCGGCCGAGCATCATGTTGACGCTGAGCCGGATCTGCATCACCTCCTTCAGCGCCTCGGCTGCGAGAATGAGCGCGTTGCTGTCGCCCTCGCTCGCCGCTGCCTTCTGAAGCGCTTCGAGATCCGCCCGGAGCCTGGCGCCGTCAACGTCGAGCACCGCCGTGCCGATCCGGTCCTTCTCGGCGCGCAGCGTCTCCGCCTTGTGGGCAAGCTCCGCATACTTCGCGAACTTCGCCTTGATGTCCTCGACCATGGCATGGCGCTCGGGATTGTGGATGTTCTCAATGCCGACTTCGATGGCGGCCTTGACGCGCTTCTCCTCGTCCGCGGCCAACTCAGCGGCACGCGCGTGGTCCTGGTCCGTCACCACTTCGCGCACCAGCCGGCGAAACGACAGAAACTCGCGATCGATATCGCTTACGGCGTCGACGACCGAAACCCGCTGAGCGTACCCCTCGAAGTCATTGCCGACGTGCGTGATGCCGATATAGCCGGCGGCACTGATGAACATGAGGATTACGAGAACGGCTGCAAAGCCGATCGCAACCTTGGTGCTGAGCTTCAAATTGTTAAAGAGCGCCAAAATCTTTTCCATCGCCCTTACTCTCTTTCCGGGACCGTTTACGGGTTGACTTGCAAGAGAAACCGACGGTTTCTTCTCTGAACGGGACGCGCGTTATTCGGAAACAGCGCGGCAAACTGACGGATCTGTTCGGGCGAGGCTTCGACCGGCTCGCGGAAAACAGTCCATGTCAATCCTTCGGAGCAGGGCGGCGTGGTGAGCGAGCCCGCGTAGCGAAAATAAGCCCGGCTCTCCGGGAAGAAGGTGGCAGGATCGAAGGTGCCCGCGACCTCCACCTCTAGCCCCTCGCTCTTCGGCATCTGATCGAAGATCGGCTGAAGGCCTGCGTTGTAGGCTCCGGGACGGAAAAATACGCCGACGACCGCGAGTGCGCCCGCGTCCGACCTGTGGACGAAGTGAACCTCCATCTCGAACGCCTTGCCGTCGAGCAGATGCTCGCTCGGATGGTGGAAGTGGAACTGGACGAGGTCATACCGCGTGCCAGCAATGGTGCAGGAACAGCCGGGGTCGGCGTTCACCTGTACGGTGTGGCCGTTGTTGACTAGGCGTAGCGGAAGCTCCCGATAGTCGAACGCGATGCCGCCTGGGTCGCCCGTCGTCGCCCCTGCCAGATCGATCGGTGTCTGCTCGAGCCCGAGCTGGCAGACTTTGAAATCGGGCGATAGCTCTCCCCAATGCTCAGGCCCCGACTGTCCGTCATAGGACCAGTGCGGCTTAGCATGTCCGCCCGCTGCAGCATGTGCCGCGGCCTGCTCAGCCGCAGCGTCACCGGCAAATCCCGTAAATTTCGACGCGACGCAACAGGCACACCCAAGCGTCGCGTATTTTAGAAAAGCGCGCCTTTCTATCGGCATTTGTCATTCCCCACGAAAGGCCGTCCGCGGATTATTTGCGTACTTTCCCGCCTTTGCGAAATGACCCTATGGAGCGTATGGTAAACGCTATTTAAATGCCAATCATCGCGCTCCTACCGGCATTTACACGTTGTTCAGGCATCTTTCCCTTCTTTCCTCAGGATACATGACGCTTGCTGCAACGAGACGTGCCAGTCCGTTTCGTAAGCCCTAACGGGTTCCACCGCAGATTCCGCAATTCATTGAGGCGGCAATCCTGGGTGGCCGATCCAGATCAAGGAATAATTTCATCTTCATTTTTGAATATCGGTGCTTTTTTGCCCGTTTTGCTTCTCACGCGCGCGAACACAGTTTGGCGTCTCTTCCAGAGCCGGCGCACAATCCGTCTCAAGGCTGATGCGTCACGCCGCGCCGCCGCAACACGGGCTCTGCCTCGCGCTTTCCGAGGGTGAGCCCAAAGCGGCCATGAACCGGGCGCCTGGAGCCGGCTATCGGCCGGAAGCGATCTCTGCGGAAACCTCGCGGAAGGCCTCTGCGAACTCGATGGCGCCGGGGTTCACGATGTTGTCGTCCATGCGCTTATCGAGCGCCACGAGCAGCTCGGCGCTCGACTTGTCGCGCACGATCGTGTTCCTGAAATAGGCGTCGCGGGCGAAGAAATTGGCCGTTGCGGCCTCGCGGGCGGCGGGGCGCATCATCTCGAGCGCGGTTCCGGGGCCTGCGAGGTTCATGAGCTCGATCTCCGCGCCCGTGAGCTTTCCCATGCCGGCCTTGTCGGCCATCTGCTTCAGGCCCTGCAGTTTCACGACCTGCAGCCAGGGGCCGATGTCGCCGTCGAGGTTGATGGCGTGGATGCCCATGCCGCGCTCAGTGCGCGCGAAGGCGACGTGGCGGCTCCATTCCTGCGGGATCGCTCGGGCGGCCTTGATCATGACCGCGAGCTTGTCGTGCTTGTCGGCAAGCGCTCGGCGGCGGGCCGGCGGCAACGAGCGGTCCGCGGACATGGCCTTGAGGCGTGCCAGGAATTTCTGGCCGTGCTTGGCAAGCTCGTCGGTGGTGTTGGCGGTCAGGAGCTGCGCGTAGCCGATGGCGGACGAAATGGGCTTGCCGGTTTTCTTGATGGGGTGAATGCCCGATACCATGTCGGCGGTGCCGAGACCGCTCGTCTCGAGCGCATACACGCGCACGACCTGATCGGCGGTGAGGCCGAGCGAGACAGCCTCACGGGCGTAGCGCACCTTGAACTCGCGCTCCGGGATCCGCTCGGGCCGGAACCCGTACTCGGCCTCGGCGGCGGCGAGAAACTCGGCGAGGCCGGGCAACGGCTTCGGCGGCTCCGCGGGTTTTTTGCCGGCGCCCTCGGCCTGATAGGCGGCCCAGCGCCTGGCGAGCGCCGCCGGCAGCTCGCGGCCGGTATATTTCGGCGGAAAGGACGTGACGTAATCTCCGGCCGTGACCGTCTGGCCGCGGCTCCGCTTGCCACGCCGCAACGCCTTCTTGTCGGCGACCTCGCGCCAATAGGCGTCGCTCTTAAACTCGTGCGTGGCCTTTGCCGACAGGTACTCCTCGAACAGCTTGCGGTCGACCGGCGCCAGCGTGCGGGCGAATTGCTCCGTGCTGCGGCCGGCGGCTTCTGCCGGCGCCGGCATCCCGGCGGCACACAGCCCGGCGAGCGCGAGGAACGCCCATGTCAGGGGGCGCGGTGCGGCGCGGGCTCTTTTCGCGGCGGCTGTCATGCCAAGATCATCCTTCGAATCGCTTTCGCGCTTGTTGGCAGCAGAATGGGGCGTTTCGAGGGGAAGCGCACGCTCCGGGATCGCTTCCGGCCCGCCCGGTGCCGTTAGCCATTCCCAACGCGGTCGATGTGGCCTAGGACTTTTCCCATGATCCCGACATCGCTTGCCGAACCAGGATTTTTCGACCCCGAGGCGTTTTGCGACCGCGTGGCGCACGCCTTGTCGATCCCCCAGGGGGAGGCCCGGACGGAGCCGAGCGATTTCGATCTCGGCCCGCACACGGCGGAAACGTGCCCTCGCCCCGACGCGCTCGCCACCGCCCGCTCGGCGGCCGTGCTTATTCCCGTCATCGCGCGCCCGACCATCACACTGCTCTTCACGCAACGCACCGATCATCTTGCGGCCCACGCGGGGCAGATCGCCTTTCCCGGCGGGAAAACCGAGCCTCACGACGTCGATCCGCTCGCGACGGCCCTGCGGGAGGCGCGCGAGGAGATCGGGCTCGATTCCGCGCTCGTCACACCGCTCGGAACGCTCGACCGCTATCTCACGGGCACCGGCTTTCGCATCACGCCCGTGATCGGGCTCGTGGCGCCGGACTTCGCGCTCGCGATCGACGAGAACGAGGTTGCCGATACTTTCGAGGTGCCGCTGCCGTTCCTGATGAATCCCGACAACTATCATCTCCACACACGGACCATCGCCGGGCTGGAGAGACATTTCTACGCCGTGCCCTTCGAGGGCCGTTTCATCTGGGGCGCGACGGCTGGTATCCTTCGCAATATGTACCAAAGGCTCTTCGCGACATGATCCGAACGGTCATCGAGAACATTCTGCTGTTCCTGCTGCCGACGTTTCTCTATCTGGCGTGGGTGCTGTTTCAGCGCTCGCGGAGCGAAGCGCAAGAGGACGGCGGCAGAGACCGGCTGGGTGCGACGCACCTCCTTGACGATGCGCCCCTGCTCTGGCTGTTTGCGAGCGGGGCACTCCTCGTCATCGTGACGCTGGCCTTCTTCGGCAGCTCGTCGGGCGGCAAGCCGGGGCAGCACTATCAGCCTTCGGTCTTCCAGGACGGCAAGATCCAGCCCGGCCACATCGAGTAGCAGCGATGGCACGCGAGGACGCCAACCAGCGGCCGCCCAACCTTGCCGGCGCGCCGTGGCTCGAGGCCAAGGCCACGCGGGCCGTGCTCGACGCGCTCGCGCAGGGTGGATACGGCGCGCGCGTCGTCGGCGGCGCCGTGCGCAACGCGCTGCTCGGCGTCCCGGTCAAGGATGTCGATGTCGCGACGACGGCGCTTCCGGAGGAGGTTCTCCGCCTTGCGAGCGCGGCGGGGCTCGGCGCGGTGCCGACCGGGGTTGCGCACGGCACCGTGACCGTGATCGCCGATCACCAGCCGATCGAGGTGACGACGCTCCGGCGCGACATCGAGACCTTCGGGCGCCATGCGCGGGTGACGTTCACCACGGATTGGGCGGAGGATGCGGCGCGGCGCGACTTCACCCTCAACGCGCTCTACTGCGACGCGGATGGGACGGTGCACGATCCGCTCGGCGGATACGCGGACCTCATCGCACGCCGCGTCCGTTTCATCGGCCATGCGGAGGACCGCATTCGCGAGGACTATCTGCGCATCCTGCGGTTCTTCCGCTTCACGGCTGAATATGCCGTCGGCGAGCCTGACGCCGAGGGCCTCGCCGCGTCGATCGCGCTCGCGTCCGGCCTCGGTCAGCTTTCGGCCGAGCGCATTCGTGCGGAACTGCTCCGGCTGCTCGCGGCCCCGCGGGCGGTGGAAACGGTGACCGTGATGGCGGATGCCGGTCTCGTGCAGAACCTGATCGGTGCGGCCGGCGACGTGGCGACGTTCGCCAGGCTTTGCGCCATCGAGGCCGGACTCTCCCGCGACAGCGATCCGGTGCTCGGACTCGCCGCCCTCGCGCAGCCGAGGCCCGGGCAGCCGGTGGCCGATCTCGCCGCGAGGCTTCGGCTCTCGAACGCGGAGGCAGAACGGCTCTCGCGCCTGGCACTCCCCGATCCCGCCTTTCATCCGGACACGCCCGAGCGGGAGGCGCGGGCCTATCTCTACCGGTTCGGTGTCGATGCTTTCCGCGATGGCGTTCTTCTCGCGTGGGCGCGAAGCGGGGCCGCTTCAGACGATTCCCGGTGGCGGGGCCGCTTCGTGCTGCCGAACCGCTGGAAAGTGCCCTCGCTTCCGGTCCGCGGTCAGGACTTGCTGAAGGTGGGGCTCTCCGAGGGCCCCGCGATCGGACGCGTGGTGCGGGCGTTCGAAGACTGGTGGATCGCGGAGGACTTCCCGAAAGACGAGCTCGTTCTTGCGCGTGCGCTTTCCGATTTCGTCAAAGCGAACAGCCCCTAGAGTCGTTCCGACTTAGGTGGAAACATGGTCATGTGAGCAATTGGCGTGTCTGGATCCCGGCCGTCCATGCGGAGCATGGCTCCGCCATGATGCCGGGATGACGTCATTTGTATGCAGGCGGGCTACGCAAACTCAACGTCACTCCGGCGAAGGCCGGAGTCCAGACGGGCTTGCGCATGTCGAACCGCTGTTTCCATCTGAAACGGAACCTCTCTAAGCCGCAGGCAAGGGGAACACGATCAGAGCCTTCCTGCCTGTTGCCTGCCGCCCCGTTACCTACCCCTTCCTCATTTTGCCCTCGGCCCCTGCAGGCGCAGCATCGCCGCTTCGATCTTGCGCCAGGTGGCGGCCTGCTCGTCGGCGCCCTGCTCCTCGAAACGGCGCGCCTTCTGCGCGGCCTCGGCGATCGCCTTGGGTCCCTGGACCTCCATCAGCTTGCGGGCGTGCTCCTCGATCTCGATGGCGAGCATGGCGTTCTCCCTTTGCTCGTTTGCGTTATTGCCGGTGGTCCCTTGTCTGCATGTGGGGCGCGCACACACGATGGCAAGAGGGCTCAAAAACGCGAAAAGGCCGGAGCGCAGCGCTCCGGCCTTTCCAATCGCATCGGATTCGAGCGACGGACGACTTAGAAGTCCATGCCGCCCATGCCACCCATGCCGCCGCCGCCCATCGGCATCGCGGGGGCGTCCTTCTTCGGCTTGTCGGCGACCATAGCCTCGGTCGTGATCAGGAGGCCGGCAACGGAAGCCGCATCCTGCAGCGCACAGCGGACGACCTTGGTCGGGTCGATGACGCCCTCGGCGATGAGGTCGCCGTAGACGCCGGTCTGCGCGTTGAAGCCATAGGCGTACTTGCTGTTGTCGAGGATCTTGCCGGCGACGACCGAGCCGTCCTCGCCCGCGTTCTGGAAGATTTGGCGGGCCGGCGACTGAAGTGCCTTGCGCACGATGGTGATGCCGACCTTCTGGTCCTCGTTGTCGCTCTTCAGGTTCTCGAGAGCCTTGATGGCACGGAGCAGAGCCACGCCGCCGCCCGGGACGACACCTTCCTCGACGGCCGCGCGGGTGGCATGGAGCGCGTCGTCGACGCGGTCCTTGCGCTCCTTGACCTCGACCTCGGTGGCGCCGCCGACCTTGATCACCGCCACGCCGCCGGCGAGCTTCGCCAGGCGCTCCTGCAGCTTCTCGCGGTCGTAGTCCGAGGTCGTCTCCTCGATCTGCGCCTTGATCTGCT
>NZ_DAITQL010000099.1:0-14438 GCF_036833075.1 Hyphomicrobium sp.
AGATCACCAGCAGCAGGATCGGGATGTAGAGGAACGCGAACCCGAGCGCGATCGAGGTAGCGTTGAACCAGGTGAAGCGTCTCATCGCGCCGCCTCCCGCTGCCGTTCCTGGCTGCGCTGGAAGAGCACGATCGGCACAACGAGCACGAGCAGCAGCATGACCGCCACCGCCGACGACACCGGCCAGTCACGGTTGGAGAAGAACTCGAACCAGAGCGTCTTGCCGATCATCAGCGTGTCCGAGCCGCCGAGCAGATCCGGGATGACGAACTCGCCGGTCGCCGGAATGAACACCAGGAAAGAGCCCGCCAGAACGCCCGGCAAGGAGAGCGGGAACGTCACCTGCCAGAAGGATTTCCACGGCCGCGAGCCGAGGTCGGCGGCCGCTTCGAGGAGTGCCGGATTGATCTTCTCGAGGCTCGCATAGAGCGGCAGGATCATGAACGGCAGGTACGAGTAGACGATGCCGATATAGACGGCCGTCGACGTGTTGAGGATGGTGAGCGGCTCGCTGATGACGCCGATGTTCATCAGGAACATATTGAGCAGCCCCTCCTTCTTCAGGATGCCGATCCACGCATAGACGCGGATCAGGAACGAGGTCCAGAAGGGCAGGATGACCAGCATGACGAGCGTCGGCTGCCATTCCTTGGGCGCGCGCGCCATGCCGTAGGCGATCGGATAGGCAACGAGGAGCGTGAGAAACGTGGAGATGGCCGCGATCCTGAGCGCCGAGAGATAGGCGTTCACGTAGAGCGGATCCTGCAGGATGAACCAGTAGCTCTCGAAATCGAGCTGCGACAGGAACCCGCGGATATCGCTCAAGTCGAACGTCGGCGTGTAGGGCGGAATGGCCGTCGCAATGTCCGACAGCGAGATCTTGAAGACGATGAAGAACGGAATGAGGAAAAAGACCAGGAGCCAGAGGTAAGGCACCGCGATCACGAGCCAGCGACGCATGGGGCCCTCCGGGCTATCGGGTCAGCACGATGCCGGTCTCGGGAGGCCACTGGAGCCAGACCTCGTCCTCCCAGCTTATCGGGCGGTCGACCAGGCGCGACGAGTTGGTCCGGAGCGCCGTGATCCGCTGGCCGTTGGCGAGCGCGACGTGGTAGTGCGAGACCGATCCAAGATAGCCTACGTCCAAGACCTTGCCCGGGATCGCGTTGCTCGCGTCGTCGGGCTTCACGAGATCGATGTGAACCTTCTCCGGCCGCAGGGCCAGCCACACGGTCTGGTCGCCCGTGCAATGGCTCGGCGCCACCGCCTTGAAGCGGGCGAGGCCCGGCCCCCAGTCGATCTCCGCGAACCCGCCTTCGATCTTCACGACCTTGCCCTCGAGCAGGTTCACGTCGCCGATGAAGCCCGCCGTGTAACGCGAGTTCGGGGCCTCGTAGATGTCGCCGGGCGTCGCGATCTGCACGAACTCGCCGTGATCCATGACGGCGATACGGGAAGAGACGGTCATCGCCTCCTCCTGGTCGTGCGTGACGATGATGAACGTGGTGCCGGTGCGCTCCTGGATGCCCATCAGCTCGAACTGCGCGGTCTGCCTGAGCCGCTTGTCGAGCGCACCGAGCGGCTCGTCGAGCAGCACGATGCGCGGCTTCTTGGCGATGGCGCGGGCAAGCGCCACGCGCTGCTGCTGGCCGCCCGAAAGCTGATGCGGCTTGCGCTTTCCGAAGCGCGCGAGCTCGAGCATGGTCATCGCTTCCTCGACGCGGGCCGCGATCTGGTCCTTGGGCATGCCCTCCTGCTTGAGGCCGAACCCGATGTTCTGCTCGACGTTCATGTGCGGAAAGAGCGCATAGGACTGGAACATCATGTTGACCGGCCGCTCGTAGGGGGCGAGCTCCGTGATGTCCTCTCCCGCGACCAGGATGCGCCCGCTGGTCGGCTTCTCGAAGCCGGCCAGCATGCGCAGGAGCGTCGTCTTTCCGCAGCCCGACGGCCCGAGCAGCGCAAAGAACTCCCGCTCGTAGATGTCGAGCGTGCAGTCCTTGACGGCGACGAAGTCCCCGAACCGCTTCACGACGTTCTCGAAGCGCACGATGGGCGCCTTCGTCGGATCCTTCCACGGCGCGAAATTCGACTGCGGCGCCGGCGTTCGAACCGCCCGCGACGGCGTGGAGGCTGGCGAAGAGCTTTGCACGGCGGCCCCTGTCATGATTGCCATTCCTCGATTGGACTCGCGGGGGGGCGCCCCCGGACGGGAAAGAGAACCGCGCTCGGGGCCCGCCCGGGCGCGGCCTGTCTCGTGCTATTGTCCGGTGACGACCTTGGTCCAGACCCGCGTCACCGTGCGTTGTGTCTTGGCGTCGTACGGCTCCTTGACGAAGAGACGCTTCAGCGTCTCCTCATCGGGATAGATGGAGCGGTCCTCCTTGATCTCCTTGTTGATGAGCTCCTGGGCCGCCAGGTTGCCGCTGGCATAGTTGACATAGTTCGATGCCTTGGCGATCCCATCCGGCCTCAGGATGTAGTTGATGAATGCGTGCGCCTCCTCGACATTCTTCGCATCCGCCGGGATGGCAAGCTGGTCGAACCACATCTGCGCGCCTTCCTTCGGAATGTGGTAGCCGATGGTGACGCCGTTCTTGGCTTCCTCCGCACGATCGCGCGCCTGGAGGATGTCGCCCGAATAGCCGACCGCGATGCAGATGTCGCCGTTGGCCAGCGCGTTGATGAACTCGGAGGAGTGGAACTTCTGGATGTTGGGCCGGATCTTCTCTAGGAGCTCGCCCGCCTTCTTGAGATCGTCCGGATTGGTGCTGTTGGGATCGAGGCCGAGGTAGAGCAGCGCGACGGGGAGGATGTCGTCGGCGGCATCGAGAAGGAAGATGCCGCAATCCTTGAACTTGGAGACGATCTCCGGCTTGAAGATCAGGTCCCAGGAATCGACCGGCGCATCCGCCATCCGCTCCTTGATCTTGTCGACGTTGAAGCCGATGCCGGTCGTGCCCCACATGTAGTTGACGGAATAAGCATTGCCCGGATCGTAGATCGCGGTGCGCTCCTCGATGAGCGGCCAGGCGTTCTTGAGGTTGGGGAGCTTCGTCTTGTCGAGCTTCGAGAAGACGCCGGCTGCGATCTGCCGCGCGAGGAACGGGCCTGTCGGCACCACGACGTCATAGCCGCTGCCGCCCGCCAGCAGCTTCGTCTCCAGAAGCTCGTTGCTGTCGAACACGTCGTAAATCGGCTTGATCCCCGTTTCCTTCTCGAAGTCCTTGAGGATCTCCTCGTCGATGTAGTCGGACCAGTTGTAGATCCTGACCTCGGCGGCCGGCGCCGCTCCGGCCATGAACAGCGCGCAGAGCGCAAGAGATCCAACTACGGACGCGCGAATAGATAAAAATCCAATCATAAAACGATCTCCCACTGGGGCTTCTGAAAGTGAACGATCCAGCGCCGCGCCGCCTTCGCATTCAACCGCCTGCCCGGCGGCTCCGGTGCGATCACGCTGTTTGAGCCGTAACGATCCGCCCTTTCCTTCCGCATACCGGGCCGAACGTATCCCGAAAGTCCGAATGCGTCCGGCCGCGCGGTCTCATGTCTATTGTCCGGTGACGATCTTGGTCCAGAGCCGCGTCACCAGCCGCTGCGTTTTCCCTTCATAGGCATCCTGCACGAACAGACGTTTCAGCGTCTCCTCGTCGGGATAGATCGAGGTATCATTCCGGATCGCCTCGTCGATGAACTCCTGCGAGGCGAGATTGCCGTTCGCGTAGCTCACGTAGTTCGACGCTTTGGCAATCACCTCGGGTCTCATGATGTAGTCGAGGAAGACATGCGCTTCCTTGACATTCTTCGCGTCCGCCGGGATGGCCATCTGGTCGAACCACATCTGCGCCCCCTGCTTGGGGAGCGAGTAGACGACTTTGACGTCGTTCTTCGCCTCCTCCGCGCGGTTGCGCGCCTGAATGATGTCGCCCGAATACCCGACGGCAATGCAGATGTCGCCGTTCGCCAGCGCGTTGATGTACTCCGACGAGTGGAATTTCAGAATGTAGGGCCTGACCTTCTCGACCAGATCCGCCGCCTTGCGGAGATCGTCCTCGTTCTTGCTGTTGGGATCGAGCGCGAGGTAGTTGAGCGCTGCCGGTAGGATATCGTCGGCCGCATCGAGAAAATGCACGCCGCAGTCCTTGAACTTCGACAGCACCTCCGGATTGAAGACGAGCTCCCAGGAATCGACGGGCGCATCCGCCATCCGCTGCTTGATCTTGTCCTCGTTGTAGCCGATGCCCGTGGTGCCCCACATACAGTTGATCGAGTAGGCGTTATCCGGATCGTATCGCGCGCTGCGCTCGAGGATCAGCGGCCACAGGTTCTTGGTATTCGGCAGCTTCGACTTGTCGAGCTTCTGGAACACGCCGGCCTTCACCTGCCGGGAGAGGAACGGACCTGTCGGCACAACGACGTCGTAGCCGCTGCCGCCGGCGAGCAGCTTCGCCTCCAGCATCTCGTTGCTGTCGAACACGTCGTAGACCGTCTTGATGCCGGTCTCCTTCTCGAAGTCCTTGAGGATCTCTTCGTCGATATAGTCGGACCAGTTATAGATCCGGACCTCTTTCGCCGTTGCCCCGCCGACGACGAGGAGCGACGCCAGCACCGCGGAGCAGGCGAGCGACGCGCGGGCGGCCGAGATATCGATCATGAAGCGTCTCTCCCGAAAGCCGGACGAGCGGCAGCGCGACCCGCCGGCTTTCCATCGGTCTAAACCCTGACCTTTCCATTGTGATCACATTATTCGCACGCTACAAGTCTTTCCTTGGGCACGTTTCCGGAAAACGCGCGACGCATCCCGCGGCCGCGCTCCGTTCCGGAGAAACGAGTTTGTGCGATGCGCAACGACAAGGCACGCGAGCGCGAAAGACGGGCGCGCTCCCCGCGCGAGCGCCACGGCACGAAACCGCCTTCGGCCCGAACGGAGCGGGCGCCCGGCAGGGCGCTCGGCGTTGCCAGCGACATCGCCGTCACCACCCACGAAAGCGTCTACCGCGGCTTGCGCAGGCGCATCCTGTTCGGCGGTTTCCTTCCGGGCAGCGCCGTGACGCTCCGGGGTCTTGCCGAGGACATGGGCGTGAGCCCCACCCCCGTCCGCGAGGCCGTCCGCCGGCTCATTGCCGAGCGCGCGTTGACGATGCGGGACAACCGCCGCGTCCTCGTTCCCCCCATGACCGCCGGCACCTTCGAGCAGATCGTCTTTGCGCGCCGGACGCTGGAGCCGGAGCTCGCCGCCCGGGCGATGGACCGGATCGGCGCGGCCGAGATCCGCCAGATCGCCCTGCACGACAAGGCGGTGGACCGCGCCATGGCCATCGGCGACGTGCACGGCTACATGGAGAGCAACTACCGCTTCCACTTCGCCATCTATCGGCACGCCGGAGCCGAGACGCTGCTCGCGCTCGTGGAAAGCATCTGGCTCCAGTTCGGACCGTTCATGCGCATGGCCTACAGCCGCTGGGGAACCGCCGATCTCGCGGATCAGCACCAGGCCGCTATTGCCGCGCTCGAGCGCAAGGACAGGAAGGCGCTGCGCGCCGCCATCGCCGCCGACGCGAGCCAGGGAATGAGCTTCATCGGCGAGGCCGTGCTGAAGCGACCGCACCGTCGGCCCGACGGCCGGCGCGCCGCGGAGGGTTAAGATCCGGCCCTTGAGTTCCACCCCATTTTGTGATCACATTACAAACAGGCAAGCCTCAAGGGGCGCAATTCCGGAACGTCGGCGACGCGTCGATGGCGGCGCCGGTGGATCGTGCCCTGCCCCACCCAGCGCTTCGCGCCGCGATGGCCGTGCCAACCCAGCCTGCCGAGCAAGGTGAACCATGTCCGCCGATACGGGAGCAATGGCCAGCAGTACGGGCGAGATGTACAGCGTCGGCACCTCCCCCGAGGGCCTGAGGTCCTGGCTCAGCCATCACCGCATCGAAGAGATCGACTGCGCCGTGCCCGACATCGCCGGCGTGGCGCGGGGCAAGACCATGCCGGCCGAGAAATTCGTCAGGCTCGACGCCGTGCACCTGCCGATCTCCATCTTCCACCAGACGATCACGGGCGAGTACGTCGGCTTCGAGGAGGAAGGGGAAGCGCTCTACGCCGAGAACGACCTCATGATGGTGCCGGACCTCTCGACCATCCGGCCCGCACCCTGGGCATCGAGCCCGACGGCGCAAGTCATTCACGACGCCACATGGCAGAACGGCGAGCCGGTCAATATCGCACCGCGCTCGGTGCTGAAGCGCGTGCTCGAGCTCTATAGCCGCGAGGGCTGGATCCCGGTCGTCGCGCCCGAGCTCGAGTTCTATCTCACCAAAACGAACCCCGATCCCGATTACCCGCTCGAGCCACCGACCGGCCGCTCGGGGCGCGCGGGCGCCGGCCGGCAGGCCTACAGCCTCGGCGCCGTCGACGAGTACGACAAGATCGTGGACGACATCTACGACTACGCCGAGCGCCAGTACCTCAAGATCGACACCATCATCCAGGAGGGCGGCGCCGCCCAGCTCGAGATCAACCTGCTGCACGGCAATCCGGTGGATCTCGCCGACCAAGTCTTCCTGTTCAAGCGCACCATCCGCGAAGCCGCGTTCACGCACAATTGTTATGCGACCTTCATGGCCAAGCCGCTCGCCAACGAGCCGGGCAGCGCCATGCACGTCCACCAGAGCGTCGTCGATGCCAGGACGGGGCGCAACATCTTCACCGACGAGGGCGGTGGCCCGTCGCGGCTCTTTTACCAGTTCCTCGCCGGCCAGCAGCGCTTCCTGCCGCCGGCGACCTGCCTGCTCGCCCCCTACGTCAACTCCTACCGCCGCCTCGTCCCGGGCGGCGCGGCGCCGATCAACGTGGACTGGGGACACGACAACCGCTCGGCGGGGCTGCGCGTGCCCTTCTCGCCGCCGGCGGCGCGACGCATCGAGAACCGGCTCGCGGGCTCCGACACGAACCCCTATCTCGCCATCGCCGCGAGCCTCGCCTGCGGCTACCTCGGCATCAAGATGGGCCTCGAGCCGCGCGAACCCGTGGTCGGCAACGCGTATCGCAACGACCACCAGCTTCCGCGCGGCCTGCTCGAGGCGCTGACGGAATTCGAGGATTCCTCGGAGCTGCACGAGATCCTGGGCAGGCGTTTCTGCCATGTCTATCTGCAATTGAAGCGCAGCGAGTTCGAGGAGTTCATGCGGGTGATCAGCCCGTGGGAGCGCGAGCACCTGCTGCTCAGCGTCTGAGGGTGCCGGAACGGTGACACGCGTGGGCCAGACCACAAAATCGCGCAAGACGGAGCTGCTCGAGCTCTGCGCGCGCATCGGCTTTGCGCCGCCCCCCCAGAGGTAAGCCCAGCGCGCAGAGCCCCTGCGCGCAACGGTCGGCCTCGCGCAAGGCCGGCCGCCCGAGGCAGCCCCCCTCTCCCGCATCCACGCGCGCCCGCGCCCACCGGAGGACCCCGATGTCGAACGTCAAGCTCAAGAACAGCACCACGGAGTTGCGGGACCTCGACGCGCTGCACCACCTGCATCCTTTCACCGACCACAAATCGCTCCGCAGCGGCGGCGCGCGCGTGATCGTCAAGGGCGACGGCCCCTACGTCTGGGATAGCGAAGGCCACCGCATCCTGGACGGCATGGCCGGCCTCTGGACGACCAACGTCGGCTACGGCCGCAGCGAGCTCGCCGATGCCGCCCGCGACCAGATGCTCGAACTGCCGTTCTACAACACCTTCTTTCGCACCACGCACCCGCCGGTCGTCGCGCTGTCGCAGAAGCTTGCCGGCATCACGCCCGCGCACATCAACCAGGTCTTCTACGGCTCCTCGGGGTCCGAATCGAACGACACCGCCATCCGCCTGATCCGTCACTACTGGACGCTCAAGGGCGAACCGAAGCGGCGCATCATCATCTCGCGCAAGAACGCCTATCACGGCTCCACCATCGCCGCGGGCTCCATGGGCGGCATGGGGCACGTGCACAAGCACAGCTACCCCGTCTACGAAGGCTTCCGCCACATCATGGATCCCTGCTGGTTCGACGAAGGCCAGGACGGGGAGAGCCTCGAAGCCTTCGGCCTGCGCGCCGCCCGGGCGCTCGAGGACGAGATCCTCGCCGTGGGGCCGGAGAACGTCGCCGCCTTCGCCGGCGAGCCGGTGCAGGGCGCGGGCGGCGTGAAGATCGCGCCCCCCTCCTACTGGAAAGAGATCCAGCGTATCGTCGACACCTACGGCATCCTGCTTCTGGCCGACGAGGTCATCACCGGCTTCGGCCGCCTCGGTACCTGGTTCGCCTCGGACTACTACGGCATCAAGCCGAACATCATCACGTTCGCCAAGGCCGTGACCTCGGGCTATCTCCCGCTCTCCGGCATCCTGGTCGACGACAGGATCGTCGCGGCGCTGATGGACCATGACGACGACTTCAACCACGGCTACACCTTCTCGGGTCATCCCGTCGCCTGCGCCGTCGCCTTGAAGAACATCGAGATCATGGAGCGCGAGAATCTGGTGGCGCGCGTCGCCGACTACGGCGCCCCGGCCCTTGCGAAACTGCTCGCCAGATTCGAGGATCACCCGCTGGTGGGCGAGGTCCGCTCGGTCGGCATGATGGGCGCCATCGAGCTCGTCGCCGACAAGCGCACGCGCCGCCGCTTCGACAACCCGGGCCGCGTCGGCCTCATCTGCCGCGACCACTTCTTCCGCGAGGGCTTCATCATGCGCGCCGTCTTCGACACCATGGTGTGCGCCCCTCCCCTCATCTGGGGCGACGGCGAGTTCGCCGAGGCCGAGCGCGTCATCGGCAGAGCCCTCGACCTCACGCTTGCCGACGTTGCAGGAGAAATCGCCGCATGAGCCGCCCGATCGTCATCATCCCCTGCGACACCAAGGTGATCGACGGCCTGACCTTCGATGCTGTGGGCCGCAAGTATTCCGCCGCCGTGGCCGAGGTCGCCGATTGCCAGCCGCTATTGGCGCCGCTGGGTCCCAGCATGCTGGATATGAATGGCCTCCTCGAGATCGCCGACGGCATCCTGCTGTCGGGCGCCCTCTCCAACGTCCACCCCAGCCATTACGGCCTCGACGAGCCGCCCCTCAACGAGAAGGCGCTCGACCACGAGCGCGACGGCCTCACGCTGCCGCTGGTGCGCGAAGCGCTGCACCGCAAGCTGCCGCTGTTCGCCATCTGCCGCGGGTTCCAGGAGCTGAACGTCGCGCTCGGCGGCACGCTGGACCAGGCCGTTCATACCGTCGACGGGCGCAACGATCATCGCGAGCCATCCGATGTTCCGGTCGAGGAGCGCTTCGGCCCGGCGCACCCGGTGACGCTCTCCGGCACGCTCAGAAACTGGGTGGGCCAGGACGAGATCACGGTCAACTCGCTGCACTGGCAGGGTATCCAGCGCCTGGCGCCGCTGCTGACGGCCGAAGCCCACGCCAAGGACGGATTGATCGAGGCCGTGCGCGGCCCCTCCGATCATCCGTTCCTGTTCGGCGTGCAGTGGCATCCCGAGTGGCAGGCCAAGCACAACACGGCCTCCATCGAGATCTTCCATCGCTTCGGCGACGCCGTGAGGAAATCAAGCGCGGATGGTCTCGCAGCATGAGCGCGCATCTCACCGCCGACGAGGCCGAGGAGTTCCTCGCCAACAACCCCTCGGTCCAGTGGATCGACATCTTCACGTTCGATCTGAACGGCATCCCACGCGGCAAGCGCTACCGCCGCGACGGCCTCGTGAAGCTCGCGAAGGACGGCCTTGTGATGCCGTCCTCCGCCTTCATCATCGACCCGCGCGGCAACTCGGTCGGCGAGACGGGACGGCTGTGGGAGACCGGCGACCCGGATGTGCCCGCGCGCATCCTGTCGGGCACGCTCGTCTCCATCCCGCTCGAGGGGGCGACGCACGCCCAGGCGATCATGGATCTCGAGACCGATGGCGAAATGGACGCGCGCGCCGTTCTCGCCCGCCAGGTCGCACGCATGACGGCGCAGGGCCTGACCCCGGTCGCCGCCGTCGAGCTCGAATTCTACGTGACGCGCGCCGGCAAGGATGGCGCCTTCACGCTCGAGCCGCCCGCCGGCATGACGACCGACCCCGACGCGGCCGGAACCTACGACTTCGCCGACCTCGATGCGCTCCAGCCCTTCATCGACGACATCTACCGCGTCGCGGCCGCCCAGGCGCTCCCCGTCGACGGTATCATTCAGGAGAGCGGTCCGGCGCAGTTCGAGATCAATCTCAAGCACCGCGACGACGCCGTGCGGGCGGCCCTCGACGGGCTGCTGCTCAAGCGCGCCGTGAAGGCGGCGGCCCGCGCCCACGGCCTCAACGCCACCTTCATGGCCAAGCCTCATCACGAATGGTGCGGCTCGGGCATGCACATCCACCTGAGCCTCCTCGACGGCACGGGCGCCAACGCCTTCGCCGGCAGCCCCATCTCTCCCCTCTTCCGCCATGCGATCGGCGGCCTCAGGGAGACCATGGCCGATTTCATGGCCATCTGGGCCCAGGGCGCCAACTCCTACCGCCGCTACGTCGCCAAGTCCTACGTGTCGTGCGCGCCCCACTGGGGCTTCAACAACCGCACGGTGGCGCTGCGCATTCCCGCCGGCAAAGGCCCCGCAACCCGCATCGAGCACCGTGTTGCCGGCGCCGACGCCAATCCCTATCTCGTGATAGCGGCGATTCTCGCCGGCATCGCCCACGGCATCGCAACCGGGGCCGACCCCGGCCCGCACGCCGAAGGCGACGCCGAGGAGATCGACGCGCCGGCGACGCTGCCGACGGCCTGGGTCAACGCGCTCGAGGTCTTCAAGGCGTCGGCCGTCGTCCGCGACGCCTTCGGGCCGGGCTTCCACGATGTCTATGCGCGCCTCAAAGAGACCGAGCGCGCGAGCTTCGAACGCATCGTCACCCCGCTCGACCATCTCTGGTACGCTCTGGTCTCATGAGACATCGGCCATGACCTCCCTCGCGCATTTCGAGAAAGTTGCAGGCACGCTCGCGCTGCCCGGAAAGGCCGTCATCGACGGCGAGACGCTCGCGGCGGTGAGCGGTGCCACGTTCGACAACGTGTCGCCCCGCGACGGGCGCGTTCTCAACCCGGTCGCCGCCTGCGGCCTCGCCGATGTCGACATCGCCGTCGCGTCTGCCCGCGAAGCCTTCAACGACGGCCGTTGGCGCAAGCGGTCCTACAAGGACAAGAAGCGCATCCTGTTCAAGCTCGCCGACCTCATGGAACGCGAGACGGAGACGCTGGCCGTGCTCGAGAGCCTCGACGTCGGCAAGCCCATCGCCAATGCGCTCGAGGGCGACATCCCGCAGGCGATCCGCACGCTGCGCTACTACGCCGAAGCCCTCGACAAGGTCTACGGAGAGGTGGGTCCGGAGACGCAGGATCGTTTCTCGTTCGTGGTGCACGAGCCGCTGGGTGTCATCGGCGCCATCGTGCCGTGGAACTTTCCCCTCCTCATGGCCATGTGGAAGGTCGCGCCCGCGCTCGCCATGGGCAACTCCGTGGTCCTGAAGCCCGCCGAGCAGAGCCCGCTCACCGCCTTGAAGCTCGGCGAGCTGGCGCTCGAAGCCGGTCTTCCGCCTGGCGTTCTCAACGTCGTGCCGGGCATGGGGGGCGATGCCGGCAAGGCGCTCGCCCTCCACAACGACGTGGACATGATCGCGTTCACGGGCTCCGGCGCCGTCGGCCGCCTGCTCATGGCGTATTCCGGCGAGAGCAACCTCAAGCGCGTGAGCCTCGAGCTCGGCGGCAAGTCCCCTCACATCGTCTTCGCCGACTGCCCGGACCTCGACAAGGCGGCCGAGCACGCCGCCTGGGGCATCTTCTACAATCAGGGCGAAGTCTGCACGGCCGGTTCGCGTCTGCTCGTGCACGAGAGCATTGCGGACGCCTTCCTCGACAAGCTCCTCCGCGTGGCCGAGCCCATCGCGGCCGGCGATCCGCTCGCGCCCGAGACCGTGTTCGGCGCCATGGTTTCCTCCGACCAGATGCAGACGGCGCTACGCTATATCGAGACGGCGAAGCAGGAAGGCGGCGTGCTCCGTCTCGGCGGCAACCGCACGCGCGCCGAGACCGGCGGCTACTACGTCGAGCCGACCGTGTTCGACGATGTCGCCCCGCAGGCGACGCTCTCGCGCGAGGAGGTCTTCGGCCCCGTGCTCGCCATCACGCGCTTCACCGATACCGAAGATGCGCTCCGCCTCGCCAACGACACGCCCTACGGCCTCGCCGCCGGCCTCTGGACGCGCGACATCTCCCTCGCCCACCGCGCCGCGCGCGCGATCAAGGCCGGCCTCGTCTGGGTCAACGGCTGGGACAGCTGCGACATCACCATGCCGTTCGGCGGCTTCAAGCAGTCCGGCTTCGGCCGCGACCGCTCGCTCCACGCGCTCCACAAGTACGCCGACCTCAAGTCGGTCTCCATCACGCTGCTCTGAAGGTGACGCCATGAGCGCTTCTCCCCCACGCTCCCCGACCGCGGCGCTGATCGGCGGCGAATGGGTCACGTCTCAGGAGACCTTCCCGGTGATCGACCCGGCGACCGGCGCCGAGATCGCGCGCGTGCCGAACCTCGGCGCGGCCGAGACGGTGCAAGCCATCGATGCCGCCGAGCGGGCGTTTCCTCACTGGTCGAAGAAGACCGCGAAGGAGCGGGGTCAGATCCTGAGGCGCTGGTTCGATCTCGTCACCGCCGACGCCGAGCCGCTCGCTGAGCTCATGACGGCCGAGCAAGGCAAGCCGCTCACGGAATCCCGCGGCGAGGTCGCCTACGGCGCCTCCTTCATCGAGTGGTTCGCCGAGGAGGGAAAGCGCGCCTACGGCCGCACGATCCCAACCACGATGGCCGGCAAGCGCTTCCTCACCATCAAGCAGCCGATTGGCGTCGTGGCCGCCATCGCGCCGTGGAACTTCCCGATCGCCATGATCACCCGCAAGGTATCGCCCGCGCTCGCGGCGGGCTGCACCGCGGTCATCAAGCCGGCGGAGGACACGCCGCTGTGCGCGCTCGCGCTTGCCAAGCTCGCCCAGGACGCGGGCCTCCCGCCCGGCGTGCTCAACGTCGTGACGACGACGGACGCGGCTGCCGTCGGCAAGGCGCTGTGCGAGGATGCGCGCGTGCGGAAACTCTCGTTCACGGGCTCGACGGAGGTCGGCAAGATCCTCTACCGGCAATGCGCCGGCACGGTGAAGAAGCTGACGCTCGAGCTCGGCGGCAACGCGCCGCTCCTTGTTTTCGACGACGCGGACCTGTCGCAGGCCGTCGCCGGCGCCATGGCCTCGAAATACCGCAACGCCGGCCAGACCTGTGTCTGCGCCAACCGCATCCTCGTGCAGGCGGGCATCTACGACCGTTTCGCCGAGGCGCTGGCCGCCGAGGTGGGGAAGCTCAAGGTCGGCCCGGGCCGAGAGGCCGGCACCATCATCGGCCCGCTCATCAATGCGGACGCCGTGAAGAAAGTGGAAAGCCTCGTCGCCGATGCGACAGCGAAGGGCGCGAAGGTCGTCGTCGGCGGCAGGACCGCCGCGGCCGGGCCGCTCTTCTATCAGCCCTCGGTGATCACCGGCGTCACGGCCGACATGACGATCGCGCACGAGGAGATCTTCGGCCCCGTGGCCTCCCTCATCCGCTTCGAGACCGAGGACGAAGCCGTGCGCCTCGCCAATGCCACGCCCTACGGCCTCGCCGCCTATCTCTTCAGCCGCGACATCGGCCGCGCCTGGCGCGTGGCTGAAGGGCTCGACGCCGGCATGGTCGGCGTCAACGAGGGCATCTTCTCGAACGAGGTCGTGCCTTTCGGCGGCGTGAAGGAGAGCGGCCTCGGCCGCGAAGGCGCCGCCGAAGGTCTCTACGAGTACCTCGAAACCAAATTCATCTGCCTCGGCGGACTCTAAACGGTGCGCTCATGACCCAATGTGAGACCCGGCTGACAAAGCAGAACGGCAACAGCCCGCAAAGGCGAAGCACCTCACGCCTCCGCTCCTCCGTCATTCCGGCGTCATCGGCGCCATGCTCCGCATGGGCGGCCGGGATCCAGACAAGCCTCCACATACGCGCCGCTTCTGACACCATACACCCGCTGCCACGTGTTCTGGATCCCGGCCTCCGCCGGGATGACGTGGGTGGATGGGCGACTGTCTTGCCCTGCATGCATTCTTTCAACGAAAGCCTCGTCTCATGACCACCAACGCCGAGCTCCAGGCCCGCCGCATGGCCGCCGTTCCGCGCGGCATCGGGCACGCGACGCAGATCTACGCCAAGCGCGCGAAGAACGCCGAGATCTGGGACGAGGACGGCCGCCGCTACGTCGATTTCGCCGCCGGCATCGCCGTCGTCAACACCGGCCATCAGCATCCTCGCATCGTCGAAGCGGTGAAGAGGCAGCTCGAGGACTTCAGCCACGTCTGCTTCCAGGTGACGCCGCACGAGAACTAC
>NZ_DAITQL010000100.1:0-14164 GCF_036833075.1 Hyphomicrobium sp.
GGAAGCTGCTTCATGCTGAGCGCCGCCGACGGGCAGATGATGATGCCCATGTCGGCCTCCTTCACCTTCTCGATGATGCGATCCTGCTCGCGATCCTCCTTCGCCGAAAGCGAGATCGCATGCACGCCGAACACGCGCCCCTGCATGCCGTGCTCGATGGTTTTTTCGGCCAAGAGCTCCGTCTCGTTCTCAAGCGGATTGTTCTCCTGGTCGATATGCACGTCGACCGGCTTGCCGAGCTTCTTGGCCAGCGACAGGATCACGTCGAGGTGCTTCTCCGGCGTCGGCCGGTCGCGCGAGGGAAGCCCGCCGCAGTAATCGGCCAACTCGCAGGCTTCCGCGTATTGCGCGAAGGACGCGGGATCGAGCACGCCCTGCAGCGGCTGCACGCCGACCTCGAAGCGGATGCGATCCGCGTAGCGCTTCTTCACCTCGAGCGCGGCCTTGATCGGCAGGAGCCCGACCGTGCTGTCCGCATCCACCATCGTCCGGCAGTAGGTCGCTCCCTGCTGGATCATGGTTTCGAGGCCGCGGCTGATGCGCTCGACGAGGTCGTCGTGCGTGTAGTTCTCCTTGAGGTAGCGGTAGAGCTCCCACTTCTTCTGCATGTCGACTTGGCTCAAGCGCAGGTTCTCGTGCGTGATGAGATAGGCCTTATCGAAGTGCGCGTGATGATTGGCGAGGCCGCCGAGCCTTTCGGCAGCCTGCAGGAAGCGGAGTCGAAGGTTCCACGGCTCGCTGTCGTCCGCGAGGCGATAGCGGTAGGTGCCGCGCTCGGCATCGATGATGATCTGCTCAAGCGTCGCGATGCCGACGTCGGCGTCCGTGATGAGCGGAATGCCGTTCTCGATGGAGAGCTTGCGGATCAGCTTCGCATCCGAGCTCTCATCGTAGTCCTCGTCACCCGTCAGCACGTTGATGACGAGGTCGAACCGGTTGGCTTTGAGGAAGGACAGGATGTTCGGCGAACGTCCATCCGTGATCTTGTGGATCTCGGTGCTGTCGACGCCGTGCTCCTTGAAGAAGCGGTAGGTCCCCGGCGTCGCGTAAAGCTCGACGTCGAGCGTCAGGATGCGCCGGACGGCCGGCAGCATGCGCTTCTTGTCTTCCGGCCGGCCGGCGCTGATCAGGATGTTCTTGCGGCGCTGGCGGCCGAGCAGCTTCAGGTTGAAGGCCAGAAGCTCGAGTGAGATGGCGTTGCTCATTGGGTCTGACCTCGCTTGTTGCGGATAAGCGCCCGGTTGCGGCTGAACGGGTGCGTGCGCCTTACCCCGCGGGATCGGTCCCCCGCGCGGTGGTCAGACTCGCACTTTATTGCAGTTGACCGTCCGGCACCACTCGATTGCAACGCTCATCCACGGGCGGCCCACGCTGGGCCGGCCTACCGTCCATACAGGAGACGCGCCGCCCGACAAACTGGGCCGGCGCGTCCTCAGCGTCGCAGGCGCCGGGGAGGGTCACAGGCGGGACTGAGCACCGCGCCGATGGCGATGAAAGCAACCGCGCTCTAGATTCCTTGCCCGTTGGGCTGCGGGGCGGCCTCCGGCGTCTGCGGCGCCGGCTCGGCGGCGGCCGGCGGCTCCGTCGCCGAAGTTTCGCCAGCGGGTGTTGCGGACGGTTCGGACGGCGCCTGCTTGACCTCCTGCACCTTAGGCGCACCGCCGCCGGGCGGCATCACGGTGCCCGATTTGGGCAGGCGGCGCATCACGTAGACCACGGTTCCCGGGCCGACGTGCTGGGCAAGGTGCACGACGTGCGCGTTGTGCATACGGAAGCAGCCCGAAGAGGAGGCCGACCCGATGGAGCCGGAATCGTTCGTGCCGTGGATCCGATACAGCGTGTTGCCGAGATAGATGGCCTTGGCGCCGAGCGGGTTGTTGAGGCCACCGGCCATGCGGAGCGGCAGCCCGCGCTTACGCTGGTGCATTTCCTTGGGCGGGATCCAGTCCGGCCAGTCCTCGATCCGCGACACACGCTCGACGCCGCTCCAGGCGAACCCCTGCTTGCCGACCGCGATCGGGTAGACATAGGCCGAACTCTGGGAGAGCGTGTAGTAGAGCTTGCGTCCGGCGGTATCGATCACGACCGATCCCGGCCGGAAGCCGTTCTGAAACGCGACCGTCTGCGGCGTCTTGGGCGAGATCGAAGGCCGTCCGCCGCCCGTGGCGAAGTCCTTGGGCTTCCCGAGCGCCGGAGCGGCCCCGAGATAGGACGGCTTGGCCGCGCGTGGCGGCGCATCACCCCACATGCCGTACTGGCTGATCCCTTGCGCCGACACCGGCGCCGAAAATCCCAGAGCGGCAACCCCAGCCCCCAACGCAAACGCCGCAAATCTGAAACGCAGAACCATCACAACCTCTGAATCGCACACATTTTCCAGGACCATCCGACGGCGGCGACCATTGACATGGGCGCACGAAGCGCAACCTTCCAGCTCGGAAGAGCCGCCGTCCGGAACGCGTTGACAACAAAGCCCATAGGTTTTTAGTCAACGGAGGCCTGCAAGCCTACAGACATGCCGCCGCACGCACCACCGCCAAATGACGCGGAACAGCCATCCGTCGGCGGTCAATCATACCTCCGGAACGTATGCCAGGTTCCGTCGGCACCGATCGCAAGCCGCCACCACGACCATTTTTTGGCACTTTTCTGGGCTTTGGCCGCCGCCGGCGACATCAGGCGATAGAGATCCACCTCCTCGGCGGACGTCAAGCGATCGGCCGGAAGCTCGGCGAGATAGGGCCAGACGTAGACAGACGTGTTTTCGGGGTCCTTGCCGATCGCCAGACGGGCCGGGGGCAGAGCCAGCAGGTTGGCAATGACCGCCAGCACCTCGCGCCCCTCCCCATCGGCCGAGGTCTTTTTCCAGTACGTGATCGGATCGTTGTTGGCCGCCCCGAAATCCGGCGGCATCTCGTTCCACTCGATGGCATCCCTGAGCTCGGCGACGTCGCCAGCATGGACGGCTGCGAGAATCTGCTCACGCATGTCGACGACGCTCTGCGGCAACGCGCCGAGGAATGCCCGCTCTTTCGGCGCGGCGCGCGGCACCGCGTTTTCATCCGCACGCACCTGGAAACCCGGGCTTGCGGCATGGACAAGCCAACACGCCGCCGCTACCAATAGAACGATACAGAGGCGGCCGGACCCGAGCCGCGAACGGATCCGTCTTGCGGAGATTTTTCTGACCGCGGCCAAGAGGGAGCCGTGACGGCTTTTCCGGTCGGCAGCAACGGTTCCGTGTGCCCTTTGTGCGCAATCCATGAGGCTCGCTGATCCTTCCTATGGCCTTCCGAAGCCGGATCCGATTCGAGGTGCAATGCCGGACGTCGTTCGAATGCCGTCGCCGCGGTGGCGCGCATGCAGCTAGTTCCCAACCTGCTCATCATCCCCGTCGGAATTGTGATCGGGATTCTTGTTTCGGCTCCGGTCGGTCCCGTCAACGTGCTCTGCATCCAGCGCGCGATCGAGCGCGGCTTCTTCGGAGGACTGGCGGCGGGCCTCGGCGCCATGCTGGGCGACGGACTGATCGCGCTCTTTGCGAGTCTCGGCGTCGGCGCCATCTCGGGCGCGATCGAATACCATCGCCAGGCCATCCAGATCGTCGGCGGCCTGGCGCTCGTCGCCTTCGGCATCAAGCTCTATGTCGCGCCCGTGGCGGTCGAGAGCGTCCGGTCCGAGACCGGTGACACGGCCTCGCTGCGTGACTACGCCTGGGACATCCCGAAGACGTTCTTCCTGACCATCACCAATCCGGGCGCCGTGCTCGGCCTGTTCGCGATCTTCGGCGGCGTCTCCACCTTCGTCGAGGTCCACAGCCATGTGGATGCGCTGACCATGGTCGCCTCGATCATGGGTGGCAGCTTCGTGTGGTGGCTCGGGCTCTCGCACCTGATCGGCCGCCTGCGTCACAGGTTCAGCACAGCGCATCTCGCCAACACGAACCGCATCGCAGGCGTGTTGCTGATCGGATTCGGCGCACTGCTGATCGGCGAGATGATCCTGTAACGATCGCCCTGAGGAGCGCGAGACCGGGGCCGCCGCCCGCCTACTGAACGCTGCGGTCGAGGGTGAACTCGCCGACGTCGATCCGCCGCTCGAGGCCGGCGGCGAGTTTCTTGACCGCATCCTCGCCATAGAGCGACACGAGATCCGTGAGCGCGGTGAACAGGGCCGCATAGGCCATCTGCTCGGGCGCCACGCCGCTTTCGGCGCCCTCGTCCCAAGCTGCCAGGATGAGGCTGAGCGCCCGAAAGCTCAAATCCTCGGACGTGTTCAGGTCAGAACGGGTGTCCATCGCGGTCCTTCCCCCCAGGAAGCCAGTCATACTTTCGATCGGCGGCGAGCCCCCACGCCCACGACTCTTTGTCTTGCAAGGCTACACCTAACACGTGTGTCCCGCGCGACCAGATGCTGCGGCAATTCACAGTAAACTGCATATGACCCATAACTCGCTCTACAACCTTCAAACGAGCGTTCCCTGCTCTTCGAACCCCGTTGCGATTCAATGTGATCTCTGCACCAGCCCGTCGCTGATCTGAATGCCTTCGGCCAAAAATCTCTCGATCGAGGACTGCGCCGTCGGCGTGCACGTGACGTACGTGCGCCGATAGCTGCGATAGCCTTGATTGAAGCTGCGCGTCAGCCGTGCGCGGCGGATGGCGGTGCCACCCTCGGTATCAATCAGCTCCTTCATGCGCTCGCGCCAGAGCTGTCCGTCATTGGCGCTGCAAAGCTCGCGCAGATAGTGGACGGCGCCGAGAATCTCGGCGAGGCGCAAGAGCTTATCGTCATAAGGCTTTGCGTCGCCGGGCGCGGCCACGGCCGCGGTCGGCCCACCAACGCCGAAAAGACGCGCCTCTCCGCCGAGACCCGCCGCAAACGCCGCCACGGCACACAGCACGACGGCGGCCCCGCGACGTCGCACCGCCGGCCGGGCGCATGGGAGGGCGGTCGCAGCCGCATTCGTCACTGACGCGTTCCCTGTCACGTTCGGGCCTATTGCCTGCTCCCGGATGATCCCGTCCAAATCTGACGCTGTCGTGGCAAACCCGCGCCGATACGGGGAGCCATGGCGCACCGCACGGCACACCCTGGCCACGCCGCGGCTCAATCCGCGTTCGAATCCCGCAGGCGACATCTACCAAATTCGCGCGGCCTTGACGCCCCCTTCCCCTCGCCACGCCATCCCGCTTTCACCCTCCTGCCCACTATCTTCCCTGCCTGCTGCCCTCTCCCTGCCGGTTGCCCGCTGCCCGCTGCCCCCGAATACGCTACAACCCCCTGCATGACGTGGCACAAGGACAGCGGCCCCGGCACCCGCCGCGGCTATCATCATGGCAATCTGCGCGAGGCCCTGATCGAGGCCGCGCTCGGCCTCATCCGCGAGAAAGGTCCTGCCGGCTTCACCTTTGCGGAAGCCGCGCGCGCCGCGGGCGTGTCCCCCGCAGCACCCTACCGCCACTTCCGCGACCGCGACGCGCTCCTGGCCGATGTCGCCCGGCGCGGCTTCGAAGCCTTCGCTCTGGCGCTCGCCCGTGCGTGGGACGGCGGCCGTCCGAGCGCGCGCGAAGCCTTCGACCGCCTCGGCGCAGCCTATCTCGCCTTTGCGGGCAGCGAGCCCGCCTACTTCTCGGCCATGTTCGAAACCGGCCTCTCGCTGTCCGATTATCCCGAGGTGCGCGCCGAAGGCGACCGGGCCTTCGCCGTGCTGCGCGAAGCCTGCGAAGCGGTGATCGCGACGCTGCCCAAGGACCGCCGCCCGCCACCCCTGATGATGGCACTTCACATCTGGTCGCTCGCGCACGGGATCGCCGCGCTCTTCGCCCGCGGCGACCGTGCGCGCCGCGCCATCCCCATGCGCCCCGAGGAGCTTCTCGAAGCCGCCGTCCTCATCTACCTCGACGGCCTCGGCGGGCGCTGACAGGGCACGCTCCCGGCTACTTCTTCTCCGGCGCCACGACGCGGATCGAAAGCTCGCGGAGCTGCTTCGGCGAGACCTCGCTCGGCGCGCCCATGAGCAGGTCGCTGGCCTGCTGGTTCATCGGGAACAGGGCGACGTCGCGCACGGTCGTGCAGCCCGTGAGCAGCATCACCATGCGCTCGAGGCCGGCCGCCATGCCGCCGTGCGGCGGCGCGCCGTACTGGAAGGCGCGGTAAAGGCCGCCGAAGCGCGCCTCGACCTCGGCGCGCCCGAGGCCCGTGATCTCGAACGCCTTCACCATCGTCTCCGGGCTGTGGTTGCGCACCGAGCCCGACGCGATCTCGTAGCCGTTGCAGACGACGTCGTACTGGTTGGCCTTGAGCGCGAGCAGCGCCTCGCGCCCCTCGGCCTCGGCCGCCTCGAGCGCGGCACGGCCGCCCTTCGGCATCGAGAACGGGTTGTGCGAGAAGTCGATCTTCTTCTCGTCCTCGTTCCATTCGTAGAACGGGAAGTCGACGATCCAGGCGAACGCGAAGCGGTCCTCGTCGATGAGCTTGAGCTCCCGCCCCACCTCGTCGCGCGCGAGCCCGGCGAACTTGTAGAACTTGGCCGGATCGCCCGCGGTGAAGAAACAGGCATCTCCCGTCTTGAGACCCATCTGCGCCTGGACGGCCGCCGCTCGCTCCGGGCCAACGTTCTTCGCGATCGGGCCGGCACCTGCCGCGCCCTCCTCCTCGCGCCAGAAGATGTAGCCGAGACCGGGCTGGCCCTCTTTCTGCGCCCACGCGTTCATGCGGTCGCAGAAGGCGCGCGAGCCGCCGCCCGGCGCCGGGATCGCCCACACCCGCACCTTGGGGTCGCGCTCGATCATGCCCGCGAAGACCTTGAAGCCCGAGCCGCGGAAATGCTCCGTCACGTCGGCCATCTCGATCGGGTTCCGGAGGTCGGGCTTGTCGGAGCCGTACCTGGCGATCGCCGTGTCGTAAGGGATGCGCTGCCAGTCGCTGTCGACGCGCTTCCCCTCGCTGAACTCCTCGAAGAGGCCCGTGAGGATCGGCTCCATGGTCCGGAAGATGTCCTCCTGCTCGACGAAGCTCATCTCGAGGTCGAGCTGGTAGAACTCGCCGGGCAGCCGGTCGGCACGCGGATCCTCGTCGCGGAAGCAGGGCGCGATCTGGAAATAACGGTCGAAACCCGACACCATCAGGAGTTGCTTGTACTGCTGCGGCGCCTGCGGCAGCGCATAGAACCGGCCCGCATGGACGCGGCTCGGCACCAGGAAGTCACGCGCGCCCTCGGGCGAGGAGGCGGTGAGGATCGGCGTCGGGAACTCGTTGAAACCGGCGTCGTGCATCCGCGCGCGGATCGAGCGCGTGATGGCGAGCCGTTTCATGATGATGGCGTGCAGCGTCTCGCGGCGCAGGTCCAGGAAGCGGTAGGTGAGGCGCAGGTCCTCCGGGTAGTCGGGCTCGCCGAACACCGGTACCGGCAGTTCCTTGGCTTCCGACAGGACCTCGATCTCGGTCGCGTAAACTTCGATCTCGCCCGTCGGCAGCTCGGCGTTGGTGGTCCCCTCGGGGCGCCGGCGCACGGCGCCGTCGACACGGATCACCCACTCGGAGCGCACGGCCTCCGCCGCCTTGAACGCGGCGCTGTCGGGGTCCGCGACCACTTGGGTCAGGCCGTAATGGTCGCGCAGGTCGATGAACAGTACCCCGCCGTGGTCGCGCACGCGGTGCACCCAGCCCGAAAGGCGCGCCGGCGCGCCGATGTCCGCGCTCCTGAGCGCCCCGCAGGTGTGCGACCGGTAGCGATGCAGCGCGCCGCCGCCTGCCTGTCCCTGGCTCTCGTTCGCCGCCGCCGTGTTGCCCGCTGCCATCTGCCGCCAAATCCGCCTGAAACCGGTTCCGAAGTGGCGGAAAAGCGCATGAACGCCCCCCCAAAGTCAAGGCTTTGGGAGCGCGCGGGCTAGGAGGACCGCAAACGCTGTTGAAAGCCGGAAAACGCCTCCGGACGAGAGCTTGGCGATCCGCAGACCCCCGCACGCCAACCGGCGCGACCTGCTCAACCGTAGACCAGCACGGCGAACCAGACGAGGAGAGATGCGGCAAAGGCCGCAACGCCGAGCGTGAGCCTCCGGGACACGTTCCGGAACTCACGTTCGAGCCCGCCAAGCTCCGTCAACCGCCGGCTGACGGCCTCGAAAGTCCGAAAAGCGTGATAATCGCCTTTTGAATTTCCGTCGATCGCATCGAACCGGGATTTCAGATAATCGAAACGCCGCGACAATTCCTCGAGTTTCGCGCTTCGCGCTTTATGCTCGCGATCGATAAATTCCGAAAGCCGATAGCTGCACGAGGCTTCGTCCCTCAGCTCCGCAATATCGCTTTTGACGAGTTGCATCTCGCGGCCGAGCGATTTCACCTCGAGCGCGAGCTGATCGAGCTTGACGGCCGTCTCCGCAACGAACGCATCGCGCGCGATGAGCTGCACCGAGGCGCCACTCGGCATACGCGAGAGGGCGGATCCATCAAAGAGATAGCGCTGGATTGCCAAAGAGCGGCCGCCGATCGGCCTGTGCCTGCCAAGCTCCTGCACACCGGACTCCTACGCTACGCCATCCGACCGCGGCGCGACCCGAAAGCGGGACGTTTGCACGGCGCGCGCGAGCAAGGCCGTGCATTCGATCCCGGGGCGTTACGAAAGTCGACAGCCGGCAAATGAATTCGGAAACAGGCATCGAAATCGATGTCAAATGACCGAACGTATCGCCGCGCGCCAGAAGCGCTCGAAATCGACCCCGCATAAGGTGAATTTTATACAGCACCGGGCCTTTTTTGCATAGCCGGAACGGAGATCGAATTCAGGGTTCCGCCCATTTTTTTGTTTTGCCGCGGCCGCCGACGGCGCGCGGACCCAGGACGCGCGCCGGTCTGCGACCGGCAGGCGGCCGCGGGGGCGACCCCTCAGGAAAAATGTGGCGTAACTGGCAACGAGCTAGCGACAGTCGCCCGTCCAGCGTCTATATACGTGCCGCAATGCACGTCATTACCTCGACTTCCGCCCTCTCCGAAACCTGCTCCAGGCTTGCCGCCGGCGACTACGTCACCGTCGATACCGAGTTCATGCGCGAGCAGACGTTCTGGCCCGACCTCTGCCTGATCCAGCTCGCCGGCCCCGGCGAGGAGGCGATCGTCGATCCGCTGGCGCCTGGCATCGATCTTGCGCCCTTCTACCGGCTGATGGCGGACCCGGGCGTCGTCAAGGTCTTCCACGCCGCCCGCCAGGACGTCGAGATCGTCTATTCGGAGGCCGGGCTCATCCCGACGCCGATCTTCGACACCCAGGTCGCCGCCATGGTCTGCGGCTTCGGCGAGAGCGTGAGCTACGTCAACCTGGTCAAGAAGGTCACCGGCTGCGACCTGGACAAGAGCTCCCGCTTCACCGACTGGAGCCGCCGTCCCCTGTCGGAAAAGCAGCTCGTCTACGCCCTCGGCGACGTGACGCACCTGCGCGACATCTATATCCACCTCAAGACGGAGCTCGAGGCGACCTCCCGCGAGACGTGGCTGGATGAGGAAATGGCCGAGCTGACAGCGCCATCGACCTATGAATGCCATCCCGAAAACGCCTGGCAGCGCCTCAAGATGCGCGTCAAGAACCGCAAGGCGCTGGCCGTCCTGATCGAGCTTGCCGCATGGCGCGAGCGCCTGGCCCAGGCACAGGACGTCCCGCGCGGCCGCATCCTGCGCGACGAAGCGCTTTACGACATCGCCAACCAGCAGCCGGCGAGCGTCGACAAGCTCTCGGAGTTGCGCACGCTGAGCGACGGATTCTCCCGCTCACAGCGCGCGCGCGAAATCGTGGACGCCGTCCAGCGCGGCCTCGGTCGCGATCCCACGACACTGCCCAATCTTCCCCGCGGCCAGCCCCTATCGGCGGAAGCGTCCGCGACGATGGAGCTTCTGAAGGTCCTACTCAAGGCGTCGGCCGCACGCCACCGGGTGGCGCCCCGCCTGATCGCGGATTCGGACGACCTCGAGCGCATCGCCAGCGAACCCGACCCCGACGTGCCGGCCCTCAGAGGCTGGCGCCGGCACCTTTTCGGCGAGGACGCGCTGAAGCTCAAGCGCGGCGAGCTGGCCCTCACGCTGCACAAAGGCGAAGTCCTGGCGATCTCGCCCCGCTGACGCGGGGGAAGGCGCATCTGGCAGGGCGCCCATCGATCCGGTCCCTGCCTGCTGCCCTATTTCCTCGGATCATACCGGTGCTTCTGTCGCCACTCCGAGAGGAAGTACGACAGACCATCATCGATCGTCTCCGGCAGCACGATCTTCACCGTCACGAGCTCGTCGCCCGTCGCCCCCGTGGTCGCGTTGCGCACGCCCTTGCCCTTGAGCCGCAGCACCTGTCCCGAGCTCGTGCCCTTGGGGATCGTGAGCTGCACACGCCCGCCGGCAGTCGGCACCTCCACCTTGCCGCCGAGCACCGCCTCGTCGATCGTGATCGGCACCTCGACCAGGATGTCGTCGCCCTCGCGATGGAAGTCGCGATGCGGCCGCACGCGGATCTCGACCAGCGCATCGCCCGCTTCGCCGCCCGTAACGCCGGGCTCGCCCCGCCCCCGGAGCCGCAGCACCTGCCCGTCGGTGACGCCCTCGGGCACCGTCAGGTCGAGCACGCCGGCATCCGGCAGGGTGACGCGCTTGCGCGCGCCCTGCACGGCTTCGAGGAAGTCGACGTCGAGCGTATAGCGCACGTCGCGCCCGCGCATGGCGAAGCCGCCTCCGCGTGCGCCGCCGCGGCCCGCGCCCGAGAAGATGTCCGAGAACATGTCGCCGAAGTCCTCGAATATCGGCCCGCGCCCGCGGCCTCCCGCGCCTGCCCCCTGCGGACGCCAGGTCGGCCGGCGCGGCTCGCCCGAAGCGTCGATTTCGCCCGTGTCGTACTGCCGCCGCCGCTCCACATCGCCGATGATGTCGTGCGCGGCCGTCACCTTCTTGAACCGCTCCTCCGCCGCCTTGGACGGATTGACATCCGGATGCAACTCCTTGACCAGCTTGAGGTAGGCTTTGCGAACCTGATCGTCGGTCGCGGTCCGCGGAACGCCCAGGATTTCGTAGGGATCATCGGCCATTGCGGGATTGCATCCTCGGGATCGTGACGGGCGCGGAAAGGGCGGCGGAGTCCGATAGATACGGGATATCGCAAGCCCGCGGCCAGAGCAAAAGAGGGGCTCTATCGGGGTGTGGCGTCACACCCCGAGCCGGATCTCGGGCTCGCGTGCAAGCAGCCCCGCCAGGACCGCGAACCGCCGTCTCAGCCGCTCCCCGTCGAGGGCGCTGTAAGCCTTGGGAATGCTGAGTACGAGCTTCTGGCCTTCGTAGGAGAGACGCGTCTCATCGATGACGCCCGGCATGCCGATGGAGAGCATATGCGCCGCGCGGATGGCCGCGCCGATGATTTTTGCGCGCTTCTGGGAGCGCTTGCTCACGACGAGCCTGAGACGGGTCGAGAAATCGTCGGGCTTGCCTTCGTCGGAGCCCGCATGGCGATAATAGACGGCGAGCGCCAGGAAGATGCGGCCCGGGTGATCGATGCCCGACAGGCCCGCATGGGCGACGATGTTGAGGCTCTGCTCGCCGCGATAGTCGGGGTGCGCCTGCCATCCGATGTCGGAGAGCAGGCAGGCCGCATGCCGGAGGCGCCGGTCCTCCGCGGTCTCCTTGGGCCCCTCGCCCTCGAACAGGGCATCGGTCCAGTTGCAGAGCTCATGCGCATGCAGCGCCGAGCGCGATCTCTGGCGCGCATAGCCCTCGCAGAAGGCGAGCAGAGGATCCTTGGCCTGCTCATGCCGCGGCATCAGGCTGAACAGCAGCCCCTCGCGAATGCCGCACACCGAGAACACGACCTCCGATGGCGCCAGCGCTTCGAGCACGCGCTCGAGCACGAGGGCTCCGAACGGCACGATATCGCGCCGCGCACGCGCCACCTCGTCCATGCCGGGCAGAGCCGAGACCTTCTTGACACGCCGCACGAACTGGCAGAACTCGATCGCCTCACGGGTCGGGATCGCGTAGCCGTGCATGACACGCAGCGGATAGTCGGTCTGCTCCATGTGCAGCTTGGCGAGCGCACGCCAGGTGCCGCCGACGGCATAGAATGGACGTCCCCTGCCGTGCATGAGCCAGTCGACCCCGGCGACCGCTTCGTCGACGAGCGGCAGCGCGCGATCGAGCTTGTTTCCCGTCCGGTCGATCAGGCGCAGCCCCCCGAGCGGCAGCGTCGCCGCATCGTTGAGGCGGTCCTTGGAGATGTCGATCAGCTCCAGGCTGCCGCCGCCGAGATCGCCTGCGAGACCGTCCGCGCCGAGAAAGCCCATGCGGATTCCGTAGGCGGCAAGCTCGGCCTCTTTCGCGCCCGACAGCACCTCGATGGGCACTCCGATCACCCGCTCGGCCCGCTGGATGAACCTCGTTCCGTCCTCGGCGTCCCGCACGGCCGCGGTCGCCAGCACGCGGAGATTCTTGACCTTGAGAATGCGCGCGATGGCCCGGAAGCGGCGCAGCGCCTCGAGCGAGCGCTCGACACTCTCCTCGCCGAGGCATTTCGTGGAGGCGATCGATTTACCGAGCCCGGCCAGCACTTTCTCGTTGAAGATCGGCAGTGCCGCGCGGACCGCGCCCTCATAGACGACGAGCCGCACCGAGTTTGACCCGATGTCGATCACCCCGAGCGGCTCGAGATCCGTCGCCTTCCCCCGCCCGCCGAACACCTGCGTCAAGCTCACCGCGACCTCGCTGGACCCGTTCGATTGCAGAGGAGAATTCGCGAAAGACGATTGAGGTCACGGGCCTGAGCACGCCCGCGCACACGAGTGCTTGATAGGGACAGAAGCCGTCACGGTCTAGTCCACGGACCGAGAAAATCTCCTGCCGTTGCGGACGGGGATGGGGCGGGCATGGAAACCGAGAGCACTAGGTAAATAGTTGATTTATATTAATTTCTTTCAAAGCTCTTCATCCGACTCCGCCGTCTGGTCCTTGTGCAGGAAATCGAAACGCGGTGGAAAATGCTCCTTGAGCGCCTGACCGCGGCCGGAGAGCGACGGATTGGTCATGAAGTAGCTGTGCGCATTGAACGGCGCCTCCCCCGGGCCCGGCGCGATCCGCAAGGCCGACCCGTCCGACCTGATCTCCCAGCTCTGCTGGTTGTCCTTGAGGTTGGCCACCATGATCTGGTCGAGCACCTGCTCGTGCACGGTGGCGTTCTTGATCGGCACCATCGCCTCGACGCGCCTGTCGAGGTTGCGCGGCATCATGTCGGCCGAGCTGATGTAGACGGCCGCCTTCGGCGACGGCAGCCCCTCGCCCTCGCCGAAGCAATAGATGCGGGCGTGCTCGAGGAACCGCCCGATGATGCTCTTCACGCGGATGTTCTCCGAGAACCCCGGAATGCCCGGCCGGAGGCAGCACACGCCGCGCACCACGAGATCAATCTCGACGCCCGCCTGGCTCGCCTCGTAGAGCGCATCGATGATCTGCGCGTCCACGAGCGAGTTCATCTTCATCCAGATGGCGCCGGGCCGTCCCGCCTTCACATGCGCGATCTCGCGCTGGATGTGATCGAGGATGCGGTGACGGATGCCGCGCGGCGACGCCGCAACGCACTCGAGCTCGGCCGGCTCGCCGTATCCCGTGACGAAGTTCAGGATCCGCGTCACGTCGCGCGCGATGACGGGATCGGTGGTGAACAGCGACAGGTCCGTGTAGATGCGTGCCGTCTGCACGTGATAATTGCCCGTGCCGATGTGGCAGTACGTGACGAGCTCCGAGTTCTCGCGCCGCACGATCTGGCCGAGCTTGGCGTGCGTCTTGAGCTCGATGAAGCCGTAGACCACATGCACGCCGACCTTTTCGAGGTCGCGCGCCCAGCGGATATTGGCTGCTTCATCGAAGCGGGCTTTGAGCTCAACAACCGCAGTCACCGACTTGCCGGCCTCCACGGCCTCCTTGAGGGCCTGCACGATCGGGCTCTCCCGCGAGGTGCGATAGAGCGTCCACTTGATGGCCATCACGTTCGGATCCGCCACCGCCTGGCGCAGGAACTGCACGACCACGTCGAAGCTCTCGTAGGGGTGATGGACGATGATGTCCTTCTTGCTGATGGCCGCGAAGCAGTCGCCGTTGAACTCGCGGATGCGCTCCGGAAAGCGCGGATTGTAGACCTTGAACACGAGGT
>NZ_DAITQL010000101.1:0-13974 GCF_036833075.1 Hyphomicrobium sp.
CGAGGGACACGCCCAACGCCATCGAGATCTGAAGGGGATGAAATCTGGTCGACATGACGGCCTCGCCTCGCTGTGCGCTGATGCGCTCGTTCGGGCTCAGCGTGTCGGCGGTGCGATGTCAGGTCGATGCGGAAACGACGCAAATCGCGGGAAGGGGAAGGCGTCTGCAGGAAGTCGGAGGAAGCGCGATCAGTGTAGCTCGCGTGCTCGTATGCCCACCAGGGCGTTGGGCGAGTTCCGCTTCAGGTTCAAGAGCGACGCATTAACAAGCGTAAGGGAAGGTCATCTGCGGGCCAGACAAAGTCATCCGTTCGACGCGCCAGTGACTGGTCGAAGACGCCGCTCCGTCCCAGAAGCGGAAGTCAGCAGCCGTTGCGCAGATCGTGCTGAGCGAGGACGTAAGCACATCCGCATAGAGGTAAAAGCGGACGCAGAAAGCTGCAGAGCGTGCAATTAGATCGGGCACCTTGAAGCAAGTATACACCAAACGCTTGCGCCGCGGTCGACAACGATGTCTGCTTCCAGGGCAAGGATATAATTTTGTCGTTCGGTTAGTGGTCAACCGCCCTTGCAGCCCGTCACAGGATCGACACGATCCTGGAACCTTATGCTCTGGTGATCAGTTGATTCCTTACCGTTAGGATCGCCCTGTTTCGAATATGAGCTACGTCCGTCGATTGGCAGCCATTGTGCTTTTGCTGTCCATAGTGCCGTCACTGGTGCTTGGGGGGTTGCCGGTGATGTACTGCGCGGACAAGGCGGGCCATCAAGCGCTCGAAGTTGTACTCGAGGGCGTAGCGCACGGAGGCGAGCACTCGGTTCCTCGCAATGCATCGTCGCTTCAGGGCTCTGACAACTGCCGTCAGGCCGTTGTGGTGTTTGAGAATAACGGCTGCACCGACACGGCGCTCATGGATGTCGCCGCCGCTCCGGTGACGCAAGAAGTCAAATTCCTCCCACTGCCTCTGCCCGCTGGGCAGCTGCCGCGAGACGCAGCCGCACAGCCTGTCATTCCGGCCGTGTCGCCTCAAGGGGCTATGGCATCGCGGCTCGATCCGCGCATGGATGCGCGACGCACAATGGTGCTTCGGATCTAGGTCCGGCAACCTGCGCCGTCACACCGACTTCCGTCATTTGTGTGAAGCTCGCGGATCGGGCGTAATCCCGCCGGTCCTCGTCCCTGCACATCGGCGATGACCGCTAGCGGCGCAGCGTCTCCTCCCCAGCAACTATCTCAACGAGAGACTTCATTGCGGACCGCAGGTCTGCGCCATTTTCCATGGAGATCGAAATGAAACTTTCCCTGGCAGCTTCTCTAGCCCTGGCGGGCATTTGTCTCGCAACGACGAGCGCGCTCGCATTCAACGCACCCAGCCTGTCCCGCACTGGGATTAGCGAGACATCCTCGATGGTCCAGGAGGTCGGGCGACGCCATCACCGCGCGAGAGGACATCGGCTCGGCAGGTTCCTCGGCATCGGACACCGCAGGTTCTACGGTGGCGGCCATCATGCGCGCAGGTTTTACGGTGGCCGCCATGGCGGTGGCCACGGCAGACGGCACGGAAGGAGGCATCACTGAGAATTTGACGAACGATCGGACAAGAAACATGCCCGCAACGGTGACTTTTCGAGAGAACTCAGGAGACAGAATATGAAGTCGATTACCTGCATTGCCGCGCTTGCGATGGTGAGCTGTGGTGCTCTGACGCTACCCGCTTTCGCGGGTGAGGAGCATGGACACTGCTCCGGCGCCAATGTCTGCAAAGGCGATGCCGACTGCGAAAAGCATGGCCATAAGGAGATGACGAAGGAGGAGTGCGCTAAGATCGAGGGCGCAAAATTCGAAGCGTCCTCGCATGGCGGCGAAGACCATAAGGACGGCAAGCACGACCACGATAAGAAGTAATTTTGCAACGGGTAACGCCCGGCCTTTTGGCCGGGCGTTGCTTTAGTTCAAGACCGCGCGTCTGGCAGGTGAGGTTTCCATATGGATTGGCAAGTTGAGCTCCTGTTCGCCGCGCGCGTCGTTCTTGCGACGCTGGCGGGAGGTCTCATCGGTTGGGAAGTGAATCCCACGGTCGTGATGCGGGCATCCGCACTTATGCTGCCGTAAGTCTCGGTGCTTGTACGTTTGCTCTCATCTCTCAGCATGGGGGCAGCGGTGATCCGGGGAGAATTGCGGCCCAAGTCGTAAGCGGCATCGGATTTCTGGGCGCGGGCGCGATCTTGCGTCAGGATGATCGGGTGCTCGGATTGACAACCGCCGCCACTCTATGGGCAACAGCCGCAGTTGGCGTAGCGATGGGATTCGGCATGTATGTTCTCGCCTTTTGCACGGCTATCCTGGTTCTTGCGGTACTGCTCGCGCATGATCATCCCCAGCGGCTCAAGCTTCGCTTGCACCACATAGCGAATGATCCCGAGTGAACAGGACTTCGCAATGCCCGCGTTTCTTCCTGAGATGACAGATTTACGGTGCACGCCAAATAAGTGCGTTTGCGATGAACGCATTCTGAAGGCATCATTCAGATGCTGTGCATCCGCTCGCTGCTAGCATCTTCTCCATAGCCGGAGACTTCAGACAGTCCGGGAGATCGCTCGGCATTCTGCTTCCGGCTTCAAAGAGGAGGACCTACAGATGAAGAAGTTCAATCGAACGATTGCAGCTCTTGCGGTGGCGGTGCCGCTCGGCATGTTTGCGGTCAGTGCTGCCGAGGCTGGCAGCTATCGCGGTGGCCACAGCGTGCCGAGTTATAGCCAGAGCTATGGTCAGGGCTTCTATGGCAAGAAGCACGGTGGCTACAAGGAGCGCAGGGTTCTGCGCCGCCATGCGGCTAACCCCTGTATGTTTGTAATTCCGCGCTGGACCTATCATCGCGACTGGCGGTGGTAATCATACGATGGCGCGCCGCGAATGCGGCGCGCCTTTTCATTCAGGAGTATAAAGAGACGAGATGAGCAACAGTACAGATACGTCGCGCAGCAGTGCCGCCGTCGGGTTGCCCTGCCCCATTTGCAAGGTCGATCTCATCCTGAGCGAGCGGCAGGGCGTCGAAATCGACTAGTGCCCGAAATGCCGTGGAGTCTGGCTCGACCGGGGCGAGCTCGACAAGCTCATAGAGCGCAACGCGACCGAGGAAGCCCGCTACGCGCAGGGAGAATTCGACAGTAGCAGTCGTGCAGAGCCGGCTAGGCGGCCCTCCCGGAACTCACGACAGGATTCCGAGGAACGTGACGAAAGATATGGCGGCTACGACAAGCATAGACGACGTGACAGCCGGGTTGGGCATCATGGTCGCAGCCATGGATCTTTCCTGAGACGCCTGTTTGACTAGGCAGTGCGGTTACGGTGGGTGCCGAGTTGTGCCTGTCCGATAGAAGTGTTCCGGCGTTGGCGGATCGTTTGCGAAGTCTTGAAAGGGGGCGCCCATGGGGGTTGGACAATCTGATGGAGCAAAGGCGGCCACCGCCGGCGGGCGGCACAAGAGAAGCCTCTACGTCGCGCTCGGCCTCACCTCGACGTTCATGCTGGTCGAGGTGATCGGCGGATTATGGACGGGCAGTCTGGCGCTGCTCGCGGACGCCGCCCACATGATGACCGATGCTGGAGGCCTTGCGCTTGCGCTGATCGCAATCCGGTTTGCGGAGCGCCCAAGGACACCACAACGCACCTACGGATATGCGCGCGCCGAAGTGCTGTCGGCCCTCACCAATGCCGTCGTTCTGCTGCTGCTCACGGTCTACATTCTCTATGAGGCCTATCAACGTTTCCTCGATCCGCCGGACATCATAGGCGGACCGATGCTGGCCGTCGCTGTCGCCGGGCTCATCATCAATCTCATCAGCATGAGGCTGCTGTCCGCGGGCTCGGCGGAAAGTCTTAACGTCAAGGGTGCTTACTTCGAAGTTCTTGCCGACATGTTAGGATCCCTCGGCGTCATCGTCGCGGCCGCCGTTGTCGTTATGACGGGCTGGAAACTGATAGATCCCATCATTGGCGCCGGCATTGGATTGTTCATCGTTCCGCGGACCTGGATTCTGCTCAAGCAGGCCGTCCATATCCTGATGGAGGGCACGCCACCCGAAATCGATTTGGCTCTTCTCGAAAAGAAGCTGCTCGATATTCCTGGTGTGGTGATGGTGCGCGATCTCCACGTTTGGACGATCACTTCGGGCGCAGACGCGATGAGTTGTCATCTCGTGGTCAACGACACCGGAGCGTCGCAGTCCATTTTGGCTGCTGCTCAAGACGCAATGCGGTCGGGCTTCGGCCTTACGCATACGACCCTGCAGATCGAGGATGCCGCGATCCACGAGACCCATTCCGACGTACCGGTATGAAATGTCTGCAATCGGGCTCGCTTCGTCTCGGGCACGTGCGTCGATGTAAGTTGTGGGCTATTGCCACCTCTTAACACTTTTGGGATTGGAAGATGCGTCGAACCTTGCAGTGATAGACTCTCCAAAGCGTTGAGATGTCGCGTCTCGTTTCGCACCTAGAATGGCTTCGTGAGGCGCCAACGGAGGCGCGTGTTTTCCACGCCACTCGCATGACGCAAGCCATGTAGGGAGGACCCTGCGTCGCAATCGCCTTACTTTTTTCCGTGGATAGTCCCCATGGAAAAAGCTTTGTTGGCAATATCCTGCGTCAGAACCACTTCGACTCGAGCTTGGTCGCTCCGGACGACGACTTGGCGGCTGACGAGCCGATCCTTTAGATCTCTGATAACCAGACGTGAGGTTTGAAACCTGCCTGAAAAGAAAGTCGCGAATTCTTCAAACCAATGCACATCACCGAACCTGCCGGAGAGCGAGCAGACATAGCGTGAGTCGCTGACGGACCGTGATTGGAGCAGGATCATTTCGCCGAGACGATTTTGTATCATCCAACCGCCAATAAACTTTCTTGCCTGGGTGCTGCTCTTGAGTAGCTGCTCGTCCGGCACGCTAATCCAGCGTCCGGCGCGCGCAAGCGCAGTGAGAGCTTGATGATCTTCGCCGCTGCCGATGCAGCTCCGGTCGGCCAAATCCAGCACGACCTCTATCGCCCGGGCGTGTTCGATTTCTGAAATGATGCGCTGGTTGCGTTCACTCCCGGCGATAGTTGGTCTGTCAATATGCGTCAGCAGAATCCGGAGTCGATTGCGCGCCGCTCCGAGGTCGGAATCCGGAACGTCCAGCTGGATGATCCGATCATAGTCGGCAAGGGCTTTCTCAAGGTCTCCGCGCTTCACATGGACGACCGCGCGGTTGTAAAAGATGTCGGAATTGGCAGGATCAAGGCTGGCCGCGCGGTCGAGATCGACAAGCGCCTCGTCCAGCTTGCTAAGGTTTGAGTACACAATTCCCCGGTTCATTGCCGCATGTGCGAAGCCCGGTCTGTACTTGAGCGCCAAGGTATAGTCCCTAAGCGCGAGTTCGAACTGGTGCCGGAAATAATGGGCGTTGCCCCTGTTGTAGTAGGCGGATGCGTTGGACGGATCTTGCCTCAGGACCTCGTCGAATCCGCGCAGCGCCTCGAAAAATCGGCCCTGTAAAACCGCGTCGACAGCGCGGTCATGAATCTCCTGTGTCGCTTGCGGGAGCGAGGACGCGGAGTCCCGGTTGGTTGTCGCAGCGCACAAGCCGGAGCCCACGCACAGGCCCAGAGCTGCAACGACAATCGCTAGAGGTTTCCGCATTTGCATATGGCGCACCCTGGAATAATACCGAGCTTGTTATTCTTGCCGGCGCCAGGGTCCCGTCCGAAAAAAAGCACGGAACCATGGGCTGGGCCAATTGGCTATTGTCGTTTCGCTTCGCCCACCTCCGCCCGTACGAGCGCTGAAAGCTGCTCCGGGCCAAACTCCAGCAGGGGCTTTCCGTTCACGAAGAATGTTGGGGTCCGATTGAGCTTTACGGCCACGATGTCCTGCATGTCCTGCTTCAAAACCTGAGTGATCTCAGGCCGCGTTGCATCCTTGCGGGCTTGTTCCAGGTCGAGGCCCGCTGAACCTGCGGAGTTCCGCGCGATGGCCAGGTTGGGCGCGCCGTGAACGGCCCATGCCGGCTGTGAGGCCAGCATGGCTTCGAGAACCGGCTCGAATTTCCCTTGCAATCGCGCCGCCTCAAGAATGCGGACGGCCTCGTCCGAGCCCTCGTGAAAGGGTGCGTATCGGATCATCAGGCGAACATCCTGAGGATGGTCAGCCAGGATCTTTTTCACATACGGATAAAACGCTCTGCACGTTTCGCACGATGGGTCGAAGAACTCGACGATTGTTACCGGAGCATCCGCTGGACCAATGATCGGCGCATGGGGACGCACAAGATGGTCTGCTTGCGCCGCCGCACTCTCTCGCCGCGTGGCCTCGTCGTGGGTTTTGTACAGGTACCCTGTAATTCCGAACACGGCGACTGACGTAGCAATGATGAAAAGTACGAGTTGGCGTCGGTTCATGGTGAGTTCCTTGCAATGTGTATGAGTAGGGCCGCGACGGCGGAAAACGCCGCCATGGAGAGCAGCGGGATTGGAAGACCGGAAAGGATCGCCATGTCCGGGCCGGAACACGAAGGGCCCGAAATCGAGCACGGCACCATCGCTTCTTCCACAAGGCCGTAATAGACGAGACTATGATAAGCTGCGATCATCCCTCCCAAGCCGGCTAACGGCAATGCATAGCGCCAGACAGCAGTATCGGCTTGATAGAAGCCCACACCCAGCACAACGGCCAACGGGAACATGAAAATGCGCTGATACCAGCACAGGAGACAGGGGAGCCGGCCCATCACCTCGCCGAGGAACAGGGCCGAGAGCGTGGCGCAGAGAGCGATTGTCCAAGCGACAAGCAGCGGCATAAGGGGAGCGCTGTGTCGCGGCATGTCTGCCGTCATGGAGAGATCCGCCTTGTGGTGCTTTCAGGATTCGCAGATCCCCGAATTTCTGTGCCGCTCATGTCTTTCTCCTGTGAACCAAAGGCATCGTCGCCTTTGTCTTGGCTCGACCGATGCATCACTCGGCGGGCTGCGTTGTTACTGGAGCGTGCGGGTCGGCCGCATCCGACACGGACTTTCTCCGGCCGCCGAAGCGGACGCTCAAGGCTGGCAGCACGAGAAGAGTGAGCAGCGTGGCGCTGATGAGACCTCCGATCACGACCGTGGCGAGCGGCTTTTGCACCTCAGCTCCGGTACCCGTCGCAAGTGCCATCGGCACGAAGCCGAGCGAGGCGACGAGCGCCGTCATGACGACGGGCCGGAGTCGCGTAAGCGCGCCTTTCACGACGGCTTCCTGCCGTGATAGGCCCTCGTCGATGAGATTGTTTATGCTCGTCATCATGACCAGTCCGTTGAGCACCGCAACACCCGAGAGTGCGATGAAGCCGACAGCGGCCGACACCGAGAACGGCATATCGCGAAGCCACAACGCGATGATGCCGCCGGTCAGCGCAAGCGGCACGGCGCTGAAGACCAACAAGGCATCGCGGGGTGAGCCCAAGGCGGAATAGAGCAAAAGGAAAATCAGGAAGAAGCAGGCGGGCACAACGATCATCATGCGCTGCTGGGCCGCGGCCAGGTTCTCGAACTGGCCGCCCCAGGCGATGTAGTAGCCGGACGGCAGTTGAACCTGCTGCGCGACCTTCTGCTGGGCTTCCGCGACGACCGACGCAATGTCGCGCCCGCGTATGTTCGCGGTCACGACGACACGCCGTTTGCCGTTCTCCCGGCTGATCTGGTTCGGTCCCTCCGAAAAGGCGAAGGATGCGACCTGCTCGAGCAGAATGGAGGACGACCGGTCGTTGCGATCAGACGGGAGCGGCACCGGGATGTGCTTCAGCTTCTCAATGTCGACCCGAATGGCGTCGGGTAGACGAACCAGGATTGGAAAGCGCCGATCTCCTTCGAAGATGAAGCCCGCCTCGCGGCCGCCGATGGCGGCCCCGATCACATCCTGCACGGCAAGCACGCTGAGCCCGAGGCGGGCGATTTCGTCCTGGTTGATCTTGATCTCCAGGAAAGGCAATCCATTCGCTTGCTCGACGCTGATGTCGGTTGCGCCCTCGGTGCTTCTCAGGACCGAGGCGACCTTATTGGCTCCAGCGAGCATCTGGTCGAAGTCCTCGCCGAACACTTTAACTGCTAGGTCGCCACGAGCGCCGGCCAGAAGCTCATTGAATCGCATCTGGATCGGCTGGGAGAAGACGAGGTTGTTTCCGGGCTGCTTCTCGATCGCAGACTGGAACTGCTGAACGAGTTGATCCTTGCTCAGCGACGGATCCGGCCACTCCCCGGACGGCTTGAGGATGATGAAGGTATCGGATGCATTGGGCGGCATGGGATCAGCCGCCACTTCGGCCGTGCCGGTCTTGGAGTAGATGAAGGCGACCTGCGGAAACTTGCTGATCTCCTTCTCGATCTCGATCTGCATGGCCTGGGATTGGGAAAGAGACGTGCTCGGAATGCGGATCGCCTGCATTGCCAGATTCTTCTCGTCGAGCGTCGGGATGAACTCCTGGCCGAGCCGGGCGAACAGCGAGCCGGCAAGGAGCAGGAATACGACGGCCGCGGACACGAATACAGCCGGCCTGAGAATAGCCCGATGCAAGAGAGGCTCGTAAGCACGCTTGATGACGCGCACGAACATGTTGTCCTTTTCGTCGACCCGGCCGGAAATGGCGATGGCAATCGCGGCCGGCACGAAGGTCAGCGAAAGTATGAAGGCGCCGATCAGAGCAATGATGACGGTCAGGGCCATCGGCTCGAACATCTTGCCTTCCACGCCGGTGAAGGTAAGGAGCGGAACATAGACGAGAATGATGATCGCCTGCCCGTAGACCGAGGGCTTGATCATTTCTTCGGAGGATTCGATCACAGTGCTCAATCGCTCGCCAAGCGACAACTGACGTCCCAACTCGTGCTGGCGATCGGCAAGCCGGCGCAGACAGTTTTCCGCGATGATGACGGCACCGTCGACAATCAGCCCGAAATCAAGCGCACCAAGGCTCATCAGGTTGGCACTGATACGGCCCTGCACCATGCCGGTCATGGTCAACAGCATCGCGAACGGGATCACGAAGGCGGTAATCAGTGCTGCTCGGAAGTTGCCGAGAAGCAGGAACAGCACGACGATCACGAGAAGCGCGCCCTCGGCAAGGTTCTTGCTGACGGTCGCGACCGTCGCATCGACAAGCTGGGTGCGGTCGAGAACCGTCTGCACCTCGACGCCAGGCGGCAGCGAGCGGCGAATCTCCTGCATCTTGGCGTCAACGGCCGCGGAGACGGTACGGCTATTGCCGCCGATCAGCATCAGTGCCGTTCCGACGACGACCTCCTTGCCGTTCTCGCTCGCGCTTCCCGTCCTAATCTCGCGGCCGATTCCGACTTCGCCGATATCCTTGATGCGGATGGGAGCGCCATCGCGGGTCGTGACGACGACATTGCCGATCTGAGCCAGACTCTGAAGCCGTCCTGTGCTGAGCACGGCAAAGCCTTCGCCGTTTTTCTCGACATAGCCCGCTCCGCGGTTGACGTTGTTTTGCTCGAGGGCCTGGGCAATATCGCCGAACGAGAGATTAAGGGCGGTCAACCTGGCGGGGTCCGGCTGCACCAGATACTGCTTTTCGAAGCCCCCGATGACGTCCACGCCGGCGACTCCCGGCACGGTCGTCAGCTGCGGTCGGATGATCCAGTCCTGCACGGTGCGCAGATAGGCGGCCCGCTCGACATCCGTGGTCAGCTTCTGCCCCTCCGGCGTCAGATAGCTTCCATCGCTTTGCGGGCCGGGTTTGCCGCTTTCAACTTTTACAGCGCCGTCTTCCGTATAGTGCACGGTCCACATATAGATTTCGCCGAGACCGGTCGAGATCGGGCCGAGCGTCGGTGCAGCCCCCTCCGGGAGGCGCTCTTCGGCGGAGCGGAGCCGCTCTCCAACCTGCTGACGGGCAAAATAGATGTCGGTGTCTTCCGAGAACACAGCCGTCACCTGGGAGAAGCCGTTGCGAGACAACGAGCGCGTGTATTCGAGGCCGGAGATGCCAGCGAGCGCGGTTTCGATCGGGAACGTGACCTGCTTCTCGATATCGATCGGAGAGAGAGAGGGGGACGTCGTGTTGATCTGCACCTGGTTGTTGGTGATGTCCGGCACTGCGTCGATCGGCAGGCGATTGAGCGAATAGATGCCGTACCCTGCGGCCGCGATCGTCAGGAGGACGACCAGCCAGCGCTGGTGAACGGAGAACGCGAGAAGTCGAGCGATCATGTTTCCACCTCGTCAGTGTGCGTGGCCGGCTTCGGACTTGCCGACGTCGGCTTTGAGCAGGAAGGTGTTGGAGGCAGCGATGAGATCTCCGGAATTGAGCCCGGAGCTGATCTCCACGAACTGGCCGTCGTCCTCTCCGACAATCACCGGGCGGGCTTGGAAGCCATGGGACGTCCGTACGAACGCAGTGGGCTTGCCCTCAATCGTCTGTAAGGCCACCTTGGGAACAACCAGGGCGGCTTTTCTTTGCTCGACTGCAATGTTGGCAGTGACGAATGTGCCTGGTCGCAAGTGGCCCTGGCTGTTGTCCACCGAAGCGGTGACCCGCGCCGATCGGGTATCCTGATCAATGAGCGGACTGGTGAAGACGATCTTTCCGGAACTCTGCTGACCTTCGACGCTTGTGGAAATGGTCAGCAGCTGGCCTTCGCGAATTTGCGATAGATCCGTGGTCGAAACGGTGAGCTCGACCCACAGCATGGAGAGGTCGGCAATGGCATAGAGCTCCTTGGCCTGTCCCTCTCCGCCGACGGGTGTTCCGAGGTCAACTAGCTGCTCGACAATCCGTCCCGCGATCGGCGCTCTGATTTCGTAGCGCTCCAGCCCCGTCGGCTGCTTTCCAACAGACGTCAGCGCCACGATTTCACTTTCGTTGACGCCCAACGCAGTAAGTTTCTGTCGCGCCAGCTCCGTTCTGACCTGTGCTTCCCTCTGGGTCGCGCGCGCGCGAATAAGTCGCTGTTCAGCGGTAACCTGCTTTTCCCAAAGGGACTGCTCCCGCTCGTAGAGAGTCGACTGGAGCTCAAGGTTTACGTTGGCTGCTATGAACTCGCTCTTGGCGTCCGCGACCTCGCGGCTTTCTAGAATTGCGATCACCTCGCCCTTCTCGACAGGCTCGCCAAGCTGCTTCTTGAGTTCTGCGACTGTACCGATGACTTTCGCTGCAACCCGGCCGACGCGGTTGCGGTCGGGCATCAGCACGCCAGGCACGCTCAAGCGCCGGTTCAAGGTCCCTGCCTCCACGGGAACGAGCGTAATTTTCGAGGCATCGATCCGGTCCGGAGGCATCTCGACTTCGCCTTCGGACTTCTCCTCCTCTCCTTCTCCATGCCCATGCTCGTCGGCCCCCGCTGTGTCGGATGGCTTGGGGATGTCCTCCGCCCTGCTTGTGACGGCGAATGACCCAAAGAGGCTCGAGAATGGTGTCGGCGCAAATGCGTATGATAAGGCGAGCACGATGCCGACGCCGGCAGCGCCCGCAAAAAGGCGGAATCGGTTCATGGCGAAAGATCCACAAATGCCGGAGCAGGCTTAGCGGCTACCGGTCAGATCGAATTTTTAAGCGAAGGAAAGGTCCTTGCTGCGCACACCCCTGTGCGCGGGCGAGGAAATGCGCGTGTATGCGCTGCCTAGAGTCGGGGGGGCTCTTGGAGAGGCGGAGGCGAATGCTTGGACGCGCCGCCACTGTCCGTCACGTGGTAAGTGACTTGGGCTGTGAAATGAACAAACGAGGGATGCGCCGCCGGGGGAGGCAAGGTGTGAGCACCTGGGCACACGGCGCAGTGGGTGTGCGGCAATGCCTTCGCCGGAGACTGCTGGCCGTTCTTGTCGGGCGCTTCCTGCTGTCCGGACACCTCGCCTGCGATCGCATCTCCAATCCCGGCATCGAGTGTGGGGATAACGCTCTGCAGCGTTGCGTGCGCCGCGCCGAAAGGACCAATCAATGCAACAACGAGCATGACCATGAGCGCGCGGAGACACACCGCCCGAGAGGTGTGTCTCCACCTCTTGGGCGCGGTCTCACCCGAAGCTGTTGGTCGCATTTTCATCGAGGCAAGATGTTTCGCGATCTGCGCTAAAGTCAAGCAGCCGACGGGCTCTTCTCCGTGAAATGTTCGTAAGGGAGTTCGCGGCTGCGCGGAAACTTAAAGTTGCACAATGACTTAAGCGACGCGGTGCCTACTGTCGCAGTTTTTGTTGAACCGGCTCCTCCGGCTACGTCCTATGTGGCCTCACGTTCGCGTTGGCGCCTGTTTTGCTTGCCGGCTTCGGCCCGTGCCACGTACGAGGCGGGGCCTTGGCCCGCAATATCCTGGGTGCTCAGCCGCCGTTTGCATAGTTCTGGTTCGCGCCTCCGAGCAGCGCCCCTATGCACGGGTAATGAGAACGTTCCGCTGGCGACCAACCGATGCGTCGGACTACGAACTCGAGATCGCGTACGGGACATTCCGGCTTGAACGTGCTGACTGCTGGCCGGACGCGAGGATTGCGGCCTGCGATAGCATCGTTGCCACATATCACCGGCAACCGCATTTAAGCCGCATTTTCTTACGAGCAACCAGCTTCCTTACAAGGCTCGATTCCATGACGCTCACCTACACGCAACCGGCCCGTGATCTTAGCGCCGTCCAATATCGGCGACGCATCATTCTAGGGGTTGGTATTTTTCTCATTTGCTTCCTGCTGCCTTTCGTATGCGCCGTTTGGCTTCACACCAATCCGCTCTTCTATTCACAGATTGAGCACGCGGGCATTTTCCTGATCTTTGTTGCAATCGCGGGACGCACATGGAGTGCGTTGCACATTGGCGGATACAAGAAGGTCGCTCTCATCGAGACCGGACCCTATTCGATCGTCCGCAACCCTCTCTATCTTTTCACCCTGATTGGGGCAGCAGGTATCGGCGCCCAGACTAGCTCACTTGTCATGGTGGCCGTCTGCACGTCGATGACGGCCGCTGTGCTCGTGTTTGTCGTCTCCAGGGAGGAGGACTATCTGCGCAAGAAATTTGGCGCGGCTTTCGAAGACTATGCATCGCGTGTGCCGCGCTTTCTGCCCCGCTTTCGCGCTTATCGCGACGCCGAGCAGCTGGTCATCCAGCCAAAAGTCGTCTACCGCACCTTTCTGGAATCCAGCTACTTCCTTGTCGCTGTACCAGCCGTGGACGCCATAGAGCTCGCGCGCTATTATGGATGGCTGCCGGACCTTCTTCACCTGCCTTGAAGCCTGTGCGCGGCGAAGCCAGGTTGTCCGGGAATGCAAGCACGCATCAGCAATCAGGGCTCGATTCTCTGGGTAGGGTAGTAAGGCAAGTGCGGGGTCGCGATGACCCGCGCGCCGCCTCTCGATGCCGATTTCAAGCGATCCCTCTCCGATCCTGCCAGAGTTCTAGCAGGGCAATGAGCGCGACCAGAAGTCCGAGGAAGAAATGCGACCATCTAAGCTGACCAGAGCTCGCATAGCCAAACGCCAAAGGTGACAGGACGAGCCGGGTTCCGCAGCGATTGAGCCATCGCTCGTAGCGGCCGTGATGGGACTGCTTTTCCGCCACTGTTGAGCGTTGACGCCTGCGCCGGCTCACCAAGCGCATGGCCATGAGAGCGGATGGTTATCTATGATGCATGCAAGCGTGGTCACTCTTCTCATCCTTTCTTCAGGATGGGGGATTACGGCTCAACCGCCAGATCAGCATGGGTGCTTGCGCGATGAATGGAACTGGCGAACGATTATTCTTACAAGATCAGAGTGTTCTCAAGCCTATGCAGAACCGGTCGAGACCAAACGGTACAATGGCGTGAGCGAAATGCGCGAAATAACTTTCGGGCTCTGAAATGCGACGAGATCAAGCTCGGGAAGATGGGTCAACTGCGAAGGCGATCTACTTCTAAGTGATGTCCGCATTGAAGTGAGCCCGTGTGAGAACGCGGGCGTGGTTGGGCTGGTCGGCGGAGCGCCAACTG
>NZ_DAITQL010000102.1:0-1116 GCF_036833075.1 Hyphomicrobium sp.
ACTACTTCATCATGCGCCAATCCTATCTCGATCCGCGCGTGTGGGTTTCGCTCGACGCCAGCGACCGCTCCGCCCCCGAGGCCATCGCGGGCGTGCGCAACGGTCGTTAGACCATGACCTAGACTCCAGGTTGACTCGAGCCCGGGCTCCCCTGCCCCAACCGGGCTCACCCTCGAGCCGGATGCGATTCCCCTCGCGTCCGGCTCAATTTTTTTGAAGCTCCGGTGGCCACAGGAGATCGAAAGGCCGGCCGGGCGCCTCCCTCGGCGCGAACGACAGGAGGGGATCGAGGTCAGGAGATCGGTTCGAGGCCGGACTTGTAGCGCTTCCAGTTCTTGACGTAGCGGCCCGCCGCGCCGCCGAAGCGGCGGGCGTCCTCGTCGGAAAGCTCGCGTACGATCTTGCCCGGCGAGCCGAGCACCATCGAGCGCGGCGGGATCACCTTGCCCTCGGGGATCAGCGTATTGGCGCCGATAAGACACTCCTCGCCGATCTTCGCCCCGTTCATGATGATGGAGCCGATGCCGATCAGGCTGCCGCGTCCGATCGTGCAGCCGTGCAGCATGACCATGTGGCCGACGGTGCAATCCTCGCCAATCTCAAGGGGAAAGCCGGGATCGGTGTGCAGCACGCAGCCGTCCTGAACGTTCGAGCGCGCGCCGACACGGATCGGCTCGTTGTCGCCGCGCAGAACGGCGCCGAACCAGACGCTGGCGTCCGTCTCGATGACAACCTTGCCCAGCACGACCGCGTTCGGCGCCACCCAGAAGCTGCCGTCGGCAGGAGTGCTGGGGCGGACGCTTTCCAACTCGTAAAGCGCCATCCTCACGCCTCCTCGAGATCCATCTCGAGGATCGCCATCTGGAACTGGTAGGAGACCTCGCCCTCCTCCTCCTCGCGGTAGAGGGTGGCCACGAACTCGCCGTTGATGAAGACCTCCGCCATGTCCTCTTTCTTCGGCTGCGCGCGCACCTCGAGCTTGGGGGCGCCGAATGTCTTTCTCAGGTAGGCCTGCAGCTTGGCGAGCTCATCCTTCTTCACCGCATGTATCCTCTCGTTCGCGAGGTCTCCGATGAGACCGAAGATGCTTTCCCTGGGCGCAACAGTCCGTCTCTC
>NZ_DAITQL010000102.1:1216-13438 GCF_036833075.1 Hyphomicrobium sp.
CGAGGTCTCCGATGAGACCGAAGATGCTTTCCCTGGGCGCAACAGTCCGTCTCTCATGCGCTCCAGCCTAGAGCATGGCGTAGTCGTCCGGTCCCTGTGCGGACTCGTCCGACAGGAACGTCTGGTCCATGGAGCGCGCGGGCTCGGCGGTGCCCGCCGGGCCAACGATCCGTGCCGGGATCCCCGCGACCGTCACATGCGGCGGCACATCCTGCAGCACGACGCTGCCCGCGGCGATGCGCGAGCAGTTGCCGACGTGGATGCTGCCGAGCACCTTGGCGCCGGCGCCGATCAGAACGCCCGATCCGATCTTGGGGTGGCGATCGCCCGTCACCTTGCCGCTGCCGCCGAGCGTCACCCCGTGCAGCAGCGAGCAGTTGTCGCCGATGGTCGCCGTCTCGCCGATGACGACGCCGGTCGCGTGGTCGAGCATCAAACCCTTGCCGAGGCGCGCGGCGGGATGGATGTCGACCGAGAACATGCGCGAGCACTGGCTCTGCAGATAGAGCGCGAAGTCGCGGCGGCCCTGACGCCACAGCTCATGGGCGAAGCGATAGGTGACGAGCGCGTGGAAGCCTTTGAAATAGAGGAACGGGTCCAGATAGCGGGTCGTTGCCGGATCGCGCTCGATGACCGCGGCCAGATCGCAGCGGAAAGCGCGGCCGAGCTCGGGCTGCGAGCCGAGCACGTCGCGGAAGGTGTGCACGATGAGGCCGGCATCGACGTCCGCATGCCCGAGACGCTGCGCGATCCGATGGCAGATGGCCTCCTCGAGCTGCTCGTGGCTCGCCACCATGGCATAGATGAAGCCGGTCAGCGCCGGCTCGGCCGCCATCGCCGCCTCGGCCTCGCTACGGAGCGCGCTCCAGACGGCATCGTCCGGTGCGCGATAGGGCGCACCGTGACGCTCGATCCTGCCGGCCGCCGTGTGCTTGGCGCTGCTCATATCCTCGCTCCTTCGCCCCCTTTGCAGGCGGCGACCCGGCTCCCGGGCAAGGGCCGTCTTCACATTATATGGTCGATACGGGCCGGCCGTCAGATGGATCTTGGCCGTCCGGATCCCACCCGTCCGGATCTCGGCATTCGGATATCCCGGGCGTCGTGGCTAGGGGGTATCGGCGCAGGCGGGCCGCGTCAATCTTTAACCACCCGGGAAGGCCCCTGCCCCCGCCTCCGGCAGGCCTCGAGTTGCACAGGCCGCAGGTGGCCGGCGCTTGAGGCGCGGCGCCGCGTTGTGCGTAATCGCCTCTCGCCTCAATCTCGCGCCCCTTGAGAGGAGTAGTCCCATGACCGACGCCCCCGCCGCCGCACCCGATCTCAAGCTTGCGATCGAGGGCCCCGTCGCCTGGATCGTAGCCAGCAATCCGGAGCGCATGAATGCGTTCACGGCCGGCATGTGGGCGAAGGTGCCGGCGCATGTCCGGGCGGCCGAGGCGGATCCCGCGGTGCGCGTGATCGTCCTGCGCGGGGAGGGCACGCGCGCCTTCTCGGCGGGTGCCGACATCTCGGAGTTCGAGACGGCGCGGACCGGCGCCAGCGCCGCCGACTACGACCGGCTCAATCACGAGGCGTTCTCGGCGCTGCTCGCAGCGAAGAAGCCGATGATCGCCATGATCCATGGCTTCTGCCTCGGCGGCGGCCTCGGCATTGCCGCGTGCGCCGACCTGCGCCTCGCAGACCCCAGGGCACAGTTCGCCATTCCCGCGGCGAAGCTCGGCCTCGGCTACAATCCCCGCTGGGTGCCGCCGCTGCTCGCCCTCGCGCCGCCCGCCTTCATCAAGGAGATGCTCTTCACCGCGCGACGCTTCTCGGCCGCCGAAGCGCAGCGGATCGGTCTCGTGAACGAGGTCGTCGAGACCGAGAACCTCGAGGTTGCGGTGCGGACGCTCGCGAGCGACATCGCCGCCAATGCCCCGCTCACCGTGCGCGCAGCCAAGCTCACGGTCGATGAGCTTGTGCGCCACCCCGAACATCCTGACACGGAGACGCTCGACGCGGCCATCAAAGCCTGCTTCGAAAGCTCCGATTATGCGGAGGGGCGGCGCGCGTTTCTCGAAAAGCGCAAGCCCGTGTTCCAGGGCCGCTGATCGCGGGCCGCGTATTCCGCAGCGGATAAAAAAAATATTGCGGTCGCGTACGCCCGCAACGCAGCACATGCCAAGCGCGCTTGGATCTCAGGCAAAACGTCCGCGTCACTCGCCCGAAGGCGCATCCGACGTTGTGCATCGCACGATCTTTTTCGCTTGGCGCGGAACTTTTTTGCTCCGTAATCTTTGTCAGCCGACGGGTGTCGCCGTGACGCCGGCGATCCCGAAAAGGCAAGCACCCTGCTTGTGAATGCGTGACCTGTTTCCCAGCGCCGGCTTTGCCGGCAGGAGGCAACGATGGAACTCTCGATGCGCGTGAGCCTCATTGCGGCGCTCATGTCTTTCGGCTTCATCGCTGCAATCGTCGTCGGAATGGTCTGAGCGCCTGTTGTCGCTCGCAACACTTCCCGGCGCCGTCACGGTTCAGCCGATAAAAAAAGGCGCGAGGCCCGGATGGCCTCGCGCCTCACTTTTTGCGGTACCCGATCGCTACTTGCGCAGGTGGTAGCCGAGGAGCGCACCGGCCAGCACGGCGTACTTGTCGGGAATGCGGCCCCAGGGGATCTCGGACAGGAGCGGCACGGCCGGTCCGAACTGCCAGAGGAGCGCGGCGATGACGGCGAACGCCAGCGACCAGGTGAGCGTGCGGCTTCCCGGCGTCCCGACGTCCTGCAGAACCTGCGCCGCGATGATGCCGACCAGGAACACCACGATCGCGGCCAGGATCGCGAACACATAGATCGCGAACGCGCTCGGCACGCTGTTGCCCAGCGCTCCCATGATGGCGTTGGTGCCGAGCCAGCCGATGACGATCTGGAGCAGCAGCAGTACGAGACGTCCAAGCATTTGAAGATCTCCCCCCAATGTTGACGCCGGTCGTCCCCGCCCGCCGGCGAATGCCCGGGATCCGAGCATGGCCGCGATCGGAATCGATCCGGCACGGGCCCGGTTTAGCATGCCGATCCGCGACGCGGAACAATGGACGGGAGAGCGAAGCTTACACGGCCGCGCGGCGCTGCGAGGCAAAGAAATAGCCGGCGATTGCCGCTGCGACCGGCGCCAGGGCGAAGCCTTGGGTCAGGAGATCGGGAACGGCTTCTCCCCGACCGAAAACAGCAGGCGTCGACGCCGCGGCAATGACAGCGAACGAGATCGCGGCGACCGCCGACAGCAGGGTCGGCGGGGCGATGGCCCTGGTGATGCGCGCGCCGATGAACGCTCCGACGAGCACGATGACGGCACCGACGGCGGCGACCGCGTAGGCGTAAAGGGGGCCTCCCTCTATGACCATGCCGACAAGGTTCGGCGCGGCGATCCATGCCGCCGCGGCCTGCGCCACGGCCAGATTGACGAACGGCATCGCCCCTCCTCCGAGCCGAAACGGCGGCCCTTCCGGACCGCCGCTTCGATCATGCCACGTTCCGGGTTGCAGAGACAGGGTCGTAGTTGAGCACCGATGCCAGCCACCGCTCGGCCTCGGCCGCGTTCCAGCCCTTGCGGCGCGCATAGTCCTCGACCTGATCGCGCTCGACCTTGCCGACGCCGAAATAATGGCTCTGGGGGTGGGAGAAATAGAGCCCGGAGACGGCCGCGCCGGGCCACATGGCGAAGCTCTCGGTCAGCTCGATGCCGGTCTCGTCATAAACGTTCATCAGCTCCCACAGCGTCCTCTTCTCGGTGTGGTCGGGCTGGGCCGGATAGCCGGGCGCGGGGCGGATGCCGCGATACTTCTCGAGAATGAGATCGTCGCACGAGAGGCGCTCGTCGCGCGCATAGCCCCACAACTGGCGGCGCACCTTGGCATGGAGGGCTTCCGCAAAGGCTTCCGCAAGCCGGTCCGCGAGCGCCTTGGCGATGATGCGGTTGTAATCGTCGGTCACCTTGATGTGGGTCCTGATCGCCTCCTCCTCGCCGAGGCCCGCGGTGACGGCAAAGCCGCCCACGTAGTCGGCGAGGCCGGTCTCCATCGGCGCCACGAAATCGGCGAGTGCGGTATGGGCGCGGTTGCGTCCGGGATCGCGGGCGATCTGCTGGCGCAGCGTGAAAAGCTTCCTGCGTTCGTTCTCGCGCGCCTCGTCGGCGAAGAGCACAATGTCGTCGCCGACGCTGTTGGCCGGCCAGAAGCCGACGACGGCATTCGCCGTGTACCACTTCTCGGCGACGATGCGGTCGAGCAGGGCCCGGGCATCGGCAAAGAGCTTCTTCGCCTCGCTGCCGACCTTGTTGTCGTCGAGGATCGCGGGATAGCGGCCGGGGAGCTCCCACGCCTGGAAGAACGGCGTCCAGTCGATGAAGGGCACGAGATCGGCGAGCGGGAACGCCTTGAGCGTGCGCGTCCCGAGGAAGCTCGGCTTCGGCGGTACGTAGCCGGCCCAGTCGATGGCATACTTGTTGGCACGCGCGGCCGAGAGCGGGATGCGCTGCTTCTTGGCCTCGTTGGCGAAATGCGTCTCGCGCACCTTCACGTATTCGGCCTTGATGCCGTCGATGTAGGGTTTCGATTCCGTTTCCGAGAGCAGGTTCGAGACCACGCCCACGGCACGGCTCGCGTCCAGCACGTAGATGGTCTGGCCGCGGTTGTAGTTCGGGCTGATCTTGACCGCGGTGTGCACGCGGCTGGTCGTGGCACCGCCAATCAGCAACGGCACGGCGAAACCTTCCCGCTCCATCTCGGCGGCGACGAAGCACATCTCGTCCAATGACGGCGTGATGAGGCCCGAGAGGCCGATGATGTCCGCCTTCTCCTTCTTCGCGGTCTCGAGGATCTTGGCGGCCGGCACCATGACGCCGAGGTCGATCACCTGGTAGTTGTTGCACTGGAGCACGACGCCGACGATGTTCTTGCCGATGTCGTGCACGTCGCCCTTCACCGTCGCCATCACGACCTTTCCGGCCGCGGGCATCTCGTCGAGGCCGGACGCCTTCTTCTCGGCCTCGAGGAACGGCTGCAGGTAGGCGACGGCCTGCTTCATCACGCGCGCCGACTTCACGACCTGCGGCAGGAACATCTTGCCGGCGCCGAACAGGTCGCCGACGACGTTCATGCCGGCCATCAGCGGGCCCTCGATGACGTGCAGCGGCTTCTCGGCTTGCTGGCGGGCTTCCTCCGTGTCGGCCTCGATGAAGTCGGTGATGCCGTGCACGAGCGAATGCGTCAGGCGCTCCTGCACCGTCCCCTCGCGCCAGGAGAGATCCTTCTCTTTGGCCTTGGCGCCGCCTTCGCCCTTGAAGCGCGGAGCCGCGTCCAGCAGCCGGTCGGTGGCGTCGGGGCGGCGGTTGAGGATCACGTCCTCGGCGAGATCGCGCAGCTCGGCGGGAATGTCGTCGTAGAGGGCGAGCTGGCCTGCGTTGACGATGCCCATGTCCATGCCCGCTTTGATGGCGTGGTAGAGGAACACCGAGTGCATGGCCTCGCGCACCGGCTCGTTGCCGCGGAACGCGAAAGACAGGTTCGAGACGCCGCCCGAGATGTGCGTCAGCGGCATCCTCTCGCGGATCTGGCGCGCCGCCTCGATGAAGGCGAGGCCGTAGCCGTTGTGCTCCTCGATGCCGGTCGCGACGGCGAAGATGTTGGGATCGAAGATGATGTCCTCGGGCGCAAAGCCCGCCTTCTCCGTCAGCAGCGCGTAGGCCCGCTCGCAGATGGCGACCTTGCGCTCGACGGTATCGGCCTGGCCCTGCTCGTCGAAGGCCATGACGACCACGGCCGCGCCGTAGCGCTGCACCTTGGTCGCGTGCTCGAGGAACGGGCCTTCGCCCTCCTTGAGCGAGATCGAGTTGACGATAGCCTTGCCCTGCACGCACTTGAGGCCCGCTTCGATCACGCTCCACTTGGAACTGTCGATCATGATCGGCACGCGGGCGATGTCGGGCTCGGAGGCGATAAGGTTCAGGAACGTCGTCATCGCCTTCTCGCTGTCGAGCAGGCCCTCGTCCATGTTGACGTCGAGGATCATGGCGCCCGCCTCGACCTGCTGGCGCGCGACCGCGAGGGCGGCCGGATAGTCGTTCGCCTCGATGAGCTTGCGAAACTTCGCCGAGCCCGTGACGTTGGTCCGCTCGCCGACGTTGATGAAGGATTGCGCTGCGCTGCCGGTGGTCACGACGTATACCTGCCTTCATAGTTGATCGGCCATTTCTTCTCTTTTGCGGCCGAGATCAGATCTTGAATGGTCACGGGAATCTTCTCGCTGCTCCAATCGCGCGGCCGCGGAAAGATCAAGCTGCCGACCTGCATCCATACCAACACCAGCGGGATGCAGAGCCCGATCAGCACGTAGTTGCCCCAGTACGGCAGATCGAACCTTTCAGTCAGGTATGAGGCCGCCGGAACGCTTGTCATGGCAAACAGGACGGCTCCCATGATCGTCCAGAGCACATTCGGAGAGGAGAGCGAGAAGCCCCCGTTGTCGAAGTGGCGATAGAATCTGATGCCGCTCAAATCGATATCGAACTCTTCCGCCAGGGCCGCCAGCAGGTTTCTGGCTTCGGGACCGGTCAAGGCCAGGTCCCGGTAGAGATCCGTGGTGTGACCGAGGGCATGCCGCGGCGCTCTCGTCATCTCTGCGACGCAGGCAAACACCCGCTCCTCCAGGCTATCGCTGTTGCTGCTCACCTGCATCACCCGTGCACGAAGGGCTCGAGACCGGAGAGGCGCATCTTGGGCGCAATCTCCGGAACCGGCCGCGGCGGATACTTGGCCACGTGCTCGGCGATGTGGCGGATGTGGTCCGGCGTCGAGCCGCAGCAGCCGCCGATGACGTTGATGAGGCCGTCGGCCGCCCATGGCTCGGTGGCGCACGCCATGTCGTCGGGTGTCTCGTCATACTCGCCCATGGCGTTCGGAAGCCCCGCGTTGGGGTAGGCCGAGATGCGCACGTCGGCGACGTGGGCGAGCTCGGCGAGATAGGGACGCATCAGCTCGGCGCCGAGGGCGCAGTTGAGGCCGATCGAGAACGGCTTCAGGTGCCGCATCGAGTACCAGAATGCTTCCGCCGTCTGGCCCGAGAGTGTGCGGCCCGAGCGGTCGGTGATCGTTCCCGAGATCATGATCGGCAGCGTGACGCCGGTCTCATCGAAGGCTTCGAGCGTGGCGAGGCCCGCCGCCTTGGCGTTCAAGGTGTCGAAGATGGTCTCGATCAGGATGATGTCGGCGCCGCCTTCGATCAGGCCCTTGACCTGCTCCTTGTAGGCGGCACGCAGCTGGTCGAAAGTGGTGTTGCGGAAGCCGGGGTTGTTGACGTCGGGCGAGATCGAGGCCGTGCGGTTGGTCGGGCCGACGGCGCCGGCGACGAAGCGCGGCTTGTCCGCCGTCGTATACTTGTCCGCCGCCGCGCGGGCGAGCCGTGCCGCCGCGACGTTGATCTCGTGCGACAGGTCCTCCATGCCGTAGTCGGCCATGGAGATCTTCTGCGCATTGAAGGTGTTGGTCTCGATGATGTCGGCGCCGGCCGCGAGATACTGCTCGTGGATGTCCTGGATGATTTCAGGCTGCGTCAGCGCCAGAAGGTCGTTGTTGCCCTTGACGTCGCGCGGCCAGTCCTTGAAGCGGGCGCCGCGATAGCCCGCCTCGTCCAGCTTGTGGCGCTGGATCATGGTGCCCATGGCGCCGTCGATGATCAGGATGCGCTCGGAGGCGGCCTTCTCGAGAGCGGCGCGGATGTTTTTCTTGCTCATGGATCTCTGCTCGAGTTCGGGGTCAGCCTACGGCCCTGCGCTCCTCCAGCGGCGCGACCTTGAGCGGACGCAGCCCCAGGAGATGGCAGATCGCGTAGACGAGGTCGGCGCGGTTCAGCGTGTAGAAGTGGAAGCTCTTGATGCCCTCGTCGACGAGGTCCATCACCTGCTCGGTGGCGACGGCCGCCGCCACCAGGTGGGTCGTCGCGGCATCGTCGTCGAGCCCTTCGAAACGGCGTGCGAGCCAGGCCGGCACACTGGCACCGGCGCGAACCGCGAAGCCCGCCACCTGCCGGAAATTGTGGATCGGCACGACGCCGGGCGTGATCGGCACCCAGATGCCGGCGGCGCGCGCGCGCTCCAGGAAGCGCAGGTAATGCGTATTGTCGAAGCCGAACTGCGTGATGATGCGGTCGGCACCGGCGTCGACCTTGGCCTTGAGGTTCTCGATGTCGCTCGCCAGCGAGGTGCTCTCGGGGTGCTTCTCGGGGTAGCCGGCGACCGAGATCTCGAAGTTGGCAATCCTCTTCAGGCCGGCAACCAGCTCGGCCGCATTGGCATAGCCGCCGGGCGTCGGCGTGTAGCGCTGGCCAACGCCCCCCGCGGGATCGCCACGTAGCGCCACGATGTGACGGACCCCGGCATCCCGATAGGCGCGGGCCACGGCATCCACCTCCTCGCGCGTGGCATCCACGCAGGTGAGGTGGGCGGCCGGCCGCAACGCCGTCTCCTTCAGGATGCGCGTCACCGTCGCGTGCGTGCGCTCGCGCGTCGAGCCGCCGGCACCATAGGTCACGGAGACGAACTCGGGAGCGAGCGGCGCCAGGCGCTTCACCGCGTCCCACAGCGACGCCTCCATCTTTTCCGTCTTGGGCGGGAAGAACTCGAACGACACGTCGATCTCCCCCGCGCCGAGAAGGCGGCTTTTTCGTTCGTTGCCTGGCGGTGTCATGATCCGATCCGTTCGAGTTCCTGTGGGTGCTTCGCGGTGCCGGCACCCTGCGGCCTGCGGCCGAGCCAGAGCGACACAGTGAGTTGCTGGCGGTCGTCGTGCGTCTCGGGCGCGAGGCTTCGCACCTCGATGTCCGACAGCCCCGCCTCCTCGAGCCAGGCCGTCACGTGGCCCGGCTCGAAGCCGAGGCGCTCATGGGCGTGCCGCTCCCGCAACTCTTCGATCCCGTGCGGGGCGAAGTCCACGATCAGGAGCTTTCCGCCCGGTGCCAGGATGCGCGCGGCCTCGCGGACGGCGTGAGCGGGCTCCGAGAGGTAGTGGAGCACTTGGTGGATCACCACCCCGTCGGCGGCATTGTCGGGGAGTGCCACGTTGTAGATGTCACCATGGCGAACCTCGGCGCGGTGAAGCCCCGCGCTCTTGAGCCGCGAGCGCGCATAATCGAGCATCGACTGGTTCACGTCGAGCCCGAGCCCGCGCTCGTAATGGTCCGCCAGCACCTCCAGCATGCGCCCGGTCCCCGTGCCGAGGTCCACGAGCAGCTTGAGAGGGGGGCCGGCCAGGGCGGCGGCGACGGCGGACTCGACGGCGTTCTCGGAGACATAAAGCGTGCGGATGCGGTCCCAGTCGGCCGCGTGCTCGCGGAAATAGGTCTGCGCGGCCGCCTCGCGCTCGTGCTTCAACGCCTCGGCGCGGGCGATGTCGCGGCTGAGGACCGGGTCGCTCCCGTCCACCGTCTCCAGGATGCGGTGTGCGAGCTTGCCGCCCTCGGAGCGGTCCGAGACGTGGAAATAGACCCAGCTTCCCTCGCGGAAGCGCTCGATGAGCCCGGCCTCGGCGAGCAGCTTCAGGTGACGGCTGATGCGCGGCTGGCTCTGGCCCAGGATCTGGGTCAGGTCCTTGACGTTGAGCTCCCCCGCGGCGAGCAGCAGCAGGATCCTGAGACGCGTCGTCTCGGCCGCCGCCTTGAGCGCCAGCACGAGATCGTTGGTATCGAGGGTTCCGGACATCAGGGGTGCAGCTCGTAACGGCGGATTGCCGTGCAAGATATAAAGATATGTTTATGTGTCAAGCGCCCATTGCGCATTGGAGCCGGTAATTCCTGGGCCGGTAACCTCGGGGAAAGTCCGAAACACTACAAAGTTTGATTCGTTTAGCTCGCATCCTGGGGGGCAGGATTTCTATGCACGGCACGTTTACGGATTTCGACCCTGCGTCGTCCGATCACCCCGGCATTGGCCCGCCGCTGGTGCTCGAGCAGACCCCCGAAGGCGGCGGCCGCTTCGTGCTCGTCGCCGTGTCGTTGCTGGTCCTCGTGGCGCTGATGGCGCCCTTCGGGCTGGTTGTCGCTCAACTCGCCTCGGACCCGGCCGCCCGGGCTATCCTGGTGGCCCGCCCGCTGCTCGGCCTGGAGCTTGCAGCAGGAATGCTTGCCGTGGCGGCGATTTTCGGCTGGCCGCTGGCAGCGCTCGTCGGCGCGGCGCTCAGCCGGCGCCGCATCACGATCGGCAACGGCGCGGTGCGTTCGGAGGTTGTCGGACGGATCGGAAAATCCTCCTGGACCGAGCCGATCGGCGCCTATGCGGGGCTCACCCAACGGGTCAGGACGTCGATCTCGGGCGTACGCCACGAGCTGGTGCTGGTCCATCCCCGGCCCTCGCGCTCCGTGATCCTGCACTCGGGACCCCAGGTCTCACAGGAGGCGCTGGCCTCGGCGGCGCAACTTTTCGCTCTTGCCGAAATTCCGTCGCGAGAGGCCGCTAGCTTCGCGCCCGCGCACGGGTATTTTGACCTCGCGGAGCTTAAACCCCAATGGATGCCAGGCTAGGCAAGCGGCGGCGGCGCTTTGACTGGGACGCGTGCGCATGCTGAATGAGGACACAAGTTCGATCCCTCCGTCACGGGCGCTTGCGCCGCAAGCGGAGCCGGGTCGCGTTGAATGCGGGAGCACAGTTTCATGACGACCGTTTGCAAGGGGGGGCCCGTCCCAGGGTGGTTCTTCGCGCTCAAGGCCACGGCTCTTTCGCTCCTCCTCCTCATGGCCGGCTCGGCAGCCGCGCTCGCAGAAACGCCGGCCGCCTACATGCAGCGCGTCGCCAACCAGCTCATTGCCGCGCAGCGCGCGGGCTCCGAAGCCGATTTTGCAACGGTGTTGCGCAGCCATGCCGACGTACCGTCGATCGCCATCACGGCGCTCGGCTCCTATGCGCAGAGCCTCGATAAATCGGACCGGCCCGCCTACTACGCCGGCATGATCAACTTCATCGCGCGCTATGCCGCGAAAGAAGGACCGAAGTTCCCCGTGGCCAAGGCCATCGTCGTCGGGCAGGCGCAGGAGAGCGCGAGCGGCATCTACGTCGACAGCCGCATCACGCTGAAGAGCGGCGAGACATACGAGGTGCGCTGGCGCATCGTCCGCCGCGGCAACGCCTACAAGGTGCGCGAGGCCGAGATCATCGGCTTCGAGATGACGAGCTTCCTCAACACGCTGTTCCAGAACTATATCTCGGAGAACGGCGGCAACCCGCGCACGCTCGTCCTCGCGCTCAACCGCTGAGGCGGCGCAGGGCGTCGTCTCGGCATCGCCGCGCCAGCGTCCACCGGCCCGACGGGAGAGGCGCGGGGCGCAGCGCACTCATCCGCATCCGCCACCGGAGAGGCCATGAAGCCCGAAACCCCGCGTCCGCATCGCCTCAAGGACTATCGCCCGCCCGCCTATCTGGTCGATCATGTGGACCTCGATGTCGCGCTCGCTCCCGAGCGGACGGAGGTCAAGGCGAAGCTCAGGATACGGCGCAATCCTGCGGCACGCACCGCGACGGGCACACCCCTGGTGCTCGACGGCGAGCAGCTCGATCTCGCCCACATCGCGATCGATGGAAAGTCGCTCGCTCCCGACCGCTACACGATTGACGAGACCTCGCTCACCATCGCGAAGGTGCCGGCCCGCGCCTTCACGCTCGAGCTCGCGACCCGCATCAACCCCGACGCCAACAAGGCGCTGCAGGGCCTCTACCGGTCGCGCGGCGTCTTCTGCACGCAATGCGAGGCGGAAGGCTTCCGTCGCATCACGTTCTTTCCCGACCGCCCCGACGTGCTCGCCACCTACACCTGCCGCATCGAGGCGGACGCGGCCACGGTGCCGGTCCTGCTCGCGAACGGAAACCCGGTCGGGAGGGGCAAGCTCGCGCATGGCCGTCATTTCGCCGTCTGGCACGATCCGCATCCGAAGCCGAGTTACCTGTTCGCCCTGGTCGGCGGCGACCTCGCGCCCATCTCGTCCACCTTCACGACCGCGTCCGGGCGCAAGGTGGATCTCAAGATCTACGTGGAGCACGGCAAGGAGCCGCGCGCGGCGTGGGCCATGGATGCCCTCAAACGCTCCATGCGGTGGGACGAAAAGCGCTTCGGGCGCGAATACGATCTCGACGTGTTCAACATCGTCGCCGTCTCCGACTTCAACATGGGAGCGATGGAGAACAAGGGCCTCAACATCTTCAACGACCG
>NZ_DAITQL010000103.1:0-12774 GCF_036833075.1 Hyphomicrobium sp.
CCTTGGGACCGGCCGAAGCTTGCGACCGCTGTCTCGCCGCTCGGACTGCATGTATAGTGGGTCGTCGCTGCCGTGGCGTACGACGGTATGCGCTTGCGTTGCTCCGCGCTTTAGTCAAAATGAAAAAAACTGCCGAGCAATAAAATTGTACGGGGAGGCTCCAAATGCGCGAGTTGCATGGATTTGTCCATGATCAATGGCCGCGGCGTTTGTCCCTACGATGATTCCATCCTCGCTCGTCGTCGTCACTCTGCAGCAGTCCTATACCGCATCTGTCTTGGGCTTGCGCCACCCGCCGCAAGCGCCACCCCTCGCCATATGGAGATATAGATGAGCGGCGCGACAATTACCTTCATTCTCATTTTCGTTTCGCTCGGGCTTTTCATCTGGGGACGCATTCCCGCCGTCATGGTTGCCATCGGCGTTTCCCTGGCGTTGTTTTTCACCGGCATCCTTCCAGCAAACCAGGCCCTCGGTGGATTTGGTGATCTGACCGTTGTCCTGATCGCATCGCTTTTTGTGATCGCCGCGGGGCTCGAAGCGTCAGGCGTAACGACCTGGGCGGGGCAACTCCTTATCAAGCACGCGGGCGACAGCCGCAACCGCCTCATGATCTACCTGCTGCTCATGGCGTCGCTGTTCTGCGCGACGATCAGCGTCAACGCGACGGTTGCCGCCCTTTTGCCGCTCTGCGTCGTGCTCGCGGTCCGGCTCAAGATTCCGACATCGCAACTCTTGCTCCCCATGTGCTTCGCCACCCATGGCGCTACCATGCTGACCCTGATCGGCGCGCCGCTCAACGTGATCGCCTCCCAGGCGGCCGAGGGGGCCGTAAACAGACCTATCGGATTCTTCGAGTTCGCGGTCGCCGGCGTGCCGATGGCGCTCGGTACCATCATCATCATGCTGCTGACCTACAAGTGGCTGCTGCCCAACACGAGCGGCCCGTCCCTGCCGCGCGACTTCAGCGCGCATGCCACCACGCTGATCGAACAGTATCGGATCGAGGACGGCTTGCATCGGCTCCGTGTCCGCTCCTCGTCCTCGCTGATCGGCGCCGCGAGCGATGCGAAGAGCCTGGAGGGTGTTTCGGATCTCTCTCTGGTCGCGGTGCTGGACACCAAGACCGGCGAGCCGCTGCAGCGTCCTAATCTCGCCGAAGGCGATGTCCTCATCGTGCGCGGCGACGCGCAGGCGGCGGGCCGGTAGGCGGCCGACAAGCATCTCGCTTTCCGCGCGGAGAACGAGCCGGGTGGGCTCGCCGATACGCTGTTCAACCGCAATTCCGGCCTCGCCGAGGTCGTGATCCCGCCGCGCTCAAAGCTGATCGGCGAGAGCGTGTTCGCGGGCATGGCCGCGATCGACGGCGACCTGCTTCTGCTCGGCGTGCAGCGCAGCGGCGAGGATATCACCCAGTGGCCGCATGTGCTGGCGAGCGGCGACCATCTGCTCCTGCAGGGCACCTGGCAGGCGCTCGACAAGCATCTGGCCGATCCGCAGGTGCTGGTCGTCGATTCGCCGGAGTTGGTGCGACGGCAGGCCGTGCCGCTCGCCACCGGCGCCAAGGAGGCGCTCGGCATCCTTCTGCTGCTGGTGGTCCTGCTGGCGACCGGTTGGGTGCCGAGCGCCGTCGCGGGCCTCGTCTGCTCAAGCCTCATGGTCCTGCTCGGCGTCTTGACTCTGCCCCAGGCCTACAAAGGGATCGACTGGAATACCTGCTTTCTGGTCGGCGGCATGATTCCCCTGAGCGCCGCCATGACCCAGACCGGCGCGGCGGACATGATCGGCCATTCGGTGATCGAAGTGCTCGGCGACGCCGGGCCGCGCGCCGTGCTGGGCGGACTGTTCCTGGCCTGTCTCGCGGTCACGTCGGTCATCAGCAACACCGCCGCCGCGCTGCTGTTCTTCCCGATCGGCATCGCGACCGCCTTGGAGATGGGCGTGTCCCCTCTCCCCTTCATCGTCGGCCTCGCAATTGCCTCGCACGGCGCGCTGCTCACGCCCGTCGCAACGCCCGTGAACCTGATGATCATGGGCCCCGGCGGTTACAAGTTCTCCGACTACACCAAGTTCGGCGCGCCGATCGCAGTCTGGTGGATGATCGTCACCCTGTTCGTCGTGCCGCTCTATTGGAGCTTCTGAGGCGGACGGTAAACAGCGCGACGAACGCTATCAGTTGCGGAGACGTGGATAATGGCCGGAACGGCAGAAACAGCGGTGACCGCCACCGTCACATGGCACGCCAAGCCTGTCGACGCGGTCGCCGCTGAACTGTCGACCAGCGTCGCGAGCGGACTGAAAACGGCGGAAGCATCGACCCGGTTGCAGAAATTCGGCCCCAACCGGCTGCCGGAGGGCAAGAAGCGCGGACCACTGATGCGCTTCCTGTCCCAGTTCAACAACGTCCTTGTCTACGTCCTGCTCGCGGCCGGATTCATCAAGCTGATGATGGATCTATGGCTCGACGCCTCCATCATTCTGGGTGTCGTCGTCCTCAACGCCCTGCTCGGCTTCATCCAGGAAGGCCGGGCCGAGAAGGCGCTCGACTCGATCCGCAACATGCTTTCGGCCGAGGCGCGGACGATGCGCGACGGCGAAACGCGCATGATCCCGGCCGAGCAGCTTGTCCCCGGCGACATTGTTCTCCTCGAGTCGGGGGACAAGGTGCCGGCCGACCTCCGGCTCGCCGATGTCAAGAACCTGCGCACCGAGGAAGCCGCCCTCACGGGCGAGTCGGTGCCCGCGGAAAAGACGAGCGAGCCGGTGCCTCTCAAGGCCACGGTCGGCGACCGCGAGAGCATGGCATTTTCCGGCACGATGGTCGTATCGGGACGCGCGACGGGAATCGTGGTCGGAACAGGAAGCGAGACGGAGCTCGGGCGCATCAATCAGCTGCTCGCGAACGTCAGCGCGCTGGAAACGCCGCTGCTACGCCAGATCAAGAAATTCGGCTACACGATCACCGCGGTCATCGGCATCGTGAGCGCCCTGGTGTTCGCCTATGGCAGATGGGTCGGACACAAGGATTTCGTCGAGCTCTTTCAGGCCATCACCGGCATCGCGGTTTCCGCCATTCCCGAGGGCCTGCCCGCGCTCATCACCATCACGCTCGCGATCGGCGTGCAGCGCATGGCGCAACGCAACGCGATCATCCGGCGCCTTCCCGCCGTCGAAACGCTGGGCTCGGTCTCGCGCATCTGCTCGGACAAGACCGGAACCCTCACCCTCATGGAAATGATGGTGGTCTCGGCCACCACCGCGGATACGGACGTCCAGGTCACCGGCAATGGATATGCGCCCGAAGGCGAAATCAAGAAGGACGGACGGCCCGCCTCCCCGGATCCGGTTCTGGAGCTTCTCGGCCGCGTGTCCATGCTCTGCAACGATGCACAGTTGTTTCAGCAGGACGGCACATGGAAGGTCGAAGGCGACCCGACCGAAGGCGCGCTCTATCCATTCGCGACCAAGCTCGGAATGGACCGGCAGGCGGAGCAGATGGCGTATCCGCGCCTCGACGTGATCCCGTTCGAATCCGAGCATCGTTTCATGGCGACTCTGAACGGCAGCAGCGGCGGCAGGAAGATCCTTCTGGTCAAGGGTGCGCCGGAAGTCATTTTCGAGCACTGCGACCGTCAACAAAGCGCGAACGGCTCGCCCGCCCCGTTCGACCGCCAACGCTTCGAGACAGCCTCCGACAAGCTGGCCGGTCAGGGTGAGCGGGTTCTAGCGCTCGCCTGGCAGGAGGATCCGGAGGTGCCGACCGGTGGGCTCAACCCTGCCGATCTGCCCAAGAACCTCGTGTTTCTCGGCCTCGTCGGCCTGCTCGATCCGCCGCGCAAGGAGGCCATCGAAGCGGTGAAGGAATGCCACGGCGGCTCCATTCGCGTCACCATGATCACCGGAGATCACAAGATCACGGCCGCGGCGATCGCCAAGATGCTCGGCATCGGCGACGGCAAGACGGCGTTCACCGGCGCCGACATCGAAGCCATGAATGACGCCGAATTGCAGGAATGCGTCCGCGACGCCGACGTGTTCGCGCGCGCGGCACCCGAGCACAAGCTGCGTCTGGTCAAGGCCATTCAAGCCAACGGACAGATCGTCGCCATGACCGGAGATGGCGTGAACGACGCCCCCGCGCTCAAGAAGGCGGATATCGGCGTCGCGATGGGCATCAAGGGAACCGAGGTGACCAAGGAAGCAGCCGAAATGGTGCTCGCCGACGATAACTTCGCCTCGATCTCGGCCGCCGTCCGCGAGGGGCGCACGGTCTATAACAATATCGAGAAGGCGATGCTGTTCATGCTGCCGACCAACGTCGCTCAGGCGCTGGTCATCATGGCAGCCATTTTCGTCGGCTTTACGTTGCCGATCACCGCGCCGCAGATTCTGTGGGTGAACATGGTCACTTCCGTCGCGCTCGGCCTCGTTATTGCGTTCGAGCCGCATGAAGTCGACGTGATGAGCCGGGCGCCGCGTGCCGTCGACCGGCCGATCCTCACCCGGTTCGGCGTCTGGCGGATCGTCTTCGTCGGCTTCGCGCTACTTGCTTTCACGCTGTGGGCCTTCTTCTGGATCAAGGGACAGGGCGGCTCGGATGCACTGGCCCGCACGGTCGCGGTCAACGCGATCACGATCGGCCAGGTGTTCTATCTCCTCAACAGCCGCTACCTGCTCGACAGTTCGCTGTCGCTCAAGGCTCATACCGGCAATAAGATCCTGCCGCTCGGGATCATCGCGGTCATCGTGCTGCAGCTCTTGTTCACCTACGCAACACCCCTCCAGACGCTGTTCGACAACGAGGCCATTCCGCTCGCGGTGTGGCCGTGGCTGATCCTCGGCGGAGGGATTTTCTTCCTCGTGGTCGAGTTGGAGAAGCTCATCATCCGGTCGTCGGCATCGCTGCGCAGCGCCGTGACCGCCGTGGAGGCGGGAACATGAGGCCTGCACTCCTATGCAAACGGACGAGCGGCTGCGACCGCTTCCCTCGATCTCTCCTCATCCAGCAAAGGCATCGGCCATGAGCACCCAGCATTGCGAAGCGTTTCAACGACTGATCGCCACGGTGAAGGGTCTGCCGGCAACGCCGACCGCCGTGGCCCATCCGTGCGACGAGTCGTCCCTTGCGGGCGCTGTCGACGCCGCCGCGCAAGGCATCATCACGCCCATCCTGGTGGGGCCGAAGCGCCGCATCGAGGCCACCGCGGAGAAGGCGAAACTCGATATTTCCCCGTTCGAGATCGTCGATACCGAACACAGCCAGCAGTCGGCGGAAAAGGCGGTTGCGCTCGTGCGCGAGGCGCGCGCGACGATGCTGATGAAGGGCTCCCTCAGCAGCGACGAACTGCTGGCCGCCGTCGTCAAGCGGGACACTGGCCTCAGAACCGGGCGGCGTCTCAGCCACTGCTTCATCATGGACGTCCCCAACCATCCGACCGTGCTCGTCATCACGGATGCCGCGATCAACATCTTTCCGACCCTCGAGGAGAAGGTCGATATCGCCCAGAACGCGATCGACTTCGCGCGGGCCGTCGGGATCACGGAGCCCAAGGTCGCGATCCTGTCGGCGACGGAAAAGATCAACCCGAAGCTGCAATCGACGGTCGAGGCGGCAGCGCTCTGCAAGATGGCCGACAGAGGCCAGATCACCGGTGGCATTCTCGATGGGCCGCTGGCGCTCGACAATGCGATCAGCCCCGAGGCGGCCCGGATCAAGGGGCTCTCGGGGCCTGTCGCCGGACACGCCGATATCCTGCTGGTGCCCGATCTCGAGGCCGGCAACGTGCTCGCGAAAAGCCTGTCGTTCCTGATGGGGGCCGATACGGCGGGGATCGTGCTCGGGGCGCGGGTGCCGATCACATTGACCAGCCGCGCCGATTCCGTGCAGAGCCGTCTCGCCTCCTGCGCGGTGGCAGCGCTGGTGGCGCGACGCCAGATTGAAACGGCGGCGGGAGCGTTGAAATGAGCGACGCGATCCTGGTTCTCAACGCCGGCTCGTCCAGTATCAAGTTCCGCGAGTTCGCCAAGGAGGACAGCGCGCTCCAGTTCAAACTGAAAGGCGCGCTAGAGGAGGTTCACAGCCGGGCGCGGTTTCGGGCGCAGACTGTCAACGGTGAGGTCGTGGGCGAGCACGCCTGGGACAAGGACAATCCTCCGGCGCACGCCGGCGCGCTCCAGTTCCTGTTCGATTGGCTCGAAACCGAGGGCGGCGACAAGCTCGCCGGAATCGGCCACCGGGTCGTGCATGGCGGCGACGTCTTCCGCACGCCCGTGCGCGTCGACGACGATGTGCTGAAGAAGCTCGACACCTTCGTGCCGCTCGCCCCGCTCCATCAGCCGCATAATCTGTCGGCCATTCGCGCCGTCGCGGAACGGCGGCCCGGCATGATGCAGGTCGCCTGTTTCGATACCGCCTTCCATCAGACCGCATCGGCTGTGGCGCAGGCGTTCGCCCTGCCGCCCGCGATCACCGATCGGGGCGTCCACCGCTACGGATTTCACGGCCTCTCCTACGAATACATCGCCTCTGTCTTGCCGCAACACGATGCACGGGCCGCGGCCGGCCGAACGGTGGTGCTCCATCTCGGCAACGGCGCGAGCATGTGCGCCATGGCGGGTGGAAAAAGCGTGGCCACGACCATGGGGTTCACGGCGCTCGATGGTCTGCCGATGGGGACGCGCTCCGGCACGCTCGATGCAGGCGTCGTGCTCTACCTCATCCGCGAGCTCGGGATGGATGTGCGCGCCATTGAAAAGCTGCTCTACAACGAGTCCGGATTGCTCGGCCTGTCGGGGATTTCAAGCGACATGCGCGAGCTGCTCACAAGCGCAGATCCCCGCGCGAAATTCGCCATCGACGTTTTCATCTACCGCATCGTTCGCGAACTCGGCTCCCTCGCAGCGGCCCTCGGCGGTCTCGACGCGGTGGTGTTCACCGCCGGCATCGGCGAGCACGCCACCGAGATCCGCGAAAGGGTCTGCCGCGAGGCCGCGTGGCTCGGCCTTGAGTTCGATCCCTCCGCGAACGCCGCCAACGGACCTCTGATCAGCACGTCCGCGAGCAAGGTCGCGGCCTGGGTCATCCCAACGAACGAAGAACTCGTCATCGCCCGCCACACCGAAGCCCTGCTCTGACCGACCCCGGCGATCCGATCGAAATCGTCCGACGCGCGGCGGCACCGAATAAAAGGAGTATCGTAATGGATGTGAAAGTTATCGACACCGACAACGCGAACGCCTGGCGCGGCTTTACGCGCGGTTCGTGGAGCACCCGGATCAACGTCCGGGATTTCATCCAGCGCAATTACACTCCCTACGAGGGCGACTCGTCCTTTCTTGCCGGCGTAACCCCGCGCACCCGCAAGATATGGGAGACCTTGACCCCGCTGCTGGCGGAGGAAACCAAGAAGGGCGTGCTGGCTGTCTCGCAGGAGCCTTCCAGCATTCTGGCGCATGGCCCGGGCTACATCGACAAGAACCTGGAGCTGATCGTGGGCCTCCAGACCGACGCCCCCTTGAAGCGCGCCATCATGCCGAAGGGGGGCTGGCGCGTGGTCGAAGGAAGCCTCGACGCCTACGGGATCGCACCCGATCCGTCGATCAAGAAGATCTTCTCGGAATACTGCAAGACGCATAACGACGGCGTTTTCGACGCCTACACGCCCGAAATCCGCGCTTGCCGCGGCTCCGGCATCCTCACCGGCCTTCCGGACGCCTACGGACGCGGACGCATCATCGGAGACTATCGCCGCCCCGCCCTCTATGGCGTCGACGTCCTCATCGAGGAGAAGCGGAAAGAGCGCGACGAGATCGATCGCCGCCATTCGACCGAAGAGATCATCCGGCTGCGGGAGGAGCTTGCGGAGCAGATCAGATCGCTCGAGCAGCTCAAGAAGATGACGGAGCTTTACGGCTACGACGTCTCGCGCCCCGCAACGACCGCCCGCGAAGCGGTGCAATGGACCTACTTCGCCTATCTCGCCGCCATCAAGGAGCAGAACGGCGCCGCCATGTCGGTGGGACGCCTGTCGACGTTCCTCGACATCTTCATCGATCGGGATCTGCGGGAGGGCAAGATCACCGAGTCCGAGGCTCAGGAGCTGATCGACGACATCGTGATCAAGTTCCGCATCGTCCGCTTCCTCCGCACGCCGGAGTACAACCAGCTCTTTTCCGGCGACCCGACCTGGGTGACGGAATACATCGGCGGCATGGGCGACGACGGGCGTACCCTCGTCACCAAGACGAGCTTCCGCATCTTGAACACGCTCTACAATCTCGGCCCCGCGCCAGAGCCCAATCTCACCGTCGGCTGGTCGCCCCGCCTGCCGGACGGTTTCAAGCGGTTCGCCGCGAAATGCTCGGTCGACACGAGCGCGATCCAGTACATGTCCGACGACATGATGCGTCCGAAATACGGAGACGACGCGGCGATCGCCTGCTGCGTGTCCGGGATGCGCGTCGGCAAGCAGATGCAGTATTTCGGCGCCCGCGTGAACCTTCTCAAGGCGCTGCTCTATGCGATCAACGGCGGCCGCGACGAGGTTTCGGGGAAACAGGTCGGCCCGCTGTTCGCACCCGTCGAAGGCGATGTCCTCTCCTACGACGAGGTGCTCAAGCGCCTCGACCCGATGCTGGAATGGCTGGCGAAGACGTATGTCAATGCGCTCAACATCATCCATTACATGCACGACAAGTACTGCTACGAGGCCGTGGAGATGGCACTTCACGACCGTGATATCCTGCGCACCCTCGCCTGCGGCATCGCCGGCCTGTCGCACACCGCCGACAGCCTGTCCGCCATCAAATATGCAAAGGTCACCGCCATTCGGGACGAGCGCGGCCTGATCGTGGACTACGCGGTGGACGGCGAGTATCCGAAATACGGCAACAACGACGATCGCGTGGACGGCATCGCGGAAATGCTGGTCACGATGATGATGAACAAGATCCGCCAGTTTGAGACCTATCGGGGGGCCGTGCACACCCAGTCCGTGCTGACCATCACGTCCAACGTGGTCTACGGCAAACAGACCGGCAATTCCCCGGACGGGCGCCGGGCCGGCGTCCCCTTCGCGCCGGGCGCCAATCCCTCGAACGGCGCCGATACCCACGGCTGGATGTCCGCGATGCTGTCCGTCGCCAAGCTTCCCTATGACGACGCCGAGGACGGCATATCGCTCACGCTCTCGATCGTGCCGACGTCGCTCGGAACCGAGCACGAGCGCATCACCAAGGTCACCAACGGCCTCGACGCGTACTTCTCCTCGGACGGATTCCATTGCAATCTCAACGTGCTCAACCGCGATACGTTGCGCGACGCGATGGAGAACCCGGACAGGTATCCGCAGTTGACGATCCGTGTGTCCGGCTACGCCGTGAACTTCGTCAAGCTGACCAAGGAACAGCAGCTCGACGTGCTCAATCGCACGTTCCATGGCGCGGAGTAGGACGTGAAAATCCCCGACGACGGTCGATACGCGCTGCACCTCTCGCGGGCCGGGGTGGCCGACCGCGAGGCCGCCCACTCGTACTACGAGGCCTATCCGAGCGACGAGGAGACGCTCGAAGGCGGCGAGGATCTGATCGGCTATGTGCACTCGATCGAGGTCGGCAGCACGGTTGACGGTCCGGGCATCCGCTTCGTCCTCTTTCTGACGGGATGCCCGCTACGCTGCCAGTACTGCCACAACCCCGACACCTGGCATAAATCCAACGGCCGGCCCGTCAAGCTGAGCCAGATGATGAGCAAGATCGGCAAGTACGTCAAAGTGCTCCGTATCTCTCAGGGGGGCATCACGATCTCCGGCGGCGAACCCGCGGTGCAGCACACATTCACCGCGCGCGTCTTCCGCAGAAGCAAGGAACTGGGCCTGCACACCTGCCTCGACACCTGCGGACGGCTGGGGGACAGGTTCACCGATGCCGAGCTGCAGGACATCGACCTCAATCTCCTGGACATCAAGTCCGGCGATCCCGAGACCTATCAGCGGGTCACCGGCCAGCCGCTCGAACCGACGCTCCAGTATGCGCGCCGTCTCTCCGATCTCAGGCGCAAGATGTGGATCCGCTTCGTGCTCGTGCCGGGCCTCACGGACGCCTACGACAATGTCGAGAAGGTGGCCGACATCGCCGCAAGCCTCGAGACGGTCGAGCGCGTCGAGATCCTGCGCTTCCACCAAATGGGGATGGAGAAATACCACAAGCTGCAGATTCCATATCCGCTCGAGGATACCGAGTCTCCCACTCCCGAACTCACCGAACGCGTTCGCGAGCAATTCCGGCAACGGGGACTCACGGTCTTCTGACGCCCGGATCATGACTTGAACAGTAATCCGCCTTCCAACCAGCAGAGGATCAGGCATGCAAACCATCGCCACGGACGCCGCCCCCGAGGCCATCGGGCCCTATTGTCAGGCCATTGCGCATGCAGGGCTGCTCTATTGCTCGGGCCAGATACCGCTCGATCCGGCGACGATGAAGATCGTCGAGGGGGGAATCGTCGAGCAGACAGAGAGAGTTTTCGCCAATATGGAGGCCGTGCTGCGAGCGGCAGGAAGCGACCTTTCGAAGGTGCTGAAGACGACCGTCTTTCTCAGCAATCTCGAAGAGTTTCCGCAAATGAACGCCATCTTCGCACGCGCCTTTGGCGACCACCGGCCAGCGCGCTCCACCGTGCAGGTGGCCCGCCTGCCACTCGATGCCCGCGTTGAAATCGAATGCATCGCAACGCTCACCTAGCTCTCGCGACGGAAACCCGCTAACACTTTCCGCATACCCCCTAATGACTTACTCGCTTTTTCGTCCATCAAACTGTTGGCTAGAGGAAGTACCAGAATGTCTTCGACGATCGCCGTGTCAGTGGCCGACATCAAGGAAGCTCGCAAGCGGATTGAGAAATACGTCAATCTCACTCCCTGTACGTATTCACCCAATTTGAGCGGCGAGCTCGGCTGCGAGCTTTTCTTCAAGATGGAAAACTTGCAGCGCACCGGAGCCTATAAGGATCGCGGCGCAATGAACGCGGTGCTCTGTCTGGACGACGCGCAGAAAAAAGCCGGCGTCATCGCGGCATCCGCAGGAAACCACGCCCAGGGACTCGCTTTCGCGGCCCAGCGCAGCAACGTCCACGCCACCATCGTGATGCCCGAGACGGCGCCGATGGCGAAGGTGCGCGGCACGAGAAAATACGGGGCTGATATCGTCCTGCACGGCACCGGATATGACGACGCCTTCGGACGGGCGACCGAGCTTCAGAAGGAGAAGGGATACACGTTCGTGCATGCCTTCGACGACCCGCGGGTGATCGCCGGACAGGGAAGCGTCGGCCTGGAGCTGCTGGAGCAGAATCCGGGACTCGAGGTGTTCGTTGTTCCGATCGGCGGCGGCGGCCTCGCCGCCGGCATGGCCCTGGTGTTGAAAGACGCCAATCCGAACGTCCGCATCGTCGGCGTGCAGTCGGAAGCGGTCGACAGCATGAAGGCGAGCGTCGAGGCGGGCCAGATCGTGACCGTCTCGGGAACGACGATCGCCGACGGTATCGCGGTTGGAAGACCGGGCGGATACACGTTCCCCATCGTCCAGAAATACGTCGATGAGATCGTGACCGTCACCGAGGACGAGATCGCCCAGGCGGTTCTCGTTCTGCTCGAATCGGAAAAGATCGTAACGGAAGGCTCCGGTGCCGCAGGCGTCGCCGCGCTCCTCAGCGGCAAGGTTTCCGGTGTGGCCGGCAAGAAGGTCTGCGCCATCCTGACGGGCGGCAACATCGACACGACGTTCCTGAAAAACATCGTCGCCCGCGGCATGGCGCGCGACGGCCGGTTGGCGAAGCTGCTGATCGTCGTGCCGGATCGCCCCGATAGCGTCGCCAAGATCGGCGCTCTGGCTGCGGCCGAGAAGGCACATATTCTCGACATCCATCATCGTCGCGCCTTCAACTCCACCGCCTATCGGGAGACCGAGCTCGAGTTGCTGGTCGAGACGCCCGGCGCCAAGGAGACCCAGGCCCTCCTCAACGCGATCAGTGCGCAAGGCTACCGAACGCAATTGGTGGAGGCGGAGTAAGGATCGGCGCCAAGCGGTGCAGCGAGGGGGGATAGAAGCGGCGAAGATGCCGAACCGCAGGCCATCCGGCCGTCCAGGGATGATGCCAGCATCGGAGTCCAACGCGCATGCTTCTGTTCCCCACGCTTGATCTCGTTGCGTTCGCCTGGTTTTGCGGAGTCTGGCTTGCCTACAGCGCCATCCTGGAATGGACGGACTACGGCGCGCAGAGCCTCAATTCGCAGGCAAACCGGTTTCGGTCTGCCTGGATTGAGGAAGTGAGCACCCGCGACGTGCGCATTGCCGACACACAGATCATGGCCTCGCTGCACAGCGGCGCGGCCTTCTTTGCGTCGGCATCGCTGATCGGCCTTGGCGGAGTGCTCAACGTTTTCGGGCCCAGCAGCGAGCTTCTGAACACGCTCGCCAGCTTGCCTTTCGGGACGCACACCACACCGCAGCAATGGGAGGCCAAGATCATCGGCCTCGTCATCATCTTCGCCTATGCGTTTCTGAAATTCGCCTGGTCGTACCGCTTATTCATTTACGCGGCCATCATGATGGGCGCGATGCCGCCGGCGAACGAGCAGGGCACACCGCGAGCACAAGACTATACCGATCGCACGGCGCAGCTTGCGCAGGAGGCCGCCTGCCACTTCAATCAGGGTCAACGCGTGACCCTCCCCCTCAACGGGTACCCGAAATAATGTAGACTCCGTTCGTCACCCC
>NZ_DAITQL010000104.1:0-12466 GCF_036833075.1 Hyphomicrobium sp.
TGGCGGGCCGAGAACGACGAAACAGAGAACTACGTCTACGCTATACCCCGCTAAATACAATCTGAGTATCGGACGGGCGTTTAGCCGATTTAATCCCGATATGCATTTTATGTCTGGTCGTACAGCACGCCTAAAACCCGGCGCGCGGAAACCATCGCTGGCGTGCCGGCCGCATTGTCCAATACCTCGGTGGCAACCACCATCGACGACCCAAGGCCGCCGATCGTCTCGAACTGACGGAGGTGTGAGAGGCTGCCGGAAAGGCTCGCGCCGACGCGCTTGAAGATGCTTGTCCCATCGTTGAGCGTCACGGCGACGAGTTTGCCTTCCCATGTGTTGAGTTCGCTTGGGGTCAGTTCAGCTCCGCCCAGTATGATCTGGCCGGGTAATGCGAGGGGTACGGCACTGTCTTCGCGGACACGATAGGCGACCTCGATCCGACCGAGTTCCGGCGCCGTGTCGATTGCTGTCGCTTCGCCACCACCGGATGGTGGGGCCATGTCGGTGAAAATGGCGCCGACGATGCGGAACAGCCGAACCTTACTCTCATCATAGGTCATCGTCGGACGCGGGGTTCTAGGATCGGGCGTTTGCGCGGCCAGCGAAATTCCGAGCGAACCGGGCGCCTTGAGCAACCGGCGCGCCAACACATTGCCTTGGTGCCGAGCAATCACGAGGTTGCGGTCGCGACCAGGATAGGCTTCCGCCTCTACAATGGCGACCGTCCCCGAGGGAACAGCGAAGCCCAGTGTCTCACCTCGAACGTAAAACAGAGCCTTTCCGCCGAACCATTCGCCGTTGAGTTGTTCGGTGGCCATGTCCTGGGAGCCGCCGGCCGGGACCGAACGGGAAAAAGCTGCAATGTCGGGGCAGATCGGCACCGAAAATGTCGGTCGCGCCATCATCGGCAGCGACACGACGTTCGTCTCCGAGGCATCGCTCGGCGCGAGCGGTTCACGCCAGCGATGCAGCCGGAACTGCTCGTGCACCTTCTCGATTCCAGTTCGCAGGCGGACGAATGCAGGTTCGACGTCTTTGACATCGACATATGTGATGGATGCCCGTTCACTATGATGGGCCTTGTTGAGGACGCGCCGCGGAGCCGCCCCATCGACAAGCCCAGGGTCATCGACGAAACGCCGCAGTACCGGATTGGAGAACAACTCGCCGCCGCCATTGGTTATCAGCGCGCGCAGTCGATCAAGCAGAGGGAAGAGGGTGAGCGCCTGCGTCGATGTCGCGTGGGCCGGCTCCGCCAAATCATCGAACAGATCGCCCAAACGCGCTTCGATGAAGACGCGCAGGTCTGATGCATAATCCTGCGCCGTGACCGCTGAATCGGGATTGTTGATGAATGCCTGCCGGCGCCGGTCGACCTCCTCGATGGTTGGCGACAGGCTCAGAGTCGGATGCACGCTGTTGACGGCGTGAACAGAGAAATGCTGGACCCGATCGGCCGCACGATTCTCCGCAACGACCGAACGGGCGAAACGGCGGTCATGGGTGGTGACGAGCAGTTGGGCGCCCGCCTCGGCAACTGCAGCAAGCCCATGCGCCAGTCTCTGACGATTGTCGTGATCGAGCAACTCCTGCGGATCGTCGAGAATGAGCAGAGAAAGCCCGCCACGTGTTGCAAGTACATGTTCCCGGAACGCGAGAAAGAAGCCGAACAGTGCACCGCGCAGGGCGGAGGCGTTGGAAATGTGCTGCGCTGGCGCGGCGACACCCTCGCGGCCGACTTTGAGGTCCAGCACGCCTCGCGCGTTCATGTCCGTGCCGATGAGGTCGGGCGCAAAAATCGTCGCATTACGATAAATCGCGCGGCGCCAGTGCTCGGACCGATTGTAGAGTTTGCGGCGCAGCGTGTCGACCTGTGTCTGCGCCAAACCGCCGAGAGGGACGAGAAGGTTGAGCGCCGCGACCGCCCGCCCGCAAGCCGCGATACGCCCTTTTTTGGCGTCATGGTCTTTGCGCGCAGCTTCCATGCGTCGAACCTGTTCGCTCGCTGAATTGAGCGGGGCGACGCCTTCCACGATCCGAAGAAGCGAGGTTAACCGCCTGCCGATCGCCCGAGCCGCGTCTGCGTCTCCATCGTCGCCACGTCGCACCGTGTGCACAAACGTTGTCAGCACCGTGCCGTTCTGCTCCCGCCATTCGGCGAAAGCCAAAGCACGCACGGTGCGATCGATCATCTGTTGCAGCCGGACAGAACCTGCCCGCAAAGCGGCAGGCAGTGATCGACCAGCCGGTTCTTGAAACTCTGGAAGTGCGGCGAGCCGTGCATCGATCAACGCAACGGCATCAGGGCGTAACGTCGCCAGGGTGCCGAGGAACGGTTCCGTTGCAAAAAGATCGTCAGCCAGACCAGCCCGAAGCAGCGCGGCAGGAGACGTGGGTAGGTCATTGCGTACTTCGCCGCTTATCGCCGGCGGGAGTTCCTGAAGGAGGCGCCCGCACCAATGCGCCGACCATTCGGCAATCGTCCGGGCGATCACCTCCCGGTCGCGTGCCGCCTCGGCAAGATGGTCGGCTACGGGCGCACCTGTCACTGGATCGCACGCGCCGTGAAGTTGGCCGACGCAGACGGGGCAAGTGCCGTCGTCGACATGAGCATGGTCGTGCATCCATGCCGAGACCTTGGCATAGAGTTGAGCACGACGCGCCCGATCGGGATCGGCAGCCAACGTCGATAGCGTCGTGGCTTCAGCCTCCACCTGCGCCAGCAATGTAACGACTTTGGCGGTCTCGGTAGCATCAACCTTCAGCGCGGAGAGGCGGGCGATCGACGGCAATTCACCGATGACCCTGAGCCCTTCGATTGCCGGGCGGATGCTCGCTTCCAGATCGTCGCGGGCCTGCTTGTTCTCCGGGTCAAACCCTGTGCCGAGCACCTCCTGCGCTTCGCGCAGGGCCGTTGCTTTGAGTTCGACGAAATGCTTTGCGATTTCAGCGATTCGTTCTTGTGCTCCTTCGGCATCTACCGTCGGTCGGTCTCCATCGAATGCGATACTCGGTGTTTCGGTGAGGATCGCGGCAAGGTCGTCGACCGCTTGTTGATAGCGGCCCGCGATCTCCACCCTCTGCTTCTCAAGCTCGGGCGTCGCGGTCTTGGCGACGCGGCCGGCCATCTTTTCAGCGTGCCGCGCGAGATCCACCAGGTCAGCTAGGCCAGTTAGTCGCGCGACCGCCTCGCCCAACTGCGATGTCGACCCGACCGAAAGGAACGGTAACAATGCGGGCATGATCGTAGCAATGCGCCATGCGATCGGGTCGATGCCCGTAGCGTCCAGATCAGGAGGCGTTTCGTTGATCTTGCCGCGAGCCGTGCGGGTCTGTGAACGACGAAGCGCCGGCAATGGCGTGCCAGTCGAATCCAAAAATGTAAGTTCGACCCAGCTATCCGCGGGGATCGGCTGGCCATCTGCGGGAAGCTCGGCCGATTTGGGCGGCAACGGGGTGATCGCCGACATGGGGTGCGTCGTGGTCGCGCCATCGTCACGCACAATCTCACATGCAAAATCCAGCGGCCCCTCTTCCGGCGGCCGCTGTGATCGAATCAGGTGGCCGGTCAGGCACCAGACAATCGCATTGGCGATCGAGGTCTTGCCGGAACCGTTTACGCCTTCCAGAAGCGTCACGGGCTTTCTAGGTTCAAGTACGAAAGATGCCGGCGGCGCACTCGGTCGTCCATAGGCGTGTAAGCCTGCGAAGCGGTGCGCTTCGACCTTCGCCAGTCGCAAAGTCTTGATGACGCGGATGCTATCCGCCTCGGCTGCTGCCTCGACAGTCGGCGGTGGCGTGCCGATCATGTCTATGATTGCCTCGGTATCTCCGGCCGACAGGTTCGCCTGCCATCTGCCACGATTTTGCCGATACCAGTCGAGGACCGCCCGCGCGTCATCCGAAGCCATCGCGAGTTCGTCACCACCGCCGAGAGCCACAGCACGCCCACCAATGAGATCAGCGAGCAAGGCGTCGATCGTTAGCAGATGGATGTCGCGCGGTGCTGGCGCAGCGTCGGCCATAATTCCCCCTCGTCGAGCTATACTACTGGCTGATTCTTTTTACCGCATCACGATCCGGATTGCTTATATAAATATTAGACTGGCCATGGATCTCGCTAAATAATAGTTCGCCATTATTATGATTTCTGCGAAATAGGCTTGGCAGTGGCACCATGAAGCCAGTTGACCCAATTTCCGAGGAAAACGCGATAATCTTTCATCGTGATTTGAAGAAAATGAAGGCCGACAACGGCTCTATTTTTTTGCTTTGTGCTAACAAAGCAGAACCTCGTAACCGGTGCCCCTTCCGTCGTTTGGCCGTGGCTGTCGAGGTAGAGGACGCCTCCGTGAGCCAACCCGTTTCGTAGAATGCTGCAGAATGTTTCCGTGGCCAGCGCGCCTGCGGCAGTCAGCGCGAGGTCCGCGGCAAGCGCTTGTTGAATGTCCGTAGGCAGACCTTGCTTGGAAAGATCGGGTAATGCCGCGCCCTTTGGTAAATAGTGATAGCGCCACGCGCCCGCGTTAAAGAAAGGTGCCTTGGCGACAGTGCTCTGACCGATATCCGCTTTTACCGCTCTTGCTAACGAGGCGTCGAGGACGGAATCATTGAGATGGCCAACCGCTCTACTCTTCTGCGGCTTCCATATCCTCTCGATGGGCAAATTCACCATCGGCGTTGAAAGCGCCAGGAGGAATGAGGCGTTCAGCGGAAGCAGCCGTCCATCGGCCTTGTTCGAGACTAAAGGCCAAAGATGTTCAAGAAGTATCTGGCATCTGCGAGGAACGTCGATGCTGAAATTTTGCGGACTACCCATATTCCTCAACCCAATCATTGTACTATCGAATAAAGATAGCGGTCCCTCTTAAAGCATGCGGTCAGCGCTAATCGTCACCAAAGAGATTGGCTTGCGGTGAAACGTCTTTCTGAACCTGCTCGGTCATCGCCTCGGCGGATGCGATAGTTGCGCTAAGGTTCGATTTCCATGCATTCGCGAATCGTTGACGATCGACATTTGCATAGTCGAGAAGTGCTCCGAGCATCGATTTGGTTTGGACGCTGAGGCCGTCAAACGTCGGCAGCGCGATGTGGTAGCTTGCCATTTCAAGCTCGCGCCCAGTCACGAAAAGCTGGTCCGATTTTAGGAGCCTTACCGCTTGATCCGCAACGATTTCCGCCGGGATTTGATCCAAATCCCGCTTTAAGCTGGCTTCTACTGCCATAGCGGTTCCCCTGCCACCGGGCGCGTACTTTTCGACCAGCGCCATAGCCAAGCGAAGCGTCTGCTGCCCATCGTCATTGCCCAATGCACCCAGCCGCACAGCCCGCAGGATCAAGTCCCGCCTCTCGTCTATTGTTCGAAATGCCGCACCGACGCTGACGTAATCGAGGCTCTGGCAAGCGATGGCTCCAGCAAGGTAGGCCAAGCGGCCAGCTGAGCGAGCGGCCTGTGAGTCCGGATGGTAAGCAACGGCGGCCGTCGCCAACCGGGAGAAGCCTTCCAAAGCTCTGACCGCTGACGGAGCGCCAAAACCCTCCGAGAGCGCCGATAGTATATCAACTCGTGCGTCTTGGAGGTTCTTATTTCGGAAGCCTTTATCGACTGCCTGCAATTCAGCGATCAGCTGCTCATCACCCATTCGCTCCGAATATAGTACCGCCTGGCTGTTCTGAATGCGTTGAATGTCTGTGCCGTCAATCAGTTGTAGGTCCAGCTTCTCTGCGACAGACCGTAGACTTTTGCGCTTGTCGGTCGTCGCAACATAAGCTCCGTCCACGTCGAGCGCATCGGCCAGCCCACTCGTCCAAAAGATGCGCTCAACTGCCTTTGGGCGTTGCTTGTATTTTATGTCGCAAATCTGCACCCGCCGAGACGTGCCGGTCGGGCGCTCATATAACCAAAGGTCGACGTCAGTAAGGTCTTCATCGGCAAAGCGAAATGGAACCCCGCGAATGACAAAGAAACCGGCACGCAGAAAGTAGGCGCGCAGCACCTCCTCCAAGACAGCCCCCTTGGGCGTTTGCACCTTATCGTTCATCACAGCACCCGCCCGCCACGAACGGCCTCTAGCACATCCCGCGTCGCTCGCTTGCTCAACGGGGATTGGTTCTTACGAATTGAGGTGCGGCTCTCTTCGGGTCCGATGTATCCGGCCATCGGCGCGCTGGGCAGGTCGGCTAGAGATTGGGCATAAGCGTTCCCTTGCGTGAGCACCTGCAACGCAAGCTCTCCCACCTCCCTTTTGAGCAGCCGCAGATAGTAACGGTTGGCGTAGTTCGCGTCACGCCTGAGCTTGACGACGCCATTGACTTCAAGAACCCGATAGTCCTGTCCGATGGAAGTCGTTGGCCCAACCTCGCGGCCGGAGATCAGCTTGTTCACAAGTGCAGGAAGTTGGGTGATCCGGCCTTGGGAGGATGACCGAGAAACCATGCCGTAGGTGAGCGCCGCCACGAGAGACTTCGCCATGTCGAAGCAATCATCCACCATCGGATCGACAAATTTATGAAAGGCGGCGGGCGCGGTGACGTAGACATGGCTGCCCTGCTCGTTCGTGACCTCGTTGAGATCATAGACGGCTGCCGCAACCAGCTTCTCAAAGAGCGGCTTCGACAGAACGTGCTCAACGTGCTGGACACTCAAGCATCCGCTCTTGGATAGTTGTTCTGCGACCTCACTGACCAAACGCTGTTCGGCATCGGTGAGGGAGTTTAGTACCTTCTGGGTTTTGACGACGGACGATCGGCGGAAAAGGTTGCCGTTGAACAGCAGCCGGTCGTTTCCATCCCCCTCCTTATCGACAAATCCGATGCCCTCGGCGCGATCGAGGAAATCGCCGACCTGGGCATTCGTGAGTTTATGCGTATCGCCGATCCGTTGCGAGACATCGGCGCGCCGGATGGGCGCTTCGGACGCGACTTCCGCCAAGGTGATTGACGCTTCTTCGTAGGTGCTCGGCTCGGCCTCGTTGTAGATGTCGGTGGCATGCCCAAGCGAGCCGCGCGTCGTGACGCCCAGAATAGAGATGTCGTCCTTGGACTGGTCGATCAGGCGCTTCCGCTCAAGCACCTGGAGAAGCCCATTCAGCTCCAAGCGCGGATCGAGACCCGAGGCCACAGCGATAGCGCGCGCTTCAACCTTGGTGACGGTTGCCTGGTTTGTTTGGCCGAGTTTCGTAAGCAGGGTCGCGGCCTTCGCCGCCTCGTTGATAGCGGGAAACTCCGCTGGTCCGTTCACATCCAGAACGAGCTTGCGACCGTGGTGGATTACCCACGCGCCCTTTATTTCCTTGTCGTTCGCCGTTCCCATAAATCCCCCCCCCTCGTATTTTGTTCGTATCTTTTCAGTCTATTCCGAGTTTATTGAAGAATATCTTGTTTCGCATTTCTGCGTCCCGAAGAAGCTTAGTCCAACTCAAAACCTCCATATAAAGACTGTTATTGCCGAACCATCGAAACCATCCAAGTCCATCGGGCATAGGTGTAAAGTCTTTCTCGAACTCAAGCCATTTCCTGACCTTGGCGGTCAGGTCGCAAACTACGTATCCGTAAAATGGCGTCGTGCCGTTGACGATAATGTCCCGTCCTGCGGGGGTTTTGAACTTCCCCTCTCTAATTTGGTTCACATAACGAACGATCTGCTGAATGGGGTCTTCCTTCGAAGACGGGTCAGCGAAATTGTCGCGCTGCGGTTTCTTGAACTCGAAAATCGTGATGGGATTGCTGGCCTCATTCTCACCACGAAATGCGACACGCCGGTTGTAGATGGTGATATCTGTTCGGTCGCCGTTAGGTCTATTCAGCGGCTTGTCGGAAGACACGTAGGAGGAAAAATTCAGCCGCTCATCCAGCATCCAGAGATTATGCGCATCGTAGTCGAGGTCTTCTGAATCTTTCTTGCGCCGCATGATGATATCATGCACGTCGCCTTCCGATTTGTGCTTTCCATCGGCGTCGATTTCCAGAGATTTAGAAAAGAGGTCGAGAACGCACTTCCTCATGGAAACGTAGTGGATGAGATCGTTCTTGCTGGTGTCGGAAATGCTATCCATAAGGTGAATGATCTTCTCGCCCAACTCATCGGGGTTTTCTGATTTCAGCAGCGCGGCCACCTGTGAGCGCGTCTGGATTTCCTTTTCGTACTTCTTCTTTTGAAGATGAAGCTCGATATCTTGGTTGGACGGTCGCATGGGCAGGGCGTCGAAATCGACCTCGTTCGCTAGTGTCCGGTGCCAAGGCGCATCGGCCGACACATAGTCGGCGATGCGCGCCTGCTTGCGCCTCTTCCGCTCGGTAATTTCCGAGCCCAACGCCGACTGCGCGATCTCGGCGGCCTTCTGCTCGATCTCGCTTTGGGAAATGCCGCTCAGCAGGTCGTTGTCGGTCTGGAAGCGGAATTCGCCTCTCTCGAGCGACACATTGTCATTAAGGTAGTCGCCGAACACATAGGATTTGATAACGAAATTGCGCCCCTTGGAAAGATCCTGGTCGGGGCCGGCCTCATAAAACTCCTCGGCGAATTCAGGTATATAGGCTTGAAGCGGATTGTCGGTCACCTCGCGCCGGTGCGCGACAAGGCTAACTTTGCTCTTGGCCGACCTCGGCGCATAAAATTTAAAGACGCGCACTTGAAAGTCTTTGGCCTCTTCGTTGGCCGGGAGCGTGAACGTGCCCTGTTCAACTTGCATCTCGACAATCTGGCTGTTCTCCTTCCCCAGATAATCGTTGAGAGAGACGCCGCCGGATGGCTCGTTCGCTTCCCGGATCAAGATGCGCGGACAAGCCCGCTCATTGTCCACGAAATAAGGCAGCAACCGTTCCACGATAACGCGGCTGACGGTATCGAGGCGCTTGTCCGGGAACTTGACCGACTTGATGCCAGAAATCTCGACTGCCGTACCCGTATCCCGTTTTTCCGAAGCAGACGTTTCCTCGTCAACGATGATGTCTTTATCTAGGCCCATCCTGAAGGATCGATCGTGTAACGCATCGCCAACGGAGAAGGTGCTATGCACCTTCACATGGTTGAAATATTTGAGGCAGGTGAAACGGCCGAACCCTTTGCCGCCATCAGCGATCTTTTGTTCGGAATAGAGTGTATCAAAGGAATCACGGTTGCTCTTCGTGAAGCCGATCCCGTTGTCCTTGACGATAAAGCCGTCAATATCCTCAAGACGGTCGATGATATCCGCCTGTCCGCTTCGCAGGATTTCGATCTGAATCAAACCGTTCTTGACGCCCTTTTGGTCGATGGCCTGAATGGCGTTTACCACTAGCTCCACCAACGGTGTATAGACGTTAGTGCCGGCTCGGATGTTCTCGACCAGCCGCCTGACGTTGACATTGCTCATGCGAACTCGCTCGCATCGGGCGGGCTGTCGTCTAGCTTGTCTTTGGATGGGCTCGCCGATGTCATTCTTCGTTCCCTCTCGATTCTCGCTGTGGATCTCTGACGGCAGAGGACGCGACACTTTCGCGGACGTACTCGCGCATAAACTCTCGAAGCACCTGTGCCGCTGGACGATCATGGACTTGGCATGCGGCGACGAATTCGTCCCGCAGATCCCGATCCAACCTGATGCGCAATCCAACATCTTTCTTGGTCATATCGGAAGTGTACCCAATGGATACACTTTTGACTAGATAGATTGCTCTGGAACGAACAATGGTCAGGATGTCCGGGCTTACAGCCCTGTGCGTCCTCATATCCCGATCAAGATCTCCCTCCGACTCCGCTTCGGCTGGTTGCTTGGGGGCGCTGCCCCCTGGCGCGGCGCAAGGGACCGCTGACGCTCGACCGGGACGGTTTCCCCGGCCTTCCTCCACTTCGTTCCTCCGTTCCGTGCAGGCCGGGTGATCCCCCTCCATCCCGGTCGCCCTTGCACCTTTCACCCCCCGGTCTCGCCGACGGGCAAGGGTTCAGGAGCGCGCGCTTCGCTGCTCTGAACCCCAAACCCGAAGGATTAGAGACATGACCAACAGCACCCAAGCCCCCCGCAACGTGATTTTCAACGGCGACTGCATCGAAGTGATGCGGTCTTTCGACCGGGGAACGGTGGATTTCATCCTGACAGACCCGCCCTATGTGACCAACTTCCGCGACCGGCAGGGCCGCACCGTCGCCAATGACGATAACGGCCGCTGGCTTCGCCCCGCGTTCAACCAGATGCACCGCGTTTTGAAGGACGGCGGCTTTTGCGTCAGCTTTTACGGATGGAACAAGGTCGATCTGTTCATGGACGCATGGAAGGCGGCAGGCTTCCGCGTTGTCGGGCATCTTGTTTTCCGCAAACGGTATGCGTCATCGGCCCGCTTCCTTCGCTATGAGCACGAGCAGGCTTATTTGCTGGCGAAGGGCAATCCGACCTTGCCTGCGCAGCCCATCCCCGATGTGCTGGACTACCCTTATACCGGAAACCGGCTGCATCCGACCCAGAAGCCCGTTGAAGCCCTGATGCCGCTTATCGAGGCGTTCACGAAGCCGGGCGACCTTGTGCTGGACCCGTTTAGCGGCAGCGGTTCGACCCTCGTAGCGGCGCAGCAGATCGGACGCGACTGGACCGGCATCGAGTTGGACAACGGCCATTACCACACCGCCACCAAGCGCCTTGCCGCCCTGCAACGTCAGAGGGTGGCGGCATAAGCCACCCCTTTGCACCGGCGCCCGTCACACGGCGGGCGCCGTCATTCCCCAACTTCACGGACAAGGATTTCACGATGCGCTGGATTATTACGGTTGACCATCACGGCGGTTGCATGGGGCTAGGCGAAGACGCCGACGGCGTTCCAGGACGCGGGAACCCGGAACAGGCCGAAACCTTACCGATGGATTTCCGGCTTCACCTCGCAAGCGGTGAGGTGCTGTTTGAAGGCCGTTGCGGTGACATCGACGCGGATTGGTGGCACGGCTTTGAGCCGCTGAATTACCTATGGCAACCGTTCCGGTGCCGCCGCCTGTCATATCGCCGTGCGGGAACGCAAGAGCCGTGGCGCTGGCTTCGCCCTTGAAGCAACCACATGGCTGAAATTACCGCTGCCGACCCTGCCGGGTCGGCGGCTTTCGCGCGTCCAATGGACCGCGCGGTGGAAAACGCGCTCGCCGGGCGCTGCCCGGCTCGCCAGACAATGCAAGCATTGTTAAGAAGGAAAAGACCAACATATTTATCGGGTTACCCGCAACACTTATCTCATTCGTGCGGCTACCCTTACGCCTCGATATGCCGAATCCTTCCTGTTCGGGCGTTGTCTTGCACGCCCGCCATAGGGAGGAGACGCCATGCTAAGCATCGACTGGCGTGCTCCGGCGGCCTACAGGCACACAAAGCATCTGCCCGCCGCCGGTTTCGCCTGGGAATATCTTCGTCGCAACGACGAATACCGCCATGAATATCAGACATTGACCGCGATGCAGCGACCGGATGCCCGCCAACTGGAGGCATTCGCCTTGCGTTGGGGGCTGCGATTTCGCCGGCGATCCCGACGCGCCGCCTGATCTTCAGGCTCCGATCTGGTCGCCGCAGCTCCAGCCACAGGCGGTTATGTTATCGCCAATCGTGCAAGAGGACACCGAGACGGAGCCGGCGGTCACGTTGGCCCATCTTGACGGTCTCGACCTGCGCCGCGCAGCAGACGGCTGGCACGGCATCTGGCGCGTGGACGACGCTACGCACCAGTTCTGGTTGCCCAACGCCGTGCCTGACGCGGCCGCCTTCTACGCCGTGACCTTGCCGCTGGATTCGTTTCTGGAGCTTCGTGCCCATGCCGCGCGCCGCCTCTGGCGGTCGTTGACGCGGCGGCCGCCTGGTCCACCCATCGGCACGCTGCCTGACCAGCTCCGGCAATGGCATATTCTGTCCCTGCGGGCGCTCGACGCCAGGCTACGCGGCGAGAGCTATCGCACCATCGCGGAGGTCCTGCTCGGCTTTCGCGGGACCAAAGAGGATTTCGAGAGCGATCCGCGCAAGAACAAGGCCCGACGTCTGGTTAGCCACGGCATCAAGATGATGCGAGGCGGCTATCGCCTGCTGCTCCATTACCCTGCCAAGCCAGGAAAGTCCTGATTTCACATCACGCCTTGTTGGCGGCAGCCTGCTCCAAAATCCGCTTATAGCCCTCGCGCGATAGCCATTGCGCGCGTTCGAGATGGCTTTGCCAGCACCGATAGGTCCGCAGTTCTTCGGCCTGCGGATCGCGGTGCAGGACGATTCGCGCCACTTCCTTCCAATCCGCATCCTCGGCCTTGGCATCGAGCAGCCGCAGATAGGTCACGAAATGCCGCTCGTCATAGGGGGTGATTTCGTCGCCTGTCGGCGCGATGTCATCCACATCGGGATCAAGTTCGACCGGAACCCGCATCGTCATTCCCCTTTGTCCTGGGAGAGCGATGGCTTGCGGTGCGCCCCCGCAAACAAAACTCTCTGACTCCTGGTGATCGGGGAGTTAGTAACCGTGACTAGACGGCCCC
>NZ_DAITQL010000105.1:0-12403 GCF_036833075.1 Hyphomicrobium sp.
CGGCGGAGGCCGACATCGATCCCGGCGCCGGCGTCATGGATCGCAACCAGGCCGATCTCACCTTCCTCGAAATGGTCGATGATTGGCTGCGCGAGCGCCTGTCCGGCGGTCAGGGCGGCATCCTCGCCGAGATGGTGCTGCACAGCCCCGGCGAAACCGTGGCGCTGGTCCACAAGATCGCCGAGCATCTGCGCCGCCGTCGCACGCTCGCCGCGCCGCCCATCTCCCCGCTCGACGGCCACCTGGCGGTGTTCCGGCAGGCGACGGCGGATTTCGCGGGCTTCATGGACGCGGCAGCGGCGACCGAACCTGAAACCGTGACGATCGTCGAACGGCTCATCGAGATGGCGACCGCCTTGGCCAGCGGACCTGATCTGGCGACGCCCGCTGGGCTCGTCGGGCTCCTCACCTCGCGGCCCCACCCGGACCTTTGCACCAAGGCCGGCGCCTTCGCCTCCTACCGCAAAAAGGGCAAATGGGCGGCCGCGGCGAAGCAAGCCGGTCTCTCTAAGGCCGATGGCGAGCGGCTGAACGACGCCGCCGACGCCCACTACACGGCCTGCTGCGACGCATGGGCCCTGCTTCTCCAAGCCGCGGCGAGCCGGACCCTCGCGGCCCTGATCGAGGAAGCGCGTCCGATCCTGGACCGCTACCGCGCCCACAAGCGCGCCAGCGCTCAACTCGATTTCGACGATCTGATTTTCGCCGCGCGCGATCTGCTTCGCGACCATGACGACGTTCGCCGCGCGCTCGGGCAGCGTTTCGCCCACGTCCTCGTCGATGAGTTCCAGGATACCGACCCGCAGCAGACCGAGATTTTCTGGCGTCTGTGCGGCGAGCCGGTCGACGGCGATGACGACTGGACCCAGTTCCACATCCGGCCGGGGGCGCTCTTCCTGGTCGGCGACCCCAAGCAGGCGATCTATCGCTTCCGCGGCGCCGACGTCGGCGCCTATGTGCAGGCCCGCGACGCCTTTCGCGCCCAGGACCCCGACAGCCTCCTGTCGATCTCCACCAATTTCCGCTCCTGCGCCTCGATCCTCACCTTCGTCAATGAGCGCTTCGAGGCCGTGCTCTCGGCCGATGGACAGCCGGGCTTCACCGCTCTGGACCCGTTCCACGACGACCGAGGCGATCTGTGCGTAGCCGCCATCGACATCGCCGTCGCGGACGAGAATGGTAAGGCGAGCGCCGAGCAGCAGCGCGACGCCGAGGCTGACGCCATCGCCGAGCTGTGCGCGCGGCTGATCGACAGCCAGCCCGTCATCGACCGGCGCAACGGGACCGAACGCCCCTGCCAGCCGGGCGACATCGCCCTGCTGGCGCCGACCGGTGCGGAGCTGTGGCGCTATGAAGAGGCCCTGGAGCGCCGGGGCATTCCCGTGGCGACCCAGGCCGGCAAGGGCCTGTTCCGCCGTCAGGAGATCCAGGACCTGATCGCGCTGACCCGCATCCTCGCCGATCGCCGCGACACCCTGGCGCTCGGCGCTCTGCTGCGCGGACCTCTGGTCGGCCTCACCGAGGAAGAATTGCTGGACGTCGTCTGGGGGCTTCCGCGCGCCGAGGACGAACCCGCTCGAATCCCGCGCCTCGACCTCGGCGTCGACCCGGCGGTCATCGCCCATCCGCTCGTGCGCGAGGTTATCGAGCGGCTGCAATCGATTTTCCGGCGCGGCAACAGCACGACCCCGCACGCTCTGCTCTCGCAGGCCGTGGACGTCATGCGGGTTCGCCCGATCCTCCTTGATCGCCATCGTGGTCAGGCCGAGCGCGCGCTGGCCAATGTCGATCTCTATCTCAGCCTGTCGACCGGCTACGCCGTGCGTGGCCTGCGCGCCTTCGCCGAGGCGATGACAGCGGCCTGGTCCGACGAAGCGCGGGCGGTCGAAGGCCGGCCGGACGCCCAGGAAGAAGCCGTCGCGCTCTTCACCATGCACGCGGCCAAGGGGCTGGAATGGCCGATCGTCATTCCGGTCAACACCATGACCGGCGTCATGGCGCCCGACAGCGCCGTGATCGACCGCCAGACCGAGACCTTCTATTGCCCGGTCCTGGGCGTTGTGCCCGAGGGCTACGAAACCGCGCGCCAGGCGGAAAAGGAGGAGCTGGACCGCGAACGCATCCGGCTCTGGTATGTCGCGGCCACCCGCGCCCGCGAACTCCTTGTCTTGACCCGGCTCGACGCCACGCCGTCGAAATCGGCCTGGATCGGTCTCATCGATCTGTCGCTCGCCGACCTGCCCCGCCTGGACGTCTCTCACTTGCCTGCCGGCCTCGCGGCCTCAGGTGCGGGCGCGGGCAACACCCAGACGCGTGCGAGCTTCGCCGCCGAAGCCGAAGCCATCGCGACCGCGCAGACGCGGTTGACCTGGCTCACGCCCAGTCGCGACGAAAACGCCGCCGGGACCGTGCTGCGGGAAGAGGAAGCCGCGCTCTGGACAGGATCGGCCGACGACCAGCCCCCCGAGCTTGAGGCAGCCGTCCTCGTGCAGGGCGGCCGTGAGCGCGGGCTGATCCTCCACAAGCTCATGGAAGAGGTGCTGACCGGCGGAACCCAGGAGGAGGAAGCCGCCCTGGCCGAACGGGCTGGCCACCTCATCCGCGCCCTCGGCCAGTCTCCCGTCGCCGACCCGGCGACGGGGCTGTCGGCGCAGGAACTGGCGGCCTGTGTGGCCCGGACCCTCGCTCTGCCTGACATCGCGGCCCTGCGGCCGGGTCTTCTGGCCGAATTTCCCGTCTATTCCGCACAGGCGGCCGACGGCGTGGAAACCGCAACGGCCGGGATCGCCGATGCCCTGACCCTGACGGCCGAGGGCAGCCCTGCCGTCGTCGTGGACTGGAAAAGCGATGTGACGCCGGCAACGGGAACGCTTGATCACTATCGCGCGCAGGTGCGGGCCTATCTCGACATGACCGGCGCCGAGCGCGGACTGATCGTGCTGATGACCTCCGGCTCCGTCATTCCCGTCCTGCCGACGAAGCCGACCGAGAGCGAGGCAGCCTGAGCCCATGTCGTCTCTTGCCTGGATCGATTTCGATGAAGCTGAGCGGCAGCGTGCGCAACGCATCATGGCGCTCTTTCAGGAGCGCGAAACCCGTGACGAACTGGGGCTTGGGGCGATCCGCGATTCCATCGCCGATCACCTCTTTCCAGGCACGAGCACGATCCAGACGCGCCTGCGATACATGCTGTTCATTCCCTGGCTCTATCGGACGCTGGAAAAGCGCGAAGTCCCCGAGGCGCAGCTCCGCGCCGAGGCGCGCGACACCGAGATCCGGCTTGCCGACGCCTTGAAAGCCGGCGGCGAGTCCAATGGCGTCATTGGCCGCGATGCGGGCCCACGGCTCCAGCGGCTGCCCAGCTCGGTCTATTGGGCGGGGCTGGGCGCGTGGGGCATTCGGGCTTTTCCCGGCTCGCTCGACAGCCTGTTCGTCGCCCTGCGCGGCCGTGGCCGCTCGCGCGGCGCATCCGGAAGCGAGGACGCCCTGGCCAGCGCCCCGGCGCCCGCCGTCTGGAATCCGGCCCTGCCGCGGATGCCAGACGACCTGCTCGATCAGGCCAACTTCCGCCTGACCGCCGACGAGGCGCAGTTCCTCATCGACCGCCTGGTCGCCAGTCAGCCAACCGCTCTGCTCACCATGCTGGCGCGCGAAGGCATCGACGCGGACTGCGACCATATCTGGATGCATCCCCATCTGTCGGCCTTTCCAGCCGCCGCCCGCCGTCTCGTCCAGCACGGCGAAATCTTCTCCCATGTCATGCACGGCGCGGCGCTGCTCTATAACCTCGCACTCAGCGAGCTGCGCCAACGCGACGACTGGATCGAGGCGTATCGCGAGCGGCTTGCCGCCTGGCGCGACGACCTCGACCCCGGCGCCGTCCGCGCCTGGTCGCTCGATGAGTTCTGGTCCGTCGTGGAGCATCCGGCGCACACCGTCCGCCCCGCAGCCAAACGCTTCGTGACCGAGTGGTGCGAGCTGGTTCTTGGGGCCGACCAGGTGATCTCGGCGCCAGCGGCCCGCCAGCTTGTCGAGCAACGCGAACGCCGCCTCAAGACCAGTCAGTCCCGCTTTGGCAATCACGCCGTGCGCGACCGCTGGACCGGCGCATCGGGCGCCGATCGCCTCAGCTTCCGCTGGGCGCAGGCCAAGTCTCACCTGCGGGATCTTGCCAATGCTGAATAGACGCAGCCTCGATCCCGAGCAGCGCATGCTCTACGGCGCCAATCTTCAGCCGCCCGCCGGCTATGTCTTCGACGCGGCGGTCGCCACGACCTACTCCCTCGACTTCGAGACCGCGCTCGCCGTGCCGGTCAGCCTGGCCCTCTTCGCCGCCGAAAATCGCGACGATATCCTCTCCCATCCCGTGGCCCTGCTGGAAGGCGCGGAGCGGATCGCCGGTCGGCTCGTCGTCTTCACCGACGCCGGCCACATCCAGGCCAGCGCGCGTCCGCATTCCCGCCTGTGCTCCTTGCTGGAACGCATCGTGGTCGAGGTCGCCGCGCCGCAGGGCGGCGCCTTCCATCCCAAGATGTGGGCGCTTCGCTTCACGCCGGTGAGGCCCGAAGATCCGGCGCGGCTGCGCCTGATCATCCTGTCGCGCAACCTGACGCGCGACCGCTCCTGGGATATCGCCGCTTCCTTCGACGGCGTGATCACGAAGCAGCCAAAGGCCGCCAACCGTGGGCTCGCCAATTTCCTTCGCCGGCTCCCCGATCTGGCGACCGCGGGCGCGCCGGACGGAACCAGCACCCTTGTCGGTGAAATCGCTGAAGACCTGCGACGCGCCGAATGGAGCCTGCCAGAGCCGTTCCAGAGCGTCACCTTCGCGGTCAATGGCCTCGGCGGCAAGCCATGGCGTCCCGACCCCTGCGCGCGGCTCGGCGTCGTCTCGCCTTTTTGCGACGACCAGACCTTGGAGATGCTCGCCAGCCTGGCCAGCGCCGACAAGCCCGTCTTCATCGGACGCTCCGACGAACTCGTGCAGGTGTCGGGCGCGACACTCGACCGTTTCGCTCGCGTCGCCGTGCTCGACGAAATGGCGGCCGCCGAAGACGGCGAAGAGGCCGATGCGACGACCTTGCAGGGCCTTCACGCCAAAGCCTTCATCGCCGAGCGCGGCTGGGACACCGCGATCACGGTCGGATCTGGCAACGCCACACGGCCGGCGCTGGTGACTGGCCGCAATGTCGAGCTCTTCGCGACCCTGACCGGCAAGCGATCGCGGGTCGGCAGCGTCGAGGAAATCCTTGGCGACAAAGGGTTCGGCCGGTTGACGCGACCATTCGTTCGCGACGAACTGAACCCTGGCGACGCCGCGCAACGCGCCGCCGAGGCGCGATTGGATCAGGCCCGGCGCGAGATTTGCCGCAGCGGCCTCAGGCTGCGTTGCGAACGCGCCGAGCCCGCAGATGACGGCGCGCCGCTCTGGCGGGTCTGGCTGGTCCCGTCCGAGCCGCTCTCCCTTGCGGGGATCGGTAGCTTGCGTGTCTGGCCGATCACGCGGGGCGAGGGTCACGCGCGCGATGGGCTGGAGCGGCTTCGGCAGGGACAGCCCGCGGACTTGGGCGCGATGCCGCTGGTCGACCTCACCCGTTTCCTGGCCTGCCAGCTGACGGACGAGCAGAAGGACGTCTCCATCCTGTTCAGCACCGGGCTCATCATGGAAGGGCTGCCTGCCGAGCGCCACGCCGCCATCCTGCGCTGGGTGATCGACAGCAAGGACGCCTTCTTTCGCTATCTGCGGCTGCTGCTTTCCGAATTGGGCGATCCGTTCGCCGCGGCGCTGGCGGCTCAAGACGGTTCGGGCCAGGGCGCATGGCGCGCGGCAAGCGACGATGCGCCGATCCTGGAGGAGATGGTCAGCGCCTTCTGCCGCGGCGGCGACCAGCTGCGCGCCATCGAAAGGCTGATCGCGCGCCTGGAAACCGGAGACGGCGCCGATACCGATCCGATCCCGCCCGAATTCCGCGCCCTGTGGAACGCATTCCGGGGCGCGCTCGCAGCCGAGGACGCCGCGCATGGGCAATGAACGGTTCCGCGCCGAAACGGCGCTCGCCCCTCTCAAGGTCTTCCAGCGGCGGACCGTCGACTATGTGTTCGACCGGCTCTACGGCCAGGACGATCCCGTCCGTCAATTCCTGGTCGCCGACGAGGTCGGTCTGGGCAAGACGATGGTGGCGCGCGGGGTCATCGCCCGGATGATCGAGCACCTGTGGGACAGCACCAAACGCATCGACATCCTCTATATCTGCTCGAACCAGGCGATCGCCGCCCAGAACCTCAACCGGCTGAATGTGCTCGGCCGGCGCGAACTGGCCCTACCGACCCGCATGACCCTCATTCCCTTGCAGCTGCGCGACCAGACGGGCCTCGACGCCAACAAGGTGAACTTCATCAGCCTGACGCCGGGCACGACGTTCGATTTGCGCTCCGCGACGGGCGTGACGCAGGAACGCGCCCTGTTGTGCCATCTCCTGCGCGATCTCGTTTCGCGCCCACGCGGCCTCCACAACCTTTTGCAAGTGACAGCCGGCGCCGATGGCTGGAACCGCGCCGTGGACAGCCTCACCCTTGAAGGCGTCGACAAACGCATCATCGCGCGCTTCCGCCGCGACGTGCAGGCGGACCGCGACCTCTTCGAGGAGCTCGAACGGGTCTGCGACCTCTTCCCGCGCCGACGGGACGCCTATCCCCCGGAGATGACCCATCCGCGCAACGCTCTGGTCGCCCGACTCCGCGCCAAACTGTCCCACGCCTGCGTCGACGCCCTCCAGCCCGACCTAATCATCATGGACGAGTTCCAGCGGTTCCGGGACCTTCTGCATGGCGATAGCGATGCGGCGATCCTCGCACGCGAACTGTTCGACTATTCCGGGGCCGAAGGACACGCTGCCCGCACCCTGCTGCTGTCCGCCACGCCGTACCGGATGCTCACGCTCGCCGGCGATGAGCCGGACGAAGGCGACCACTATCGGGACTTCCTCGAAACCTTGAGCTTCCTCTACGGCCGGGAGAAAGGCCCGGACGTGGCCGCCACCCTGGCGCACGAAATGCGCGCCTTCCGCGGCCTCCTGCACGCCCTCCCGCAATCGCACGCTTCAGCCGTCGAGGCCCGCAAGACGATCGAACAACGCCTGCGACGCGTGATCGCGCGCACCGAACGGATTGCATCCACGATCGAACGCGATTCCATGATGAGCGAACCCGCCATCACGGTCTCGGTCGCCCCCGCCGACCTCGCCCAGGCGTCGGCCCTGTCGCAGGTGGCGCGCACGCTCGACGCCCCGGAGATCATTGAATATTGGAAATCAGCGCCCTACCTGCTCAACTTCATGCGCCATTACAGCTTGAAGCAGCTTCTGGCGGCCCAGGCGCAGGCGCCTTCGGCGACCCTGTGCGACGCCATCCGGACGGCGCGTCCAACCATGCTCGATCGGGAGTCCATCGACGCCTACGCACCGCTGGAGCCAGCCAACGGCCGTATGCGGGCGATCATGGATGACATGTTCGGCCAGCATCTCGAGCAAAATCTCTGGATCCCCGCCGCCATGCCCTATTATGGCGCGACGCCGCCTGGCCCCCCGCTTACCAAGGCGCTGATCTTCTCCTCCTGGTCCATGGTGCCCGACGCTGTGGCGGCCCTCCTGTCCTACGAAGCCGAACGGCGTATGGGGGTTGGGGAATCCGGTCGCCGCTATTTCGACCAGCATCGCCTGCGCCCCTTGCAGTTCCGTCAGGATCAGGGGCGCCTCGCGGGCCTTCGCGCCCTGCTGCTGATCTATCCATCGCCGGCGTTGGCGGAACTGGCCGATCCGCTTGCGGTGTTCGCCGAGCAGGGCGCTGTGTCGCAAGACGCGATGCGCGATGCGATCAGGGATCGGCTCAAGCCCGCAATGGACGTCATCCAGCAAACCGCAGGACCAGAGGCAGATACCGCTGGTGCGGAATGGGCCGCGCCCGCCGTGATCGACGACGCGCTAGGAAAGCGCTCTCGCGCCTGGCTGGAGACGCCCCACGGCATGCGCGCGCTGGCGAGCGAGGACGCCTTCCAGGATCATGTCGCCGAACTCGCGGGCGCCGTAAAGACGCGCACGATCAGCGCCTCTTCCGCCGATCTGCCGGACCTGCTGGTCGATGTGGCGCTCGGCAGCCCGGCGGTCTGTGCGCTTCGCGCGCTCAAGCGGATCGCGCCAGAACTGGCGTGGGATGATCCGCGCTTGCTCAGCGCGGCCGCCGATGTCGCTTGGTCCTTCCGGACACTGTTCAACCAGCATGACGCCGTTGCGCTGCTCAGGCGCAACGCCGACGATCGGTACTGGCATCGTGTGCTGACCTATTGTGCGGATCACAATCTTCAGGCCGTCCTGGACGAATACGCCCACTATCTCGTCGACGCCGAGGGTCTGGGGGCGCGTCCCGCCGCAGAGCGCGCGATCGGCGTCGCCCGGGCCATGGCCTCGGCCTTGGCTGTCCGCCCATCGCAGATCGACGTCGATGACGTGCATGTCGATGACGGCGCCCTCACGATAGGCAAATTCCAGATGCGCGGGCGCTTTGCGATGCGGCTCGCCGACTACAAGGACGAGGACGGCGCCGTCGCGCGGCTTGGAGGAGTGCGCGACGCCTTCAATTCGCCGTTTCGGCCGTTCGTTCTCGCCACGACGTCCGTCGGTCAGGAGGGGCTGGATTTTCATCCCTATTGCTATCGCGTCTACCACTGGAACCTGCCGGGCAACCCGGTGGACCTTGAACAGCGCGAAGGCCGGGTTCATCGCTTCAAGGGCCACGCCGTGCGCCTCAACCTGGCGGAACGCCAGGCCGCTGTCGTCAGGGCGTGCGGGCAGGTTCCCGATGACCCGTGGCGGCTGATGTTCGAACAGGCGCGATCCGAGGCCACGGTCGATACCGACCTCATCCCCTACTGGATCTACGAGGGCTCCGTGCGGGTCGAACGGCGCGTGCCGCTGTTGCCGTTCAGCCGCGAAGTCACACGGCTCGCCTGGCTCAAACGCAGCCTCACAGTTTATCGCTTGGCCTTCGGTCAACCGCGGCAGGACGATCTGCTCGACTACCTGCAAACCCTGGCCGGTGACGGCATGGACTCCAACCTGCTTGTAGACCTGCAAATTCGGCTCGAGCCAGAGTCGTTCGACAGGTCAGCGTGATGACCTCACTGCATCTGGCATCAAAAGCCTTTGCAAACGGGAAGACCACTACGCATCCCCGCCTATTTGTATCCTCGACTATCCGCGTTCCCTACGCCTGACGATTGATACTTCCCTGACCACTTCCGCGCGCTCATGTTTGGTCATGCAGGAGCGTGCGCCATCAAAGCTCGGCCAGCGTGCCGGTGCCTCTGAATGACCGACACATCCCGAAATGCGCATCGCGCTCGACCATCAACGGCAGGTCTTCTGCCGAAGGAGGGATTATGCCAGAGACCACATTTCTCACGCCGGAAGAGGTAGCCGAACGCTATCGCGGCAGCGTTTCCGTTGGCACCCTTCGGAACTGGCGTGCGATGAAGATCGGGCCATCGTTCGTAAAAATCGGCAAAGCGGTCCTCTACCGGGTCGATGAGCTTGAGGCGTGGGACGACAGGAATCGTGTGCAGTGCCGCGCCCCAAAGCGAGTTGAACAAAGCGCCATGGATAGTGCTTGATCGCTCAGCACAAATGGCGGACGCGCCGGTCGGCGCTTCCGACGCGCCCGCCCACCTTCAGTTCATGCGAGGCAAACCACCCCTCATGCGGCTGGACCATATGACGGCCAACCTAGTGGGCCTCATGCGGGTTCGCCGCCATTCCCGCCACCATGATTGATCCGCCCCACGGTGCGGCTTCTCCCATGGTCCCCGCGCTTATCGGGTCCGGGTCCCCATATACCTGCCTCAGGCGCTCGGCGTTTCCGCGATCGGGCCGAGCGTGTCGATCTCGGCGATCTTCTGAAACTCGCTGAGATAGTCCTGCTGATGAGTCGCTAACCAACGAACCACCCGATTGTTCGCCAACAGCTTGGCGATGTATCCGCGCGCGACGGTCAGATGCAGATTGTCGATACCGTAAGTCTCCTCAACCGACTTCACCTGGGTCTGGAGCGCCGCCAATTCGCGCTCCATCCGGGCGATCTGCTGGCCTGAAGGCGTCGGCTTGCCGCCGCCCTTTCCCTTGCGGGCAGTGGCAAGCTGGTTTTCAGAGGTCGCCGCGCGCAACGCACGCGCAAACATGACGGTGAAATTGTTCTGACCGATCATTAGGTCGGCGGCTTCGATCTGCCTGACCGACGTCATCTGGCGCAGAATGTCGAACACCTTCATCGAACAGGGCGTGTCCTTCAGCATCTCGGCCGCCTCGGGGCTGATCCCTTCCAGCAACCGAAAACGCCGCAGCACCGACTCGACCTGAAGATTCAAGGCGGCGGCGATGTCAGCCGACGACACACCCCGGTCCATTGCACGCGCGATCATCCGGTGTTCCTGGATCGGCGGTATGCGGTTGACGCGCTTGTTGTAAGTATAGGTGTCGTCATCGGTAGCGAGCAGGCATTCGACCTCGACGACGCCGAGTTCCTTCAACGCCTCCAGCCGAAGATGGCCATCGAGGAGAAACCAGGTTCCGGGATTTTTTGTGTCGGCCATCACGACGGGCGCTTCAATCAAGCCGATCGCCCTGATGGAGCTCAGAACCTGCGCATAGGAGCGGCTCGCCCTGGCGCCGTCCGGCAGCGTCTTGAGCGGCACGATTCCCGCCACGGGGATCGTCAGGAAGTCTCGGTCAAAAGCGAGATGAATATGGCCGTCCTCCCGGTCTTTCGGTTCATCAGCCATGATCGTCCCCCGATACGCGAGCCTTGAGTGCCCGCGGCATGGTCGCCAGCCCTTCGGCGCGCAGCAGATTGATGAAGCCGTCATTGGCGAGCAGGTCCTTCAGCGCCTCGACCACGAACAACAAACGAACCTGGGTGAAATCCGATTTCTTGACGAGCAGGCGCTGGCGTTCCGCCTCGCGCTGGTAGACCTGCATGAGATCGGCCGCCGTCATCCGCCGGCTACTGGCTTTGCGCCCCAAGCGCCCGGTCGGCAATCCGCCCTTGCGCTGGCTCTGCAACCGCATTTCGAGCAGGCGACGAACAGCGGCCAGCCGCTTGCCCCTGAGCTTGCCGGTCTCGTAGGCGTCGAGGAGCAGATTCTGCGCCTCCTCCGTCTCGGCCTTGGAGATTTCCATCGCCAGGGTGATCGGAATGAGCCCCGTTTCGACCGCGGAAACCAACCGCTCCTCGCCGCGCTCGAGGAGCGAGCCGATCATGTTGACCCAGGACGCCCCGACGCCGATCTTTTCTCCGATGGTGACATCACTATAGCCGCGCGAGCGAAGGGCGCCGATCTCGCGCATCAGATCGATGGGACGCGGGGTGCGCCGCGCGATATTTTCAACCAGGCTCATCACGAGGCATTCGCTCTCGCTGGCCTCGATAACCACCGCCGGGATCTCGGTCTGCCCCAGCATCTGGAAGGCCTCCAGCCGGCCTTCCCCGCAAACCAGATCATATCGGGGACCGCCGGCCCCGACGCGGCGGCTTACCGTGATCGGGCGCTTGAGACCAATGGCCTCAATATTGTTCACGATCTCCCGATGCTGACGCTTGTTGCGGGCGCGGGGATTGAGCACAGTGATCCGCGAGATGGGGATCATTTCGATCTGGTTGGGACGGACGGCTGGCATCAGATCGCCTCCGCGAGAGGAACGGGCTTTGCGATTTCATAAAGAAGATCGAGATCGTCGAAGCGGTAGGCGTCGAGCCCCAAGGCATTGTCCTCCGCCAAGCGCAGCTTCTCGGAGAACATGTCGATCCGCGGGAACAGATAGTAATCGAGCGGCGCCCGATTGGCGCTGTCCATGCGCACCACGATGGTGATGTCGGGGGCAAGCGAGGTGTCGAAGCGCAACTGCCAGCGCAGAAGTCCGGTCGGCGCCTCGACGCATCGCGCCACCACCACGCCGAGGCTGAACTCGTTGTTGACGATCACCCGGTCGGTCTGGAGGTCCTGCCAGGCATCGCTGCCCGTGGCTTTCAAGCCGTCGAGCACCTGGCGCAGGATTTCGGGATGGAGCTTTCGCAGATCGCGATTGACCTGAACGTAGCGATAGTCGCGATCCGGCGTAAAGCCGATGAGGCGATAGGCGCGCAGCAGACTGCCAAAGCGAGAGCTATAGGCGCTGCTCGATGGGAGGCCGTCGCATTCGTCGATCACGATGCCCGACAGCAGGCCCTTTTGCTGGTAGAGCTTGTGCAGGGATCGCAGCATCTCCTCGTCGCTCAAACGAAACGAGCGCGCGTTGATGATGGTTCCCAACGTGTCGGTGTGGGAGTTCAACGAGACCCGCAAGCGGTTGGTCGCCCA
>NZ_DAITQL010000106.1:0-12228 GCF_036833075.1 Hyphomicrobium sp.
CCTAATCACGCCAACCTCGACAAATGCCATGTGCGGATCGCCTACGCGCCCAATGACGCGCGCACGGCCCGGCGCCTATCCGATGCACTCGGCACAGCGACCGAGCTACGCGCGCAGACCAACCTCTCCGGCAAGCGCTTCGCAGCCTGGCTATCGCATACGTCCGTCTCCGAGCAGGAAACGCCGCGTCCGCTGTTGACGCCAGGCGAGGTTTTGCAGCTCCCACAAGATGACGCGCTGGTCTTCGTCTCCGGCGTGCCGCCAATCCGCGCGCGAAAGCTCCGCTACTACGACGATCGCAATTTCCTCGAGCGGTGCTTGCCGGCGCCGGAGGTGGCCGGCAGGGAGAAGGGCGACGGTCCGACGCGACCGCACGTCTGGACGGATCGCATCCGCAGTCCCGATCCCCGTCTCGACAAGGCTTGGGCAGACCTCGTGACATCGAGCGGGGGCGATGCGGACGCGCCTCCCCGCACACGAGAGATCGCACGCCGCAAGACCATAAAAACCGAACGGCCGATCGGCGACCTGCCCCTCTTCGCGGCCCAATTGACGGAGCCGACGCCGGAAATCGGAACCGCGCCGGCCGACGACAGTCAGAACGAAATCATCCAGTTCCCGGGGCTGCGTCTCTGACATGAGCAAGAAGCGATACACTCTTTATATATCGCGCCCGCTCGCCCGGCGGTTCGATCTGATCGCGCAGCAGCGCAATGGCGCCAAATCCGCCCTGGTCGAGGAAGCGCTGCGAGCAGCCTTGGAGCCGCAACAGCATGCCGGCCTCGAGGAGGGGCTTGCCCGCCGGCTCAACGAGCTCAACCGCGTCGTCGCCGGACTCCGGCGCGAGATGGCCGTTGCCACCGAAACGCTGGCGATCTTCGTCCGCTACTTCCTGACCGTGACGCCGCCGCTACCGCAGGACGAGCAGGAGCCCGCGCGCCTACTCGGGAGGGAGCGTTACCAGGTGCTCCTCACCGAGGTCGGCCGCCGCGTGGCCGAGAACGAACGTCTCGTTGCGGAAGTCATCGCGACCATTCCCGTGGCGCAGACCGATCTGTTCGCGAAGCCGCCGGACGACACATCGACGACTAGTCATCCCACGGATCGCAACGGCCACGCATCCAGCGCGCATCCCCTCGAGGAGAACGATCATGGCTGACCTCCTGTCCCTACCGGCCGCCGAAGAAGCCCAAGGCCGGCGCCGCCAGATGCTGCGCACCGCCTTCGGCGCCACGATTGCCGCCGCACTGGCAGATCCGACCGTGATCGAGGTCATGGTCAATCCCGACGGCAAGCTCTGGATCGAACGCGCGAGCGTTGGCCGCCAGGACACCGGCGAGCGGCTCGGCAGCACCGAAGTCGAACGCATCATCCGCCTTGTTGCCGCTCACGTCCGCCGCGAGGTCCACGCGCACGCACCGATCGTCTCTGCCGAGCTGCCGGAGACCGGAGAGCGCTTTGAGGGCATCATGCCGCCCGTCGCCACGGCGCCGTGCTTCGCCGTGCGCAAACCCGCCGACGTCCTCTATCGCCTACCGGACTACGTGGCCGCCCGCATCATCTCGCCATTGCAGGCCGATGCATTGCAGGCCGCGATCCGAGACCGGAAAAACATTCTCGTCGTCGGCGGCACCTCCTCGGGCAAGACCACGTTGGTCAATGCGCTCTTAGCGGAAGTCGCCGACTGCAACGAGCGCGTCCTCATCCTGGAGGACACACGCGAGCTCAGGTGCGCCGCGACCGACTGCGTTGCGCTGCGGACCAAGCCGGGCGTCGCATCGCTGGCCGACCTCGTCCGCTCGACCCTGCGCCTCCGGCCGGACCGCATCATCGTCGGCGAGGTGCGTGGCTCAGAGGCGCTCGACATGCTTAAGGCGTGGAACACCGGACACCCCGGCGGCATCACCACGCTCCATGCCAACTCGGCCGAGGCCGGCCTCTACCGCCTCGAGCAGTTGATCCAGGAGACCGTGGTCACGGTCCCTCGTGATCTCATCGTCCAGGCCATCGACATCATCGTGTTCATCGCCGGCCGCGGCAACGCACGCCGCATCGAAACGCTGCTCGAGCTCACCGGCCTCGATGACGACGGCAACTACCAAGTGACGCCGATCGGCCGACCCACCCTGCACACCATCTGACGAGAGGCGCACATGATCCGATCCAAAGCCCGGTTCCTTATGGCGTTGGCCGCCCAGGTCAGCCACGTTGCTGTGCTCGGCACCGCCGCATACGCCGCCGGCTCCGGCATGCCCTGGGAAGCCCCGCTTCAGCGCATCCTCGAGTCGATCGAAGGTCCGGTAGCCAAGGTCATCGCCGTCGTCATCATCATCGTCACCGGTTTGAGCCTCGCCTTCGGCGACATGGGCGGCGGGATGCGCAGACTGATCCAGATCGTGTTCGGACTCTCCATCGCCTTCGCCGCTACGTCGTTCTTCCTCTCGTTCTTCTCCTTTGCCGGCGGCGCACTCATCCACTGACCAAGGAACCGCCTCATGCGTCACCCATCGAGCCTCGTACCGGGCTACGAGGTCATCCTGCATCGCTCCCTGACGGAACCAATCCTGCTCGCCGGCGCCCCGCGCAGCTTCGCGATCCTCAACGGCACGATGGCCGCCGCCATCGGGCTGGGACTCCGGCTCTGGATCGTCGGACTTCTGATCTGGCTCGCCGGCCACGCCGCCGCCGTCTGGATCACCCGCAAGGACCCGGCCTTCCTGACCGTCCTGTCCCGTCACGCCCGTCACAAGGGAGCCCTCTCATGCTGAACCTTGCCGAGTACCGCAAGCAGACGACCAGCCTCGCCGACTACCTCCCGTGGGCGTGTCTGGTCGCGCCCGGTGTCGTGCTGAACAAGGACGGATCGTTCCAGCGCACCATCCGCTATCGCGGACCCGATCTCGATAGCGCCACACAGGCCGAGCTCGTCTCGGTCACGGCGCGGCTCAACAACATCCTGAAGCGGTTCGGCTCTGGATGGGCGCTCTTCTTCGAGGCCGAGCGAATTCCTGCCAACCAATATCCCGGGGCGCGATTTGAGGACGCTGCGTCCTGGCTCGTCGACCAGGAGCGTCATGCCGCCTTCAGTGCCGACGGCACGCATTTCGAGAGCCGCTACTACCTCACATTCCTCTACCTGCCGCCGCCGGAACGCGAATCGCAGGCCGAACGGCTCCTGTACGAGCGCAGCGCCGAGGCGAACATCGAGACCACGCCCCGCGCGCAGCTCGCCTGGTTCATTACCGAAACCGACCGTGCGCTCCAGATGCTTGCTTCTATTCTTCCCGAGGCCGAAGCGCTCGACGACATGGGGACGCTGACCTACCTGCACGGCACCATCTCCGACACGCGCCATCCTGTGGCCGTTCCGGACATCCCGGCCCACCTCGACGCCATCCTCTGTGATCGGCAGTTTCTCGGCGGTGTCGACCCGAAACTCGGCAGTCAGCACCTGAGGATCCTGAGCGTGCTCGGCTTCCCGAACGCGACCGTGCCGGGACTGCTCGACGCACTGAACGACCTCGGCTTCTCCTACCGCTGGACCACGCGCTGGATCGGGATCGATAAGACCGAAGCCGCACGCAACTTGTCTCGGCTCAGGCGTCAGTGGTTTGCCAAGCGCAAATCCGTCGCCGCCGTGCTCCGCGAGGTCATGTTCAACCGCGAGTCGGCCCTCGTCGACACGGACGCCGACAACAAGGCCATGGATGCCGATGAGGCCCTGCAGGAGCTCGGCGCCGACGACGTGGCATTCGGCTATCTCACCACGGCAATCGTCATCGCCGACGCAAACCTGCAGCTCGCCAACGAGAAGCTGCTCGCCGTCGAGCGCATCATCAACACCCGCGGCTTCGCCACCATCCGCGAGACCCTGAACGCCGTCGATGCCTGGCTCGGCTCCCTTCCCGGCAACCCCTACGCCAACGTCCGCCAGCCGATCGTGCATACGATCAACCTAGCGCACATGATGCCGGTCTCGGCCGTCTGGGCCGGACCGACCATGAACCGGCACCTCAACGCACCACCGCTGATGGTGACGGAGACGCGCGGCAGTACGCCGTTCCGGCTCGATCTCCATGTCGACGATGTTGGCCACACGCTCGTAGTCGGCCCCACGGGATCGGGCAAGTCCGTGCTCCTATCCCTGCTCGCCCTGCAGTTCCGCCGTTTCATCGGCGCGCAAGTCATCATGTTCGACCGCGGACGCTCAGCACGGGCCAGCACGCTTGCCATGAATGGCGCCAGTGTCGAGCTCGGCCTCGAGGGATCACTGTCCTTACAACCGCTGTCCCGCATCGATGAACCCGGCGAGATCGCCTTCGCCCTGCAATGGGTGACCGCTCTGCTCACTGCCGAAGGCGTGCGCGTGACGCCGGACGTGAAGGATGCCGTGTGGACAGCGCTGCAGAGTCTCGCTTCGGCGCCCAAGGTCGAGCGCACGCTAACCGGCCTCGCCGTGCTCATCCAATCGGCGCCCCTCGTGGCGGCACTGTCGCCCTACGCTCTGGAAGGCGCCTACGGCAGGCTCCTCGATGGCGCGTCCGAACAGATCGCTGCCGCGGATGTTCTGCATATCGAGCTCGAGGCGCTGATGGGACACAAGGCGCTGATCCCGCCGGTCCTGACCTACCTGTTCCATCGCCTGGAGGAGCGCTTCGACGGCCGACCGACGCTACTGGTCCTCGACGAGGCCTGGACCTTCCTCGACGATGCGTTGTTCGCGGCCCGCATCCGTGAATGGCTGAAGACGCTGCGCAAGAAGAACGTCTCCGTCGTGTTCGCCACCCAATCATTGGCTGATGTCGAGCGCTCGACAATTGCGCCAGCACTGATCGAGAGCTGCCCGACGCGCATCTTCCTGCCCAACGATCGCGCCCGCGAGCCGCAGGCCAGAGCGGTATACGAGCGCTTCGGTCTCAATGAGCGCCAGATCGAGATCCTCTCCGTCGCGGCGCCCAAGCGCGACTATTACGCCCAAACCGCCCGCGGCAATCGCCTGTTCGAGCTCGGCCTCGGCCCGGTGGCGCTGACACTCTGCGGCGCCTCCTCGCCCGACGACCAGAAGCTCGTCGACCACTGCGTGCAGGAGGATCCCGCCAGCGGGTTCACAACGCGGTTCCTGACGGCGAAAGGTCTCACCTGGGCGGCCGACCTGATCCAACAATGGCAACCTCCGGCGACGCCACCACCGCTCCAGGCGTCAGTGGCTGCACGGAACACAACCCCGTCCGTGAGACCGCCAGCGGAAGCAGCCAATGCCGACGATCACGAGCTGCCGGCATTGGCGATTGGGAAGACGCCGCTTCCGGGACTGCCAGGAGGTCCGCCCATAGCTGAACGCCTCTCTCCATTCCGGGCCGTGCCCAGCAAATCAAGGAGGAACAACCGATGAAGCTTGTCCACAAGGTCCTTACCACGATGCCGATCGCGTTCGGTCTAGTGGCCAATTCCGCGACACCTTCTCTCGCGCAGTACACTGTCTTCGACCCCAGCAACTACAGCCAGAATCTGCTGTCGGCGGCACGGGCACTCGAGCAGATCAACAATCAAATCCGCACCCTTCAGAACGAAGCCCAGATGATCTTGCGCATGGATCAGAACCTCATGCGCCTTCAAGGGACGTTGTCGCCGGACCTTCAGCGATCACTCACGGACATCCAGACCCAGCTTCGCGCCGGAGAAGGCATTGCCATGCGGCTGCAGGAAACGCAGAATAATTACCAGCAGATGTTTCCGAAGGAGGCGTCAGCCGAGCTGACCTACGACGATGCCCTGCGCAATGCACGCACGCGATGGGAAGAGAGCTACGCGGCCTTCCAGCGCACCGCTCTTCTGCAGGGCCAGATCGCCGACGGGATCGAGAATGACATGCACCTGCTGGGCGACGCCTTGAGCCGTTCGCGCGACGCGGCCGGCGCACTGGAAGCCACACAAGCCGGAAACGAACTCACGGGACTCGGAGTCAAACAGTCGCTCGCACTCCAAGGCTTGGTCGCGGCTCAGGCACGAGCCGAAACCGTCGCGCGCGCACGAGAGCTCGCGACGGAGGATGAAGGTCGGCAACGGTTTAAGTCGTTTGTCGGGGTCGGAACGGGATATATGTCCAGCAAATAAGCATCCATAAAGTTGGATGGCCAGCGCCGTTATGGAACCAGCTTGATATCGACGCAAAGCCGAGAAAGCCGACGTCCGTGGAACCGTTCATCCGGCTTCGTATCCAATGTGTGGGAATGGCTGCTAGGAGAAGCAGACACATGCTTGCATTTCTATCGGGGCAGACCGAGCGCAAGCAGTTAATCAGTTGCGAAACACAAGTCGCTCGGTTGAACCATCCCGTGCATGGAATGAGACCCAAAGGCCGTCCTGAGTATCGATTGTGCCAACAATCACCATCAAGAACCCCGGCAACTGATGCTTCGACGATTTCACTAGATCGACCATGCTGCTCAAATCAAGCGAAGATGGCGTGGGACTGTCCTCTGGATGAGTGTGCCAATCTCCTACGTAGTGAAGCCCGTCACTAAAGGATATATTAATCTCGGCTTGATCGTCCTTGCGGCTCGGAAAAAAGTGAAACCGTCGACGATAATCGCTGCGTCGCGGTCCTGTAGCTTTGATGATTTCCCAGCTCTTTCCGTTGATACGGGCAAACAGTTGACCGCCTGCCTCGGATTTCCAGAACGCATCTTGCTTGTTTTTTTGGAAGTGCTGAAGAACTTCGGAGCTGAATGACGCCTCGATAGGTGGTGCTTCAAGATACAGGACGTGACCGGGTTCTAAGAATGGCATGAGCATCCTTCTTTTTCCGGCCAAGCACACGGCACTATCGTTCCTCCGGCAGGCGGCGAACCGTGCTCGGCAATCCAGCTCGGACTCCAATCGGCATCGGCAGCGTTCAAGTTCGCCTTTGGACATACCCATACGCGGTGGACTGCGGCCTTTGCTTTGCCGAGCAGAACATCGAGGGCAGTGCCTGCGATCATTGCCTGTGCGGGTGCCATATCGATGGCGCCATACAGACTTATACCTCCACCACACCCTGCAGGTATTCCGTTCGATCCCCGAACGACAGAGAACAGCGGCTCCCCTGTCACGCTGAAACCACATCGGAAACAAGGGGAATTGGAATCGAGCGCTACTGCATGGGCTGCAAGGGCTGATTCCTCCAGCCAGCCATATAAGACCGGAACTGGAAGTGCTCCACTCTGCTGAAGGTCGCTCAGTGCACTCTCTGCATTCCAGTTGGCACACGTTGTAACAATAAGATCTGATGCCTCGAAGATTTGGCGGTTCTGCCTGTAAAGATCCAGCCACGTCGTTGGGTAACCTGAGACTTGAGCCAATGGGTACTTGGCCTGGAATTCTGAGGTAAGGGCTTCCGCCTTATTGTGCGCCACCGACGTCGCTCCGAGTTCATGGCGCTCGATATTCACCCATCCCATCGTATCAGGGTCGATAAGGAAAATCTCTTCTACGCCGCTTTGGAGGAGCAGCTTCGCTATTCCAGATCCAAGTGAGCCACATCCTATCAACACTACCTTCTTCGAGGATAACTCTGCCGGCAGGTACGAGGGACGGCGCGATTTTGCACCATCGACCTCGTCAACGCGCATCCTCTTAAGCTGCAGTCGTTGGGCCAAGATGGCAGGAGGAACTTTGCCAGGCCTGAAACCCTTGTTGAGAGGGTCCTCTACTTTTCTCCCGGGCCGATAGGGCGCCGACTTTTCCTCAATCCTTATTCCACCTATGCCAGCAGGCCTGTTGCCTCCCGCAGGCCCCATCAGCACCCCCGCAACCGGCAAGTTCGGGTTGGTCAGAAGCTCATCGAGTACTTGAAGCCCATCATCGGAATTGCTTGCAACGAACCGCCGCAATTCATCGACTGACGTGGGGTACTCATCTGGCCGTGGAAGCCGCTTCATCCAAATGGCGAACGCAGGCTTCAGCACTGCGTTTGCAGAACGCTTCGTGTTCTTCAGAAAGCGCGTCAGAAGTGCCGCATCGTCCGCGACGTAAGTAATGTTACCTGACCAACCAACAATTTTCCTGCTCGGCCCCTTGGGAGCGACCAGTGTGCGAAGGGGAACCTCATCCTGTTCTTCACGCCGCCAGTAGGCACCAAAATCGTGCTGAAAATCGGCGTCGTTTTCCTTGGCCACGTTGCCCTCAAGAAGGCTAACGGCCTCGCGGTACACATATTCGACCACACCGACGGGGTTTAGCGTGTCAAACTGCCCCCCATCACCCGCTATACATATCTTCCCCTTATCCTCTAGGTGCGGTCCGCTTAGGAGCAACGGTCGACCCTCAATAATGAGGCGCGGCTCCGAATAGGGAAAATCCTGATCAAGCACCAAATGGAGGCTTCCACTCTCTTCAAAGGGAAGCCTCCACCCGATGGCTGCGTTCGCGACAGGAGTTGCGTCAAGCTCCTGCGTGGATAGTTGACTCGCTTCCTTGAATTTGGATTCCACCCATCGGCTGACCTGGTCCAGGGCAGCTTTGTGGTTCTCTAGTGGTGAGGCCACGGGTCAACCAAACCTTCCATAACGACCGCCACCTTGCTTCTGAACCGGTGCGGTGGGGCCACCACCCACAAAAACACGTTCCCCACCTTGAGGCTCCGGCTGTTCGGAGAACCAATCAGTGTTGAAGACCTTGTCCCATGCCTTCATTGCTTCGGCATGTGTGCACTCAGCCTCGTCCAGCACATCAAGGTGCGGCAGGTTCTCTTTCAATTTCTCGCGAAGGAACGGGAGGCGAGGATCATCGACCCCGCTAATAACTTCCCCAGTGAGTGTCGGGTGGGCAACATCCTTCTGTGCCCGCGCCTCAATGTTACTCATGACAATGCGCAGGGAGATGTCATCCCGACCACTGTGGGGGTAGAAGTGATCGGAAACCAGCTTGGTGATCATGAACCCCGTGGCAATCTTGCCCTTCCAGGAAGGTCTGCTGCGGGCAAACATCTTCAGCAGCTTGACGACCCTAAGGTATTGCCCCTCGCTGTCATCGAAATCTGGGCTCAGGTTCTTATTCTGCCTCTTGAACCATTTCGTCACCTCCTTCGGGTCGGATGACTTCCAATCGGCGCTGGCAAGCTCATACCTTTTGGTCTCTATACCGGTCCACTCGTCCTTTTCGACGATTTCGCGATACGACGGCACATCAACATGGAAGCCCTCGTTGTAGTATACGCGCACACAGTTCTTCAGCGCTTCAGGCTGCTTAGTGAACCGGTCGTCTTGTAAGGCATCGCAGACCATCTGGCGGACAGCCAGCGCGCTCATTTCCCCACCTTGCGGGCCTACAAGAGCATCCTTGCGAAAGTAGGCTCCATCGTCGATATCGTAATCATTGTCCGCATCTTGGATCATCGTGCGCATGGCGTATGAGCCTTGGGACCACATTCCGTAGGGTTGTGGTTTCTCATCCGCCTCAAGCCCGCCTTTCAACCTTTGACGGTTCGTATTCCGGCGGTCGCGCATCTCCGTGCGCTCTTCCGATGGAAGAGCCACTTTCTTATTGTAAAATTTCAGGATCTGGGCGGAAGTATCATGCATTTTCTTGATCTTTCTTCATTTCTGGAATGGCATTGAACAATCTTAAAATGGCCCCGCCTTCACTATCCTTCGCGTCATCGCATCGGCTCTTTGTAATGTCCACATCCGTTCGAGCTTGGCCCACAAGGGCGTCCATCGCTGCCTTGCTGGTGTTGTCGAGGTCCAGATAAGGCATCACAGATGCCGCAACCTTGTCGCTGGGAAAGCGGCAAACGTTCACTGCGCGGCCATGCCTGTGAAGCTCGTTGGCGAGAAGTCTGGCCATGTGATCGAAGGCCGTTTCCTGAGCGGCAATACCAAGCTGGGCAGCTTTTGCCCCGAACCGCCAGTCATACAAGCTCCGGTCGAGATCGGCGGAATCCACATGCTCGCCCTCGGGGCGTGGACATGTGCCCATGGCAAAGATGTCAATCTCGGTCTCCCGCGCAGTTGCTCGTAGAGCATCTAGCATCCCAACGAGTACGGGGTTGTTTGCCCACAGCCCGCCGTCGGCAAATACCCGCGGCGGATCTAGACCGTCCGCTGGCTTAAAGGATGCTAAGGATCGAAAAACCGGAGCGGCTGAGGATGCGAGGCAAGCATCCACCAAGCGGGTGTTGTCATCCCTGTCTCCGCCAAGGTGTGCGGATTTGAATACGAAAGCGCGGTGGCGGCTCAATTCGACGGTGGGTATGGCGAGAGCAATACCGCGGCGCGCATAGAGCTCTCCAATGGTGGTTTGACCGAAAATACCGGTAAGGCCTTCTTCCAGGGCTTTCGCACCCCGTTGCAACCTGCTCCTTCTCCCAAAAAAGTTCAAAACGACCTTTAGCCCATCGTAGACAGGCTGCTCAAATATTCTTGGCCCATACTCTCGGTAGAGCCCAACCACCCTGTCCATACGAACGCCCGCCGCCAGGGCGCAGGCAATCATTGCCCCAGTGCTCGTCCCGACAATGAGGTCAAATCCTTTGCCGAGATCGAGGTATTCAACGTTGCGGCGATGTGAGAAGGAATCGATAAGGCCATGCAGATAAGCGGCGGTATAGATGCCGCGCATGCCGCCACCGTCGAGACTGAGTACGCGATATCGTTCCGCCATGCCTTCCCCGACAACGGGCTCGGCGAACCGAGCGCCAACCTTACCAAGCTATTCACCACGTCCCCTATTCCAATCACTCCGCGAGCGTGCCATGGGCGACCCAATACCACTATTTCCGACGACTACCGCTAATGGGTCAGCTCTCTCCTCAGCTTCACCCGTAAAGCGTCAAGGCGCAAATTTTGATGCGAGGCGTGAAAGGAAACTTCTCTGCGGCCTCAGCATGCCGAGCATCGCCTCTTTACTCGGCACGCCTTCAGCTTGTGCAAAATACTCCCGCGCCGCGCGCCGGTATTGTTCGTCATTCGGGATCGGGAGCCTCATAAAGGGGCCGTTATCGTCGAACAGCGTCAACCGCATCATCTTGCACTTGTTCAGCGTTGCCAGAAACGACTCCGATCCCTCCCTCTCCATCGGCATGATCATTAGCGCCCCGTTGCCGGAAGGTCCGCAGCGCACCGTAACCACTTTCGCTTCTGCCGGAGCATCGTCGGCCGCCAGTTGCGCCGGAACGTAGCCGGGATCGCCCTCTAAATAGTTCGGATAGAGGTGAAGACTGATATGCGTGTGGTAGCCGCCCAGCACCATGTTCGGCGAGGTGTCGATATGGATCTGCAGGATGTGCTCGGCCCCGTCTCCCATCAGGCCGGTGTAGCCGAACTGCTTTTTCAGCGTCCCGTCATGAACGATCCAATCCGATTGCTGTATGTGGAGTGGCATTGCTGGCTCCCCCGAATGTCTGGACTCGCTTTCTTGATGCTAGCCTCATTCCATCAAGTGCGCGGCACCTCGGCCGGCGCTTTGCGGTGGAAAACCATCCGTCTACCACGCCCGACCTTCACCTCACACATCCCCCATCCGATTATCGTCGCTCTATGCGCCCGGCGTACTGACTGAAATCGTTTCGAAACTACGCCGCAAAGGCGCTCCATTGCCATTTTCAACATCCGGCGTGACATTGTCATCAGACCGGGAGGCTGCGATTGGGGCCTGAAGACCAGATCAGAGACCTGGATCTGTTGAGCGCCAAGCTCTACAGCCAGGGCCGGTTTGCTGAATCCCTAGCGAACCTCGAACAGGTTGTCCGGCTGATCGAACAGCACCGCGGCCCCTCCGATGCCAGCCTCGGCTCTCCTTTGCATAATCTGGCGTTGCTCTATGAGCGCCTCAACAAAGCCGCAGAAGCGGAACGCGCTTTCCGACGTTCCTTGGCTGTCATGGCAGGGACGTCTCGTGCCGCCGATCTTGCCCGTACCCATCATGCCCTTGCCGGCATGTTGGTGCGCCAAGGACGCGGCCGGGAAGCAGAAGAGCTCTTGCGGGAAGCGTTGCATGCTCTGGCGCCAGTGCGCGATGCGCATCCGGATCTGGCCGGGTGGATCGCGGTAGACCTGGCGCACCAGTTGATGGCGCGGCACCTTCCGGCAGCGGCGCTGCCATTCCAGGAAGCCGCCCTTACTTCGCTCATCGCCGCATTCGGCCCGGAATGCGAGCACGCAGGCTCAGCCCACAACAATCTCGCAGTCACACTGCTGGCTTTGAACCGAAATGATGAAGCCGAACGCCATTTCCGCCAGTCCCTCC
>NZ_DAITQL010000107.1:0-12194 GCF_036833075.1 Hyphomicrobium sp.
ACTCATTTAATATTCTCCTCGCGTTTGATCTTGAAGCTATGCATGAATTTAGGTGTCCGTTGTCAGGGATTTTGGGACAACAGGCAGCGTGAGCTAACGGAGGCTCTGGCTGTTGTTGCCCCTCAAAGACCGGACACGTTCTCCTCGGTTGAACGGTCTGCGATGAACTCTCGCGGTGAACGGTATCCCAGCGCCTTGTGCGGGTGAAGCCGGTTATAGTGATCATTTCGGCAGCTGGCGCATGACGATTTCGGCGGGTGGGCATCGGATTGACCGTTGCGTAATCGCGCTTGATGGTTCGCACGAACGCTTCGGCCATGCCATTGGATTGCGGGCTCTGGACCGGCGTCGTTAGCGGTTCGAGGCCGATCTCGCGAGCAAAGCGCCTGGTTTCGCCAGCGATGTAGCCGGAGCCGTTGTCGGTCAGCCATTCGATGACGCCGGGCGGGCGGTTGACTGGTCCAAAGCGGGTCTCGACGGCCACCGTCATCAGGTCGCGAACATCCTCGCCCTTGATGCCCTCGGTGGTGGCGACGAAGCTGATCGCCTCGCGGTCGCAGCAGTCGAGCGCGAAGGCGACCCGGACCTTCTCGCCGTTGTCGCAGCCCAGCTCGAAGCCGTCCGAGCACCAGCGCAAGTTGGACTGATCGACGGCGATGCGCCCATCGTGACGACGCGCTTCGACGCCGCCGGCATGGCGCTGCAGGAGCAAGCCATGAGCCTTCATGACGCGATAGACCCGTTTGTGATTGGGCGCAGCCCGGCCTTCCGCTCGCGATATGCGGCGTAGCAGCGCCCAGACGCGGCGATAGCCATAGCTCGGCATGTCGGCGACGATGGCCTGGATCGCCATGACCATCTCGTCGTCGGGCAAAGCAGGCCTCCCCTGACGAGGCTTGCCGAGGGGAGCCTGGACCCGTGCGGCGATGTTAAACCGGGCCACGCCCAGCACCTCGCAGACGGCTTTCATCGCGAACCGTCCCTGGGCCAGGACAGCGAGCTCAGCAGATGTTTTTTTGGGCCGGCGGTCGCGTCGAGCGCTTCCTTCAGGATCTCGGCCTCGAGCGTCTTCTTGCCGAGAAGCCGATGCAGTTCGCGGATCTGGTTTTGCAGCATCCGGTACTCCGACGCCGGGACAACCTCTTCCTCGGCCCGCGTTGCCGTAAGCGCACCCTGGTTCGCCAGCCGACGCCAGGAGAACACCTGGTTGGGCGCGATCCCATGCCGCCGCGCTACGAGGCTGACGCTCATCCCCGGCTCATAAGTCTGCGCCGGCTGGCGCCGACCAGATGAGCGGCTTGCATCAGCCGGGCGATGCGCTTCTTGCCGATGGCGATGCCGTCCGCCTTGAACTCGGCGTGGACACGTGGCGCGCCATAGGTCCCGCGCGAAGCAGCATGGATCGTGCGGATCTTACGGATCAAATCGAGGTCGGCGGTCGCCCTTGTCGAAGCCGGCCTGCCACGCCAGGCATAGTAGCCTGACGCGGAGACCTTGAAGACGCGGGCCATAGTCCGGATCGGGATAGACGGCCTGGTGAGCGCTCATGAACTGGAAGACCCGCTCGGGTTCGCCTTGCTCTCTCGCGCAAACCAGGCCGCTGCCTTTGACAGGATATCGCGCTCCTGACGCAGGCGTTGGTTCTCGCGGCGGAGACGGACCAGTTCCTCGCGCTCGGCCGTTGAGGGGCCATCGGTGCGCTTGCCGGCGTCGCATTCGGCCTGCTTCACCCAGGAGGCTATGGATTGCCCGGTCGGCTCGAACTAGCGCGACAGTTCTTCAGGCGTTCGTCCGTATCGTACCAACTCGACCAATTGACGCCGAAACTCCGGCGGGCAGGCGCTTCGAAAACGAGGCATGGGACACTCCAGAAAATGACTTCAACGGCGTCCACGAAACCTGGTCAACTCCAATCAGGCCAATGAGTTGGTTGCGGATATGCTCGTTTTCGACGGCCGTCTTGGCATCAAACGATCCGTATGGGCCTGAGCGGTAGAAGAGGTCGGGCACGAGTACGGTATAGCCCTCTGATGCCAATCTTTTGACCATTTTATCCAGTGCAGGCCGCAGACCGAAAACGTCCCTATATAATGCCACTCCGGGTTGTCCGAGGCCCGCTTTCTGCGAGTCGGCGGAAGCCATGGTGGCCGGGACATCAGAGAAGAAGAGGTTTGCTTTCGCTGTGCCGTCGGCGGCCTGGATCTCAATCACAAAGTTTTTCATCACTTTCTCCTTCGGTCAACGACGGACGTAGGTTGCATCCGATTGCCTGAAGCGCTGCCGAAGCATGCTGCGGACTCTCTCAGCCATTACCTTCAATCCCCTCGCGGATTTGGCTGTGAAAGGGCTCAACTTCAGCTTCGTTGGATATCGACCAAAGGCGTGACATCAGGATTTCCACGCTGCTTTTTCGACCACATTTCCATAGAGGACCAGCCGGCGCGTTTTGGCATCGATTTCGTCCCGCGAAACGGTGTTTCCGGGATCGCCCTTGGGTTCGTCGACGCGAGCTCGCAACGTGCGGCTGTCCTTCGTTTTGACTGTTACCTTACCGATCCAGCGCGCCGGATAAGCGCTGTCGACCTCGTCATCGATCGCCATTTCGACCTTGCCGAAGAATGCGTGGGCTTTTTCGTCTGTCAGAACACCATCGAATTCCGCCAAGCTAGCGCGGCGATGGACGGCCATCAGGCCGAGCGTGACTGGCATCAAAAATTTCGCCTGATGGACCGTCTGCGGATTAGTGATAGTGCCGAGCACATCGATCGCGGCCTGATGCACATGGGCGGTGATGTGGGCGATGTCACCCGCGTTGAGATGGTACTCCTCCAAGATACTAAGCAGCGCGTCGGCGGCCGGATGCGTATGGCGGCATGATGCGTGGAACTTGAAGGATGTTTCCAGTACCGCCCAGCGGTTGCCTAGCCGATCCGTCAATTTGGCCGGGTCAGCATCCGAAGACATGCCGGCCGCCATGCCCTGGCTGCCCTCCAGGATGCGCTGCGCTTCAGTGAAGCCGTCCTTGGCCAGGAACGCGGCGGTGAGGCCGTCGGCGGCCGCCTTTGCCGTATGCAACTGCTTGGAATCCGCCACGTCGCGCAGGAACTCCCAAAGGCCCGCCGCCTGCGTGCCGGCCGAGCCGGCGGCATGGAGCATCTGACCCCCATTGAGGCCAAGCAGCTTCCCGGCCGCGACGGCTGCCGCAATCGTGCCGGCCGTGCCGGTGGTGTGGAAAATCTTATAATGCGAGCGGCCGAGGAACTCGCCAACCCGGATGCCGGTCTCGTAGCGTGCAACCGAAGCGGCGGTGAAGTCGCGCCCGGATGCGCCGACATGCTGGGCAACGGCGAGAGCGGCCGGGAACACTACAGCGGCGAGGTGGAAGACGGAGCCGTTATGTACGTCGTCCTGCTCGGATATATGGGATGCGGCCGCGTTGACCATCGACGCGAAAGCGGCGAAGTCATGCGACCCGAAGTGAGGATTTCTGCCTTTTCCCCGGCAGGCCCCATCGTTTCGGCGTAGCGCTCCAGGATGCGGATCGCGCGTTGGCCGGCGCCCGAAAGAGCGGAACCCGTCCAGTCCACGAAGAAGTCGATACAGCGCTCCACAACCTCCTGCGGGATGTCATCGAAATGCAGTCCGGCGGCGAAGGCAGCCAGGTCCGCGCTTTCATGTCCGGTGCGTCTTTCGGAAGCGGGTTGTGTTCTTGGTGCATCGGGCCTCTCAGAAGGAGCGCGGCAATCCGAGGATGTGCTCGGCGACATAGGACAGGATGAGATTGGTCGAGATCGGCGCCACCTGGTAAAGGCGGGTTTCGCGGAACTTGCGCTCGACATCGTATTCGGCGGCGAAGCCGAACCCACCATGGAACTGGATGCAGGCGTTAGCCGCCTCCCACGAGGCGTCCGCCGCCAGCAGCTTGGCCATGTTGGCTTGCGCGCCGCATTCCTCATGCGCATCGAATTTGCGCGCCGCCTCGAAGCGCATCAAGTTCGCCGCCTCAACGTTGACATAAGCGCGCGCGATAGGAAACTGCACGCCTTGGTTCTGGCCTATTGGGCGGTCAAAGACGATGCGCTCTTTTGCGTATGCGGTCACCTTGTCGATGAACCAGTAGCCGTCACCGATGCACTCGGCCGCGATGAGCGTGCGCTCGGCATTGAGCCCGTCCAGAATATAGCGGAAGCCTTTCCCTTCCTCCCCGATCAGGCTCTCCGCCGGAATCTCCAGGTTGTCGAAGAAGAGCTCGTTGGTCTCGTGATTGACCATGTTACGGATCGGATTGACTGCGAGCCCTTTGCCGATCGCGTCATGCAGGTCGACCAGAAAGATCGACAGGCCCTCCGACTTGCGCTTCACCTCGCCAAGCGGCGTGGTGCGCGCAAGCAGGATCATCAGGTCCGAATGCTGGATGCGGCTGATCCAGACCTTCTGCCCGTTGATGACGTAGCGGTCGCCCTTCCTGACGGCCGTGGTCTTCAGCTTGGTGGTATCCGTGCCTGTGGTCGGTTCGGTGACAGCCATGGACTGGAGCCGCAATTCGCCGCTGGCAATGCTCGGCAGGTAATGTCGCTTCTGCTCGGCGGAACCGTGCCGCAGCAGCGTGCTCATATTGTACATCTGGCCGTGGCAGTGACCGGCATTGCCGCCCGAGCGGTTGATCTCCTCCATGACAACCGTCGCCTCGGTCAACCCGAGCCCGGAGCCGCCATAGTCCTCGGGGATCATGGCCGCCAGCCAGCCGGCTGCGGTCAGTGCTTCGATGAACTCAACGGGATAGGTAGCGTTGGTGCCATGCTCGCGGTGGTATTCAGCCGGGAAACGGCTGCACAGGCCGCGCAGCGCCTCGCGCATCTCCTGATGCCGGTCCGGCTTGGGAATCATGCCTCGCACTCGCTCTTGTTCTCTCAGATGCCGCCTGCTGCGACGCCCAACTCGGAAAGAATGGCTTCGTTGTGCTCCCCAAGGGCGGGAACAGGATCTATTCTGGGTTCCCAGTTCCGGCCGGTTATCGGCTTGAGCGCCGGCAGGCGTCCGGCCGGCGTGTCGAACGCGCTCCAGCGGTCCCGCGCGCCAAGCTGCGGATGTGCCCACAGCGCGGCCATGTCGTTGACGCGCGCGGTTCCGATGCCTGCCGCTTCCAGTCGCGCCATGGCTTTGCTGGTGGGCAAGGCTTCGAGCTTGGCGACGAGGACAGGCTCTATGAGGTCGCGATTGCTTGCCCGTCCGGAATTGCCCCTGAACCGCTCGTCGGCAGCCATGTCGGGACGCTTCAGCACGATGTCGGCGAAGGCCGTCCATTCGCGGTCGTTCTGCAGACCGAAGAACACGCTGCCGTCGGCGGTGGCATAAGGACCATATGGATAGATCGTCGCATGGCCCGCGCCGGCGCGTGGCGGGGGAGAGGCGCCGTCGAGCGCGAAATACATGGGAAAACCCATCCACTCCGCCATCGCCTCCAGCATTGAGACTTCGATATGGTCGCCTATCCCCGTGCCATGGCGATGCAGGAGAGCGGCCAGAATCGAGTGATAGGCGGTCACGCCAGCTGCTATGTCGGCGATCGAAATCCCCGCCTTCGCCATCTGGCCGGGATTGCCACTAACCGATAGAAATCCCGCTTCGGCCTGGATCAGCAGGTCATAGGCCTTACGCTGCTCATCCGGCCCGCCCGAACCATAGCCGGAAATCGAGCAGGTAATCAGGCGAGGGAATTCCTGTCTCAGACCCCCCCATGTCGAGATCAAGACGATCCACCGCGCCGGGCGCCAGATTCTGTACGAAGATATCGGCGCGCCCGATCAGCGTGCGAAAGACAGCATTGGCCGCAGAATCCTTGAGGTCGAGCGCCAGGCTCTCCTTGGAGCGGTTGGTCCATACGAAATGGCTCGACAGTCCGCGTGCGCGGGTGTCGTAGCTGCGGGCGAAGTCGCCGCCGTCCGGCCTTTCTACCTTGATGACGCGGGCGCCCTGATCGGCCAAGAGCCGCGTGCAATAGGGCGCCGCGATCGCCTGTTCTAGGGAAACAACCAGAACACCATCAAGTGGGCGAGTCATGCGCGGCTCTCCACGTTCGGGCCTTCATCCACCGCGGCTTCGGCAGTCATCACCAGCCTGCCGTCGTCGCTGCTGGCCCAAAGCCGAACCACGCCGTCCATTTCCGGCGACTTCCCGTAGAGGTTAATTCGAGTACCATCGAGCAGCGGCGAGACGGAGCGAAACGAGAAGGTCGAGATACGTAACTCCGGCCGTGATCGGCGTATTAGGTCGAGCAGGAGCGTGGCAATGAGCGGCCCTTGGACCACCAATCCTGGATATCCCTCGACCTGAGTCGCATAATCCCGATCATAGTGGATACGGTGGCCGTTGAAGATCAGCGCCGAATAACGAAACAGCATGACCGGATCAGCCACTAGGCTCCGATGCCACAGCAGTTTGACACGGTCTCAGCTGGTGCCGAAATTCCCGAGTGGACTGGTTTGCGGAAACGGTTCATAAGAGGCTCTATTTTTAGGTGCTGAACCTGGGGAAATAGAATGAACGAAACTGTGTGTCTCGTTACCCGGTGGCGCCACCGGCATTGGCGGTCAGCTGGATTGCGCTTGAATTATTGTCTTTAGAGCTGCGCACGCAGGAGCACAAAGAAGAATTACTAGAAGAGCTTGATGAGGAGGAAAACACGTGAGTTTACGACACCTACTAACGCTTTTTTCATTGTCACTGTTTTTTGGTCTAGGCCAATCAATCACGGTGCATGCCGACGCATACCCGAGCCGCCCTATTACCCTCGTTGTTCCTTACGAAGCAGGCCAGACGTCGGACGTGGCAGCAAGACTGTTCGCAAAAGGGTTAGAGGCGATCATCAAACAGCCAATTTTAATTGAAAATCGGCCCGGTGCGGGTGGAAACACCGGCACCGAAGCTGTGGCCCGTGCTACGCCCGATGGCTACACGCTGGTGTGGGGCACGAATGCAACACATGCGGCAAACGCCGCGTTGTATTCATCGATTAGATACAATCCGGTCGAAGACTTTACGCCTCTGGTTCGGACGTATAATGTCCCGATATTCCTTGTCGCATCAAACAACTTTGGTGTGAAGAATTTGGCTGAGGTCGTAGCAAAGGCGAAGGTATCGCCAGGTGAACATACGGTCGCTGTTGCAAGTACGAGTTCGCAAGTCGCCCTCCAACTACTACAGGACGCGACGGGAGTGAGTTTCAAGAAAGTGCCTTATCGCGGAGCAACCAGTGCGATACAAGGTCTGATGGCAGGGGAAGTGGACCTACTTTTGGAAACGGCGGGCGCCTTGCAGGCGGGCCTAGCTGCCGGTCAGTTTACGCCGATAGGAGTAACTTCGAGTTCTCGTGTTGCGTTCATGCCAGAGATTCCGAGTCTTGGTGAACAAGGCGCAACCGGCTTTGAGATCCGAGGATGGAATGCGATGTTTGCACCTAAGGGTACGCCACCTGAGATCGTTAAATTGCTGTACGAAGCTTCTATTGAGGTTGTCACAAGCCCCGATTACACATCTAGGATCATTGCGATGGGTGGTGAGCCACCGGTTCCGTCAACTCCCGAGGAACTCGACCTATTCGTGCGGAACGAGGTCGCTGCATGGGGCGACCTCATCCGGCGAATCGGCCTAAAAGCCGACTGAGACCCGGCGTAACTTTGTGCACGTTGGCCCGATCATTCACTCGCATTTGGGCGTAGTGCACGGCATCAATAGCACTAAGGCTATTGATGCCGCCAACAGAACGGAGGGGAGGTTGAGGACGCCGATGCCTCCGTTCAGATCAACAGCGCCTAGTGCGAGCATCGAAGAGATGAAGAATTTTCTGACGGCTCATGATTAATCTCACAGGTGCGTATCTGAGCGCATTTCGCTTTTGCAACCAATCGGTTCTTCCTCACTTTGTGTGGCGCGAAGGGAGCATACGTGCCCTCAGCTCAGCAGCTCAGGGCCTGCCCTACCGTACATTGCGCGCTTGAGGGTCTTGAGGCGGTTGATCTGGCCTTCGGCCTGTCCGTTGCTCCAAGGCAGCTCAATGGCGTTGTTGACGGCATGTCTCTGCGCAGGACGCGGGCGAACCGTATGATCGGAATGAGGTCGGAGTCGATCGCATTGTCGATCCACGCATCCAGTGGTGCCGATCTCTTGCCGCGAAGGATGCCGTTGAAGCGCGCATCGCCAGGCGTCGGCGAAAGCGTCAGATCCCTGCTTCAGGACATCGACTTCCTTACCTGCCGATCTGTCAGCAGGCCTCGCGGCTTGATGCACAGCGCTGCGGCAATCACCGGCGAGATCGCATGACCGGTTTCCGGATCTCGAACCGGCTCCAACTTCAAAGCCGGAGGTGGTACATCATCGGCCTGCTCCTTTTCTGACCGCCGCCAGGCTCCCAGCAGGCGCTCCAGATTTGCGAAGCTGCCGGTGTAGCCGCGCTGCTTGACGTCATGAAACAGGTGTCGGCCGCAGCGATTCCCATCCTCCAGCATTGGGCGAGGAAGGCTTCGAAATACCAAGGTAATGTGGGCTTCAATGCTGCTCGCCGCCTGTCTGGGGGAGCCTTGAACTTGAGCCACTTCGCCACGCTGGGGCGCTCATGGCCGGTCCGTCGGGCGATCTCGCTGTAAGATAGACCTTCTTCGCGCAAGGCATGGAGCTTCCCGAATATGTCTTGGCGAGACTGCCTATGCGCGAGACGGGCACGCCGGCGATGTGTCGCAGCGTCGACAATAGCGTCCTCGGACAGGATGGATCTTCCTGAAGCACGGCCATGAACGCTCATCTGTTCCTCGATTGCCGTACGAAGATTTTGGACCAGATGAAATCGATCGGGCCTTCAGGGGCGGCCTGCGCATAGAGGCCGCAGCGGTCTCGGCTGACGACCTCGACGGAGGGATGGTTCCGCAGCCACCTGACTGCACTATCGACACTCCGATCATCGAGAATGTCGACGACCGAGCGACGCTCGAGAACAACCACGATAGTGCCGTATCGCGTGGCTCGCCGCCAGCTCCAGTCATCGATGCCAACCACCCGAATCTCGGAGGCGCGTTGAGCAATCGCCGCATCCCGCTTCAGTTGCCGCAGGATGGTGTCGTCGCTGACCGGCATGCCGAGCCGTTGCATCAAGCGCTCGCCAGGACGACCGCCCGTGCTATGGCCGAGCAGGCCGACAATCTCTCCGACCCTTCTCGTCCGACGCGCGTATGGATCAGCAACTGTCGGCAGTCGGTCGGTGAACGTTCGTCGTGCGCATTCCCCATGTGCACATCGCCAGCGGCTCAGCCGGAGTTTCACGGTCACGGGCTTGCCCTGGACCGGTAGATCCTGAAAGACTACAGCGGGACCAGCCATGCCGACTTCGGCTTCGCCGTCCACAATCGGGGCAATACCGATCGCGGATCCGGCTGCAGAAACAACCCAACCGTCATCAACACTGAGGGCGACACCCAGAATCTTGACCCCTGGGCCGGGCGACCATTTCGATTTCGTTCGCATCCACGCCCATAGTGATAGCGTCGCTAACAGCGGATGAACCACACAAATTGAGGAAGAACCCTTTCCTTTAACACGCTGTCATTTGCTAATCATCGAGACGAGCGTACAAACGCCTTGCAGATCTGGGGTGAATAGTGCATGTCACCGCTGCGTGACAGCTGATCGGCCAGGCATCGCCGCGCCAATAGGTCGATGACTTTACAGTGCCGACCAGCCACGAAAGTATTCTACAAAGTGCGGATCCGACGCAGTTCCTTCTTCAACACCTTTCCGTAGGCATTCTTCGGCAGGTCGTCGAGCCAGACATAGTCCTTCGGCCGCTTGAACCGCGCGATTTGCGTCAAGCAGTGCGCATCGAGCTCAGCGGCTTCGGCGGTAGCGCCGTGCTCCAGAACCACGCAGGCGACGACGACCTCGCCCCATTCCGGGTCTGGGCGACCAACGACCGAAGCCTGCGCCACGGCGGGATGCGTCAGAAGCGCCTCCTCGACCTCGCGCGGGTAGATGTTGGTGCCGCCCGAGATGATGACGTCCTTCGACCGGTCGTGCAGGGTGAGAAAGCCGGCCTCGTCCATCGCGCCCATGTCGCCTGTGTGCAGCCAGCCCTCGCGGATGGCAACTGTGGTGGCGGCCGGGTCGTTCCAATAGCCCTCCATCACCGAGGGGCCACGGACCGCGATCTCGCCGATCTCGCCGGCAGGCAAGTGCTGTTCGTCCGGCCCGAGCACGGCCACCTCGCAGCCCGCCTGCGCCACGCCGACGGAAGCCAGCCGACGCGAATGCGTCTCGTCGTCCCACCCCGCCTCCAGCGCCTCGACATGCGCCGCACGCGTCAAAGCCGTGATCGTCATCGGCGTCTCGCCCTGGCCGTAGATCTGCGCGAAGCGGGTGCCGAACTGCTCCATGCCGTCGCGGATGTCGGCGAGGTACATCGGTCCGCCGCCATAAACGATGGTGCGGATCCCCTCGCCCCGATGCCCGCGCGCCTTGGCGGCGGCGACCAGCCTGCGCACCATCGTCGGTGCCGCGAAGAAGCAGAGATTGTCCAATTTTCCGGCAAGGTCGAGAATCTCGTCGCTGTCGAATCCGCCAGACGCGGGAACGATATGGCGGGCGCCGCAGATCAGGTAGATGAACTGGTAGAGGCCCGCGCCGTGCGACATCGGTGCGGCGTAGACCTTGGCGTCGCCGGCCTCGGCCGCGTCGACGTCGGCGAAGTAGCTCATGATCATAGTCTGGACATTTGCGGGCGTCAGCATCACGCCCTTCGGCCGGCCGGTGGTGCCGGAGGTATAGAACAGCCAGACGAGGTCGTTCTGGCCGGTCGGATGCAAGGCCGGTGCCGGCTTGTCGGAGAAAAGCGCGGCGAAGGCCGGACCGTCAATGTCAATGATGCGCGCTTCCGGCGCTAGCGACGCCAGATCGCCGGCATGGTCGGCGTCGGTGAAGCACAGCACCGCGCCGGAATGGCCGAGGATATAGGCGGCCTCCTTCTCGTGCAGCTTGGCGTTGACCGGGACGACGACGGCGCCGATGCGCCAGACCGCCTGCATGGCGACGAGATAGTCGGTGCGGTTGGCAAAATAGAGCGCGACGCGGTCGCCCGGCTTGATCCCCGAGGCGGCGAGACCGGCGGCTAGCGAACCCGCGCGGGCGTTAAAGCCGGCATAATCGAGGACGACCTCCGCGCCCCGGAACAGCGCCGGGCGCTTCGGCCACAGCAAAGCGGCGCGTTCGAGCCAGCGCGCTGGGTTCATGTCGTCCTCCCTGCAGGTGGCGAGCGATATGCCGCCGTCGGTGCGACGACCCTCATGCCCCGATCAGGCGGCCGCCTGCAAGCCGAGAATCTGCCTCGCCTCGGACGGCGTCGCGGGACGACCGCCGGCCGCGCGGATGGCGTCGACGGCCGCCGCTAGCAGCGCAGCATTGGTCGTCGCGAGGGGAATTTGTTCCACCATGCACGCTAAGGGAAGATGAAACCCTTTGGATTGAAGCGGTTGGTGCGGAGCGGACGGAAGCGTTCGAGGGGTTGGTCAATTTCGTTCCAGAGATAGTCGCCGGTGATGTCGATATGCTCCCACGGAATCGGCGCGACCTGCGCTCGGCGCGCCAGGCGGCGAAGCTGTCCGGCACGGCCAGGCTGAGCCGCCCTTCGGCCCGCATCAGTTCGAAGGTCGGCCGGGGCAGCAGATAATCCTCGAAGCTGCGCCATGCCCGGCTGCCCTCGACCCAGAGATCGCCGGCGCGCAGCCGGTCGCGCAGATGCACGAGAACGGCGACCTCCCAGGCTCGGGCGTCGATCCGCCGTCGCCCTTGCGGATGTGGCGACGCCATTTGCGGGACAGAAAGGAAAGCGGCACCTGGCGGGAGCCGCTTGCCGCGATGAACCTCGCGCAGCAGGTCGACGGCGGCCAGCAACGGATCCTGGGTGCGGAACGAGCGGAAGGTGAAGGCGTCGAAGGCGAGTTTCGCCACGCGGCGCAGCGATCTCTGCCTGTCGACCAGCTCGTCGAAGCCGTTGCCCTTGGCCGGACAGGTTGCTTGCTCGGCAAGCGCGCCGCTCGCCTCGAGCCCGTTCCAGCCGAGTGTCAGGGCAACCGCCATCGCCAGATCGGCGCCCGCCTTGTGATGGGGTGGACGCTCCCTCTCACCGGCGCTTCTATGCCGGGATTGAGCAGCAC
>NZ_DAITQL010000108.1:0-12018 GCF_036833075.1 Hyphomicrobium sp.
GCACGCGCCGCCTGACTCAAACCAACCAGCCTCCGGCAAACCCGGGGCGGTTCAACCTCGACAGCAGACTGAGCCTCCTCCATCGCGCGCTGCGCGATCAACCGATCGGCCTCGAGCTGCTCGGTGTCGAGTAGGGCGAGCTTGTCTCCCTTTTTGACGGAGTCTCCCACGCGAACATACAAGTCCTTGACACGCTGGGACCTCTCGCCGGTCATCTGAGCGGAGATATGACCGCGCTGATCCGCAACCAGCTTGCCCTCGACGGCTTCACTTGCCTGTGCGAACTGCGGCACCCCGCAGACGACGATTGCAAGCACGAGGGTTCGGAAGCTCAAAAGCGATTTTGCATACATGGGAAAGCGACCTAGTAAATTTTCCAAAACCAAAGCTAATGACTTCTATTTTCAACATACATCGCTACCGAATTTCAGGCCATACGCAATTCGTACCGAGAAACACTCATCAGTTACCACGTTATGAGGCAGACAATGCAATTCGACTGGAGGCCAGGGATTGGTGATCCTACCATGTTGGGATGGCTTACGGTGGTTTGTTATCTCCTTGCAGCCGTAAGCTCATACGCCGTAGCCCAAACTCTGGCCGGTAGCGCGCATGCCGTCCCGAGACGCGAGATCCTGGTGTGGAGAGCTCTTGCTGTGCTGTTTTTACTGCTGGGCATCAACAAGCAGCTAGACTTGCAATCCGCTTTCACCGAAATCGGCAGATATCTCGCGCATCGTCAGGGCTGGTACGAGCAAAGAAAGACCATGCAGCTCCTCTTTGTAGGCGGTGTGGCGATAGCTGGCGCGCTTGTGGTGGCCGCAAGTATCGTCCTGCTGCGCGATGTTTCATATCAGACCAGGATTGCCCTGCTCGGCGGCTGCCTCGTTTTGATTTTTGTCGTTATCCGCGCGGCATCGTTCCACCATGTCGACGTTTTCCTCTCAACCCGCCTCGCGACCGTTCGTTGGAACGCAATACTGGAAATCGGCGGGCTCCTCTTCGTACTGCTCGGGGCTTGGTTGCGGACGGCCGCAGGGAGGAAGCAGACACCCACCTGACAGTTGCCCTCGTCCAAACCGGTCTGGGAGGATCTTGCCGTCGTCTTGATAACTGTAGCCTGGGGATCGCGTGAGCCACCGCAATCGTCCAAGAAAGGCGTCTCGATCCTGACGTCCAACTGAGATCCAAACCCTTAAGCTATCTGGCGCTGGCAAAGGAATTACGCGATATTCTCGACGACGTGACGGGCGGGCGCTGAGGGCCATCACGCACGTCGCAACTTTGCGAGGCTGGCACGTTGGCCCGAGGCAGGATAAGAAGAACGGTGAACGTCAAGCCATTGATTTTACAGTGAAATAATAGTTCCAGTTGAGGCGGTTGCTCGCGTCGTGTTGGCGGGGGAGCAGGGGTGCGCGAGCTCGGTCACCAGCACCGCCGCAGGTGGAACGAAGAAAAGACAGATAGATTCAAACCATGGTCGCTCGCACCCGAAGTCCGGTCGCTTCTGCGCTGGGAGTAGCACTTCGCGATCTTTCGCTCGGCGCGTCGAAGGAGCTTGCGATCGGCTTCCTGGCGCCTTTGACCGGCCCGCTGAAGGCCTGGTCCTTACCCGGGCTCGACGGGTGCCGGATCTGGGTCGACCACGTGAATGCCGCCGGCGGCGTGAAGGTCGGCAACCGCCGGTATCCCGTCCAGCTGATCCCCTTCGACACGATGTATCAGCCGGAGCGTGCGTTAGAGGGCGTCAAGAAGCTGATCCTCGAGGACGGCGTGAAGCTCATCCTGATGAGCGGCGGCAATGACCTGACGCCGGACGTGCGCAAGCTTATAAGCCGGCATCGCATGCTGGTTGCGGGGCTGCTGCCGAGCGATCTCTCGCCCGACACACCGACGCTGGTCGCGCCGAGTGAAGTGCATCCCATCTACAACGTGACCGGCGTTGACTGGCTGAAGCGCCACAAACCGCATCTGCGTACGGCGGCCATGTGCGCGCAGAACGACGGCTTCGGCTTGCCGTCGATCGCCACCTACCGGGCGGCGTTCGAAGCGGCGGGCATAGAGCTCATCGCCGAGCGCGTGTTCGAGCCTGACACCCGAGACTTCGGACCGATCGTCGAGGACTTGATGGCGGGCTCTCCCGATATCCTTTGCTGGGATACGGCCTACGAGCCTTTCGTTCATGCGCTGACGGTGGAGGCGTACAGGAGGAGCTTCAAGGGCCAGCTCCTGTCCTGCACCTGCGACAACTACCAGGAGCTGATCCGGCGCACGAGCCCCGAGTTCATGGAAGGCTTTGTCTTCCAGTTCCCGGATTTCGACGATCCGCGTCTCAACGGCGCTCAGATCAACTTTGAGCGCCCCAACGCGTTCTACGAGGAGTTCTGCCGGCGCTTCCCCGGCACGTGGGGTGCGGTGTCGTGGGAATACACCTCCACGCTCGAGCTGTGGAAGTCGGCCGTTCAGCGCGCGCGCACGTTCGAGCCTCTTTCGGTGCTCGCCTTCATGAAGGTGGGAGGCGTCGGCCAGCACGCCTTCGGGGAGGCGGCGTGGTGGGGCAAGGACCTGTTCGGCATCGACAACGCGCTGGTCGGCGATTGGCCCGTCGTGACGATCGTGGAAGGACGGGCGCGCATCCAGGAGTTCTGCTCGATCATCAATTGTGGAAGCAGAACAGGGATATCCTTCTGAGGCATATGCGCGATCTGGGTCTCATGTGGGACCAGCGGGAGCAGCTCGCAGCCTGGTCGTGACGCGCGGCGGTCACGATTCGTAGATCATGTCCTCGTGCGTGCTGGCGACGTGCAGCTTGATGAGCTCCACCGCCGTCTCCACGTCCCGGCACGAGATGGCCTCGTAAAGCGACCGCAACAGCATCTGGCTGCTGCGGATCTTCGAGGGCGTGAGCATCTGCTTGCGGCTCGCGGCCCACTGGGGCTGGCGGCGCACTTCGTGGAGGATCGCATACATCGCGGCGATCAGCGTGTTATGCGTGCCGCGCGCGACCATCATCATGAAGTCGTCCTCGAGGGTAGCGAAGATGTCCGACTCCGTGACGATCCTTTCGACCTTTGCGAGCTGCGCGCCGAGCTCCGCCAGATCCCGCGTGGACATGTAGATCGTCGCCAGCCGGATCATCTCCGGCTCGAGGATCGATTCGGCGACGTTCATCGCGAACGGGGAGGCGGTTTCGGCGAGTTGGAGGATGGTGAGCTCTCCGGTCGTGCCGCCGCCCTCCGGAACGGCCGGGGCCGGAGGCTTGCGATAGGAGACGAACGTGCCGCTGCCCGCGCGCCGGGCGACCACCTCGTAGATCGCCAGGAACTCGAGCGCCTGGCGGATCGTGGCGCGCGTATCCTGAAACTCGGCCGCGAGATCGCGTTCGGCGGGGATGCGCGTGCCGAACGGATAGGCACCGGCGACGATGCGCGCGAAGATGCGCGTCGCGATGTCCTTGGCTTGCGGCGTGATCAGCGGGTGCCGCGACGGATCGTGGACCCAGGGCGGCGTGTCCAGGACGTTGGTTTCGCTCGTCATCGTGTGCTCGGTGATGTGACAGGAGGGACTGCGGAAAGATTGAGCCTCCCGCGTCCGGCATCGGTTCCAGTGCCGGGCGCGAGCAGGACCGTCAGGGCCACCGCCATCTCGAGGCGCGGCCAGCCGTCCGAAGGTATCCCGGACATCGGCGTGCGGCTGGCATCGAAGGCGGCGATCTTGTTGTCGTACTGCGAGGAGGCCACATGCGTCTCGCCAAGGAGGCGCACCTCCGGCGAGCGCGGCCCCAGGAGCTCGGCGAGCTCGGATGCAAATGCGGCTACGGTGTCCGCCGAAGGGTCTCTGCGCGCGAGGTGTCGGTTGAGGCGGGTCATCGCGAGCCCCGCCGAGGAGAGGCGCAGAAGACGCTGCCGCTGCGCATCCCGGAACGCCTCGAGGCTCCGCGACGCGAGGCGGAAATGGAAGGCCGAGCTGCGACCGGTGATCGGAATGTCCGCGGCCGTGATCGCCGCCTCCAGGATCCGGAGCCAGAGCCGCTCCGCCTCGGCGAGTGCCCGCTCTGCGCGGCCTCTTTGCCGGAGCAAAACGTGCGCAGCCCCGGCGTTGGTCTCTGCGGCCGCGCGTAAGGGGTCGTCGAGCGCCGCCGTCCGCAACGTGTCGTGCGCGGCAAGCCAGTGGCGGGCCGCCGTTTCGGTGTCAGATACGGCAGCGGCGTGAAAGCCCGAGCGTGTTGCGCTGAGCCAATCGTTTGCGGCCTCCCCCATCGATCGTCGATCCATTGTTCGCTTCGCGGCGCGATGACAGAAAGCGTGCACGTCCAGGATGGGATTTGCAACCAAAAAGAACCAATAAAAACCAATGTAGGTTTGCAAGTGCAGCATTCGCGTAAAATGCCGTTTCGGTGGCGCGCGCATTGTACCGGTGCGCAAAGACCAAATCGTCGCTACAAACATAGGGTTGCCTGCAAAAACCGGTTCAATGGCATAGGGTCTGTGGGCTAGTTTGGTGAGGATTGGTCTGAAACGGTCCATTTGACTTGCGGCATCGACGGGCGAGGTCGTCGTCTCGCGCGGACCGCCTCCCGATCCGCACCGGGCACTGCGGCTCGCGGACGCGTCGTGTTCGATGCGTCCGCTGCCAAGGATTGATCGGGAGTATCGTCACCGATCCGGGACACGGGCGCGCATCGCGACCTCCGTAGCGGGTGCGCGATCCCGCGCCCTCTCGCGGTGCGACGCGATGCTGTTCACGATCCGCTGCGACATGAGTAAGATGAAGAAGCTGGTCGCGGTCCCGAAGCGGGGGCCGCCGCCTGCCGCGCGGGCTCGCGCCACTGCCGTCCGAGCTCGCCGAACACAAGCGCATCGCCGCCGCCAGACGACGGTCGGCTGGCACATGCCATACGATGATGGCGTGCCCGCCGCGCCCGCCAGCAGTGCGGACCGCACCGGCCGCGAGCCCGGCGTCGCAGTCCCGCCATTCCACAAGCTCAGGAACCCATCCCTTCGAAAGGAACACCCATGACCCACGGCAAGGAAACGAGGCAGTCGGTGCTGAACGACCGGCATATCGCGCTCGGCGCGGACATGACGGCGGCGTCATGGAACGACATGCCGGTTCCTCAGAACTACCGCACGGACCCGTATGACGAGGTCACCGCGGTCCGCACCAAGGCCGGCCTCATCGAGGTGACGGCGCTGAAGATGCTGAACGTCGCGGGGCCCGACGCTCTCAAGTTCCTCAATCACCTTCTGACGTCCGACGTCTCGAAGGCCAAGACCGGCGATTCGCACATCTCGAACATCGTCGACGAGAACGGCGCCCTCATCGACGACGTGCTCGTCTATGTGGATGGGCCGAACGAGTTCCGTCTCTCCCACGGCGGCGGCGCCCTGGAGGAGGTCTTGCCGGCGGTTGCTTCGAAGTTCGACGTGACGGTCAAGCGCGACAACGACGTGCACATTCTGTCGCTCCAGGGTCCGGTGGCGCTGGAGGTCCTGGCGCCCCACACGCCGATGGATCTCGCGGGCCTTCCCTACTTCCGGCATCAGAAGACGACGCTGTTCGGCAAGCCGGTCAGCATCGCACGCGGCGGCTACTCGGCCGAGCGCGGCTACGAGGTGTTCTGCTCGGCCGCCGACGCCCACTTCATCTGGGACAAGATCCTCGATGTGGGCAAGGACAAGGGTGTGATCCCCGTTTCCTGGTCCTCTCTCGACATCGTGCGCGTGGAAGGCGGCCTCCTGTTCTTCCCCTTTGACATGCCTCACGGCGATACCACTCCGTGGGAGGTGAGGGCCGATTGGACCATCGATCTCTCTAAGCCGGACTTCATCGGCAAGAAGGCCCTGGAAGGGAAGAAGGGCAAGGAGCGTTCGCTCATCACGGGACTAGAGGTCGAGAGCGACCGCGCCATCGAGCCGGGCTCGAAGGTCACCTCCGGCGGCAAAGAGGTCGGCGTGGTGACGAGCACCACCTATTCGAAGCATCTCATGAAGTCGCTGGCGATGGCTCAGATCGAGCCTGTCCACACCAAGCTCGGCACCGGGCTGGTCGTGCACGACAAGGGTGAGTGGCCGGCCGTCGTGGTGAGGATGCCGTTCTACGATCCGATGCGGCTGCGCACGCACCCGAGGTGAGGTGGCCCGTCGCGCACGCCGGTCCGACGGCTGAGTGAAACATAAGAGCCGCGCGAGAGCGCGGCTCTCGCCCCGCTGCCGAAGAAGACCGTCGTGCCGTCCCGCTCTACAACACGAAAAAAGCTCTAGGACAGTTTCATGAGCACGATGCCGCCGAAGATCATGGCGGCGGCTGCGGTCCGTAAGGCATGCGTGGGCTCGCCGAGGACGAGAACGCCGACGATAAACGCGCCGAGCGCGCCGATCCCCGTCCAAACCGTGTAAGCCGTGCCAAGGGGGAGCGATCGCATGGCAATCGCGAGCAGTGCGAAGCTGCAGAGCATGGCAACGATCGTGATCGCCGACGGGACGAGCCTCGTGAAGCCGTCGGACTGCTTCATCGCAAACGCCCACACGACTTCGAGAATGCCGGCAAAAAAAAGATAGATCCAGGCCATGGATCTCTCCAAGGATAAGTTCGGGCCGTCCCGGAAAGATAACCCATGGTGGGGGAGGTCGTAGCCTCGCGGTGTCAAAAATAAAGTACCGGGCTCGCTTATCAAGGCGTAATTTCCCGCATGCCTGAGGCTCGTCAGTCCTCGTCCGGATAGACGACGGCCCCGATGTAGCCGTTGCGCGGTTGAAAGCTCGCCATGGCCCAGCCGAGAGAGCCCGCGGTTTCGGCGCCGACCCGCGTGATCCGGGCCGGTGCGTCGGGATCGATGGTGACGTCGAACGCGTCGAGCGGATGGCTGAGCCCTTCGCCGATGGCCTTCACGAAGGCTTCCTTTCGCGTCCAGCAGGCGAGAAAGGCAAGGTCGCGCCGGCTGCTCCCGGCAATGGCGCGGAACGCCTCGGCCTCGCTCGGCGAAAAGAAGCGTGTCGCGAGGCCTTCGGCATCGGGGATCTCGCGAATGTGCTCGATATCGACCCCGACCGTGCGCCGGCCGGTGAACGCGTAAACTGCGAGCGATCCCGAGTGCGACAGATTGAACGCCAGATCCGAGGTCCCGTACCTGGCTCCGAGCGACGGCTTCCCATATTTCGTCGTGACGAGCTCGATGGCTGCGGGCGCGACGCCGAGCCGTTCACCGAGCAACTCCCTGAGCCGCCCCCGTGCGACGACGTAATGGGCGCGGTGGCGGTCCGAGAGGAAACGATCGGCAACCTGCCGCTCCGCGGCCGAGAGAAGCGCCCGCAGCGCCGCCCGCTCGTCGTGGTCCGGAGCGTCGAGGTCCGTGCCCACGACATCCACGTCCGCAACGCGCAGGATATCGAACACGTCGGGCCGCGTCTGGCCGTGCACGGGGAGGGGCCCCTTCCTGTTGGAGGCATGACGGCCCGATGTGAAGGCCGGCGCGAAGGCGCGCTGCAGTGTACCCCAGCCGTCCGGGCGCGCCCTAGCGGCAAAAGAATATGCCTGCCGGCGGAGTGGAAAAAATACCCCTTTGCGGGACGGTTCGGACTCGCTATGCGATGAGCCCCGGCGAGGCGACAGCGCCGGCATCTGGAACCGCGGGTGTAGCTCAATGGTAGAGCAGCAGCCTTCCAAGCTGAATACGTGGGTTCGATTCCCATCACCCGCTCCAATCTTCACCTGATCGGAACACGCCGCCGCGGCCTGCCGGTGGGGGAGCGCTGTCCATGCTTGTGGCCACGACCAACGAAATCGAGGGATACAAGGTGGTGAAGCACCTTGGCGTGGTGCGCGGCCTGACGGTGCGCTCGCGCAGCGTGGTGGGCAATATCGGCGCCGCGATCCAGATCCTGTTCGGTGGGACCATCTCCGTCTATACCGCCCTCGCCGAGCAGACGCGCCAGGAGGCGTTCGACCTGATGGTCCGGCAAGCCGAGGAGGTGGGCGCCAACGCGGTGCTGGCCATGCGCTACGACGCCAATGAGATCGCGTCGGCCGTGACCGAGGTGCTGGCCTACGGCACGGCGGTCGTGGTGGAAAAAACCAGCTGAGCGGAGAAGAACGCCCCCTGGAGCGTTTTCAAGCGAGAGTGGAATTCACTTCGCATTAAGAAAGCGCGTCAAACCAAAAACATAGAGCCTCACCTCGGATCCTGTCAGAGGCGAACAGGCTCTAGGGACCGCCCGGCCCCACGGCCAATGCTTACCCCTATCCAGCAGGAGGTGGGGAGAACGGCGGGTCCGTGCACGCAAAGGGGCAATAAATTGGCGCAAGGCGGTGACAAACGTAAAAAGTTCGGCTAAGGATGCCGCCCCCGCATAAGGCAGGTGCGCCTTTCGCGTCGATAAGGCGCGTACAAGCTGTGCGATAGGGGTGTAGCTCAATTGGCAGAGCGTCGGTCTCCAAAACCGAAGGCTGGGGGTTCGAGACCCTCCACCCCTGCCATGAGGTTTTGTTGAGGCGGATCGGTGAAGAGGGCGCCCCGGTCGGTTTCGATGGATTCACCCTTGGGGCAAGGGTGCGTCGGTATGTCGCATGGCGCTCGGGAAGCGGTTTTGATGTCGAAGTTCAATCCGTTCGAATTCGTTCAAGAGGTACGGCAGGAGGTCTCGAAAGTCACCTGGCCGGCGTGGAAGGAAGTGTGGATTACCACGCTCATGGTCCTCATCATGGTGGCCCTGGCTTCGGTGTTTTTCCTCATTACCGATCAGGTGCTTGGGCATCTGGTGAATTGGGTGCTCCGGCTCGGCGCCTGAGCGTCGGGCGGACAAGCTGTTTCGCGCCGGCCCCGGCGCGAAGGCAGGACACGAGAGACGATCTGAGAATGGCCAAGCGCTGGTACATCGTTCACGCCTACACGAACTTCGAGCGCAAGGTGGCAGATGCCATCAAGGAGCGCGCGCGGTCGGCTGGCCTCGACGACCTGTTCGACGAGGTAGTGGTGCCGACCGAGGAGGTCGTGGAGGTGAAGCGCGGCCGCAAGGTGCAGGCCGAGCGCAAGTTCCTGCCGGGCTACGTGCTGGTTCATATGGAGATGACGGACGCTGCGTTCGTCCTCATCAAGAATACGCCGAAGGTGACGGGCTTCCTCGGCGCGGACAACAAGCCGATCGCGATCTCCGACGACGAGGCCGCCCGCATTCTCAATCAGGTGAAGGAAGGCGTCGAGCGACCGAAACCCTCCATCATCTACGAGGTGGGCGAGCAGGTGAAGGTGGTGGACGGTCCCTTCGCCTCCTTCCAGGGCGAGGTCGAGGAGGTGGACGGCGAACGGTCCCGTCTCAAGGTCGGGGTCTCCATCTTCGGCCGCAAGACGCCGGTCGAGCTCGAGTTCGGGCAGGTGGAGAAGGTGTCGGCCTAGGCGGAGGACGAGAGAGATCGAAAGCTTCCGGCGCGCTCGTCGTGCCGGTCGAGGACGCGAGAGGCCGGTGTCGGCTGATCGGGTCTGAACCGCGGGAGGGTTCGAGCTGAGGCTCGCATCCGCTGACCGCTAACCCTGGGAAGCAAAGAGCCTTCCCGAGAACTTAGGGGATACGATGGCAAAGAAGATCGACGGCTACATCAACCTTCAGGTCCCGGCAGGAGCGGCCAACCCGTCTCCGCCGATCGGCCCTGCGCTCGGCCAGCGCGGCGTCAACATCATGGAGTTCTGCAAGTCCTTCAACGCCAAGACGAAGGACCTCGAGCAGGGTACACCGATTCCGGTGAAGATCACGGTCTATTCGGATCGCTCCTTCACCTTTGAGATGCGCACGCCGCCGGCGACGTATCTCATCAAAAAGGCGGCCGGCATGAAGCCCACCGGCAAGCCGGGCTCGGGCTCGAAGAACCCCGGCCGCGACGTGGCGGGCTCCATCACCATGGCTCAGCTTCAGGAAATCGCCAAGCTGAAGATCAAGGACATGAACACGGACAATCTCGAGCAGGCCACCAAGACGATCGCTGGCTCCGCCCGTTCGATGGGCCTCAAGGTGGTGGAGTAACGACATGGCGAAAGAAGCTGCTGCAAAAGAGAAGTCGGCAAAGACGTCGTCCGTTGCTCCCGAGGTCATCGCTGCGACCCGGCTCGCGGGCGGCAAGCGCAACGCCGCGGCGAGGAAGGGCATCGACGCCAACAAGGCGTATGCCATCGATGAGGCCGTGCGCCTGATCAAGGAGCGCGCCAAGGCGAAGTTCGACGAGACCGTCGAGGTCGCCATGAACCTCGGCGTCGATCCGAAGCATGCCGACCAGATGGTGCGCGGCGTCTGCAACCTGCCGAACGGCTCCGGCCGCACGGCGCGCGTCGCCGTGTTCGCGCGCGGCGCCAAGGCCGAAGAGGCCAAGGCTGCAGGTGCGGATGTGGTGGGCGCCGAGGATCTGGTCGAGACCGTGTCGAAGGGCACGATCAACTTCGATCGCTGCATCGCGACACCCGACATGATGGGGCTTGTCGGCCGCCTGGGTAAGGTGCTTGGCCCCCGCGGCCTGATGCCGAACCCGCGCGTCGGCACGGTGACCATGGACGTCACCAGCGCCGTCAAGGGTGCCAAGGGCGGCTCCGTCGAGTTCCGCGTCGAGAAGGCGGGCATCGTCCACGCCGGCATCGGCAAGGCGAGCTTCACCGAGCAAGCCCTCGTCGAGAACATTAAGGCGTTCGTCGATGCGGTGTCCAAGGCCAAGCCCGCGGGCTCCAAGGGCACGTACATCAAGAAGGTGTCGCTCTCCTCGACCATGGGGCCGGGGCTCAAGGTCGACACCGGTACGGTCGTTTCGGCGACGCCCGCGACATAAGCGGGGCGACGCCATCGGGCCCGTCTGCGGGCCCTTAACGGAATTCCCCGCCGCAGGCCGTCGGCTTGCGGCGGGGATCTCCAGCCCAAAGCCCTTTCGGGGCCGAACGGCCGGAGACCTGTCCGAGATTGATGGGCGCCGATCCGGCTTGCCGGTGACGCTTAATCCTCGAGAGAGGGCCCGCATGAGACGGGAGACCACCCGGATTTGAAGCCGCAAGGCCCGCATCCGGTATGAGCCTTCTGGGTCAGCACCGTGCCGCTCCGGCGCGCGGTCGGGACAGGACGAGCGTCGCAGCGGCAAGCCCGCGAGGGAAAAAGCTGCGGCAAGGTGCAACCCGCGAGGGGTCCGCTACGGGCTCTTCGCAACCAGGAGTGAGCAGGTGGATAGAGCCGCAAAACAGGCGCTCGTGACGTCCCTCCACGAGGTGTTGAAGGACACCGGCGTGCTGGTCGTCGCCCACAACACCGGCATGGTGGCCGCTCAATCGGCAGAGTTCCGCAAGCGCGTCAAAGAGGCGGGCGGGTCTGTCAAGGTGGCCAAGAACAAGCTGGTCAAGCTCGCGCTCAAGGACACCCAAGCCGAAGGCATCACCGATCTCTTCACGGGGCCCACTGTGTTGGCCTTTTCGAAGGATCCGATTGCCGCGGCGAAGGTGGCGGTCAAGTACGCCAAGGAGAACGACAAGCTCGTGATCCTCGGCGGCGCGATGGGCGCCTCTGTCCTCGACGCGAACGGCGTCAAAGCACTCGCCGACCTGCCTTCGCTTGATGAGCTCCGAGCCAAGCTGATCGGTCTCTTGAACGCGCCGGCGACGAAGATCGCCCGCACGGTCAAGGAGCCCGGCGCAAAGCTCGCGCGCGTCATCCAGGCCAAGGCATCGCAAGGCGGCGAGGCTGCATAACGCACGTCTGTGGAACGACTGAAACCGGCGCGTCCCTGAGGCCACAACGGCTGGGACAAAGCGCCACCCCTCGAAGGCTTAACCGGAAGGACTATATACAATGTCGGATCTCGCAAAGATCGTTGATGACCTGTCGAAGCTGACCGTTCTCGAAGCAGCCGAGCTCGCCAAACTTCTTGAGGAGAAGTGGGGCGTGTCGGCTGCTGCTGCCGTTGCCGTGGCCGCTGCCCCGGCGGGCGGCGCTGCCGCTGCTGCGGTCGAGGAGCAGACCGAGTTCACCGTCATCCTGAAGTCGGGCGGCGACAAGAAGA
>NZ_DAITQL010000109.1:0-11750 GCF_036833075.1 Hyphomicrobium sp.
TCTTTTTGTCTTTATTTTTCATCATTCAGTATAGACCCTACTGCCTACTGCCTACTGCCTACTGCCTCCTACCTGTTCGTCAGCTTGAGCTCGATGCGCCGGTTCCTGCGCAGGCTTTCCTCGTCGACTCCCGTTTCGAGCGGCTGGAACTCGCCATGGCCCGCGGCGACGAGATGCTCGGCCGGCACGCCGCGCGAGACGAGATACTTCACGACCGAGACCGCGCGCGCCGTCGAAAGCTCCCAGTTGGACGGGAACGTCGCGCTGGCGATGGGGCGGATGTCCGTGTGCCCGTCCACCTGCAGCGCCCAGCCGATCTCGGAGGGGATGGTCCTGGCGAGATCCTTGATGGCGACGGCGAGCTGATCCATGGCGGCGTATCCCTCCGGCGTGAGCGTCGCCGATCCGGACGGGAACAGAACTTCGGATTCGAAGACGAACCGGTCGCCCACCACGCGGATGTCCTTGCGGTCCTTAAGAAGCTCGCGCAACCGCCCGAAGAAATCCGAGCGATAGCGTTGCAGCTCCTGCACCTGGCGCGCGAGCGCCGCGTTGAGGCGCGCGCCGAGGTCCTTGATGCGGTCCTGGCTGTCCTTGTCCTTCCTCTCGGAGGCTTCGAGCGCCTCGTTCAAGGCCGCGAGCTGGCGGCGCAGCGCGAGCATCTGCTGGTTGAGCAGGTCGACCTTGGCCAGCGCCTCGTTGGAGATGGTTTTTTGCGAGGCCAGATCCGCCTCGAGCGACTGGATGCGCCCCTCGGCTGCCTTCGCTTTCTCGTCGCCGCTGAGCGCAAATCCGGAGAGCTTGTCCTTCTCGGCCTTGAGATCGGCGAGCGTAGCCTGCAGCGAGGCGAGCTCGTCCGAGGTCGAGCGCGATTTGCCCTTCTCGAGCGACAGCAGATTGGTGAGCTCGGCGATCTGCCGGTTGAGCCGCTGCAGCGCCGTGTCCTTCCCGGCCGCCTCCTGCGTCGCGAAGTACTGCGAGATCATGAAGATCGACATCAGGAAGGTGACGACCAGAAGCAGCGTGGAGAGCACGTCCACGTAGGCCGGCCAGAACTCTCCGTACTCGCCGCCGCGCCGCGAGCGCCCACGCGCCATGCTAGTGCTCCGCGTCCGAGGTTTGCCGCTTGCGTGCTCTGTCGGGAGCGCGTGTCGCCGCCGTAAGGCACGGGGCCGCGAGGGATGGGCCCGCGCGGCTCCGATCGGGGCGTGCGCTCAAAACCCTCCGGCCATCTGCGGCACGTCTTGGCATGTTGCTAGTTGCCTTTCTTGAGCATGTTTTCGGCGAGGTCGCGCAGCACGTTCGTCACCTCCGTCTGCTGCGTCGCCTGCTCGTCCACCCACTCGCGCACGACTTTCTGCTCGGCGCGCATCTGGCTCACGAGCTGGTTCACGCCGCGCGCGAGGTCGCGTACGGGCTCGTCGGATCCCGGAGCGGCGCCGAACGAGCTCGCGCCCCCGCCCTTGAGGCGCGTCGAAAGCTCCTCGACCGCACGCTGCATCTCGAACACGGCGGACAGGAGCTGCCGGCTTGCCTGCTCGCCGGCGGTCGATGCGCCGGGCGTGAGCTCGGTGATGCTCGAGAGCCATTCCTCGAGCTCGTTGTAGAACCGGTTGTGCGCGTGGCTGGCCTGCAGCTCGAGGAAGCCGAGGATGAGCGAGCCCGAGAGGCCGAGCAGCGATGAGGAGAAGGCCGTGCCCATGCCCTTGAGCGGCGCGGCGAGTCCCGCCTTGAGCTCGTCGAAAACCGCGACCGTCCCGTTGCCCGACGTGTCGAGCGCGGAGATCGCGCCTCCAACCGAGGTGATGGTCTCGAGCAGGCCCCAGAAGGTGCCGAGTAGTCCGAGGAACACGAGCAGGCCCACCATGTAGCGGCCCGTGTCGCGCGCCTCGTCGAGGCGGGACGAGATGCTGTCCATGATCGTCCGCATCGAGACCGTCGAGAGCGAGAGTGCGCCCGTCCGGTCCCGGAGCATGGTGGCCATCGGGGCCAGCAGCACCGGGTGATGGGAGCTTGCGAGCCCCGGATCCGAGATGCGGAACGCGTTGACGAAGCGGATCTCCGGATAGAGGCGGGCCACCTGCCGGAAGGCATAGATGATGCCGATGCACAAAACACCGATGATCAGTCCGTTGAGGCCGGGGTTCGTCATCAGCGCCACGGACAGCTGCTCGTGCAGGATGGCGGCGAGGAAGACGACGAGCGTCAGGAAGACGAGCATCCGCACCAGGAACAGCCCGGGCGGCGTCAAGGTCTTGTGCATCGGGCCGGCGGTCACATCGGGTCGCTTGCGTGCCATTCAAAGTCTCCGGCCGTGCAGGGGATTAGGGCGTCCGGGCATGTGGGACCGTCGATCGAGGCGTGTGCCCGATCACGACCGACCCCCCAATCATAGCCTTATCCCCAAATCATATCTGAACCCCATGACACCCGAAACGGGCAACATCGTGCCGCCCCGGCTCGATTGGGGCCATTTTTTGGCAGCGGCACAAGTCAGCACGGGGGCGGCGCGCCGAACGGCGCGGGCCTGGTGGCCGGGGGTCAGATCAGGTCCTTGAGCGCCGCCCGGAGCTGAGGGCCGAGATCGTCGCGCGCGAGGCCGTAAGCCACGTTGGCGAGCAGGAAGCCGATCTTTGAGCCGCAGTCGTAGATCGTGCCGTCGAAGCGCACCGCATGGAACGGATGGCGGGACTCCCGGCTCAAGGCGATCATGGCGTCGGTGAGCTGGATTTCCCCGCCGGCGCCGGCCTCCTGCTTGGCAAGCAACGGGAAGATCTCGGGCTCGAGCACATAGCGCCCCGTGACGTGCAGGTTGGAGGGCGCCGTGCCCTTGGGCGGCTTCTCCACCATGGACGTGATGCGGCTCACCTTGGCCGCCGTGTCCTCGACACCGACGATGCCATACTGGTGCGTCTGGTCCTCCGGCACGGGCGACACGGCGATCACGTTGCCCCCCGTCCGCTCGTAGGCTTCGATGAGCTCGGCGAGGCAGGGCCGCGCGCCGTGATGCAGCATGTCCGGCAGCAGAAGCGCGAACGGCTCGTCGCCGACGATGTCGCGCGCGCACCACACCGCATGTCCGAGGCCGCGCGGCGCCTGCTGGCGCGTGAAGCTGGTCCGGCCGGCCTCGGGCAGCTCGGCCAGCAGCTCGTCGAGCTCGCGCGTCTTCTTCTTTGCGGAGAGCGTCGCCTCAAGCTCGACCTGATGGTCGAAATGGTCCTCGATGCACGCCTTGCCGCGTCCCGTGACGAACACGAAGTGCTCGATCCCCGCCTCGCGCGCCTCGTTGACGACGTGCTGGATCACCGGCCGGTCGACGACCGTCAGCATCTCCTTGGGGATGGCCTTGGTCGCGGGCAGAAAACGGGTCCCGAGGCCGGCCACGGGGAACACGGCTTTGCGAATGCGCTTGGATCGGGTCATCGGGGCACCGGCATTGGAGGGGGATCTGGAAACGCGCTCAAAATGCGGAGCGCGGACTAGAGCGTTTTCAAGCGAAGTGGACACCACTTCGCGTTAAGAAAACGCGCCAAACCAAAAACATAGAGCCTCGCCTTCAAGTCTATCAGAGGCGAGGCTCTATATCCGATGTTGCGGGGCCAGTGCGCAAGTCCCCGATGCGCTGCGCCGGATTGGCGGCCGGGCCGCAAAAAAGCCCCGAATCGCAGACACGGGGGAAGGGGAAGGCGGCGACGCGCGATGATCGGAGCACCGCGCGGCGGCGCCGCATCGCGCGAAGGCGCTGTCGCGCGAAAGGTGTTTGAGTGTTCCCTATGATCGATTGGCCCGTCACGCTGCCCCGGCGGCACCGCTCGAAGCCCGGCATCCTGGCGGCGGTGCTCGCGTCTGCCATGGCGATCGTTGCCGCCGCCGCTGTCGCCACCCCCGCCGCTGCGGACGCCAGGCTCGATGCGTGGATCGAGGGTCTGTGGCCCGACGCCAAGGCAGCAGGAGTTTCTCGCGCAACCTTCGACAAGGCTCTCAGCGGGTTTACGCCCGACCTCAAGCTGCCCGATCTCGACCTCCCGGGCCGCCCGTCCAACGACTCCCGCGGCCAGGCCGAGTTCACGCGCGCGCCCTCCGAATACCTCGACCGGGCCTACCTGATGCGCCTCGCCGCGACCGGCCGCACGCTGGCGGCGGAGCACAGGGCGACGCTCGAGAAGATCGAGCGCGAGCTTGGCGTCGACCGCTATTCCGTGCTGGCCATCTGGGGGCGCGAGACCGCCTTCGGTCATCACAAGCTCCCGTACGATGCCATCACGGTCGTCGCGACGCAGGCGTATCTCGGCCGCCGCAAGGACATGTTCCGCACCGAGCTGATCGCGGCGCTCAAGATGCTGGACTCCGGCGTGCCCCGTTCCCTGATGCGCGCGTCCTGGGCGGGCGCCATGGGTCTCACGCAGTTCATGCCGAGCGAATACTTCAAGCACGCCCACGATCTCGACGGCGACGGCAAGACCGACATCTGGCACTCGGTGCCCGACGCGCTCGCCTCCGCCGCAAGCCAGCTCAAGGGCAAAGGCTGGGTGGCGGGCCAGACTTGGGGCTACGAGGTGAAGCTCACCCGCGCGGCCGATTGCGGCTTCGAGGGGCCGACCCAGGAGCGCCCGATCTCCGAATGGGCGAAGCTCGGGTTGAAGCGCGCCAACGGCAAGCCCTGGACGGACGCGCAGCTCGCGCTCAATGCCTACATGATGAGCCCGGCGGGCGGATATGGCCCGTCGTTCCTCGTGCTCGAGAACTACAATGTGATTCGCCGCTACAACATGTCGGACCTTTACGCGGTCTTCGTCGGCAATCTCGCGGACCGGATCGCGGGCGGCGGCGACTTCGTGACGCCCTGGGGCGGCATGGGCCCGCAGAAGACGCGCAACATCGAGGAGATTCAGCAGCGCCTGCAGGCGCTCGGCTACGACGTCGAGAAGATCGACGGCAAGGTCGGCTCCAATACGCGCAAGGTCATCGGCCAGTACGAGCGCGCCAGCAACTTGAAGGTTGACTGCTGGCCCTCGGATGCGGTTCTTGATCACGTGCGAAAGACCGCCTCGCGCGAATCGCCACGATAGAGGATGGACCGCCCGCGTTTTCAACACCGCCCGCGTTCAACAATGAGCCGGAAAGGCATGCGCGCCCGCCTCACGTTTCCGCTCGTAGCCTTGCTCGCGGCCCTGGTGGCGGCGGCCGGCCCCGCTGCGGCGCAGGAAGATCCGGCGGGTACGGCCTTCATCACGCCTTTTCCTCCGAACGACACCTACAATGTCGTCGTCGTCGGCGACGACCTCGCGGAGGGGCTGCTGGGAGGGGCGCGCGAGATCTTCCAGAAGGATCCCCGCGTCGTGATCCGCACGGCGCCGCTGAGCGTCGGTGGCCTCATGCGGCGGGATTTCGATCAGAAGCTGATCGACCTCGAAGAGAGCCTGAAGTCCGATCCGGCCCAGATCGCCATCCTCATGATGGGCGCCTGGGACCGCGTGTCCGTCCGCGATCCGGCGACGGGCAGGCGTCTGATGGTCGGCACCGAGGGGTGGCGCCGCGAGTATGCCGCCCGCGCCGATCGCCTGTTGAAGATGCTGAGACGGCGCAACGTCGCCGCCTACTGGATCGGCTTGCCGAACGTGCGCCGGAACGATGCCAACGACGACGTGCAAATGATGAACAGCATCCTGCGCGAGCGCGCCTATCTGAACGGCGCCAGGTTCGTCGACACCTACGCGGCCTTCATCGACGAGAACGGCGGCTATAGCCAGTACGGCCCGGACGTGACCGGAAAGATCCGCCTGCTGCGCGCCGGCGACGGCGTCTATTTCACGTGGGAGGGCAACAGGAAGCTTGCCTACTTCGTCGACCGCGAGCTGAGGCGCGACCTCACGCAGGCGCGCGCCGACCGCGCCATTCCGCTCGACGGCGATCCGGGCGAGCAGGCCAAGATCAATCCCGACCGGGCGAAGCTCGCCGATCCCGCCGCCGGGCGCGAGGCGCCCGCCGCCCACGGATCGGAGCCGGGTGTCGCCAAGGCGTTGCCGTCGAACGCCGGCGGCGGCCTGGATCAGAAGGCCGACAACAGCCGGATCAATCTCAGGATCATGAGCGAGGGTGGGCGAGAGGAGGTCGTATCGCTCGACATCGTGCGCCCTGCGATCTCCGCCTCCGTCGTGGCGCTGGTGACGCGTCGCGAAAGCCCCGATCGCCCCTCGCAGCTCGGCGAATCCGTCGTCGACCAGATTCCGGGCGGACTCACGGTGCTGAGCACGGTCGCGCTCGCAACCGGCTCGGGGCAGGCCGGCGGCCGGCGCCGTCTGTCCCCCTCCCAGTCGCCCTATTTCCGCGTGCTGTTCAAAGGCGAGCGATTGCCGCCGAAGCCGGGCCGGGCCGACGACGCGTCGTGGCCGCGGCCCGCCCCGCCACCGGAGGCGGTCTATCTCCCCGACGCCGATCCCCTTGAGACCGGAGCCACCCGGGAAGCCGGCGGCGGCGAGCGGGTCAAGCCGGGGAAAGCGACGCGCTGACGCGTGACTGACACGGGCAAGGCCCCGTGCGGGATCGCCCCACGCCGCCGCTCACGGCCGCGCCGCTTACGGCCCTCGCCGGCATTGATCCGCACACGATCCGGGATTGCGTGCGGGTGACGCTTTGGAGACCGTCCGACAGCGGAAGGGCGCGCGCGTGATCAGTCGGCATCGTCCGACGGCTTCGCCGGACGGCGACGCCCGCGCTCGGCGCGCACTGCGCCGTTCTTCTTTTCGACGATCTCGCCGAGGCGCCGGTCCGCGGCATCGAACGCGTCCCTGAGCGCGATCTTGAGATCCTCCTGCGCCTGGCCGACGGCCGACTCGTGCGTGACGATCAGCGGCGCCGCGCCGGGAATTCCGATGTCGATCTTGATCTCGTAGGTCTTGCCCTTGTGGTGATGCTTGTTCGGCGCCGCCACCACCACCCGGCAGTGTGTCATGCGCTCGAAATGCTTTTCGAGCTTGGCCGCCCGCTCCGCGATCTTGGCTTCGATGGCCGGGCTCTTGTCGAGGCCCTTGAAAGAGATTTCGAGCGGAGTGTTCATGTCGGCTCCCTGCGTGTTGTTGATCGAGCTCCGATAGACACCTGGGCCTCCCCGAGCCCTGGATCAAGGGTAGAGGAACAGGCGTGAGCGAAGTCAAACGGAACTGATCTTAGCACGACGCAAACGCAACGCACGGCCTGAATTTATTGGAGTTCTGGCCTCAAGAGATGCTTTGACGACATAAGCGAGCTGACGGGGCCTGAGCTTTCGGATAGGTTTACGAAAAAGAGGTCTTCCATGAACGCTCGCCTGAAATCGATCTTCGAAGACGCTCAGAAGCTAAGTGCTGCGGAGCGTGAAGAGCTTGCGGAGCTACTTCTCGCCACCGTCGATCCCGACCCCGAGGTCGATAAAGCGTGGTGCGACGAGGTTGCAGACAGGGTTGCGGCGCATGGGCGGGGTGAGTTGCCAACGCGTTCTGCACGCGCGGTATTGGAAAAATATCTGGGCAAATGAAAGTCGAGTTTACCGCCGCAGCGGAGCGCGAACTCGACGAGGCGGTTTCATTTTTTGAGACAAGGCGCACTGGCCTTGGCCTCGCATTCGCCGCGGAGGTTGCTCTAGCAGTTTCGAGAATCGAGCAGTATCCGCACGCTTGGCAAAGCTTGGCCGGCGACACGCGCCGCTGCCTGCTACGCAAATTCGAATATGGCTTAGTCTATCGTGTTCGCGACGATACGGCCACCATCTATGCCGTCATGCATTTGAGGCGAAGGCCCACGTACTGGCGAAAACGTCTCCGTGCCGACTGACGGGACCGAAAATCCCCCTATCGCGGCAGCGCGGTGCTTCCCATCAGGAACGCGTCGATGGCGCTCGCGGCCTGGCGGCCTTCGCGGATCGCCCATACGACGAGCGACTGCCCGCGCCGCACGTCGCCGGCCGCGAACAGCTTGCCGCCGCCCGGCAGCTTGTAGTCCCGCTCGTTGGCGTCGAGCCCCTTGAAGCGTCCGCGGGGCACGGCCTCGAGGTCAAGCCCCGACAGTACGCCGCCGTCCGCAGGCCCCGAGAACCCCATGGCGAACAGCACCAGCTCCGCATCGAGCGTCGCGTCCGAGCCGGGGATCGGCTGCAACTTGGAATCAACGTGCACGTAGTGCAGCAACTTTACGCGCCCGCCTTCGCCCGAGAAGCCCGTGGTCGAGACCGAATATTCAACCGCGGCGCCCTCGGCCTGCGACGAGGAGATGCGAAGCTTGAGCGGCCAGGCCGGCCACGACAGCGCCTTGTTCTCGCGCACCGGCGGCTTCGGCATGATCTCGAGCTGCGTCACCGACTTCGCGCCCTGGCGGAACGACGTACCGATGCAGTCCGATCCGGTGTCGCCGCCGCCGATGACGATGACGTGCTTGCCCTTGGCCGAGATCTCCCGCGTGCCCGGAAGCTGTGCCTCGCCCGCGACGCGCCGGTTCTGCTGCGTGAGGAAGTCCATGGCGTAGTGGAGGCCGTCGAGATCGCGCCCCGGCGACTTGGCGAAGAAGTCGAACGGTGTCTCCGAGCCCATCGCCAGCAGGAGAGCATCGTGCTGCTCTTCGAGCGCGCGTGCGGAGATGTCCTTGCCGACGGTGACGTTGCAGTGGAAGACGACGCCCTCCGCCTCCATCTGCGCCCGGCGGCGCGCGATGACGTGCTTTTCCATCTTGAAGTCGGGAATGCCGTAGACGAGCAGCCCGCCGGGGCGCGCATTCTTCTCGTAGACGTGCACCTCGTGGCCGGCGCGCGCGAGCTGCTGGGCGGCGGCGAGCCCGGATGGGCCCGAGCCGACGATGGCGACCGTCTTGCCGGTCCGGGTCTCGGGCGGCTGCGGCGTGATCCAGCCGGATTCAAAGGCGCGCTCGGCGATCGAGTACTCGATGGTCTTGATCGTCACCGGCACGTCGTCGATGTTGAGCGTGCAGGCCGCCTCGCACGGCGCCGGGCACACGCGCCCCGTCACCTCCGGGAAGTTGTTGGTCGAGTGCAGGTTGTCGGCCGCCGTCCTCCAATTCCCGCGGTAGACGAGATCGTTCCAGTCCGGGATCTGGTTGTTGACCGGGCATCCGTTGTGACAATAGGGGATGCCGCAGTCCATGCAGCGCGAGGCCTGCGTTCTGACGTCGGGCTCGCCGAGCGGCAGCACGAACTCGTGCCAGTGCCTGATGCGCGTTCCGGCCGGCTCGTAGGTGCGGTCGGCGCGCTCGAACTCAAGAAATCCGGTTGGTTTTCCCATCGTTTCTGCTTTCGATCTAAGCCTGCACGTGGTCGGCGGAGAGGGCGGCCTTGGCCTTCGCGAGCTCGGCGAGCGCCCGGCGGTATTCGAGCGGCATCACCTTCCTGAACTTCGGCGCATAGCTCTCCCAGTCGGCCAGGATAGCCTGCGCCTTGCTCGAGTTCGTATAGTGGGCGTGCCGCACGATCAGCGTGTGCAGGCGCTCGAGGTCCTGCCCGCGCATGTCGTCCATCACGTCGGCGAGCGGCCGCGTCATCTCGCCGTTGTCCCTGGCGAGCGTCTCGATGAGCGCCGCGTCGAACGCCAGCGTCTCGATCTCCACCATCTCCTTGTTGAGACGGCTGTCGAGATCGCCCGCTTCGTCGAGTACGTAGGCGACGCCGCCCGACATGCCGGCCGCGAAATTGCGCCCCGTCGGGCCGAGCACGACCACGCAGCCACCCGTCATGTATTCGCAGCCATGGTCGCCGGTGCCTTCGACCACCGCAGTGGCGCCGGAGTTGCGCACGGCGAAGCGCTCGCCCGCGATGCCGCGGAAATAGCATTCGCCCGTGATCGCCCCGTACAGCACCGTATTGCCGATGATGATGCTCTCCTCGGGCACGATGCCCGACTTGGGATCCGGCCGCACGATGATCTTACCGCCCGAAAGCCCCTTGCCGACGTAGTCGTTGCCCTCGCCGACGAGATCCAGCGTGAGGCCGTGCGCGGCCCACGCGCCGAAGCTCTGCCCCGCGGTGCCCTTGAACGTCAGCCAGATGGTGTCCTCGGGCAGTCCGGCATGGCCGTAGCGCTTGGCGATCTTTCCCGAGAGCATGGTGCCGACGGTGCGGTCGGTATTCTTGATCTTGAACTCGGCCTTGACGGGCTTCCGGGATTCGAGGGCCGGCATCGCGGTCTTGATGAGCGCGTTGTCGAGCACCTTGTCGAGGCCGTGATCCTGCGTCTCTGAGTGATGGATCGCGACGCCCTTCGGGGCATGGGGCTTATGCAGCAGCTTCGAGAAGTCGAGCCCTTGCGCCTTCCAATGATCGATGGCGCGCTCCTTGTTGAGCCAGTCGCTCTGTCCCACCAGCTCGTGGAGGTGGCGGTAGCCCATTTGGGCCATGTACTCGCGCACCTCCTCGGCGACGAAGAAGAAGTAGTTCACCACGTGCTCGGGCTGGCCCGTGAAGCGGGCGCGCAGAACCGGGTCCTGCGTCGCGACGCCGACCGGGCAGGTGTTGAGGTGGCACTTGCGCATCATGATGCAGCCGGCCGCGATCAGAGGAGCGGTCGCGAAACCGAACTCGTCCGCCCCGAGCAGCGCGCCGACGATCACGTCGCGCCCGGTCCTGAGCCCGCCGTCGACCTGCACCGCGATGCGCCCGCGCAGCTGGTTGGCAACGAGCGTCTGGTGCGTCTCGGCAAGCCCGATCTCCCACGGGCTGCCCGCATGCTTGAGCGAGGTGAGGGGAGAGGCACCCGTGCCGCCCTCGTAGCCCGAGATCGTCACGTGATCCGCGCGCGCTTTCGCGACGCCCGCCGCGACCGTGCCGACGCCGACTTCCGAGACGAGCTTCACCGACACGAGGCCATCGGGATTGGTGTTCTTGAGGTCGAAGATGAGCTGCGCCAGATCCTCGATCGAATAGATGTCGTGGTGCGGCGGCGGCGAGATGAGCCCGACGCCCGGCGTCGCGTGGCGAACGCGGGCGATGGTCGCGTCGACCTTGTGGCCGGGCAACTGTCCGCCCTCGCCGGGCTTGGCGCCCTGTGCCATCTTGATCTGCATCATGTCCGCGTTGACGAGGTACTCGGTCGTGACGCCGAAGCGGCCGGAGGCGATCTGCTTGATCGCCGAGCGCATGGAATCGCCGTTGGGCAGCGGCTTGAACCGGTCCGCCTCCTCGCCGCCCTCGCCGGTGTTCGACTTGCCGCCGATGCGGTTCATGGCGATGGCGAGCGTGGTGTGGGCTTCGCGCGAGATGGAGCCGAAGCTCATGGCGCCAGTCGCGAAGCGCTTGACGATCTCGGACGCCGGCTCGACCTCCTCGATCGGCACCGGCTTGCGCTCCATGCTCTCCGCCGAGCGGATGTGGAACAGGCCGCGGATCGTCAGTAGCTGCTCCGATTGCGCATCGATCGCCTTCGCGAAGTTGCGGTACGTCTGGGGCACGCGCCCGCTCATGGCATCGGCCGGATCCGTCGAGCGCACGGCATGCTGCAGGTCGGCGACCACCTGCGGCCGCCAGACGTGCGCTTCCCCGCGCACGCGGTAGGCGTAGTCTCCGCCGACCTCGAGCGCGTTGGCGAGCACCGGCGCATTGCCGAACGCAGCCGCGTGCCGGTCGAACGTCTCGCGCGCGATCTCGCGCAGGCCGATACCTTCGACCTGGGTATGCGTGCCGGTGAAATACTTCTGCACGAACGGCGTCCTGAGCCCCACCGCGTCGAAGATCTGCGCGCCGCAATAGGACTGGTAGGTCGAGATGCCCATCTTGG
>NZ_DAITQL010000110.1:0-11422 GCF_036833075.1 Hyphomicrobium sp.
TCCACTGCGGCCCGGGTGCCCAAGTGCAGCAGCTCCTTGGCGGACACCGAGGCGCCCTCCGGCAGCCCCGCCACCTGTTCTAGAATCTGTTCCGCCAGTCTCAGCACGCTCTCGCCTCCAGTGTCAGAAATCTAAGAACATTTCTGACCATTCGCAAGGGGAGAGTGCAAGTGAATCACGGAGCATTATCCGATTGCCGAACGGAATCAGGCATATTTTCTATATAGTTAGCCGCCATGGGCACATGGGTAAGGCCCCGCTTGACATTTAGGACCTGTTGGGCTATATTAGGTCCCAAATTCACCCAGGAGATTCCGATGGCCGGTCTTCATTCGTCATCCGCCCTGCAATCCAAGCCCCACGTCCACATCGATGGTGATCTTTGTCCGCTTTGCGAGCAGACAATCCCAAACGACCGGCTTGAAGACGTCAACAAGCGCATCCAGGCAAGGGACCGTCAGCTGCGGGCCGAAGCCGATGCGCGGGTGAACGCCGAGGTCCAGTCTGTCCGCGCGCAGGGCGAGGCCGCCCTCGAGGCAGCCAAGGCCCAGTTCGTCGCCCGTGAGGAAGCAGCCCGGAAAGACGGCGAGGCACGGGCGGTCGCGAGCTTCGAAAAGCAGATCGCAGACGCCGCCGCCGCCGTAAAGGCGGCCGGAGAGCGGCAGGCCAATCTTGAGGCCGAGCTCGGTCAGTCCAAAGAGGCTTTGGCCCAGACTGTCGAGAAGCTGACCGCTGACTTCGCTAAGAAGGAGGAGGCCGTCCGCCTGGAGGGACGTGCTACGGCGGTCACCGAAATGAGCGCTACGCTTTCCGAAGCCAGGGAGGCCAAGGCAGCCGCAGAAGCGAAGGCAGCCGAAGTCGAAGCGCAGAAGGCCGAGACCGAAAAGAAGATGTTGGCGTTGCAGACCTCGCAGGAGGAGACCATCAAGGCCCGGACCGCCGAGGTCCGCGAAGCCATGGAGAAAGCGAACGCGGAAGCGGTCAACGCCGAGCGGGCCAAGAACTTCGAGGAGAAGCTGAAGCTGGAAGAGATGGTCGCCGACCTGCAGCGCAAGCTTCAGAACAAGTCGACGGAGGAACTCGGCGAGGGCGCTGAAGTCGACCTCTATGAGGTCCTGAAGGCCGAGTTCCCGAACGACGACATTCAGCGTGTCGGGCGCGGCAAGCCCGGCGCGGACATTATCCACAAAGTCCGCCACAACGGCGCGGTCTGCGGCACCATCGTCTACGACTCCAAAAATCACAAGCAGTGGCGCAACGAGTTCGTGACCAAGCTCCGTCAGGATCAGATCGCCGCGAAGGCCGAGCACGCGGTGCTCGCGACGCACGTCTTCCCGAAGGACCGCAAGCAGCTCCACATCACCGACGGCGTCATCCTGGCGAACCCGGCCCGTGCGGTTGTGATCGCCATGATCCTGCGCCAGCAGGTGCTCCAGGTGCACTGCCTCAAGGTCAGCAACGAGGAGCGTGCCTCGAAGACCGAGGAGCTCTACGCCTTCATGACTTCCGATCGCTTCGGCCAGTTTCTTTCCGCCATCAACACCACCACCGCCCAACTCGAGGCGCTTCAGGTGGCCGAAAAGAAGTCACACGAGAACACCTGGAAGAAGCAAGGCGAACTTTTCCGCGGCATCATCCGCAACTGCGCTCAGCTCGATGAAGAGGTGGCCCGCATCATCGGTACAGCCGCGGCGAGCACGTCATGACTAACCCGGAACCCAAAGGCGCCAAGGTCGTCGGGATTCAGGACCGGCGACTTGGCCCGACGGTCCTGAGAACCTACCGTGCAAAGTTCGATATCGACGACCTCGTGCCGAACGAGCGTCAGCCGCGAGGCGGCTCCAAGGAAGACGAGGAGCTGCAGCGGCAGATCGAGGCCAACGACGGCATTTTCGAGCCGCTCCTTGTCGAACCCCATCCCGATATTCCCGGTAAGTTCCGGATCATTGACGGCGAACGCAGGTGGACCAATTCGAAGCTCCTGGTTGAGCAGGGGCGTGATCAATACCGGAAGATCCCCGTAGAAGTCACCGACCGGACGCTGACTGACGAGGAGCGTCTGCGCGTCTGGATCTACATCCACCGCCAGCGCAAGGAATGGGATGCCCGCGAGAAGGAAATGGTGGCCTACCGCCTAGTCGAGTTCATGGGCCGGGCGAGCGCCGCCAGCATCCTCGGCATCTCGATCCGCGAACTCGACAAGCTGGTCGAAGTATTCGAGCTCTCCGAGCGTTTCGAACATTTGCGGGAGAACGGCGCCGGCATCAGCTGGGCGCGCGAGCTGCTCGGCGTCAACAAGAAGCTGCTTACACCGAGCGTCGTAGACGCCGTAGTCGATAAGGTCAATCGCCAACGCATCACAAACTCAAAGGATCTGCGGAAGCTTCGAACCATCCTCGTCGACCCGGTGGCCAGGGAGAACTTCATGTCAAGTGATGGCGACCTCGAGACGGCGATGATGCGCGTCGCCCCGCACGACAAGAAGCGCGATCCCGACTTCGTCTCCAATCTCGATGCGACCGTTCATTCGATGAAGCAGCTGCCCTGGATGGCGCTCGAGGACATGAAGGGAGATCCCGATCTTCTCAAGAAGATTGAGGACGCCGAAGCACTGCTGCGGAGCCTGCGACAGAACCTTTTAAAGGAAAAATAAATGCAATGAGCTCAGCGCCGGAAAGTGTCGACATAGCGCAGAAGCCCGAAGCGCCCAGTTCCGGCGCCGCAGCCGTGTCCCCGCTGCGCAAACGCAGCCTTAACGGCGTGCCTTACGAACGTGCTCCGGAGATTGAGGCGCTGATCGCCGACCTTGCGGTCCTGCCGCGCGACGAGCTCGTTGCCAGGGCCGAGATCAAGAAGCGCTCCGACCCCGGCTACGTCCCCAGCGAATGCCTCCTCTACTTCGTGCGTGCGAGCCGCGCCGACAACAACGAGCGGTGGTTCGAGCGTCTCTACCGGATTCTGGCAGAGCGGATTCTGCGCAGCCTTCCGAGGGCCGAACACCCGGACGGCAAGACCGAGGCACTGACGCGCGGAGTCGTGCGGGACAAGGTTTTTGCAAGGTTCACTGAACTTCTGGCTGCAGATCGAGCCGGCTACATCGACAAGCTCGACTTTTTCGAGATCCGTTTCGATAACGCGTTGGCAAACCTGAGGCGCGATGCGCAGACGCAGGCCTGGCGCGACGAGAACCGCTCCAAGCCCCTCGAATATGATGAAGAAAGCGGTGAGTTGTCTCCTGAAGTCGAAGCGGCTGCGGGAGTCCACGACCCATTTGCCGCTTCAGAATTCGACGATCCGGCCTACCGGTCGCGCCTCGACGCAGCGATTGAGGCTCTACCAACAGAACAAAGCAGGATCATCGAAATGCTCAGACAAGGCTTCCCCATTGACTCCAAAGAGCCCGGCGTCATGACCATCGCGAAGGCGTTGGGCCGGTCAGAAAAGACAATCCGGACCTATCGCGACAAAGCCTTCGCTGCCCTTCGCTCCGCTATGACGGAGGGAGACGGGCAATGAGCGCTGACAACGCACGTCCATCCTGCGAGTCTGTGCTCGACGCGTTCGCAGTCGAGAGCGAGCATGGCCGGGCGACCTTGCAGCGCTATCTCGAGCTTTACCCAGAATATGCTGGGGAACTCATAGACCTCTCCCGCGAACTCAGCCGCGCCGGAGTGAACGACATGGAGCCGCTTTCGCCCGCCGATCAATCATTGATCGACGCGGCCTGGGGGCAGCATAAGGCGGCCGTCTCGACGACGACGGCCGCCCCCTTGGCATCTTTGACAGTCGACGACTGGCGTGCTGTCGCCTCCGAACTGGATGTCCCCCGTCAGGTGGTAACCGCGTTGCGCGAGAAACGGATCGCGCTCGCGAGCATTCCGGTACGATTCCTAAAGCAGTTTGCAGACGCCACGAGAAGCTCGATCGACCAGTTGGAGGCGTTCTGGAGTGCGGATCAACTCGCCGGAGCGCGCAGCTATAAGGCGGACGGCAAACCTTCCATTGGTGATCAAGTCACTTTCGAGCAAGCGCTGATCGAAGCGGGCGTACCGGCTGAGAAGCGCGCCTCTTTGCTGGCCGAGGCAGACTGATATGGACAGCGTGGAGCTTGCTAGGCAAATCGCTGCCGGGCTTCACGCGCGTCTCGTCGCATCCGGAGCCGATCCGTGGTCGCCCTACGAGTTCGCTGTCGCGGAAGCCAAACGGCGCGGCATCGATGTCGAACCCACGGCTGCCGGCGCCGCTGTGCTGAACGGCGGCCGCGCAACGCTCATCGCAGCAGACAAACTCATCCTTCACGAGAATACGGGCACTTTGTTCGAGCGGGCCTTCCTCGTGGCGCACGAGATCGGGCATGCCGAGCTAGGTGATTCCGACGTAGAGCCGGCACCAACAATCGATCCGTCCCGCGCAGCCGAGCCATCACCGGTTGGAATGGATCGGGTGGTCGACTACGGGCGCAGGCAGCGCCGCGAAGTCCAGATGGATCTGTTCGCGCGCGAAATGCTGCTTCCCCGCAATGTCGTGCGAGCGCTGCACGACGACAACGGTCTCACGGCCACCGCCATTGCAGAGAAGCTTGGCGCCCCGTTCGACGCCGTCGCGCAGCAACTGCTCGATGCTCTGTTACTCCCTCCAGTGCCTCCGGTAACGGAAGCACCTCCAGCGGAGCGTCCGCTGAATTCGCTACAAGCCGTTGCTGCCGCACATCGCGGCGAAGCCTATCTGCTCGAAGCAGGTCCGGGCACCGGCAAGACGCAGACGCTGATCGCACGGGTCGAAGGACTTCTCGACGAGGGAGTCGATCCGCGTCGCATCCTCTTGCTGACATTCTCCAACAAGGCAGCCGGCGAGATGGCCGAGCGCATCGCCCGCAAGCGGCCTGAGGCTGCAGCCGCAATGTGGATAGGCACGTTCCACGCCTTCGGTCTCGACATCATCCGGCGCTTTCACGCAGAACTCGGCTTGTCCAAAGATCCGAGAATGATGGATCGTACCGAGGCGGTCGAACTCCTGGAGGAGGAATTCCCGCGCCTGCGTCTCGTGCACTACCGCAATCTCTACGACCCGACCCAGATCATCGCCGATATGCTGGCCGCAGTTTCGCGGGCTAAGGACGAAGTCGTCGACGCGGAACGCTACGCAGAGCTCTCCGCCGCCATGCTCGCGAAGGCTGAAGACTCCGAGGAGCGCAAGGCAGCCGCGCGCGCCGGAGAGGTCGCTCGCGTCTACGCCGCATACGAGGAACTCAAGCGCATGGCGCATTGCGTAGACTTCGGCGATCTCGTGTCGCTCCCAGTCAAGCTGCTCGAAAGCGAGACTGCCATTCGAGAGACACTTCAGGCCCAGTATGACCATGTCCTGGTCGACGAGTATCAGGATGTGAACCGCAGCAGCGTCCGATTGCTTAAGGCGCTACGGCCAACCGGACAGAACCTCTGGATGGTCGGCGACGCGAAACAGTCGATTTATCGCTTCCGTGGCGCGTCGTCGTTCAACATGACCCGGTACGGGAAAGAGGATTTTCCCGGCGGCAAGCGCGGTCGCCTCAAACGCAACTATCGATCGGTGCCCGAGATCGTGTCGAGTTTCTCCGGCTTCGCCGTGGGCATGCGCGCGGGCGACGCGGACAGCGGTCTCGAAGCGGAACGAGCGAGTAAGGGGATAAAGCCCGAACTGCGCACCGCTCAGAGAAATGAGCAGCAGCAGGTCGCCCTGGCGGACGCGATCGAAGAGCTCAGAAGCGAAGGCTACGCCTATCGGGATCAGGCGATCCTCTGCACCGGGAATGAAAAGCTTTCAACAATCGGGCGCAACCTCGAGCGGCTCGGGCTCCCAGTCCTGTTCCTCGGCAGTCTGTTCGAACGCGATGAGATCAAGGATCTCGCGTCATTGCTGGCAATCCTTGTCGATCGCCGTGCCATGGGCCTGGTGCGTGTCGCGTGCTGGCCCGACTTCAAGATCTCTTTCTCAGACGTAGCGGCTGTCCTGGACTACTTGCGGGCGACGGACCAAGCCCCGGGCCTCTGGCTTCGAAATGTAAATTCGATCCCGGGTGTCAGCGATACTGGCCTTGAGAAGCTCGCATCTCTTGCAAAAGCTCTTGATGGCTTCGACCAGACCGCCTCTCCGTGGACGGTCCTTGCGACGCTGCTGCTCGATCGCACGCGCATCGCCGCAAGACTTGGAACTTCCGCAAATCTCGCCGACCGCACCCGCAGCATCGCCATCTGGCAGTTTCTGAACTTTCTGCGGGTGCAACCATCGGGCCGGGGACTTCCTATCGCGCGCGTCCTGGACCGCGTGCGCAGACTTGTCCGCCTTGGCGATGATCGGGACCTGCGTCAGCTGCCGGCGGCTGCGCAACATCTCGATGCCGTGCGGCTTATGACCATTCACGGCGCGAAAGGTCTGGAGTTCGGCGCGGTCCACATTCCGGGGCTCAACAAAGACACGATCCCGCGGCCGGCACCGACGCCGCCTTGCCCGGCACCTGATGGAATGATCGAGGGTGCTGACGGGGGCGCGCAGCAGGCTTATGTGGCTGGACATGAAGAAGAGCAGGAGTGCCTTTTCTACGTCGCGCTGTCGCGCGCGCGTCATCGTCTTATCCTCTATGCGCCAACCGAGGCGAAGAATGGCCGCAATCGACCGCTGTCGCCGTTTCTTGACCGGCTGGGGTCCACGCTGACACGCCGAGCTGTCGTGCCGACGAGATCGCTGCCCATCGCAGGGGAAGACCGGGACATCGAACTGATCGTCGAAGGTCCCTTGCGGCTCGGGGCGCCGCAAATCGCTCTTTATGAGTCCTGCCCGCGCCGTTTCTTCTACACCCACGTCCTGCAGGTTGGAGGGCGGCGTGCAGCAACGGCTTTCATGCATCTGCACGAAGCCGTTCGGGTGGTCGTGGGGGAGGTCATTGCAGCAGAAAGTCCCTTGTCCGATCGGGAACTGGAGGACAGGACTGATGCTGCTCTTGCTGGCGAGGGCCTCGGCGATCACGGCTATCGTGCGGAGTTCCGCGACCTGGCGTTGGCGATGCTGCGCTTCTTCCTGGACACTCGCGCTGGATCGGTCGCCGAAGCGCCGGTCGCCCTCAGCCTCAATTTCGGCGGCGAAGAGATCATCGTCCGTCCTGACGAGATCCTTGTCCGGCCTGACGGCGTGCGCGCCGTCCGCAGGATCCGCACGGGCCATATGCGCTCGGACGAGAGCGATGACGTCGGCGCAGCCGCATTGATGCTGGCGGTCAGGCAGGCATTTCCCGGCGCCGTCGCTGAGCTTGTCCATCTCTCCGACCGCGAGACCCATCCGCTCGGCCTGTCTGAGCGGCAGCTGACGGGCCGGAAAGACAAGCTCGGGAAGTTCCTTGCAGATATCCGAGCAGGGCGTTTCCCGTCCGATATCTCGCCGAGGACTTGTCCGAACTGCCCCGCCTTCTTCATTTGCGGGCCGACCCCGGAAGGTCCCCTCCAGAAAATCTTCGCCTGATCTTACCGGTTAGCGGATCTGCTTCCGATTGAACCTTTAGAGCCGGGGTTTCGACCCGGAAAATCTAAGGGGACTCAATCCAATGAATACAGAACTGCTTGAATACGACGATGTCGGCGACGCCGTGCGTGAAGGCCGGTCGTTGCGTCCGGCGCGAGCCTACCGTTTCCTCCTCGCGCAGGGCGATCTCAACTTCGCCTCCCGCCAGGTCAGTGACCCCGTGCCGCTCGGCCGTCAACTGCTTGACGCTGCCGGACTGGACCCGCGCAAGGGCTACAGCCTGTTCGCGATCCTGCCCTCGGGCAGCTTCGAGGACGTCCGGCTTGATGAACCTTTCGATCTGCGCGAGCGCGGCGCCGAACGGTTCGTCGCGTTCATGACGGACCGCGACTTCAAGCTCACGCTAAACGGCAACGAGCTGCGTTGGGGCAAGCCCGTCATCAGCGGCGCGGTGCTCTACGGCCTCGCCAACCCCGGGGAGGGCGAAGCCATTTTCCTCGAGGTCCCCGGCGGCGAAGACCGGCTGATCGAGAAGAGCGAACTGATCGACCTGAGCGAGCCCGGGATCGAGCGGTTCATCACGGCGCCGGAGCGGCCCGTGACATTTGAGATCGTCGTGAACGCGCGGCCGCGCACGGTCGAGGCCCAGACCGTCACGTTCGAGCAGATTGTCCAGCTCGCCTTTCCGGGCCAGCACGACACGAACGTCGTCTTCTCGATGACATACCGGCACGCGGCTTCGACGCCGCATGCGGGTGAACTCGGGGCCGGCGGCTCGGTTGACGTCAAGAAGAAGGGGACGGTGTTCAATGTCACACGCACTGTTCAGTCGTAATAACGACCTCAAGCGCCTGCGCGACGAAGGCTATTTCGTCCAGCAGCAGGGCGGGCATCTCGTCATGCGCGAGGTTCCCTACGTCGATGCGCACCGCGAGGTGCGCATCGGCACCCTCATCTCCACCCTGACTTTGGCAGGAGATGAAACGCGTACGCCCGACACGCACGTCGTGCACTGGGACGGCGAGTTCCCCTGTCATGCGGACGGTGCGCCGATACAAGGCATCTCGCATGCAAACGGCGCATTCGATCTAGGCCACGGCCTAAAGGCGACACACAGCTTCTCAAGCAAGCCGGAGGGTGGCTACACCAACTACCACCACAAGATGACGAGCTACGCGAACATCATCTCGGGTCCGGCCGCAGTGCTGAAGCCCGGCTTGACGCCGCGCACCTTCCGGACGCCGGAAGAGGAGGAAAAGAGCGTGTTCAATTACCTTGAAACCGCTTCCGACCGCGTCGGGATCGGCGCTCTGACCCAGTTGCTTGCCAACGAGAGGGTCGCCATCATCGGCGTCGGCGGGACTGGCGGCTATATTCTCGATTTCGTCGCCAAGACGCCAGTACGCGAAATCCGGCTATTCGATAGCGACGAGTTCCTGACGCACAACGCCTTCCGCGCCCCGGGGGCGCCAAGTCTCGAAGAATTGCGCGAAGCCCCAAAAAAGGTCGATTACCTAAAGGGCATCTACAGCCGAATGCACCGAAACATCGTCGCGCACGACGTGGCGCTCGGCGCTGATACCGTCCATCTTCTCGACGGCGTCACATTTGCGTTCCTCTCGCTCGACGCAGGTGAAGCGAAGCGGTTAATCGTGGAGAAGCTTGAGGCGAGCGGTGCCTCCTTCGTTGATGTCGGAATGGGTCTCGAGCTGGACGAGGGATCGCTCGGCGGAATCTTGCGGGTGACTGCCAGCACACCGAGAAAGCGCGACCACATCAGCCAGCGCATCTCGTTCGTCGGCGGCGGCGAGCAAGACATCTACGCGTCGAACATCCAGGTCGCGGACCTCAATGCCCTGAACGCCGTCCTTGCTGTAGTGAAGTGGAAGAAGATCCGCGGCTTCTACCGCGATCTGGAGGCCGAGCACCACTGTACCTATACGACCGATGGCAACATCCTGATCAACGGAGACCTCGAGTGATACGGCACAAGCGGCTCGAACATCGTTTCGTTGAAAATATCCCTGACCGCCTTGAAGCAGGCATCCTCTACGTTTCGATGGAGTATGCAACGTCAGCCCATAGCTGCTGCTGCGGATGCGGCGAGGAGGTGGTCGCTCCTTTCACTCCGACGGACTGGAAAATGACCTTCGACGGCGAGACCATCTCCCTTCGCCCGTCGATCGGCAATTGGACGCTAAAGTGCCGCTCACATTACGTGATTGAACGAGGCAGGGTTATCGAAGCAGCTCCTTGGAGCGACGAGCAAGTCGCAGCCGAGCGCCGTCGTGATCGTGGCGCCAAAGAGCGGTTTTACGGGCATTCGCCGATCGGTAACGTCCCTGCACCCCCTCCCACCAGCAAGCCGACACAAAGCTTCTGGCGTTGGATCTCAGATTGGCTATCTCGCTGACCGCCTACAATAGGCCCTACATCGCCTTGTTCCGTGCACTTTCTACGCGACGCCCACGGAGCACGCCAAGAATTTGGTGAAGTCCGCGAAGGTCGACGACTGACGCCAGCGTCGCGCTCCAAGAGCGTCCCCAAAGAGGCCGGAATCGGTATTACCGCCCGCTGTCTTTGGGAAAGCCGGCGTAAGATCTCGGTAACAGCTTCTGTGCCCAAAGCGGAAGAGTGGGAGTTCACGTCTTGAGGCCGATACCCCTCGAGCGTCGACTTCCGCCCGTAGGACAGAGCGGACACGAGAGGTGGCGCATCCGCGAATTGTGTAGTTGGATGCATTCGTGCGCAAGATCATCCACATCGACATGGACGCCTTCTATGCGTCCATCGAGCAGCGGGACAATCCCGAGCTGCGCGGAAAGCCGGTAGCGGTCGGCTCCGCCGCCAAGCGCGGCGTCGTGGCGGCGGCCAGCTATGAAGCGCGGGATTTCGGCGTTCGCTCGGCCATGCCGTCCGCCACGGCGCTACGCAAGTGCCCGGAGCTCCTGTTCGTTCCGCCGCGGTTCGACGTTTACCGGGCGGTGTCGAACGAGATCCGAGAGATCTTCCACGCGTACACGCCGCTGGTGGAGCCGTTGTCCTTGGACGAAGCCTACCTGGACGTGACCGAGAACCTGCGCGGCATTCCGACGGCGTCGGAAACCGCAGCCGACATCCGCGCGCGTATTCTGGAGCAGACAGGTCTCACGGCCTCGGCGGGCGTGTCCTACAACAAGTTTCTCGCCAAGCTGGCCTCCGACCAGAAGAAGCCGAACGGTCAGTTCGTGGTGACGCCGAACCAAGGTCCGGGGTTCGTGGAGGACCTGCCGGTGGAACGGTTTCATGGCGTCGGGCCGGTGACGGCCGAGAAGATGAAGGCGCTCGGCATCCATACCGGCGCCGATCTCAAGCGGCAGACGCTCGCGTTCCTGGAGGAGCACTTCGGCAAGTCAGGGGCCTGGTACTACGGCATTGCCCGTGGCGAGGATAACCGGGCAGTGGTGCCGAACCGGGAACGGAAATCCTCCGGCAGCGAGACCACCTTCTCGGACGACCTGTTTGCTGCGGCCGACCTCGAGGCTGGTATCTGCGATATGGCCGACGACGTGTGGACATGGTGCGAGAAGACGGCCACCTACGGACAGACGGTCACGGTAAAGGTGAAGTATGCGGATTTCCGGCTGATCACGCGCAGCCGGACGGTTTCATCGCCAGTTACGACGCAAGCCAAGCTACGGGAGCTCAGCGTGGCATTGGTCCGCACGGTGTATCCGGTGACGGTGGGCGTGCGGCTGGTCGGGGTATCGGTCTCCAAGCTGACGAGCGAGGACCAAGCCATACCGCAGCTTGAGCTGGAATTGCTTCCCGAAGAGTGAGCATACAGCAAGGATCAGCGGGGGTATCGCCAATGATCGCAGATTTTTCATCCGCTGCTGTTGGGCGCCCCGCGGCCAAGAGGGCCGCGGTCGGCCCTACCGCGTGGCCCGTT
>NZ_DAITQL010000111.1:0-11076 GCF_036833075.1 Hyphomicrobium sp.
ATCAAACGAGAAAACAGTCTACCCGCAGCCGAACTTCAACAGCCTGCTAGAGCATTTTCCGACGCCGTGGAGGCCCGTTCGTCGCACTGCGGATCGTTTTTGGACGCGATGCCTGGAAAACTCCAGGACGGCGGGGCGATTCCTAACCGTTTTCAGGCTCTCGAAGGTGGTTGCTGTTCAGCAGAGAGGTTCCTTTCAAACGCTTTGGAATGTCTTTGGCCTCTCGCTCTTCGCCGTGGCCTCCCTGGCGGGGGCCCGGGATGACACGGTGGATGTGTCTGCCGGCTTGCCACGATTTGTATACGCGCAAAGCTCGGCGATCGAGTGCGCGTTGAGAACATCGAAGAACCTGTCGCTCGCCGCCTTAAAAGCGTCGCGCATGCCGATGTCGTCCGGGTTCGATCCGACGCGCCAGCTTCTCGTATCCTCGACGAACTGGACCACGTCGCCCACGCGAATGGAGGTTGCCGGGAGGGCGAGCGTGTACCCGCCTCGGCTTCCACGGACGCTCTTGATAAACCCGGCCAAAAGAAGCTCGTGGGCGATCTTGCCGGTGTACGGCGCGGGCGCTCCGATGGCCTTGGCGATGGCGTTCTTTTTGGCGACACCGCCGGGGCACGTGGCGACGTAGTGCAGGAGTCTCACGGCGACGATTGCGCGCGATACGACACGCATGATGCTGCTCTTTCTGGCTAACGGCGGGGATCGGGCATGGCGGCGCGGTTGGGAGACGCCGCCATGCCCTGTTCCGCCTAGAACCGACTCGTCACGCCGACATAGACGGCGCGCGGCGATCCCGGCGTAATGTTGTTGTCGCTGTGAGCGGTCGCGTAGTAGTCGGTGTCGAACACGTTCTCGACGTTGAGCTGGGCCTTGAAGCTCTCATTGATGTCCCAGAACAGCGCGGCGTCGACACGGGCAAATCCCGGCAAGGTGACGCCGTTGTTGACGCTCGCATACATGTCGCTGCGCGAGACGACGCCGAGGCCGGCCGCCCAGTTCGGCAGGAACCAGTATTTGTTCCAAAGCGAGAACGTGTGGCGCGGAACGAGCGCGACGTCGTTGCCGGTCGTGGTTGCGGTTCCCCGCACCAGCTCGGCCTCCTGGTAGCCGTAACCGGCCACGACCTCCCAGGCGTCGGTGAGGTATCCGGTGAGCGCGAGCTCTCCGCCTTCGGACCGGGTCTTGCCGACCTGCTGGCTGAGGCCGGGGCTAATCTGGACAAGCGTGTTCTCTCGATCGAGCTGGTAAAGGGCGCCCGTGAAGGCGAGGCGCGGCGCGACATCCCACTTGAAGCCGATCTCCTTGTTGATGAACTCCTCTGGCTTCAGGTTGTCCGTGCTGGTTGGAGATCCGCCGGTGAGGCTCGCGAACTGGTCGCCGCTCGACGGCAGGAACGACTTCGAATAGCTGGCGTAGAACGAGACCGTCTCGAAGGGCTTGAAAACGACGCCGATGCGCGGCGACCAGACGTCATCCACCCGGTCGAGCTTCTGCCCGGTCGTCTCGTTGGTGTAGTCGAGATCGAAGCGATCGAACCGGATGCCGCCGATCACCTCGAAATAGCGCCCGATCTCGATCTGATCCTGCGCGTAGACGCCGACGAGCGTCAGCTCGCTATGATTGAGATCGCCAGGAGTCGTTCCCCACGCAGGCACGAAAGACGAGAAGGGGTTCGCGAAGGGAACGTTGGGCACCGGATAGTTTCCGGACCGCGGATCGCGCTGGTTGAACGTCTCCTGGAACCCGAACTCCGTACCGGCGAGAAGCGTGTGGCGGATGCCCGAGCCGGTATATACCTTCGTCGTCACGTCCGTCTGATTGAAGATGCTCTCGCGGTCTGTGATCTGGTTGTAGGCTCCGAGCGCGATGGTGCCTCCCGGTGTGCCGTTCCAAGCGCTGTTGGCGAAAACATTCTGGTAGAACTTCTCGTAATTGCCGTACTGCGTGTGGTTCTTGACCTGAATGCCGTTGTCGAACTTGTGCTCGATCGTCGCGGTGGCGACGTGCGAGTTGAAGTACATGTAGCTTTCGTCGGGGTTGCCGAAGAACGTGGACTCGTCGGTCTTGGCGGGCTTTCCCGTCAAAGAGTTCGACGGAATGCCGCGATCGACCGTGCGGTCCTCGTTGAAATACTCGTAGGCGAGGCGGATCTTTGTGTTGTCGCCCGGCTTGAACGTGACCTTCGGATTGATGCCGTAGCGCTCGAGCTCGACGAAGTCGCGGTAGCTGCCCGAGTCCTCGTACATGCCGTTGATGCGCACGGCGAAGTCGTTGGTGACCGCCTGTCCGGCATCGATTTCGACGCGTTTGGTGCCGAACGAGCCGAAAGTCGTCGCGGCCTCGTAGATGCGCTCGCCGTCGGCCTTCTTGGTGACGCGGTTGATGACGCCACCGCCGCCGCCGCGGCCGAAGATCATCGCGTTCGGACCCTTCAGCACCTCGACGCGGTCGACGTTATAGAGATCGCGGAAGTACTGGACGTCGTCGCGCACGCCGTCGACGAAGAAGTCGGCGGTCGTGCTGACGCCGCGGATCGTCGGCGCGTCGCGGTGGCCTTCGCCCTGCCCCATCACGATGCCGGGCACGTAAGTGAGGGCCTTGCTCAGATCACGCGAGCCCTGATCTTTCGCCTGCTCCTTCGTGATGACGGTGACGGATTGGGGAATGTCCTTGAGCGGCGTGTCGGTCTTGGTAGCGGTCGAGGACCTCGTGGCGATATAGCCATCGACGCCGCCATCGGAGCTGAGGGCGGTGCTCTCGCTCCACGCCTCTGGGCTTTCGACAGGCGCGGCGACCGGTGCCGGCGCCGCAGCCGGAGCCTGCGGAACCGGCGACGCAACAGTCTTCTTTTTGGCCTTCGCCACTTTTTTCTTGGCTTGCGCCGTGACTTCGAGCGTCGGCAACTCTGCCGGATCGGCTGCCTCCTGCGCGAAGGCGCCTGCTCCCAAGCCCAAACTTCCGGACATCACTGTCCCGATAAAAAATGCCGCGGAATGAGCGCCGCGGCTTTTGACATTACGCATCTGACCGTCCCCCAAGTGTGTGCCCCAGCTCGGTCGTGCCAGGACGGATGCAGCCGTCGCGGCACGATCTTGACGCAAGCTGGCTGGCTAGCGGACGGCTGACGCGTCGTTGGCTGGCTTGCTCACGCGGGGTCAGACTTGGTTTGCGTACTGTAGTAGTAAATAATCAAAATCCGCGAAAACTCCGACATCGTTGTTTCAGATGCGGGACCGCAACACCGCGAGGGTCGCCCGCTCGAAGAGTCGCGCGCTATCCCATGCGTTCGAATGTTCCCGTGTCGCGAGAACGCTCTCGTGAGCAGCGGTTGAGAACGCGAGCATGCTTCGAGACTCGAGTCTCGCGATGCGACGCGGCGAGGACGCGAATAGACTGCTGATCGAACGCACTCGGTACTTTTTACCTCCGTAAACTTCCCGAAGTGCACCGTCGGCAAACGCAGCGACCGATCGCAACGCGCAAAAAAGACTCCACAAAATCTTGATTCATCTTGTCATGTTATGGTCGGACCGGCCCTCTGAGCGCGGGGAGGGCCAAGCGACGCGCATGTCTCGTCATGCCTCCCCAATGGGACAGGTTTGTTTTTTGGGGGGTGGCTCTATGAGCCCGAAAGTTGACATTCCACGCCATGAGGCACCGGCCAGCTTCGCTGGCGACAGCACGTTCATGACGGCCATGTCGGTGGGCATCGCCTCGATGCTTCTGACGACGGGGGCGGTCGCGCAAGAGACGGCGGGCGAAGAGGCAACCTCGCTTCCGCCGCTCGAAGTCACGACGAAATCCAAGAGCGCTGCCAAGAAAAAGGCGGCTTCGCAGCAAGCGCCGTCGGCGCCGAGCCAGCCGCAGCCCGTACCGTACGAGCCGCCCGCCGAGGTGTCGGATGGCGGCGGAGATGGACGGGGCGGCATCAACTATTCCGAGGACTATCAGGTCAAGAGAGCGTCCACGGCCAAGTTCACGGCCCCGCTGCTCGATACGCCGAAGAGCGTGACCGTTGTCACCCGGAAAGAGATGGATGACCGCGCTGCCAACTCGCTCACAGAGGTGCTGCGCACCGTGCCGGGCGTGACGTTGGGATCCGGCGAAGGCGGCACCTCGCTCGGCGACCGCCCCTTCATCCGCGGCTTCGAGGCGAGCGGCGACATGTCGGTCGACGGCGTACGCAATCTCGGCCGGGCAAGCTACGAAGTCTTCAATCTCGAAGCCGTCGAGCTGAACAAAGGGCCTGGCGGAACCTACAACGGCCGCGGCTCCACCGGCGGCAACCTGAACATGGTCAGCAAGGCCGCCCGCGACGACAAATTCTTCAACAGCTCGACCACGCTCGGGACCGATGCCACGAAGCGGCAGACGATCGACGGCAACTATGCGACCGACTCCGGCGTCGCTTTCCGCTTGAATGCGATGTGGCACGACGCGGACGTGGCCGGCCGCGACGAGGTCTTCCACGAGCGTTGGGGCATCGCCCCGTCTCTTGCTTTTGGCCTCAATGGACCGACCCGCGCCACGTTCAGCTACTATCATCTCGAAACCGATGAGCTTCCGGATTTCGGCCATCCTGTGCTGTCGGGCACGCAGCAGAACCCCGGCCGCCCGTTGAACATGAAGCGGGACGCCTTCTATGGCGCGGTCAATCGCGATTTCCGTGAGACCGAGACGAACCTCGCGACCGTGAAGTTCGAGCATGACTTCAGCGATTGGTTCCGCGTGCAGAACATTACGCGGTATGCGGACTCGCTGAACGAGTATGTCTACACGCGTGCGACGGCCACGACCGGCAATACCATCGTCAATCGCGACGTGCGTAGCGCGCGCCGTTACACGGAAGGCATCCTCAATCAAACCGACTTCACGGGCGAGTTCGACACGGGCTCGATCGGACATTCGTTTGCGTTCGGCGCGGAGTTCAGCCGCGAGCGCGTACAGTCCGGAGGCTTTGCCGGCGTGCCCGCCATTCTGCCGCCGGATCTCAATATCCCGATCGGGCAGTGGCCGAACGTTTTCCCCAACATCTCGAACACGACGTTGACCACGACGCCCTTCGGCACGCCGACCACGACGGAGACGGCGGGTGCGTATCTCTTCGATACCATCAAGCTCACCGAGCAATGGCTCGTGAATGCCGGCGTGCGCTACGATCACTACGATGTCGACAACACCGTGGCGCGCAACGTTTCCGACATGTGGAACTATCAGATCGGGCTCGTCTACAAGCCCGTGTCGTACGGCAGCATCTACGTCGTGCATGGAACCTCGTCCAACCCATCCGGCGAGACGCAAGGACAAGCCGGCAACGCCGATCCGGGCGGCAACTTCGGAAACAATCGCGAGAACCTCGATCCCGAGAAGAACCGCAGCTACGAGATCGGCACCAAATGGGATTTGCTCAACAAGCAGCTCTCTGTCGCGGGCGCGATCTTCCGCACGGAGAAGACGAACGCGCGTGCGACGGACCCCACGACCGGCCTCGTCGAGCTGATCGGCGAGACGGTGGTCGATGGCATCGAAGTCGCCGTGACGGGCAAGCTGACGGACCGGTGGGAGATCGTCGCGGGGTATACGTATCTCGACGCCGAGCTCGTCGATGACGGAGCCGGAACGAACGAGGGCAACCAGGTGAAGTATATCGCGCCTCACAGCTTCAGCCTGTGGACGACTTACGCGCTGACCGATGCCTTCAAGATCGGCGGCGGCGCGTTCTACATGTCGGAGCGGTTCGTGGACGATGCCAACACGCGCGAGCTGCCCTCGTATTGGCGCTTCGATGCCATGGCGGCGTATCAGCTCTCCGACAACATCAATCTCCAACTCAACGTCAACAACATCTTCGACGAGACGTATTACGACGCCTCGCACGTCGGGTTGTTCGCTCTGGTCGCGCCGGGACGCTCCGGCCTGCTGAGAGCCGACGTCAAGTTCTGAGATCATGGGCGCAGGCAGGCTTCGTCTGCCTGCGCTCTCCCCCAAGAGGAGGCTGCGGCCTCCACTCTCATGAAAATCCTGCCCACGTCCTCCGAAAGCCTGCGTGATGTCTGAGGAAGCGCCTCCGGACGCAAGCCGCGGCTATGGCTATTCCCGCCTGACCGCCATGAGCCGGGAGGAGGCCGACGCGCTCGTTACGCGCGATCCGCGGGAGGCCGCGCGTCTCGCCGAGGCGGCCGCCAAGCTCGGGATTGTCGATGCGCAACTGGTATGGGCGCAGATGCTGCTGCGTGGGACCGGGACACGGCGCGATCCGCAAGCGGCCTTTCGCTGGTTCAACATCGCAGCCGTCACGGAGCGTCCCGATACGCTGAACATGCTCGGCCGCTGCTATGAGCTGGGCTGGGGCGTCGACATCGATCACGCCGAGGCCGCGCGGCTTTATCGCGTCGCGGCTGCGGACGGCTACGACTGGGCCCAGTTCAATTTGGCGACGCTCGTTTTCGCAGGATCCGGCGTTCCGCAAAGCGATCGCGAGGCCCTCGCCTTATATGTCCGCGCGGCGCGCCAGGGACACGGGAAGGCCATGACGGTGATCGGACGCTTTCGGGAGGAAGGCTGGTCGGTCGCCCGGAAGCCCGCGGCTGCGTTACGCTGGTACGCAAGAGGGGCGAAGCGGGGAGATTTCCGCGCGCACTTTCGCCTGTCGCAACTGGACTTCACGGCGGGCCAGCGCGAAGCCGGACTCGCGCATCTCGCGCAAGCCATCGAGGCTGCCCATCCGGAGTTCTGCCGCGACCTCGCGCCCGCGCTCCTGGCGCACTCCGACGGCGACGTCCGGTCCCTTGGTCAGCGCGCGCTCGAACGGGCGCAGGCGCCTTTCTAGAGCACGTTCTCTCTCAATGGAATCGCCCATCGGGAGTGACCGTGCTCTATCTCTTTGTTTTAGAGTCTGAGTCACGCTCTCGATGCGAGCTGAAGGGCTCGCATCTCAAACGATCAGGCTCTAGCGGGATCTTCGGCCGCGTCACCGTCGGCGAACCCATCCCTGCTGTCGGATCTCGGAAGGCGTTCGCCCGTAGCTCCGCTTGCAATGGATCGCAAATCCCCGTGGCGTGACAAAGCCCCACTTCTTCGCGATCTGGGCGATGGACGTGCTCTCGGACGCACTCAGCAGATCCCTGTAGGCGCCTTCGAGCCGGATCTGCCGCAGATACTCCATCGGCGACATCCCGAGGAACTGCTTGAACCCGTAGTGCAGGGCGCGAATGCTGATGCCCGCCGCGGCGGAGATGTCCGGCAACGTGAGGGGATGATCGGCCTTCTCCCGCATGAACTCCGTTGCGCGCAGGATGTAGCTCGGCCGAATATCGTGGGCCGCATGCGACAAGAGGGCAGAATAGCTGTGCTGGAAATTCTCCAGCACGAACATCGTCAGCGTCTCGGAGAAATGGGCGGCGGCGCGAGAGGACGGCGCAAGACAGGAGGCCGCGTCTGCCGGCTGCGCGGCCGCGAGCACCAGCGACAGGAGCGTGCGCGCGGCCGGAGACGCTCCGTTGAGCTCAGGTGAGAATGTGATGGGCCGGACGACCGGGCGATCCAGGAGTTGCGACAGCGTGCCGATCAGCTCGTCTTGCGAGAGCTTGAGGACCGCAACGGCAAACTGCTCCGAGCAGGCCAAGACGTCCCCCTCGTTCATGGGTCCGAGGAAACCCTGGATCTGGCTGCAGGACACCTCTCGGGGCCCCGCTCTCATCACCGCCCGCCCCGATAGGGGGAGAAGAGCGAAGATTCCGTCGAGATCCTCCTTCTGAAGGAAGTTGCCGCCATGCGGCATGCTCGTCTTCAGCGCGATGGCATTGGCGATCGGGACGACGGACGACGAAAGCCTGATCGCGTCATGATCGGAGGCCGGAGAGATCTCGACCTTCGAGACGCGCCGCGAGAAGTACTCCGACAACTCGTCCCGATCGCTGCTTTCGATGGTGAGGCTGACGTGGGCCTTGCCGGGCGCGGCAGAGGTTTGGGGGCGTGCTGATTTCATCGATACTGCTGGTTGCGGTGACAGCGGGCCGCGGGACCGACCACGAACGCGCGCCGGCTGGTCTGTTGACGGAGCGTCGCCGACGGGATCGCTCGCGCGTCAATCCTGGCCTCTCTGCTGTCGTCGTAGGCAATATGATTGTAGTAGTAAACAATCAGAATCCGCGAACCTTGCGACAAGCGTTGCCTCGCAGGCTTCCGAGGCGCTCCGCCTCTCTACGGTGTTTTACCGACGGATTTCCGCAGCTCGTTCAAACGTTCGAGCGTCGTGACGGAGCGGTCCTTGTTCCGATGCGCCAGCGCCAGCATCATCGCCTCGAGACAAACGAACGTTGCGCCGTGCAAGGCGATGCGGCCGGCCTGTCCGCGGTGCACGTTCACGACCGTGGTGGCGTGGGCCGCCAGCCCCTTTTCATCGAAGTCCGTGATGAGGACGATACGTTTGCGGAGCCTGCGCGCCTCGGACATGCAGGCCGTCGCCTCCTTGTAGGGCCGGCCGTAGGCCAACATGATGACCACATCCACATCCTGAAGACCGAGCAATTGGTCGGGCAGAGGCGATCCGCTGCCGTCGAAGACGCGCGCCGGCCGTCCGCTGCGGGTCAATTGCAGGGCCACGTATCGCGCGAGATAGGAGGAGGGCCCGAGCCCGAAGACGCCGACGCGGTGGGCCGATGCCAGCACTTTGACGGCCGCCGCCATCTGCTCGCGGGCTTCGGGAGACGTGAGAGCTTCGAACGCGGCACGGTGATCCTCCAGGACGCGATCGATCGCGGCGTCGTGCGCCTCGTCGATCCCCGTCAGCGTTCTTGCCATGTTGTCGGCGGCGGAGTGACCCTGTCCGAGCGTGGCCGCCAGCTCGCGCTTCAGATCGTTGAAGCCGTCGAAGCCCAGCGCCTTGACGGCGCGGATGACGCTCGCATCCGAGGTGCCGATCATGGCGCCGAGCTCGACGGCGGACTTGGTCATCGCATCCAGCCGGTTGGCGTCGATGAACGCGACGACGCGCATCAGCGAGGGCGAGAGGCCGCTCATGCGGGCGCGGATGCGATGGCCGAGCTTGTCGTCCGGGGTGTCCTCGTCCGGCTTCATGGCGTCACGTCCTCGACCGCCGAGACGACCGTGATCATCTCCGTGAGGCGATAGCGTTTGCGGTAAAGCACCCGGCCGGCCACAGGCTCGTCTCCGGTGTGCGAGGTCGCCCGGGTGCGGACAACGGCAACGCCATCGGCGTGTTGGGAGAGCCACGCGGACAGCTCCTCCTCCGGAACGAGCACGACGGGATGCGCGAGCCGCGCGAGGAAACCCAGCTCGCCCCGGGTTTTCTGAGCGACGGCGATGGGATGGTCGCGGAACCGGTGCACGACGTCCGCGACCGGCTGCAGATCGAACAGGCTGGCCATGCCGGCCCGGGCTTCGACCGCCAATCCGCCGAGGACGATCAAATTGGCCGCGGCCAGGCCGACGAGCGTGCGCTGCGCCGGACCGCGGAAGAGCGCGATCGCGGCGAGGGCCAACGCGCCGATCACGAGCAGCCGCGGGAGGCTGAGCTCACCGGCGATGCTCGCGAGAGAGCTGTCGTCGGCAAAGAGACGGCCGCCTCCCATCGCGAGCGCCGCCAGCACCGCAAGACTTCCGGCCGCGAGAACGGCCCAGCCGAGACGGTCGGTGTCGCGGAGCGCGGCCGTCCGGATGCCGAGTGCGACCAGCACCGCAACGGCCGGCACCAGCGGCAGCAGGTAATGGATCTGCTTGCCGCTGATCAGGCTCAGGCCGACGAGCCCCGGCAGAAGCCAGCTCAGAAGGAAATTGCGCGCGGGTGTCCCGGCCGCGACGCTCCGCCTCAGGCCGATCCACGCCGGACGCCAGACGAGCCAGGGCAGGCAGAACAGCAAAAGCACCGGCAGGTAGAACCAGGCCGGACGGGCGTGCGCGAACGAAGAGGTGATCCGTCCCGCGGACTGCGTCCACAGCAGCATCTCAGCGTAGTCCGCGCCGCCGATGGAGGCCGCCCGCAGCGCCCACGCCAAGCCGATCAGCGCGCCGAGCGCGAGGGCCCCGCCCATGCGCCAGAACCAGCCCGGCCGATGCGCCGGCGCTACCCAAGAGCGCGCGAGCAAGGCCGCAGGCGCGGTGAACAGCAGCACGATCGGACCCTTGGCGAGCAGCCCGAGACCGATCGAGGTGCCGTAAGCGACGACTGCTTTCCGGTCTCCCGATCGTCCCGCGATCCATAGCGCCAGCATCGCGCCGGCGACCGTTGCCGTGAGCAGCATGTCGAACATGACCGCGCAGCCGAGAACAAGAAACAGCGGCAGTCCGAGGAGGAGGAGCGCGCCGAGAGCCGTATCGGACGTCTGCGCCGGCGCGAGCCGTTTCTCTAGGGCGTGCGTGAGGACAAGGACGAGCACGGCCGCTCCGACGCCGACGAGCCGCGCTTGCCAGACGCCCACCCCGAAGAGGCTCCAGCTTGCATTGATCAGCCAGAACAGCAGGGGCGGCTTGTGCGCATACGGCTCGAAGTTGAGCGTGGGCAGGCTCCAGTTGCCGGTGACGCGCATCTCCCATGCGACGGTGAGGTAGCGCGTCTCGTCCACGGGAAACGCCGGCAGCATCGCGGCGGCCGCAACGAGGGCTCCTCCGAGCAGCAGCAGGAGTGCGAAGCTCCATCGGCTTCCTGTGCTAGCGTTCGCTGTCACACGCCGTCCCCGTGGTCTCGGCAGGTCGAGAGCGACCGGCGACGAAGTAGAGATTGCGTCCGTAGATCAGGATCCCGGAGGCCTGACCAATGATGAACACCGGATCTGCGCGGCGGATCGCGTAAGCCAGCAGCGTGAAGCCGCCGGCAAGGCTGAAGTACCAGAACGCGCGCGGGATGACGGAGCGGCGCTGCTTTTCGGATGCGATCCATTGGATGAGGAAGCGCATCGTGAACAGCATCTGGCCGGCAAGGCCGATGCCGAGCCACAGCGTGTCGGAGGCGACAGGCGCCGCGGCGGTCACAGCACGTCCTCCAGCTCGACATTCGCAATCTGGCGCTTCATGAGCCAGCGCACGCCGATGAGATCGTGAACGCCAACCCACAGG
>NZ_DAITQL010000112.1:0-10920 GCF_036833075.1 Hyphomicrobium sp.
ACGCGCTTCCTGCCGGCGTGGTCGAACTCGATGGTGAGCTTGTTGCCATCGACCTCGGTCACGGTTCCGGGGCCGAACTTCTGATGGCGCACCCGGGCGCCGACGCTGTAGCCCGCGCCCTTCGCCGATGACGAGGCGATCAGCTCGCCCTCGATGGTGAGCGGCGGCTTCATGGGCCTCAAGCCCGACTGGCGCTTGCGCTCGGCGTCGCGCGACCACTCTTTTTCGTGCGACTTTGTCTTCTCGTAAGTCTGGGCCCGCTGCCAGCCCGGCGTGTCGTAGCTCGATGCGAAGCGGGGCTCGGCGGCGTCGAAGCGGCTCTTGCCGTAGGGGTTGCGGCCGAAGCCTCCGGTGTCGAACGGATTGCCGAAGCTCTGATAGGCGCCGCCGAACGGGCTCCGCGTCTCCACCACCTCGACGTCGCCTTCGGGCAGGTCGTCGACGAAGCGCGAGGGGATCGCCGACTGGTAGAGCCCGCGCGTGCGCCGGTTCTGCGCGAACGAAACCTTGGCACGGCGACGGGCACGCGTCAGGCCGACGTAGGCGAGGCGCCGCTCCTCCTCGAGGCCGGCTTCCCCGCTCTCGTCGAGCGCACGCTGATGCGGAAACAGCCCCTCCTCCCAGCCGGGCAGAAAGACCGTATCGAATTCGAGCCCCTTGGCGGCGTGCAGCGTCATCAGGCTCACGCGGTCGCCGTCGTCGCCCTGCTCGGCGTCCATGACGAGGGAGACGTGCTCGAGGAAGCTCTCAAGGGTCTCGAACTCGTGCATGAAGCGCACGAGCTCCTTCAGGTTCTCGAGGCGGGACTGGGCCTGCGGACTCTTGTCGGCCTGCCAGTGGGCCGTGTAGCCGCTCTCGTCGAGGATCAGCTCGGCGAGCTCGGTGTGCTTCATGGCGCCGATCAGGCTCTGCCAGCGCGCGAAGGCGTTGACCAGATCGGTGAGCGACTTCCTCGCCTTGCCGCCAAGTTCCTCGGTCTCGACGATCTCGCGGGCGGCGCGGAACAAAGGCACGCCGCGGGCGCGCGCGAGCGCGTGGATGCGCTCGACGCTGGTATCGCCCAAGCCGCGCTTCGGCACGTTGACGATACGCTCGAACTTGAGGTCGTTCGCCGGGTTGTGTGTCACCTCAAGGTAGGCGAGCGCGTCCTTCACCTCGGCGCGCTCGTAGAAGCGCGGGCCGCCGATGACGCGGTAGGGGATGCCCGTCGTGACGAAGCGGTCCTCGAAGGCGCGCATCTGGAAGGAGGCGCGGACAAGGATGGCGATGCCGTTCAGGCGATGGCCGCCCAATCGAAGCTCCTCGATGTCGCGGGTGATGGCGCGGGCTTCCTCCTCATCGTCCCAGACGCCCATCACCGTGACCTTCTCGCCCTTCTCGCCGTCGGTGAAGAGCGTCTTGCCGAGGCGGCCTTTGTTGCGGGCGATGAGGCCGGAGGCCGCCGAGAGGATGTGGCCCGTCGAACGGTAGTTGCGCTCCAAACGGATGATGCTGGCACCGGGGAAGTCGATCTCGAAGCGCAGGATGTTGTCCACCTCGGCGCCGCGCCAGCCGTAGATCGACTGGTCGTCATCGCCGACGCAGCAGACATTGGGCGAGCCCTGGGCCAGAAGGCGCAGCCAGAGATACTGGGCGACGTTGGTGTCCTGGTACTCGTCGACCAGGATGTAGCGGAAGCGGCGGTGGTAGTCGGCGAGCACGTCCGGGTGCTCCATGAAGAGGCGCAGCGTCTCGAGCAGGAGATCGCCGAAGTCGGCCGCGTTCAGCTCCTTCAGGCGCTTCTGATAGGCCGCATAGAGCGTCGCGCCCTTGCCGCCGGCGAAGGCGAAGCTCTCGTTGGCCGGCACCTTGGCGGGCGTCAGGCCGCGGTTCTTCCAGCCGTCGATGAGGCCGGCGAGCTGGCGGGCGGGCCAGCGGTCCTTGTCGAGCCCTTCGGCCTCGATGACCTGCTTCATGAGGCGGAGCTGGTCGTCGGTGTCGAGAATCGTGAAGCCGGACTTGAGGCCGACCAGCTCCGCGTGGCGGCGCAGGATCTTGACGCCGATGGAATGAAACGTGCCGAGCCACGGCATGGCTTCCACGGCGCCGCCGACGAGCACGCCGATGCGCTCCTTCATCTCGCGCGCCGCCTTGTTGGTGAAGGTCACCGCGAGGATCTGGCTGCCCCAGGCGCGGCCCGTCGCCAGGATGTGGGCAATGCGCGTGGTGAGCACGCGCGTCTTGCCGGTGCCGGCGCCGGCGAGGACCAGCACCGGGCCGTCGAGCGCCTCGACGGCCTTGCGCTGCTCGGGATTGAGGCCGGAGAGATAGGGCGGGGCGGCCGCGGCGCGCGCGCGCTCGGAGATGGAGCGGGTCTGCTCGGGGACGGCCGCCGCCGTCTCCCTCGCCGCGCCGGTCTCCGGTGCCTGCGGAAGGTCGAACGGCGGAAGGTCATCCTCCCCGTTTGCAGGCGGAAGGCCGCGCGCGCCAGCGTGCACGGCACGCCGGGCGGCGGCGTCTTTGTCATCGTGCGGCATTCACTCGGCTCTATAGCACGCGCAAGGCGACGGCAATCGGGCGCGCAAATCATCCCGCGTGATGAAAATATAGGTCGCGCCTGACGTTCCGGGAGCAGGACAGATCATCCTCCCCAGGAAAATGCCCCAATTGGGGGTCACACTTCGCTGGCGTGTTGGGCTATTGTGGCGCCGCGCCGGCCGTCGCATCTCGCGATGGCCCCCGTGTCTCCGACCGGCCTCCCCGGCCCGTCCGGCGGCGCTTTCGGCTCGGGGTGGCCAACCGACGCCCTCGCGGGCCGCACGACGCCTCCGGATTCGGGGGAAGCCCAAGGGCAGGAATTTTGAGCAGACCAGGACGCGGATGAACAACGCCCTTCTCTACCTCGGCGGCATTCTGATCACGGCCCTGGCGGTTCTTTTCGCGGTTCCCCGCTTCGTCGATTGGAACAGCTACCGCGGCATCTTCGAAGAGGAAGCCACCCGCATCCTGGGGCGCGAGGTGCGCGTCGGCGGCGACGTCAACCTGCGCCTGCTGCCGGCGCCGTTCGTCTCGTTCGAGAAGATCCGAATTGCCGATGTCGGCGACGACGGCGGCAATTCGATCATCCGCGCCGAAAGCTTCACGATGTGGCTTTCGGTGCCTCCCCTGCTGAGGGGCATGCTCGAAGCCCACAAGGTCGAGCTGCGCCGCCCGGTCATCAACCTCGCGATCAACGCCGAGGGCAGCGGAAACTGGCGGACGCTCGCGGTCACGCCCGGCACCCTTCCGTTCGCGCCCAAGGACGTGGCGCTGCAGTCGGTGGCCATCCAGGACGGGGCGGTGATCGTTACCGGGCCGTCGCACGACGAGCTGGCCCGCTTCGACGACATCAACGGCGAGCTCAACGCGGACGCCCTGGAAGGGCCTTACAAGTTCAAGGGCACCGTGAGCTGGGACGGCGCGCTCCGCCACCTGAAGGTCGCCACCGCCAAGCGCGACGCGAACGGAGACCTCAGGTTCAAGGCCGCCGTCGACGTCGCCGACAGCGCCAACGCCTATGTGCTCGACGCCAGGCTCTCCGACCTCAAGGGCGCACCGACACTCGAGGGCGATCTCACGGCCAAGCTCAACCTCGCGGCCGGGGCGAAGCCCGCGTCCTTGGAGCCGGCGGTCGCGCCCGCGCCGCCGCCCGAGCCCAACGCGCCGCCGGAGGACATGGCCCCTGCCGCGCCGGGCAGCGCGCCGCAGCCTTCCCCAGCCGCGCCTCAGGCAACGACGACGGAGACGGCGGTACCGGCGACGGCAGGCGGCGCGACGGGCTTCGAGCTCAAATCCAAGGTCAAGGGAACCGCGCTCGGCGTGGCGCTCGAAGACCTCAGCGTCTCGCTCGAGGCCGGCACGACGCCGCAGCTCATCACGGGGCGGGCGCAGTTCGGCTGGGCGGGCAAGACCGAGCTCGACGTGAGCCTCGCCTCGCGCTGGCTCGATCTCGACCGGCTGGCGCGCACGAGCGAGGCGCGCATGCCGCTCGACGCGGCGCGCAGCTATTTCGAGGCGCTCGCGGCCGCTCTCCCGGCCGCAGCCGATACCAATGCGTTGCTCGAGTTCGACCAGCTCACGCTCGGTGGAGAGCCGGTCAGCAACGTGCGCCTTGCCGCCGCCCGGTCCGGAGGTCCGCTCGAGCTCAAAGGCGTGCGCGCCGACCTGCCGGGCGGCGTGCGGCTCGACCTCGACGGCGTGCTGACGCCCGGCGCCAAGGTGCCGAACCTCGACGGCACCCTCTTCGTGTCCGGCAAAAGCCTGATGCGCTTCCTGGCCTGGGGGCTCGGCAAACCGCAGGTGGAACGCGAGCGCGCCGACGGCCCCTTCTCCCTCGACGGACGCTTCGCGCTCGGCAACGGCACGCTGGCGCTCACGGATGCGACCGTCGATTTCTCGGGAACGCCGGTCGAGGGCAGCCTCACGCTCGATCTCGGCGAGCGCCGGAGGATCGCGATCGCCGTCGAAGGGCCGCGCATCGACGTGGCGCAGTTCGGCGCGGGCGTCATGGACCTCGCCCGCCTGCGGCGGATCCTCTTCGGCACGGACGCAGCGGGTGGCGACCCGGCTGAGGCGCCGCCGTCGGCCGAAAGCGCCGCGTTCGATCCCGCGGGAAGCGATCTCGCGCTCGTCCTCAAGGTCGCCGAGCTCGTCGACGGAGCCCGCACGCTCAAGGATGTCGATCTCGACATCCGGCTCGAGCGCGGCACGCTCTCGATCCCGCGCCTCAGATTCGCGACGCCCGAAGGGCTCTCCATCGACGCGGAAGGCGAAGCGACGGAGGTGCCGGCCAATCCCAAAGGCGCGGTCCGCGGCCTGGTCTCGGCTCCGAACGCCGAGGCGGCGCGCGCGTTTGCGGCGCTGCTCGGCGCCGGTGACGGCGCCGACGATCTCCTGGGCCGGATCGCCGGCCTCGCGCCGCTGCGCCTCGCCGGCACGCTCGAGCTTGCCGGCGGACCGACCAACGCAAATGCGCTCCGCGTCGACGGAACGCTCGGCGGCGGCCGCTTTGCCGCGTCGCTCCGACTCGACGGCGGGCGGGCGCAGTGGCGCACCACGCCGCTCGACCTCAAGGTGACCGCCGACAGCCCGGACGTGGCGAAACTGATCACGGCGCTCTCCGGCGTCGCCATCGGCGGCAGCGGAGCCCCCCTGCCAAGCAGAGACGGGCGCGTGCTGATCAAGGCGGCGGGCGTGCCCTCCGAGGGGCTTCTCGCCTTCGCCGACGTCAAGGCCGACGGGCTCTCCATCGGCTACCGCGGACAGGTGCGCCTCGCCAAGCCCGGGGAGACCGGCCTCGACGGCGCGCTCGAGATCGCGGTGCCCGACGCCCGTATCGCGTTGGCGCTGGCGGGGCTTCGCGTTGCGGAGGGCGCCGCGGGCGTTCCGCTCAACGGATCGATCGGCGTCCGCCGCACGGGGTCGGTGCTGCGGCTCGAGAGCGAAGCGGTCAGGCTCGGCGAGAGCGCCGTCTCCGGACATACGACGCTCGCTGCCGGCGACAGCGGACGCACGACGATCGACGCGTCGCTCGCGGCGGACAAGGCCTCCTTCGCCCAGCTGCTCGCGCCTCTGCTCGGCGCATCGGAAGCCTCCGATGTGCTTGCCGCGCTCACGCCTCCTCCCCCCCGACTCGCGCCCCGCTCAGCCGCCGAAGCCCCCGCCGCGGCCGTCATCTGGCCCGAGCGCGCGTTCGACCTCGGCCTCCTCGACCATGTCGACGGAAAGATCGTGCTCGCCATCGGCGCACTCGCCCTCGAGCCGGGGCTGACGCTCGGCAACGCCCGGCTAGCGGCGGAGCTTTCTCCTCAGGGCATCAAAGTGACACGGCTCGACGGTGATGCGGTCGGCGGGCGCCTCAAGGCCGCGCTCGACATGACGCGGGCGCCGGCGGGGATCGGTCTTTCGGGAAAACTGCGGATCGACGTGTCGAGCAAGCCCGCAGCGGAGGATGACGCCCAGCCCGGCGATACGGCCGCCTTCGCCGTGACGTTTTCGAGCCGCGCGTTGAGCCCAGCCGCGCTGATGGCCGCCATGTCGGGATCGGGCGAGCTCTCGGTCGGCGATGCGACCCTCAACGGCAATTCCCCGGCGGCCGTGTCCCAGGTGGCGCGCGCCGCCCTCACCGGCCAGGGCCCGAGCGGGGGTGCCGCCCTCGCCGAGGCGATCGGCGCGGCGCTCAAGCAGGGCGAGGTCAACCTCGGCAAGCTCACGATTCCGGTGGAGATCAGCGACGGCGCGCTGAAGCTCAAGAAGGTCCAGATCGAGATGGCGGACGGACGCTCAAGCTTCGTCACCGCGGTCGAGCTCGCCACGATGCGGCTCGACAGCGAGTGGCAGATCGCGCCGAAGCTCGACAAAGGGCTTGCGGCCGATCCCACCCGCGCGCTGCTGCCGCCTGTGACGGTGGTCTACACCGGCAAGCTCAGCGAGCTCGCCTCTCTCGCGCCCCAGGTCTCGGCCGGCGCCCTCGAGCGCGAGGTCGTCGTGCGCAAGATGGAAATCGACGTGGGCGAGCTCGAGCGCCTGCGCAAGCTCGACGAAGCCCGGGCCCGGAAGGATGCCGAGCGGCGCAAGGCGGACGAAGCACGCGCGCGCCTCGAAGAGGAACGGCGCAGGGCGGCCGAGGAGGACCAGGCCCAGCCCCAGACGACGGCGCCCCGGCCGGGAGCGGATGCGGTCGAGCGCGAGACCCTGACCGCACCGCCCAGCGCCAGCCCATCCGACCTCTACGACGACAGCGTGGCCGACCCTCGACAGGGCGTTCCGATCGAAGAGGACATCGAGGCTGCAGCACCGCCGGCACCTGCGATCACGCCCTCGCCGACATCGCAGCGTCCGCGCCGCAAGCCGCTGCCGAAGGACAACTGGAAGCCGTTCCAGATCTCGCCCTACTGACCGGCCTCGCCTCTCCCCTCAATCGCGGTTGCCGCCGTCATAGCGGACGACCGCTCCGGCGGCGCGAACGTCGTCCAGGATCCATACGCGCACGGCGCTCGAGAGGCCGGCTGAGCCGCGGCTTTCATCGATGCGGGCGATCAGGCCCGCAAGCGAGACCCGCTCGCGGGCGGCCGCCTCCTTCAGCGCCTCCCAGAACGGCTCTTCGAGCGAGATCGACGTGCGATGGCCACGTATGGAGAACGAGCGCTTCACGGGCCTCGCGGCTGGGCCGGTCATGATTGCGGCGTGCCGTCGTCGTCGCTGCCGTCCGCCGCATCCCGCCGGTGCGCGTCGAGACGGCGGGCGGCGATCGCCTCGTCCGCGGTCTGGCGCTCGCGCTCGGCCCGAGTGCGGCCGAACTTCGCGCGGTTCTCCTCGGCGCGCTTCTCCTTGGCCAAGCGGTCGCGCGCCTTGCGGGCCTTGCGGAGGTTGACGATCTCTGCGGACATGCGCACCTCTCTGCCGGCCGTCGGAGCCCGCTATTCGGGGCCGATCATTCTTTCCGGGCGCACGATGGCGTCGAAATCCTCCGCGGGGATGCCGTCCTTGATGGCTTCCTCGCGGAGCGTGGTGCCGTTCTTGTGCGCCGTCTTGGCGATCTTGGCGGCGCGGTCGTAGCCGTATTTCTCCTTGAGCGGCGTCACCAGCATCAGCGAGTTCTGAAGACCGCTCGCGATATTGTCGAGGCGCGGCGCGATGCCGACCACGCAGTTGTCGGTGAAGGAGACCGCGGCGTCGGCCAGGAGCCGCACGGACTGCAGGAAGTTGTAGGCCATCATCGGGTTGAACACATTGAGCTCGAAGTGGCCCTGGCTGCCCGCGAAGCCGATGGCGGCGTTGTTGCCGTGGATGTGAGCGGCGACCTGCGTCAGCGCCTCGCACTGGGTGGGGTTCACTTTGCCCGGCATGATCGACGAGCCCGGCTCGTTCTCGGGAAGGGCGAGCTCGCCGAGACCGGAGCGGGGGCCCGAGCCGAGGAAGCGGATGTCGTTGGCGATCTTGAAGCAGCTCATGGCGACGGTGGCGATGGCCCCATGCGTCATGACCATCGCGTCATGGGCGGCGAGTGCCTCGAACTTGTTCGGCGCCGACGTGAAGGGCAGCTTCGTGATGGCGGCGATGCGCTCGGCCACCTTTTCGGCGAACCCCTTCGGCGAGGCGAGACCGGTGCCGACCGCCGTTCCGCCCTGGGCCAGCTCCATGAGGGCGGGGAGCGTCATCTCGATGCGTTTGATGCCGTTCTCGATCTGCTGGGCATAGCCCGAGAACTCCTGGCCGAGCGTTAGCGGCGTGGCATCCTGCGTGTGCGTGCGCCCGATCTTGATGATGTCCTGCCAGGCCTTGGCCTTCTCGGCCAGCGCGCCGTGAAGCTTCTTCAGCGCCGGGATCAGCCGGTGAGCAACCTCCTCGGCGCACGCGATATGCATGGCGGTGGGGAAGGTGTCGTTCGACGACTGGCTCATGTTGACGTGGTCATTCGGGTGCACGGGCTTCTTCGAGCCCATGACGCCGCCCAGCATCTCGATGGCGCGGTTCGAGATCACCTCGTTGGCGTTCATGTTGGACTGGGTACCGGAGCCGGTCTGCCAGACAACGAGCGGGAAGTGGGCGTCGAGCTTGCCGTCGATCACCTCTTGGGCCGCCTTGACGATGACCTCGCCGAGCTTCGGATCGAGCTTGCCGAGCGCCATGTTGGTTTCGGCCGCGGCGCGCTTCACGATGCCGAGCGCGCGGACGACCGGCGCAGGCTGCTTCTCCCAGCCGATCTTGAAGTTGCCGAGGCTCCGCTGGGCCTGCGCACCCCAGTAGCGGTCGGACGGCACCTCGATCTCGCCGAAGGTGTCGGTCTCGATGCGAACGGCCGGTCTGGCGGGGGCTTTGTTCTCGGTCATGGCGTAGTCCGTGCTGGCGTTCCGACGATTGGCGGTGGCCATAGCACGGCGTGCGCCGCAACGGAAACGGTCAAGGGCCGCGCGGGCGCGGCCCTCTTCCTATGTTGCCCGCACTCCTTTGCCGGCGGGCCACCCGCTACGTGCGGTAGGCGCGGGCGACGAGCGCGTTGTGGCGGCGCTCGGCGTTGCTCAGCATGATCCGCTCGGCGAACGTCACCTTGCCGTCGCGCCAGACGCGCTTCTTCAGAGACGCGAGGTTGGCAGCGCTCTTGGCGATCTGCGCGCGCTCGTAGGGGCTGATGGCGTGCTTCTTCACGACCTTGCCGTAGCTGGGTTTGCCGTAGCCGTGCTTGCCGTAGTCGTTGTGATACTTCGCAGGGGCCGCAACGGACACGCCGGCAGTCATGACGAGAGCGGCAGCCGTCAGAAGCGCAGTCTTGATCTTGGTGTTCATGGTCGTCTCCAGTCCGTTTCGGGCCCGGCGCTGCGGGGGCAGCGTCTTCTCTCGGGCTTACATGAGGGAGAACGTCACGACGCGATCGCTTCCGTTGCTAAAAACGTAAAATATTTCAGTTAGTTACGGTTCATCTACCTGAACGGGCGTTCATCCGCTCGATGGACGGAACGCCGCCCGGCCGGAACCCTTTGCGCGCTCTGATGCTTCCTTCCTCAGACGTGACGCCACACTCCGGCGTCCACACAGGAGACCCATCATGAGCATCTCAAAAACGCTTGGCCCGGCCTTCGCGGGAGCTGCGATGCTGGTCGGCCTCACCGCACTCGGCGGCGTCGCGCAAGCCGCACCGCTGTCGCCGGCCGTAACGGCGACCGATCCCGCGCCCGTCGGCGTGCAGCCTGTCAGGCACGGCCGCTGGGGCGGCGTCGGCATCTACATCGGACCCGGCTACGGTTTCTATCCGGACTACGGATATTACGACGGGTACTATGGTGATGATTATTACTACCCGCGGCGCAGCTACTATTATTACGACCGATACGACCGGCCCTCTCACAGGCACAGCCGCCGTTGGGTCAAGGAGCGCTTCGAGCATCCCCTCGGCCGGCGCTAGATTCGGAAGACCAGCTCAAGATCGCAGAAAAAACGCGTGCGGCGTCGCTTGGCGCCGCACATTTTATGTCGCCATCGCGGGCAATGATGACTGAGCGTTCGCGACTATTTCTTGCGGAACTTGTCGAGGCTGACGATCTCGGCGCCGCCGGACTTGGCAGGCGCCTCATCGGCTCCCTCAGCCCCCTCCGGCTCGTCATCGGCGGCCTGAGCGCGCCTCGCGGCGGAATTGGCGGCGAGCGGCGTGACGGGAGACGGGGCCTTGCCGGGCTCGGCGCCTTCGGCTGCCCCCTGGTCCGGCGACGCGTCGCCGTTCGGGGCGTCGGCTTTCGCCGCATCGGCCCCCGGCGGCGCCTTGCGGGTGCGGGAGGGCTTGCGCGTCGCGGCCGCACGTCCTCCGCCGCGCGGGGACAAGCCCTCGAAGGCGCCTCCGGCCGCTTGCGTGCGCGTCTCGGGTCCTGCGTTTGGATCCTCGAATTGAAGTCCGAAACGGACCGACGGATCGAAGAAAACCTTGATGGCCTCGAAGGGCACCACCAGACGCTCGGGGATGCCGTCGAACGTCAGCTTGACCTCGAAGCGCTCCTCGGTGACCGCCAGGTCCCAGAAGCGGTGCTGAAGCACGATGGTCATTTCCTGCGGATACTTCTCCTTCAGGCGCCGCGACAGCGACACCCCCGGAGCCTCGGTATCGAAGGAAATGTAAAAATGATGATTGCCCGCCAGGCCGGTCTTGGCCGTGCTGGCGAGAACCTTGCGCACGACTCCGCGCATCGCTTCCTGCGCGAGTCCCTCGTAGTCGATCGTCGACTCAACCGTCATGCCGTGCCGCTTCGCCCCGATCGCCACTCCCCCCAGCGACGCAAATGCAAATTGAGTGGGAGGCTTCTGTTGCCCGGTGCCTCCCAGACCGCGCCTTGCTCGGCTAGGAGCGAGGACTTTAGTAGTTAGGCATTTCGCGCCGCATTACGCAGCGAGAGCAGCCTCAGCATAGTTGTCATT
>NZ_DAITQL010000113.1:0-10884 GCF_036833075.1 Hyphomicrobium sp.
TTCCATGCCTTCGACGCCCACGGCGTCAATCTCACGCTGACGCAGAGGTTCTAGGAAGCTCACGCTGACGCAGAGGTTCTAGGAAGCTGCGTCGGACGAAGGGGCCGGGACATCGTTACGTGGCCACCGGAGCCAAGGGCGAAGACGCGCAGACCGGAAGCCGCAGATCCGCATAGATTTTTCTATGAGTCTTTGATTGGATTGTTGGACCTCTCAGGAAAAAGATCGAACCAGATCTTCGATGAACTTGCCAATTGGGAGGAGGTTCTGAAGAGTTCCTCGCTGGCAAACCCGACGCCGCCAGCGCCGTGAAAAGTACCTCCCTAATTCAGCACCGCAGAGTGGAAACCTCGGGCAAGCGTGAAACGACCCGGTTCGGGATCGCCATTCCCGTGAGATCGCCTTTGTCGATCTGGTGTATGAGCCCGCTAAGCTTCTTCGTTTCTGTCCTGATGCCAGAGAAGCGCGCAACACGTTCGATCAAGCGCTCCAGATCGGATGAGGCAGTGTCGGGTCGTCGATCTTGATGCGCAGGTAGGTCTCTTCGGTTCACCGCTCCGGCGCCACCGGATGCGTCGGTTATCGGACAGGGCCATGATGCCGGAGAGGCTGATACTGAGTTAATGAGGAAACGCTGCAATACGCGGGAACGATAGGGAGTTCTAAGAGAAACGTAGGAAGGTGCTCACGAGTAGGCAGATCTGCGTCGCTCCGGCCCGGGAGAAGCGAGCACTCAGACTGCAAAGTCCCAAAAACGGCGCCAAGACCTTCATCGACGTCGTCGGCGGGGATCGCCCCATGAGGTACGTGACCCGCACCGATGTGCGCGCGTTTCGTCAACACCTGCTCGAGCGCATCGTCGGCGAGGAGATCGACACGGCGAACAAAATAATCAGCCACGTCTCGAGGACGTTCGTCACTATCAACGAGGTCAATCAGCACAGGCTGCCCGATATCTTCGGGAAGGCACGTATCTCTGGCGGAAGCACAAGCAGCGCGTAGTCTTCGACGCGGATTCTTGCCGAAGACCTGCTCGACGAACTCAGCGACGAGGCGCACGACCTCTCATCTACCTCGTGGCCGCAACCGGCCCAGACCGTCAGAAGCGCAACTTCGATCTGCCTCGACCATAAAGTTCCGCATGTGGGGCGACCGGATGAAGACGACGATTCCCGGCGCGATTCCGCTGGGAGGCATCGTGCTGAACAGAAGCTTTCGAACAGCTAGCTTCCCCGCCCAAAGCAATGTTCTCGATCGGGAACATTGCTTTGGAAGAGGCCATCGGCGAGAGCAAAGTACCCGTACGGGAACAATTCGGCCGCTTTCCGTCTCGACGATCGTTAAAGTTCCCGATCGGGAACTTTTTGTTGCTTTCGAGCGTAAGTCGCGGTATAAGTTCCCGTACGGGTACTTATAGATCGTAAGCACTTTGGAATGGGAGGCGGATCGCGATGGCCGATGGCCCCCGCATCGGAGAGCACGAGGCGGCCCATTTCGGCACCTTGGTGCGGGAACGGCGCAAGGCACTCAAGATGAATCAGGACGAACTCGCGCTTGCCACCGGCGTGGGGCGGCGCTTCATCATCGACCTCGAGGCCGGCAAGCCCACCTGCGAGCTGGGCCGCTCGCTGGTGGTCGCCAACGCGGTGGGGCTGCGGATCTTTGACCTGCTAGCTCAGGACCGCGCAGACAACGCCTTGCTGCCGGACATGATCGACGACGAAGGCTTGCCGTCGTGAACGCGCTGCCGGTCTATTATGAGGCCCGCACGGTCGGCAACATCGAGGTCGGTGCCGAGGGACCGACGTTCCTCTACGATCCGGAATGGCTGCGCACGCGCGGCGCCTTCCCGCTTTCAATCCTCATGCCGCTCTCCACCCGTCCGGTAAAGCCGGCGCTGTTCCTGCCCTGGGCGGCGAACCTGCTGCCCGAAGGCGCGCAGCTCCGAACTGTCGGGCTGACGCTCGGCGCCTCTCCCGACGATGTGGTCGGCATCCTGTCGGAGATCGGCCGCGACACGGCCGGTGCGCTGTCGGTCGGCCGGCCCGGTTCCACCAGCTCCGGCAACTGGAAGCCGGTCAGGAAGACCGCCGAGCTCGAGCGCATCATCGAAGAGTTGCCGAAGAAGCCGTTCCTGACCGGCGAGGAAGGGGTATCGATGTCGCTGGCCGGCGTGCAGAACAAGCTCGGCGTTGCCATCGACACGAAGAACCGCATCTGCATTCCCATAGATGGCGCGCCGTCCACCCACATCCTGAAGCCGGACTCGGAGCGCCTGTTCGGCGGCGTCCAGAACGAGGCCTTGTGCCTGACCCTAGCGCGACGGTGTGGTCTCAACGTGCCGGACGTGACGACCGGCATCGCAGGTCGGCGCACGTATTTCCTGACCACCCGCTACGACCGCATCCAGCAGGGCGACCGCTGGCGGCGCCTGCATCAGGAAGACTTCTGCCAGGCGCTCGGACGGCCACCGTCGGCCAAGTACGAGAGCAACAAGACCGGCATTAAGGGGCCGACGCTGGCCGACATGTTCGCGCTCACACGCAATGCGATGGGGGCTCCCGATCTGCTCGCCCTTCTGGACCAGGTAATATTCAACATCATCGCCTGCAACACGGACGCCCATGCCAAGAACTACTCGCTGATGATTTCCGGGCGAGGTTTCGCGCTGGCGCCACTCTACGACGTCATGTGTGCGGCAGCGTGGGAGGGCATTACCCGCAATCTGGCGCAGAAGATCGCCGGCAAGAACCGCGGCGAGCACCTCAAGCGCCGGCACTGGGAACGCTTTGCCGAGGAGTGCGGTCTCAATCCGACGCAGACCGTACGCCGCGTCGAAGCGCTGGCGACCGCCGCCATCAAGGAGCTCACGGCTGCGACCGACGCGGTGAACGCCATGCCCGCCGGTCCCCACGTGATGGTGAAGCATTTTGCCGACGCCATCGCGCGCCGGGCGCGCGCCCTGATCTCGGGTTTGAACGAGAAGAGCGTCCCGCCACCGGCGTCACCAGCCAGACCGAAACCGACCAAACCCACAAGGGCAGCCTCCAAAACGAAGGCCAAAGTCCAGACGCAGAAGGCGTGACAACCCATCTCATAAAAGGACAAGCGACGTATCAACCTCATCCTATCGGGGCTGTGGGAGTTTCTAACCGTAAGTCCCTAGCCCCTTGCGTGCCGCATGGCTTCAGCTTCATGCTTCGCAAGATGCGGTACGAAATGCCTATCCTGGCGGCGCCGCTTCGGGGACGTCTCATAAGCCGAGAAAGCGGACATTATTGGATTTGAAGTTCTAATCCGGAACGCTCGGCGATCAATGACGGCAATACCACAGGCAGCGGACGTGGGGCGCTCGACCAAGAGCGTTCGAGCCCGTGCGCTGGCAGATGAGGTGCAGGACCGCCCATATCGCATCGCGATTACGTGCCGCCGGCGCCGAGAGCCGGGGATCATCAGCAGAGTCGGCGCCGTGCGTCAGTGCCGTTCCCTGGAGCAGTCGCTTCGCCGCCAACGCCTGCTTCCGCGCCCGGCTTCGCAAGTGCCCGTCGATCCCGAACAACGCGCCAAATCGATGACCCGTCGATTCGTGCATCACCTGACCCGCATCGATGCGTCGCCTGACGATGTCGTGCAGTCTGTTGATCACTTCCTGCAGTTTGGCGCCGAAAAGTATCGCATCGGTCAGGAGGGCAGCGTTCCCCCCTCGGAATGGCTCCAACGCGGCGAACGCCTCTGCACCCGCTGGCGCAACATCATGCGGCAGACCAAGGTGCACATGACCGGTGCCGACATTCGACGTATCGGCACTGAAGTGCTGATGCGGACGACCTACGAGCACCGAGAGCCGCTGGCCGGCACGCCCTGTGACGAGATGTACATGACCTCGGGACACTACCATCGGCTCGCCGAAAGCGATGACGTATGGTGGGATACGACCTACGTACCGAAGGTTGGTGATGAGGCATGATCACGAGGAGCGTATTCTCCACAATCCCGCGCTTACCGCCCGGGCCTTCTGGCATTTCGCAACATCCTTCCGTGGACACGGAGACGGCACCGCTCCCGAGTTGCCACTCTTCGTCATCGCCGCCGCGATGATGTTCCAACGCGACACAGCCGAGCAAACGTTCCGCATGCAGTTCAACAGCGGATTGTCCAAGGCTCTCGAAGACTGCCCCGACATTCTCGCCGGCCTGCAATACAGAATCGACTTCTACGCCCTGGATGCGCTGAAGGGGCTGCAAGTCGCCTGCTCCGCGCGTCTTCTGGAGCGCGTAGATGGCCGACGATTTGCCGGATATCGCGCCCTCGGCTCGAGATTGCCGCTCGATATCCGCGACGACGCGGAAAGTGTCAGCCAGATATTTGCATGCGTTCGGCGCCTTGGCGCTTGGTTCGCGGCAGAGGACATTGCCAGTTTGGCCACGAGACTAAGGATCGGATTGTGACATGAAGTTGCTGATTAAGCGCCTTGTGATCTGGCCCGAGGACAGAAGCCTGGACGCTCGCACCATAGACTTCGCGCTCGACAAGCTGAACGTAATCACCGGTTGGAGCGCGACGGGCAAATCCTCCCTCGTCTGGATCGTGGACTACGTTCTCGGCAGCGGAACCTGTTCAATCCCCGTCGGTCCCATTCGCAATTTGGCGTCGTGGTATGGACTCGTCGTCGAAACTGATCTCGGTATGATGATGATCGCCCGCATGAAGCCCGATGGTCGGGACACGTCACCCCACTACTGGGTTGAATTGCGCTACGATCCAGCCGTCCCTTTGCCCAAGCGGCCAACCGCAAATGAACGCTTGGAGACGTTTAAGAAACGTATGGACACCCTCGCAGGGCTATCCGATCTCCGTCTCAGCGTCGACGAAGAAGAAGGCTATGCAGGCCGTGCCTCGTTTCGCGACATGGCCGCATTCAACTTCCTCCCGCAACACATCGTCGCCAACCCGTACACCCTGCTGTTTAAGGCTGACACCACCGAACATCGCAAAAAGCTTGCGAACCTGCTGCCGCTCGCGCTCGGCATCATCACCAATGACGACCTCATTCGTATGCACCGATTAAACCAGCTCGAAGCGCAAGCGCGACAATTGCAACGATCGCTGCGCCTGCGCCGATCCGCCGTTGAGTCGTGGAAGAGCAGCGTCATCGGTGCGTTTCTCCGGGGCCAGGAACTCAACCTCTTGCCTGCCGGACCGCCACCTGCGGACCTCAATGCGATCGTTGATCTTATGCGCACATTGGTCGCCAGCGCCGGACCGACTGTGCCGAACGGCGGCGTAACGGCCTCGGCGGTCGACCAACTCGACCGGACGAGAGAGCAGGAACAGACGGTCGACCGCGCGATTTCGTCTGCGAAACGCCGATTGCGTCGCCTCAAGAGCCTGCGCGCCTCGATCACCGACTATGACGAGGTTACCGCCGATCAACAGGCCAGATTGCAGGGCGTGAACTGGTTCACATCCGCCGTAACCAGTGAACGCTGTGTCTTGTGCGGGACTGACACCGATGCCGCCAGCGCCTTCCTCCGCGACCTCAAGGAGCCGCTCGACGCGTTGGGTTCCATGATCGCGGGAACGCGTCATGCGAGCCCCGTCGTCGATAGAGAAATCGCGGATATCGAGCAGCAACTCCTCTCGGACGAACATCGCCAGCTCGAACTTCGTGAGCTACGTCGAGCTCTCGAAGCCGAAGCCGATGTCGAAAGGGGTCAAAGCCGCACGTTGGAGGGCGTATACCGTTTCCTCGGAAGCGTCGATCAAGCGCTGAAGATGATGGGCGACCTGGAGGGCGAAGATGGCGTCGAGGAGCAATATCGTCTGCTCAGGGAAAAGATCGCTCGGCTGCGGACCGAGCTGAACGAGGATGAGCGCGATCGAAAGCGCTCGGAAGTTCATAAATCGATCTCAAACTACATAGCACGTTTCATCGCAGCGTTGGAAATCGACGGTGCCGAGGGCACGCCTGAACTCGACGAACAGGAGCTGAACCTTAAGTTTACGCATACCCGACAGAGCAAGAGCGATTTCCTCTGGGAAATCGGCAGCGGCGAGAATTGGATGGGATATCATCTCGCGGCCATGCTGGCACTGCACGGAATCTTCTTGGCGCGACTCTCCGGCAATCCAGTTCCAACCTTCCTCTTCATCGACCAGCCGAGCCAGGTCTACTTCCCCGGAGAGACGTTCGAGGAGATTGTCGAACCTGTTGGCGGACAACCAGGCGATGACCCGCTTGGGAGGCGCAAGCTCGGAGACCTCGCGAGGACGCAGAAGATCTTTTCCGCTTTGGCGCGTGCTCAAAAAAGCTTCAAAAATCGCCTGCAGATCATCGTCCTCGATCATGCTGATCAGAACGCATGGGGCGACCAGAGCAACGTCGTCGCTCCAGAGACATGGAGGGGCGATACTGACTACTTGATCCCGCGCAAGTGGCTTCCGACCCCGTAGTCTGCTGTGTAATTGGCGACCGTTAGGTGCTCATTATCCACTGGAGTGAGCAGTCTCTTTTCGGGTGTCGTTCGCTGCTGTCTGTTTCGGAACCACGCTGCCATTGCAAAGCCGAGCAATCCGACCTCGGCGCCAGGTGGCGAATGCGATGCATCGCTTCCGATGAGCCGAGATAACGGACATCGACTTGCAGTAGCGGTGAACGGCGACGGATCAACGGTATTCGCGGCAGTGATCTTGATTGCAGTGATTAATCCACGTGATGACGACGCTCTCTCTCTCAACTGTGATCCGATCACGCTGGCAAGAGGCTAGCCTACCTGCGGGGACAGCCGTTACTGCTTGTGGAAGGCGTACTTCAGACGCCGGTTGTCGAACGCCGGCTGCGTGCCCTCGAGAATCTCGATCACGTGCTGCTTGATGACGGGCGACTCGATCGCCCCCGTGACATACCTGAATCCGTCTTCCGATTTCTTCGCATAAATGATCTGTTCCGCGTCGCAGACGACGGCCAGGTTCGGATTGTGGGTGACCATGATGACCTGGCGCCGCCGCTTGGCCAACTTGATGCACTGGACCAGCACCTTGTAGATGGTCTGGTTATCGAGGTTCTCCTCCGGCTGGTCGATCACCAGCGGAATGTCATCCTTGTCTACGAGCAGATAGAAGACCAGAAGCAACAGGCCCCGCTCACCCGGCGACAACTGCCCGATCTCCTGGCCGTTGTAGGTGAGGGAATACTTGGGCTCGAGGTAGCTTAGCCCGAATACGTAGTCATAGATCTCCTCGGTCGTGAAACCCTTGCGCAGCTGAGCGTCGATGACGAACGTCTCAGGCACCTCGCCCACCGTACGACGGTCAAAGTGCAGCCGGTCCTCGATCGCCTCGACGAACGCGACCACAGAGTCGGCGTCGGAGAAATTGGCCTCTTCCAGAAGGCCCTGAACGACACCAACGCTCTCGTCGCGACCGTAGAAGCTGCCCTTTGCCTGCCGGCTCATGCGATTCAGAAATCCATCCTGGAACCCATCCTCGGCGATCAGCACATTGACCTGAAGGGGTAGCGGCATATCCATCGTGCTGGCGGCGTCGACGAACGCCTGTACGGGCTTGTACATCGTCTGATACGCACCGACGAGTTGGGAGAGCTGCTGGTGGATGTCGCGGACGGCGGCGATGCGCTGTTGCCGGAGCCGATCTCGCGTGGCAGGGAGCTGATCGAGCTCCTTGAGCTCGCGCTCGAGCCCCATGATAGTGTTATGTTTGTTCGCGTCACCTACGAGTTCGGCCCTCTGAGCCTCCCAGGCCGCCAGCAGCTCCTTGTAGGCCACGAACTGGCGCTGCTTGTCGCCAAGCTTGGCCTTCACGGCCTCGATCGCTTGCTTCGTCTGCTCCCGCCGCACCGTGATTCCATGCGGCGAGGCATCCGTAATGATGGCCTGCTGCCGGGTCGCCTCGGCCTGGAACTCGGCCGCCATGTCGGCGAGGGGCCGGGTGTCGATCTTCAGGCTCACGATATCTGACGGCCTGACGGTCGAAGAGATTTCGGACAGCATTTTCCCTAGGTCGGACAGGAACTGCTCGTGTTCGCGCCTGTGATTGCCGATCAACTGTAACGCTTTCGCGACCTGGGCACCCGACCGGAGGGCGTGCGCGCGCGCCTGCGTGGCCTTGCCTTCCGCGTCCGCCAACGCTTTCAATACGCCTTCATGCTCCGCCAATTGCTTCGCCGCCGCTTGCGCCTCCGCCCTGGCGGCTTCGGATTGCGTCGGATCCTCGACCTCGGGCGGTTTGGCCTTGTCGAGTGCGCTTAGCTGGTTCTTCCTGACACCCAGCTGCTCTTGGAGCCCTGACCGGAACGCCGGCGTCATGCGGCGCTCGACGGCGGCGATATCGGCATTGATCCGGCCCAACTGCCGCTGCACGCGCTGCCGCTCGGACTGGAATTCGGCGCCCTTGTATTCAAGGATCTCATCGAGCGAGTCGAACTCCAGGCGGTCCTCTTCGGGCACGTGGGTGAAGATGATGCTGCGGAGCTCGGCGTCGAACGATGAACCGCCTCCGATCGCCAGTTCATTGCACAGATCCTCGAGGTAGCGCTGCGGCAGATACTTGATCCTCTCCACGCATTCGGGCGGGGGATCATCGTGTAGGCTCCGGCTGGTGGGCGAACCGTCTTCCCAATGCAACGTGCCCTCGAAATGACGCGCGAGCTTGCCCTTGCCGTCCCGGAAACGTTGCGCCGACAGGAAAGAAAACTTGCTGAAGTTGCGCGTCTTGCCAACCAGCGCGGCGATGTCCGCGAGCGCGCTTTTTCCGCTGCCTTTGTTGCCAATGATCGCCACCAGGTCATGGTTGAGCGGAATCTCGACATCGAACCAGATTTGCGAAAGCACAGCGTCGCCCCGCTTGCGGATCTCGATTGCCCTTACGTACTTCGTGCGGTTATTGGTGACCAGCTTGCGTTTCGGCGGCTCCTCGCCGACATAGACACGTTGCTCGAATTCCGTGATTGCATGGCGCAGCCCGTCGAAGGTGGGATCGGCCTTGATCCAGGTGAAGGCGTTTCCAATCCGGTCTTTCACTTGCGCGTCGCTAAAATCATGCGCGTCGGAGCAGTCGAAGAGTTTGGCGTTGACGTTCGCCTCGATAAGCTTGCTGCGGGCCTTCCCGTAGGCGTCGGGATTTTCCGCAGCGGTGAACACGATGTCGGCCTGGTTGATGATGTTGCGCTTCTCCGCGATGGACTGGTCATTCCATTTAAGATTGTCCCACTCGGTCTTGCCGATGGCGATCAACGCGCGCCCTTCGAAATTGTGGTTTCCGAGGGCTTGCTGGATCTTGTCGAAGCCCACACAGAGATTGTTGAAGCCTTCCTGGAGCGGCGAGCCGTAGGACCCACGCTCCTTGGCCGGCGCGGCGTCGATGATCATCTGGCCGAGTTCGGCGACCGACGATCTCGTGATCACGGCGTTCCACTTCGACTTTAGGTGCGCCTTATCAGGGACGAGCTGGTAGCTTGCGAACAACGCGCTGAGAAACTGCTGCCTGATGAGTTCCGGCTCCAGCGACGCGAAGATCACGTGCACGTTAATGCGGTTCCAATCGGTCTGCACCCCGTCGGCGGTTTTCCGCGACGTGCCCGCGAACTTGTCCAGACGGAACTCCACGACCGGTAGAATCAGGTCGATATTCTTCAGTCGGCCATCGGACTTCGCCTTCCGCACGCGCTCATAGCCGTCGATGAAAACGTAGTCGTTGATGCCGATCACCTTGAACTCGGGCGGCAGGCTCTCGAGATCGCGGAAGAAGCGTTCCCAGGCCTCCTCCTTTGCGCCAGCGTAGTTATGGACGATCGAGTCGGGAGTGTGGACGTGCAAATCCCATTTGCTCCAGACCGAACCGGCTGGATTGTTTAGCGTGATCAAAGACGTCCCCTCGTAATACGTTTTGCGGTCGAAATGTGATTTCCGCACACGATATTCCGCATGCGTACGCCCGTCAAAAGCCGTTTGTCTAATGAGTCAGGCTTGTCGGCCGTCGCCATCCCCGTGAAAACACCCTCGTCCGCGCCTGAATCACTGTGCGCCAGGATATGTGTCGTCGGCCAGCGTACGGACTCACCGAAGTGGAGCGTAGCGCAGACCAGATTTGACGCTTTCAGCTCCCGTCAACGGAGACTATCGAGAGCAACAATGTAGATTTGACAATCGCAGTCTTGCACCTAATCGCGGGGTCGGCGACTTCTGCAATTGGCCCCGAACGACAACCGCGCCGCCCACACATGTGACATGGCGATGTCCCTCCTGGGACCGACAGTCGACGCTGTTGAGGCGGCTACATGTCCTGTCCACTGCTTTCCCACGCTCGAGGTGACCCGATAGCTTCCGTCGGGTGTCCGGCGCTACGGGCCAATAGCGACCCAACCAATCTATTCGAGCGGTGCGCCGCACAAAGCTCTGTCGTCCCACTTGCGGATGGTCATCGCTAAACTTCCCACGTCCATGAAATGAGACGATTGCTCTTCTGGACGAAGCCGACCTTGCAGGGCCCTTTTCCGTCGTCGACACGGAAGTGCAGCGCACCGGCGCCGACGACGGTGATCTCTCTTTCTCCGGAAAAGCGGATCTTCTCGCCACGCGGTTCACCGAAGGCAAAAAGCCCCATCCCGACTTGGCAGGTGCGGTTCGGCGGGCAGGCGACGACATATGTGGCAGTAACATAAACGTAGTCCTCGGCCCACTGCCAGCCGGGACCGTCGATGACTTTGTAGGTTGGGCTCATGGGACACCAATGGCGGCAGCGTAGGATGTGAACGTCGCGCCGGCGACGTCGCGGGCGAAACTGGCGGTTAGCAGCAGAGCCTGATCGGTCTGGCTGAGCTGCCCCCGGTTCCGTGGACATTGAGTTAAGCTAATCGCTGTCGATCCT
>NZ_DAITQL010000114.1:0-10764 GCF_036833075.1 Hyphomicrobium sp.
CGCCCCGTGCGGTCATTCCGGAAGTATCACGAGGCAGCCGTTAAGATCGTGTTAATAATCCTGCGAGCAACATGCGATCCGATTTGCAGCCTAACGCATTGATATGAACTAGATTTCAACCTAGCCAAAGAAACAATTCATCCGGCATGTGCCCCGATTTGTACCCCAATTTGTACCCCAAAATGATGCACAGGAAGGCGCGCGCGCTGGGGCGCGAGCCTAACCGTTCACAAGCTTCTTGTATTGCAGGCGGCAAAGGCCACCCGTGATGAGGGCGATAACGATCCCATAGACGTACCAGGGCGCATCCGGCATGACATCCGGCCACATGCCATAGGCCACCAGGGCCAAGATGCATAAAGAAATGAACGCCAGTCAGATTGACACACTGTCCCGGCTTAGGGCGGCCATTTGGCCGCCAGGGCAAAAGCAAAGCCGAGAAACGCATTTTCCTGAAACGCGCGTTTTTTATGGGGGCGGCGCGCCGCAGGGAGCCCACGAGCCGGAAGGACCCAACGCACGCCCTCTACGGTCACGTTGCGTTGTCGGTCGGAAAGAGCGATCAATGCCGATAGCACGCGAGACCGAGGCCCTCATGACGCTCCCTGCCCCGCAGGCGGCCATTACAAGCCGTTCCTTGCGGTAGATCCGGAGCAGCGTGTGTGCTTCTGTCCGTGGATCTACGCGACGGCGAGCCTGACCTCGCCGAGGGCAATGTGCTCCTCGAACCAAGCGTAGGTGCTTTTGAGGCTTTCGCCCAAATCGATGCGCGCGCGCCAACCCGCCTCTGCGAGTCTCGACACGTCGAGCAGCTTGCGCGGCGTTCCATCCGGCTTCGAGGGGTCGGTGCGGATCTCGCCCCCGAAACCAACTACCTCGGCGACAAGTTTGGCCGCTTCGAGGATTGACGCAATCCCCCCGATTGGACGCCGTCTCGTTGAAATGGCAGGTCAATGAGAGTTACGCCAATCTCTTCTAGCTCACGGCTCGAAGCACTGAGAGACGCGACAAGGACGGCGGAGCATCCACTAGAAACGGCCTTGCGGGAGAGGTATTGAAAATGAGAAATAAAGAACCAATCAACATTGATCAAGTAGACAACAGTGCTTCTCTGTCGCCGCGTTGCAATTTTTTGTGAGCAGTAATTTTGCGTATCGTCAAGCATAGCCCGGCAATATTATCCCCCCTGAGTTACACGTAATCACATCTTTGTACTTTCACATCCCATTAAAAATGCAACGAGCCGTTAATAGGCCATCCTCGAAAGCTGCATTAAGAATAATTATTCGTCGAAAATTCACACCAGATAACTTGAAGACGAGCCTGTCCCTCATGGCAATATCAAGGATTAAGGCAGGATCCGGTCGCTACTGGCCAGCATCTGGTCTGACCGGAGCGAAGCGAAGGCCAAGCGGGATGCTGATGGCAAGATCGTCTCGGGGGCTGACGGTCGATAGCCGAGGTAAGAATGTGGTCTGACGCCATTGTAGTGGTGCCGCCAGCGCTTGATGAGCATCTGGGCTTCGTAGAGTGTCGAGAACTGTTCGCCGAAAAGCAACTCGTCGCGAAACTTGGATTGATCTCGTAATAGCCGCTCTCCATAGCGAGCCCGGTTCGATATAAAGCGTCTTCTGCCAACCCGACCAACCCAACAGCACACCCGCCGCCGGGCGACGAACTCAGGCCCATTGTCTGAGTGATATGCTACTGTGGTCCATGCCGGCTCATGAAATCGTCAGTCCGTGCAGCACGTCGTCGGACGCAGTCTTCGCGCAACGATGATCGCTAGGCAGCGTCGCGTAACGTCAGATCGGACACTGCCTTCTTTAGCCGCTCATTCTCGCGCTCGAGTTCCTTCAGGATGCCGCTTGATCGAGCTCGAGGCCACCGTACTCACGCCGCCACTTGTAAATGGGCCTGCTCCGAAACCCCAGATCACGGCAGATCTTCCCAAGCATCGCACCCTGACCGAGCTGAACCTCCGCTTCACGCAACGCCGCGGCCTACGCTTTGTTCCAGTCATTTTCGGATACAACGGTCGAAGAGCGCTGCCTGTCACGTCTCGAGAAGACGAAGCGAAACGCCGATCGTAGGTTTGCAAATACGTGCGATTTTTGGGGGGCGGCGCGCCGCATGTCGCGCGAGGCGCGGGAAGAACCTAAGCCCTACCCCCCCTACCCCCTAGGACCGCCTGAGAAGCCCGCTGGTGGCGTGCGCGACGTGCGCTTGGGTTTGTGGGTGCGGCGCGTGCTGGACGGCCTTCCTGCGCCTTCTGTGGGCGTGGTGCTGTGGGTGTGCGTGGTGCCTCGGTGTGCACGGTGCGTGGTGTGGCCGCCCGCCGTTGGCGGGGCTCCCGCCCGCGTGCCGCCTGTATGTCTCCCCCCCCCTAGCGAGGTCATAGAGGTGCTTTGCCTATAGGGGTGCCGGTGGACGTGTCGTCGTCGATCTGCCGCCGCTCCGGTCGCATGCACCCGGCGTCTGCGTTTTCAAATCGCCAGTTCAAATCGCCAAACTTTTTGGGGAAAACGAAGCCGGGCCGACAGGGCGGCGCGCAGGGCGCGCCTGGGCCGGCAATATGTTGGTCTTGTTGATCATCCCGGCTGCAAGCGCCGCACGGCGGTGCGCTTTGTTGGCCAGCAACTTCACACGCGCACTGTGATTCAATGTCAAAGATTCGAGAGTCGACTTGCGCTGTTAGGGGGGGGGCTCATGCCCCCTTACCCATGTAGGCCTATATCGTGACCGTATAGAGCACCGTTTCAGTGATCTATATATACAAGATAGAGTGAGTGTGATGTTTGTGATGGTTGTAACGGGGGCGAGTAGGGCACGCGGTCACGCGGTAACGGGCTGGTATTGGCCTCGGCCGAGCCTCTCGACCTCGCCGGCCTGCATCATCCTCGGCAAGTGTTGCCTGACGACCTCCGCGCTCACGTCTGACGCGGCGGCGATCTCGCCAGGGCCGATAGGCTTCCTGGCGGCCACCATCGCATCGAGGATTCGTTTCCGACTGTCGGACCGCGCCCGATCCTCGGGATCCCCAACGTCTTCGAACCGGCCCGTCTTGCCATCGAACGCAAGTGCCAAGTTGAATTCGTTAACGTCTCGACCCCGCCCGTACAGGACGAGCCCATCCGGGCCTCGGTCCAGGATCACTACATGGTCCGCCGCCCCGGTCAGTCCCGTCGTCGCACTCACTGCGTCAAAGGGGTCATGATCGGCGTCGAGCTTCCGCGTGTGCGTAATGGCGACGACGGCGATGGCGAACTCGTCGGCCATGTCTTTCAAGGGCTCGAGGACCATATAGTCGTTCTCGTACGCTCTTGCCTTTTTGTCCTCGCCTTTGATCTTTTGGAGGACATCGACGACGACAAGACGCGGGCGATCCGCCTTTCTGATCCAGCTCCTGATCGCCCGGTCACCGCCTTTGTCTAAGGCCGGGCATCCGGTCGCCAGTGCGAGCGTGTCGGGAGCATCACCTTGTTCGCCGAGGATCGTGCGCACGCGGCTTTGTAGGCGTGCCTGCGTGTCTTCTAGAGCCAGGTACAAGACATCACCGCCCTCCTCAACCTGACGATCGAGGAAGCGCTCGCCCGACGCGACGGCCAGGGCAGCATTTAATGCAAACCAGCTTTTGCCAATTTTTGGTTTTCCAGCGAACACGGTTAGGCCGGCTGGAATAATATCGTCGATGATCATGGGCACGCTCGCGATCTTTTTAGCCAGTAGATCGCGAGCAGATATAACCTCGAGCATGCAGTAACTCCCAGCACGCCGCTTGCTCATTCTCTCGCGATTTGCTACTGAGAAGGGGCGTGACTATTTCTTTTTGCAGTTAGTTGCCCCCGGTTTTCCTGGGGGCTTTTTTTTATTCAGGTGCAAGCCTGAAGCTCGCGGCGGCGCTTTTCAAGTTCATTTGGAAATGAAGCCGAAATGCCGCATTGTAAATTTTACATGCTATTTACAGCGAGCGGGTTGAGTTTGCTTTCGCCCATTAGTGCGTAAACTCCGACCACCCCCAGATTGGATCGCCAAATCGCGTGCGACCGTCGGTATGATGAAACCCTGCGTCGCGCCACGCATGGTGCGTGGCCACTCCTGGATTTTGTGATGGCTCAAGTTGAGCGATGGTCTCTTCCGCGATCTCAGCGGCGATGCAGGCAAGCGACAGGCTTAGAAAGGGGCTAAGGGCTCGCCGGCTCTGGCGGTCGACTAAATAATAGACGAGGTCCTCACCCCTGCCGGGTAGCGCAATCACTCCGTACTTGCCTCGACACCATCCATCGACCTCAACCACGGCGCTGCCGTTGATCACCACCTCAATCGTGCTTTCGGACCAATCGAACATAGGGCTCTCCTTGAACTGAACGCAGTCCAAAGATCCCCGCTCAGCGCGCCCAAGTTAAAAGAGATAATAGGTCCAACACTCTGATATGGTTGTAGATTTTACAACTATCGGTTGGAAAAAATCCAACCCCTTCAAGCGGTCTGCCGCGAGTTCAAGGCCTTAGCGTGAGGGCGCGGGTGACGACCGCGGGGTTGGATTTCGATCCGATGCTGTGGATAAGTTGGGGATAACCCCGCCCCGGTTTCAGCCGGTGCGGGGGTCGTAGGTTGTGGCTATCAATGATGAGCTTGGATAATCAGGGCGAAAGACAAAAGGGAAGGGAGGTTGACGTGCGAACCGAACGCGACGAGCTGCGGGCTCAGACGAAAATGATGGCCGAAAAGAGGGCTCTTGAGGGGTTTGCCTCCCTCTACATCGTGCTCAGCATCCTTGCCATGTCGGCTTGTGTCATATGGCCAGACGCTATGCCGGATGCTCCCTGGTACGTCTATGCGGTGGTCATCGGCATCTTCACTGGTTGGCTTGCCCGTCTGCAATACAAGAAGCTCATAAACGGGTAAGCCCTGGCGCACCATGGGCCGCTTTCTCTCCGCTTTGCCCCGCCCCGGTTGCATCCGGAGCGGGGGCTTTTTATGCCTTGGTTCGGCGGAACGTCGCCGGAACCTGTCGCCTTTTGCCGGGAGGTTAGGCGGGCCGAACCGCGCCTAAGTCCTTGATTTGTCTAAAAACCCGCAAACCCCTACGGGGCGCCAGAATATTTTTGTGGAAAATCAAGCACTTAGCGTCACTAAGTAATCCATACACAGAACTTTTTATGGTACAGGGATAACCTGTGCACACGCGGTACGGACGACGGTACAGCGCCATTTCGAGCGCTACTGTACCGTAACTGCTCACAAATCCCGCCAGACCAGCGACTTGCGATCTCTCGCTCGCAAATGCAGCGTGGGACTCGAACCGTAGTTCCTCTGCGCTGTCCACATCGACGGCTTGCGAGTGCGAGAATGCTGCGTATGCTGAAATTATATGCGCGAGATCAAGTTTAGACAATTTTGCTCTGACGAGAACAGCTACCAATACGGGATGCACTTCTATGATCCCCACCAGAGAACTCTCGTCAGAGACGGTAACTGGCACACGATGCAATTCACCGGCCTCAAAGATAAGGCCGGCAACGACGTCTATGAGGGCGACATAGTGCGCGCAGTCGATCGCGGTGATTGGCGCAACGCTGAAATCGCTTGGGGCATGTGCGGCTTTTTCATCCGTCTGAAGCACGCGCCACACATCTGGTACTTGTGCAAGGGGCGAGATGGTACGGACATGCATCTCGAAGTCATCGGGAATATCTACGAGAACCCGGAGCTACTCGCTTGATCAATCCTGCGCACGCCCTGGAACGTCAGTAGCTATTCTTTTTCTCCAACACTTTTCCCCTTTTGACCACACGATGTCATCGCCGGAGACTTTTCGGAACGCATCAAGCACTGCCTTCTCAATAGCTGGATTACCGGCAGCGTTGTCGTAAACGAACGACTTCCCGAATTGACGCATGATCTTCCAAGCAGCGTCATCCTGATAGAGCGGCTTCTTATCGCCTATCTGCTCCATCATCCATTTTGCTACATCGTCTGCTGAGTGGCCCGGGTCAGTCATTTCTTCGACTTCTCGTCTTTCTTGGGAGGAGAGATTAACGAGGCAACGGGGAACCGCCCCTTCTCTAGCTTCCGACCGCCGAACCACTGGCACCAAACATGGTCTGCGTCAGTACGCTTTGGCTCTTCCGAGACAGTCATCTCCGGCCCACCGGATTTCAGAATTACGACGTCTCCTACCTTTAACGCCATCGGCAGTGCTCCTCCTATTGACGGTGCGTGCAATTTCTAGGCGATTTTATTTGTCAGCACTACCCCATTCAGCATGCTTCTTCTTGCCTCGCCTTCCGGCACGGTACGAACGACGGTACAGACGGGCTATCGCCGAAAAAGTTAGAGGCACTGCAAGGCCATAGAGACGGCTTTCGAGTCCCCTACGGGGCGCCAACATCATTGATTTTATTGGGAGATTTTCCGGTTCGGCCAGAAGGTTCGCAAGGTTCGGCTTTTTGGCTATCGACCGAGGTGGGTTGCAGCTGCCTCGGCCATCTTCCTTTGACGCGCGCCGCGCGTGTAGCGATCGACTTCGGCCGCCGTCTGATGGCCCGTGATCGCCATAATGTGCCGATCCGAACAACCAAGCTCAGCAAGCCGCGCCGCCGTCGCCTTGCGCAAACCATGCGCCGAGCAATGCGGCAGACCGGCTTGATTGCACCAGTCGCGGAAGCGGTTCCCGAAGCCGGCCGCCGTGTAGGGATTGCCGAACTCCGTCACCAGCCATGTCGTCGTCCCAACAAGATGGGTCGAGCGTATGATCCGCCGGAGCTCGGGGATGATCGGAAGGGACAGATCGACCGGGTTCCGATTGCGGTTCTTCCACTGACGGAAAGACATCCACTCCCCTTTGACCATCGGCTCACCGAAGCGGATGATGTCACTACGACGCCGTGCGGTGTAGAGGAGGAGCGCCAGCGCGAGACGTGCGCGCGTTCCAACTGCGTGCCTTTCCTCGAACTGCTCGACCTCCTCGATTGACCACGAATGATAGCCGTCGCCGGTCACCCGTAGATAGGACACGTCCCGCGCTGGGTTGCTCTTGACGATATCCGGCTCGGCCTCAAGGCCCCATGTGAAGACGGCGCGGAAGACCTTCAGCCGGGTGTTCGCGGCGTTGGGGAACTTCAGCTTGCGATCGCGCAGCACGCGGAACGCCTTGGGCGTCAACTGGTCAAGCGGGAAGTCCGCGAACGTCTCCGTTGATCCGGGCGCGATAGGTTGTCATTCCAGATGCTCCTGGCGTTTGCGGCGGCGACCCAACGCCCGAGGTGACGATTGCCGATGCTACAAGCACGCTCTGCGAGGTGGCGCCAATCATATGGCAGATGGAACACCGATCCCGGAGCCGCACACCCTCTCCGAACTTCGTGCCGATCCCGATGTCGCCGCTGAGGCGGAGCAACGGCGGTGATGATCCCCCTCCTTCTCGATCGCGGCCAGTCGGTTCGGGCAAACATCTCGCTCGACGCCGGTCTTCTCGAAGCCTTCGACACCGAAGCATCACGGTGCAGCCTGACCCGCTCCGCCTTCTTCGTATCGGCTGCAATGGGCAAGGTGGTCGGCGTCGAGACGGGCGACCCCAAGGCCCGCGCGAGGCAGCACCGGCCAAGGCCAAGACGGCCCGACCGCTTGAGGTAATCCGATGATAGGGAACAGGGTATACAAGGGCGGAGACGAGTGCGATGCCTTCTCTCGCCGGTCACGCGGCTTAATCCGATGGAAGCGAGGGGAGCTAAAGAAGATCAAAAGGCGCTTTTCAAAGCGTATGAGGAAGATAGCAAAGGCCCGCCTTGGCAACCCAACAGAATAGCCGCCACAAACGCAAAAAGGCCCCCCGCCATCCCGAACGAACCAGGATGGTGGGGGCCAATTTATTTTCCATTCACGGGGCGGTGTGTGTGCCGCTGCCCCGCGCTTAGATCAGCGCGAGAATACCGACAGTGATGACGCCGATCGCGGACATAATGCCTTGACGCTTAACCGTCTCGAAGGAGGTCCGCCGCGCGCGGAGGTGCTGAAAGTCGCGCTGTGCGCTCAAGATCCCTTACGGCGATGACGTGTCGATCCCGAGCGTAAAAAAGAGCTGCAGAACCCTTTCTCCGACCTCGGATGCGATCCGCTCAACCTGGTCTCTCGTGAGCTTGATATTTGTTGGGTCGCTCTGCTTGCGCCGCGCCCTGCTCTTTGTTGCCGTAGCGCGGGAGCGGGTAGTCATGGGCACACCATTACGAAACGAACGAACTGACACGACTTAATGGGCGAGGGATTGCACGCTCTCTTTTGAGGCGGTGGAGCCTTTGCCTTTGGGCGAGGCTTCGATGCGGCCGCCCTTGCCCTTGCCCGCCGCTCACGATCGCGCATCCGCTTGACGAGACCCGCCTTCCTTTTGGCGAGACGCGCCGCCTCCTGGCCTTTGCCATCCAGCGCCTGCATGGTCTTTTTGAGGTTGCTCTCGACCTCTGACTTGGCGTTCGCAACCTTGACCGGGACGGTCACGAAGGAACCGGCCTTTTCCCAACCAGCAGCCGACGCTGAAGTTGACCCAAGAGCAAGCACGATCAGGGAGGTGCTCTGAGGTTCCAAGACCGCGGCACATCTGGCCCAACCATCTCGCCTTAAACGAGCCGCACCTCCGCCTCACGCAGAGCCGCGATGATTTCTTCCGTCAGCGAGCTGTATTTCTTCAAGAAAACAGACCAATACGCAAATTCCTTAGAGCTTTGTTTAAACCTATAAATTAGAAGTCATGCCCAGGTGAAATTAGATGGAGATAGTCAGCCATTTATGAGCGCTTGCTCATGCGGGCATTATTCAAAACGCACAGATCGCGGAGCTCTACTTTCCATAAGCAGAGATTTGGCGAGGGAGACACATGACCTCAGAGAGTCGAGCCAGATTAAGCCTTGAAGGCGCCTTGAGCGTTCGGGATGTAAAGAGCACGAAGCTGCGCCTCGAAGAGGCATTAGCGGGCTTCAAGGTGATTGAGATCGATGTCAGCAATTTAGCCGGCGTCGATACTGCTACAGTGCAGCTTCTGATTTCCGCCGGCCGGACGGCTAAAAATCTTGGCAAAGAACTGATAATTTCCGACCGGTCTAAAGCCTTCGATGAATTCCTCACTCAATTAGGATTTGTTGTGCCGGGCGGTGACGACGAATTCGCATTTAGCCAAAAGCATTCGGAAAAGGATGCGGCATGAGCAAGACGATCCTCACGATCGACGATTCTGCATCGATCAGGCAGATGGTTAGCCTCACGCTTTCGGGCGCGGGCTATCGCGTCATTGAAGCAGTCGATGGCTCCGACGGCTTTTCCAAGGCGACGACCAACCGGATCGACGCTGTCATAACCGACCTCAACATGCCCGTGATGACCGGAATCGATTTCATCCGGAAGTATCGCACCCATCCTTCGAGCGCCGGTGTTCCGGTCGTCTTCCTAACAACCGAATCCGACGTGGCCATGAAGGCTGACGCGAAGGCGGCTGGCGCCACCGGTTGGATCGTCAAGCCGTTCAAGCAGGATCAGTTGCTTGCTGTCGTCAAGAAGATTGCAGGCGCATGATGACAGCCGATCCCAGAGAAACATTCCGCCAAGAGGCACGCGAGCTGCTCGAAGCGCTCGAGCAGGCATTACTCGACCTCGGCGACAAGCCGGAAGATCGAGAGCTGGTCGACGGTGCCTTCCGCGCACTGCACACGCTCAAGGGCTCAGGTGCCATGTTCGGCTTCGACGAGGTAGCCGATTTCGTTCACGAGTTCGAGACCGCCTTCGATCAGGTCCGCAAGGGTAGCGCGAGGATCAACCCGGCGCTGATCTCGGTCGCGCTTGCAGCGAAGGACCACGTATCTACGCTTATTGTTGAACCCGGCCAGCACGCAGCAGGCGGAGCGCCTATCCTGGCCGAGCTTAGAACGATCGTTTCAGGCGGAAGCGCCGTGGCTGTTGTGCCCGTTGCGTCTGCGAAATCTGCCGGCGTGGTCGGAGAGCCCCAAACTTGGCGTGTCAGGTTCCACCTGCCGGACGATGCGCTGATGTTGGGCACCAATCCGCTGCTACTGCTTGACGAACTCCGCGATCTCGGTGCCTGCGTTGTCACGGTACTGACCGGGCGTGTGCCGCCGCTCGAGGATATCGATCCGGAAGCGTCCTACCTCGGCTGGGAAGTCCTATTGACCACCAGTCATCCGCGCGAAGTGATCAATGACGTCTTCATCTTCCTACGTGACGGCATGGAGCTGACGATCGAGCTCGCAGATGTCGTGGCGATGGAGAAGGCGATCTGTGCATCTCCGGGCAGCGCTCATGCATCCGCCGGTAGCGAACACGATTCGGTCAAGTCATCCCAAAAAGGCAAGCCTATTGCGGAGCCGAAAACTGGATCGTCGCTTCGCGTACCGGCAGAGCGCCTCGACGAACTGATGGACCGCGTTGGCGAGCTTGTGATTGCGCAGGCACGCCTTTCCCAGATCGCTGCCGCCAGTGATGACTTGAACCTCAAATCCGTCGCTGAGGAGATCGAGCGACTGTCTTCCGGGCTGCGCGATACGACAATGGGCATCCGGATGGTGCCGATCGGAACGTTGTTCGGTCGTTTTCGCCGTTTGGTGCACGATCTTTCCGGCGAACTCGGCAAGAATATCGAGTTTCTCACCTCGGGCGAGGAGACCGAACTCGACAAGACCGTCATCGAAAAGCTTGCCGATCCACTAGGCTCGAGACTCAATCAGGTCCACCAAATGATGATCGCAGCTAGGATGGCCG
>NZ_DAITQL010000115.1:0-10395 GCF_036833075.1 Hyphomicrobium sp.
CGGCCAGCTTGAGGCGCAGGAACTGGCCGTTGCCGAGCAGGTTGCGCTCGCTGATGCTGACGTCGCCGATCACGCCTTCCGAGGTCGAGTAGCCGGCACCGAACGACAGCTCGCCCGTCGACTGCTCGACGAGATCGACGTCGAGGATGACGCGATCCGGGGACGAGCCCGGCCGGCGCTTGATGTCGACCGACTTGAAGAAGCCAAGTGCGTTGAGACGCTTCTTGGCGCGGTCGACGAGCAGCGGGTTATAGGCATCGCCTTCCGCCAGGCGGAACTCGCGCCGGATCACGTGATCCTTGGTGCGCGTGTTGCCGTTGATGTTGATGCGCTCGATGTAGATGCGCGGGCCTTCGTCGATCATGTAGGAGAGCGAGATCGTCCGCGCCGCCGGATCCGGGACCGCTCGCGGCCGCACGCGCGCGAACGCAAAGCCCTGCTCAGCCGTGGCGAGCGTCAGCCGCTCGGTCGTTTTCTCGATGTCGGCGCCGTTGTAGGTGTCGCCCTGGTGCGTCAGGATATCGCCCGTGATGGTGTTCGGATCGAGCCCGGGCAGCGAGTTCTCCACCGTCACCGAGCCGAAGGTGTAGAGCTCGCCCTCGTCGATGGCGAAGTTGACGTAGAAGCCCGAGCCGTCGCGGTCGAGTTCGGCGTTGGCGGCGACCACGCGCACATCCGCATAGCCGCTCTTGAGGTAGAACTGGCGCAGAAGCTCGCGGTCGAGGTTCATGCGGTCGGGGTCGTAGTAAGCGGTGCCCTTGAGGAAATCGAGCCAGCCGCTCTGCGTGGTCGAGATGACGTCGCGGAGCTGGTTGTCCGTGAAGGCGTGGTTGCCGGTGAAGTTGATGCCCTGCACCTTCGTCGCACCGCCCTCGTTGATCTCGAATACGAGATTCACGCGGCTCTGCTCGAGCTCGATGATCTTGGGCTCGACGGTCGCCGCATAGCGGCCCTGGCGCCGGTAGACGTCGAGGATGCGCTGCACGTCGCCCTGCACTCGGGCGCGGGTGTAGACGGAGCGCGGCTTGAGCTGCACCTCGGCCTTGAGCGTGTCGGTGTCGACCTCGCTGTTGCCCTCGAAAGCCACCTGATTGATGACCGGGTTCTCCACGACGTAGATGACCGCGGTATCGCCTTCCTGGTTGATGGAGACGTCGGCGAACAGGCCGGTCGCGAACAGCGCCTGCAGCGAGGCGTCCACCTTGCCGGCATCGTAGGGCTGTCCGACGGAGAACTGGAGATAGGAGCGCACGGTTTCCGGCTCGACCCGCCGGTTGCCTTCGACCCGGATGTCCCGGACCACGCTTTGCGCACGCGCCGGATCCGGGAAGACCGGAGCCTGCACGGAAAGCGCTGCGAAAGCGAGCACCGCCAGCAAGAAGAGCTGGCGCATCCCCCCCAACGACATGATCCGTAGCTGCATCATGCGCGGATCTGCCTCGCCTTTTAGCCGATCCCCCTCAACTCTTGAGACCCCGTCGGCAAATGGTCCCGAGCCGTCGCGAAACTGAGGGATGGACCCCCAGCAGGAATGGCGCCGACGGAGCGCAAAAGCGAAACCGGTTCGAGGCCCCCTGCCTCGAATCGCACCTTCGTTACCATTCACTCGGGCATTCTTAACAACTGGGTAAGCCCCGGGGAAGTGGCAAGATTACGTCACTTAACAGAGATTCCGGGGGGCCCTTAGCCGCCACCAAATAGCCACCTTCTGCCTAGCCGCATGAGGTCGTTGAGGTTCACGAAAACAACCATCATCAGCACCACGGCGATGCCGATCTGAAACCCGATCTCCTGGACCCGCTGGCTGAGCGGGCGCCGGCGGATGGCCTCCATCGCGTAGAACACCAGATGGCCGCCGTCGAGCATCGGAATAGGTAGCAAATTCAAGAGCCCGATATTGGCGGAGATCAGCGCGGTCCAGCGCAGGAGGGGCTCCCAGCCGAGCTCCGCCACGCGCGCCGTCACCTCGGCCATGAGGATCGGTCCACCCACCTGGTCGGCCGACTGGCGCCGGGTCAGGATGTCCCAGATCCCGGTCACGGTCTGAACGATGTTGGCGTAGGTCTCGCGGACACCGAGCCGCACGGCCTCCGGAAGCGACACGGCGACCGGGGCAGGCCGGTCCGGCGAGACGCCGATCCGGCCAAGGCGGGTCGGCGTGCCGTCCGCCGCCTTGCCCTCGACCTCGTCGGGGACGACGTTCAGGGTGTGGGGCGTCCCGTTGCGGTCGACGGTGACCGCAAGCGTCTGCCCGGCTGCCGGCCCGACTTTGGCGATCAGGTCGACGAACGAGGTGACGGCCGCCCCGTCGATGGCGGTGATGGTGTCGCCGGGCGCGATCCCGGCCCTGGCCGCCGGCGAGTTGGCGAGCACCGCGCCGACCCGCGCCGGCAGGATGCGCACGACACCGATATCGCCGAGGCGGAGGGTGACGCCGAGATCGCTTTTCTGGTCCTTGATCTCCGGCGTGACCGCGAAGGTGTGGGCCTGCCCGCCGCGGTCGACGGAGATGCTGAGCGTCCGCCCGCTCGAGGCGGTGACGATGCGCACCACGTCGTCGAAGGTCTCGATGCTCCAGCCGTCGATGTCGGTGATGACGTCGCCGGCCCGGAGCCCTGCCTGGTCCGCCGGCATCCCTGCCACGACCTGGTCGACGCGCGCCGTGATCATGGAGACGCCGTAGGTCGCGTTGACGGCCGTGTAGATGAGGGCGGCAACCAGGAAGTTTGCCGCGGGTCCGGCCGCGACGACGAGCGCGCGCTGCCACACCGGCTTGCCGTGGAACGAGCCCGGCGGCAGGTCTTCCGGCGCCGTTGCGGACGGCTGGCTCGCCGGGTTCGCGTCGTCGAGGAACTTGACGTAGCCGCCGAGCGGGATCGCCGCGAGACGCCAGCGCGTGCCGTGCCTGTCGATGCGCGCCCAGAGCTCGCGCCCGAAACCGATCGAGAAGGTGGTGACGGTGACGCCGCACCAGCGCGCCACGAGGAAATGCCCGAGTTCGTGGAAGAAGACCACGACGCCCAGCACGAAAAGGAAGGCAAGCGCCTGAAGTAAAAAGGTAAAAAGCGGATTGACGAAGCCTTCGATCATCTCTGCTCAAATCCCGTCGGCTGGGGCTCGGTTGATCTGGCGCGGGCGGCGTCCGCGACCGGAGGCCTGTCTTAGCCTGGAAGCAGGCTCCGCGCCATGGTCCGCGCTTCGCCGTCGACGGCGAGCACGTCGTCCAGTGTCGCGGCTCCGCTAATGAGGCCCCGCGCGTCGGCCTTTTCAAGGCAGCGCGCGACGACCGCCACGATGTCGAGGAAGCCGATCTCTCGTTCGAGGAAGGCTTTGACCGCGACCTCGTTGGCCGCGTTGAGCACGGCGGGGGCTGCCCCGCCGCGGTTGAGGGCGTCCGTGGCGACCCCGAGCGCCGGGAAGCGGTCGTGGTCGGGGACCTCGAAGGAGAGGCTCTTGAGCGCCACGAGGTCGAGCCGCGGGACGGGGGTTGCGAGCCGCTCGGGCCACGAGAGCGCCAGCGCGATGGGCGTGCGCATGTCAGGGTGCGACAGTTGCGCCATCACCGATCCGTCCTCCAGCATGACGAGGCAATGCACGACGGACTGCGGATGCACCACGGCTTCGAGCTGGTGGGCCGCCACCGGGAACAGATGGAACGCCTCGATGAGTTCGAGCCCCTTGTTCATCAGGGTCGCCGAGTCGATGGTGACCTTGGCCCCCATCGACCAGTTGGGATGGCGCAGCGCCTCGTCCGGCGTCACCCGCGCGAGCCGCTCCTTGTCGAGCGTGCGGAACGGGCCTCCGGAGGCGGTGAGCAGGATCTTCTCGATGGACCGGGCCGGCGTGCGGCCGATGGCCTGGAAGGCTGCCGAATGCTCGCTGTCGACGGGCATCAGCTCGGCGCCGTTCCGGTCGATCTGGCTGAGGAAGATCTCGCCGGCCGACACGAGGCATTCCTTGTTGGCGAGCGCGATGCGCTGACCCTGCTCAGCCGCCGCGAAAGTGGGCCTGAGGCCGGCGGCGCCGACGATGGCAGCCATGATGCAGTCCGCAGGCTCGCGCGCCGCTGCCTCGACGGCGCCCGCGCCGGCCGCAACGCGAATGCCCGTGCCGGCGAGCAGGTCTCTGAGTTCGGCGTAACGGGTTTCCTCGCCGATTACCGCCAGCTTGGCGCGGTGCAGAATGGCAAGCTCGGCGAGGCGGCGCGCATTGCACTGCGCCGTCAGCGCCACGATCTCGAAACGGTGCGGATGGTGCCCGACGAGATCGAGCGTGCTCGTGCCGATCGAGCCCGTGGCGCCGAGCACCGAAAGCCGCAGCGGCTGAGCAGCGCCCGCGCGCACCGGCTCAGCCTCGCCGCCAGCGGCTTCGCCGGGGCGTGCCGTGCCGTTCGATGCGCCGAGCGCCTGCGTCATGGTCGGGCGGCCTCCTGCAGGGCGGACCGGCGTGCACGGGCGTGCCGGCCGGTTGCGTTGCGGCTGTCGCAAGAGCGTACCATGGGCTCCGATGCCATCGGCTCAAGGACCTCCGCGCGCAAGGCCCGCGAGCAGCGCCTCGGCGGGGGCGGTCGGATCGATGAAGAGCGCTGCAAGTGCCAGCGCCACCGCCACCGGGACGAGGCCGTCCATGCGGTCCATAAACCCTCCGTGACCCGGCAGAAGCTGGCTCACGTCCTTGACGTTGAAAGTCCTTTTCATTGCTGATTCAGCGAGATCGCCCATTTGCGCGACGAAGCCCATGACGAGGCCCAGGGCGGCCAGGATCGGGATCGGCGCCCCGATCATGTAGGCAAAGAGCGCCGCCGTCAGAGCCGCGCCGAGACAGCCGCCGGCGAGACCGCTCCACGTCTTGTTGGGCGACACCGAAGGCGCAAGGCGCGGCCCGCCGATCGAGCGGCCGGCGACGAACGCCAGCGTATCGGTCGCCGCGACGACGAGCACGATGAACAGCACCGCCAGGAAGCCGTTGGGCTCGTTGCTGCGCAGCCAGATGAGCGCGACCGCCGGCAGGCCGGTATAGAGCACGCCGGTTGCCGAAAGGATCGGACGCCGGCCGAATTCGAGCGCCAGCACGATGATGACCCCGGTGACGAGCACCGCCGCGCCGAGCGCGGCGAATCCGAAGGCCGCGAGCACGACCGCCGCCGCCGCCGCGAGGCCGTGCACGGCGAGCGTTGCGTCGAAGGCGTCTCCGCGGACCATCCGCGACCATTCCCAGCTCATCAGCAGCGCGACGACGAGCGCCAGCGCCGAGAAGGGGAGCACGCCGGCCCACGTGGCGGCGAACGCGATGGTGGCGAGACCGAAGGCGGAGGCCACCCGCAGCGCGACGTGCGAGGCGGGTGACGGCGGTGCAACCGCGTCGGGGTTCGGGACGAGCGTTCCGTCGTCGTTCATGAGTGCGCAACCTAAGCCGTGGACCGGCACGGCAGGCCGCCGAAGCGCCGCTCGCGCGCCGTGTATTGGGCGATCGCTTCGACGAGAAGCTCCCGGCCGAAGTCGGGCCAGTACGCGTCGAGGAACACGAACTCCGTATAGGCGCACTGCCATAGCAGGAAGTTGGAGAGACGGCACTCGCCGCTGGTGCGGATCAGGACGTCGGGATCGGGGATGCCGCACGTGTCGAGCGCGAGCGACAGGCGTTCGGACGTGATCTCGGCGGGCGCGAGCCGCCCTCCCGCGACCTCCTCGGCGAGCCGCCGCGCCGCGCGCGTGATCTCCCCGCGCGCGCCGTAGTTGAAGGCGATCACCAGCGTGAGCCGCGTATTGTCCCGCGTCAGCTCGCAGGCTTCGTCGATGAGGGCCATCATTTCGGGCTCGACGTTCTCGCGCTCCCCGATGACCATGACGCGCACGTTGTTCTGGTGCAGCTCCGCGAGATCGCGGCGGATGAAGCGCTTCATGAGGCCCATCAGGTCGTCGATCTCATCCTGCGGGCGCGACCAGTTCTCGGACGAGAAGCTGTAGAGCGTGAGGTAGGGAATGGAGAGGTCCGAGGCCGCCTGGACGGTCCGCCGCACCGCCTCGACCCCCGAGCGGTGCCCCAACGCGCGCGGCAATCCCCGCTCCGCCGCCCAACGCCCGTTGCCGTCCATGATGATAGCCACGTGCCGCGGCATGATCTGCGCGCTCGAGGTCTTTTCGGAGGGTGTCGATCTGTCTGCCACGGGGGGTTGGGCTTTACATCGCTGGATCAACGGAAATTCCGGCCGTGGTAGGGGACCCGGCGCCAAAACGCGGTCTCGTCGGCCGGCGCACGGGCCATGATCGTCGACTGTCCTCGTCTCTCGGCTGTCCTGCCGTTGGCTGAGATATGAGCTGGCAATCTGGTTGCAACTGAGGCTGTGACCTCATGAGGCGATGGGCCGAGCCCGGCCGATGGCGTCAAACCACTCGCGCGAGGCATTGGACTCGCGCTCGGCGATCGTCCTGGCCTCAGGCTGGGTGTGGCCCATCGAATCATGACATCACAGTCTAGACCTTATGGATCTCGGCCTCCTTGCTGGCGAGCGTCTGGTCGATCTCCTTGACGAGCTTGTCGGTCAGCTCCTGCACTTTAGCAGAGTTCTTGTGATGGTCGTCCTCGCTCATCTTGCCGTCCTTCTCGAGCTTCTTGAGAAGGTCCATGCCGTCGCGGCGCACGTTGCGCACCGCGATCCGGTGGGCTTCCGCGTACTTGTGGGCCTGCTTGGCGAGCTCCTGGCGCCGCTCGGCGGTGGGTGCCGGGATCGGCAGTCGGATCATCGTGCCGTCGACGACCGGGTTGACCCCGAGGTTCGCCTCGCGAAGCGCCTTGTCCACGGCCTGCACGTTGCTCCTGTCCCAGACCTGCAGCGCGATCATGCGCGGCTCGGGGACCGAAACGGTCGCGACCTGGTTGATCGGCATGCGCGCCCCGTAGACGTTGACCTGGACCGGATCCAGGAGGTGGGCGCTGGCGCGCCCAGTCCGCAGCCCGGCGAGCTCGCGCTTCAGCGCTTCGAGCGAAGCCCGCATCCGCGTTTCGATTTCCTTGAGATCGAACATCGTGAGCGACACCGAGCTGTTCTCCTTTTTTGTCTTGGCCGCCTTAGGGGCCAGCGGCCTCGCCGGTGCGAGGGGCGGAAGCACAGGGCCGGGCGGGGCTCATCCGTGGATGACCGTGGCCCGGGCGGTCCCCCGCAGCAGCTTGATCACGTTGCCCGGCTCGTCGATGGAAAAGACAATTACCGGAAGATGATTGTCCCGGGCAAGCGCGATCGCCGCCCCGTCCATGACCTTGAGATTGCGCGTCAGCACCTCGGAGTAGTCGAGCCGCTCGAAGCGCTGGGCGGTGGGATCCGTCTTGGGGTCCGCCGAGTAGACGCCGTCGACCTTGGTCGCCTTCGCGACCGCGTCGCATCCCATCTCGATGGCGCGCAACGTCGCGGCCGTATCGGTGGTGAAGAAGGGGTTGCCGGTGCCGGCGGCAAAGATCACGATCCGCTCGCGCCCGAGATGGTAAAGCGCCCGGTGGCGGACGTACGGCTCGCACACCGTCGACATGGGAATGGCCGACAGCACGCGTGCCGGAGCTTTGACGGCCTCGAGCGCGCTCTGCAGCGCCAGCGCGTTGAGCACCGTCGCCAGCATGCCCATGTAGTCGGCCGTGGCCCGGTCCATGCCGCGGGCCGAGCCCTGCAGCCCACGGAAGATGTTGCCGCCGCCCACGACCACCGACAGCGCACAGCCTGCCGCGCGGGCTTCCGCGAGATCGGCGGCCAGCCGGTCGACGACGGCCGTGTCGATGCCGTAGCCGTTGCGTCCCATCAGCGCTTCGCCCGAGAGCTTGACGAGCAGGCGCGGGTACTTGAGCGGTCCGTTCGCCGTCATGCCGGTCTCCATAGGCTTCGTCGCCACAGTCTTCGTCGCCAGTCTTCGTCAACAGTCGAGTTTGGCGCGCCGGGCGCCCCTTGGTCAAAAAAAAGCCGGCGACGGCGCCGGCTTTTCCCGTCTCGTTCAGCTCTTTCCGGGCGCCGCGGCGCTGACCGTTTTCGCCACTTCCGCAGCGAAGTCCTCGACCTTCTTCTCGATGCCCTCGCCGAGCGCGTAACGCACGAAGCCCGCGATCTTGACCGGCGCGCCGACGTCCTTCTCGGCCTGCTTCAGGATCTCGGCCACCGTGGCCTTGCCGTCGATGACGAACACCTGCTTCATGAGCACCGCCTGGCTGACGAACTCCTTCTGCAGGCGCCCCTCGCTCGCCTTGGCGAGAATCTCGTCCGATTTGCCGGCGTTGCGCGGCTCCGCCTTGGCCTGCTCCACGTAGATCGCGCGCTCGCGCTCGATCGCCTCCTTGGAGAGGTCCTCGACGTTGACGACCTGCGGGCTCGCCGCCGCGATGTGCATCGCGAGCTGGCGGCCGAGCGCCATCAGGCTGTCCGCGTTGCCGGTGCTCTCGAGCGCAACCAGCACGCCGATCTTGCCGAGGCCGTCGGCGGCCTTGTTGTGCACGTAGTCGGCGACGATGCCGTCCTTGACCGAGAGCGCCGCCGTGCGGCGCAGCCCCATGTTCTCGCCGATGGTCGCGATCGCGTCCTGGATCTGGTCCTCGACTGTGCCCTTGCCGCCCGGATACGGAGCTGCGAGCAGCTTTGCGAGATCGCCGCCGGCCGCGGCCGCCAGCGACGCGATGGCCTTCACCATCTCCTGGAACTGCGGGTTGCGGGCGACGAAATCCGTCTCCGAGTTGACCTCGACGACGGCGCCCGACTTGACCTTCGAGACGACGCCGATGAGGCCCTGGGCGGCGACGCGGTCGGCCTTCTTGGCGGCCTTGGACAGGCCTTTCTTGCGCAGGAGGTCGACCGCGGCTTCCATGTCGCCGTTGGTCTCCTGAAGCGCCTGCTTGCAATCCATCATGCCGGCGCCGGTCTTGTCGCGCAGCTCCTTGACGGTGGCGGCGGAAATCGTGCTCATGACTGCTCCTTTCGCATCGGGCCCGCCGGGGACCCGCATGCCGGGTGGCTTTCGAAACGGCAGCGTGCGGGCCGAAGGCCCGCGCGCGGTTCGTGGATGGGTGCGGCGAGACCCCGCACGGATTATGCGGCCGAAGCTTCGACCAGCTTCTTGGCCTGCGCGATCCAGCCTTCCTGCTCGATCTGGCCCTTGAGCTTGAGCTTGCGGTCGAGCAGCGCCTGGTTTTCGGCGTCGAGGTCGGCGATCTGCCAGTAATGGAACACGCCCGCGTCGTTGAGCTTCTGCTCGGTCTTGACCGTGATGCCGTTGATCCGCTTGAGGTCGTCGGCCTCGCCGCGCGGCCCGTCGATGCCCTTCCAGGCCTTGACGGAGCCGTCCGGCAGCGTCTCGGTCGGCGGCTCCTCCGCCGCGCCGATGTCGACGCCCGCCATGCCCTGGCCGCGCTCGAGACCGTCGAGCGCGGCGCGCGCGACGAGGTCGCAGTAGAGCGTGATGGCGCGGCCCGCGTCGTCATTGCCCGGGACCGGGAAGTCGATGCCGTCCGGATCGCAGTTCGTATCGACGATGGCGACGATCGGGATGCCGAGCTTGCGCGCTTCCTTGATGGCGATGCCTTCCTTGTTCGTGTCGATGACGAACAGGAGGTCCGGCACGCCGCCCATGTCCTTGATGCCGCCGAGCGCCTGGTTGAGCTTGTCGCGCTCGCGCTGGATGTTCAGGATCTCTTTCTTGGTGCGGCCCTGCGGGTCGGCGAGGATATCGTCGAGCTGGCGCAGGCGGCGGATCGAGGTCGAGATCGTCTTCCAGTTGGTCAGCGTGCCGCCGAGCCAGCGGTGATTGATGAAGTACTGGGCGGAGCGCTTCGCGGCATCGGCGATGGTGTCGGAGGCCTGGCGCTTGGTGGCGACGAACAGCACGCGCCCGCCGCCGGCGACCGTGTCCGAGACCTTGTTCAGCGCCTGATGCAGCATCGGCACGGTCTGGGTCAGGTCGAGAATGTGGATGTTGTTGCGGGCGCCGTAGATGAAGGGCGCCATCTTGGGGTTCCAGCGGTGCGACTGGTGGCCGAAGTGCACGCCGGCTTCCAGGAGCTGGCGCATGTTGAATTGCGGCACGGTCATGTGCGTAACGTTCCTTTTCCGGTTGATCCTCCGCGCGCCTTGAGAAGAAAAGCTAGCATCCAGAAATGCTTAGCTGTTCCACCGGAGCGTCCCCACGGGGCTTTCAATCCGCGGGGCGCATGAGGCGCGCGTGTGAGATGGCGGCTGTCTAACCTCATTTCCCGGGATTGACAAGCCGGATGGACCGGCCGTTCGTCGCGGTTGGGGCCGGTTGGGAGCAGGATCCATGGGCGAGCAGGGGCCGGGACTGTTGGTGAGGGCGCTGCAACTTGGAGAGCGCATCGACCTCAAGGGGCTTGAGCGCGACGACGTGGTCTCCACCATCCCGCTCGCGTTCC
>NZ_DAITQL010000116.1:0-10119 GCF_036833075.1 Hyphomicrobium sp.
GCCGATCAGCGCAAGGTCCCGCACATTCCCTTCAAGCCCGACTGGTCGGCGCATGCCAAGGCGGCACCGTTCAAGCGCAACGACGCGATGCTCGCCGTGCTGCCAATCGGCGTCCTCATCTTCCCCGGCAACGGAATCCAAGACAACTTCGCCGACAAGGCGCTGAAGCTTGGCATCCCGCTCATCGACCTTCGCAAATTAGGCGGCACTTAGGCGCCGCTTCGCGTCCTCTATAGCAACTGTTTTCTGGACGCCTATTTTCAGGTTTCCGCCAGACGAACAGGGGCTGGGATCAGAAAGCATGCCGTGCAGGGAACAATCAACGTATGCCATCGGCTGTTGGGTTCCTTCTGTACGAGATCGGCAAGCGTAGTGTGGCGTTTCCCATCAATCGACAAACGACACTCCCCATGCGTGCGGCTTCCCGCCACCCTTCCCGGCAGTACCAACTCAGTCGGGAGTACCCAAGATGGCCACGCTCAAAAGGTTGCCGCTACTAACGACCGAGGAGGCCGCTGCGCTTCTGCGGCTCAAGGCGCATACGCTCGAGAACATGCGCTGGCAGGGCAGCGGACCGTCGTTCCGCAAGCACGGTGGCCGAGTTTTCTATCACCACAAGGAGTTGCTCGAGTGGTCCGAGCGCGCCCGCCGGCAATCGTCATCAGGACGCAAGCCATGAGAACACGCCCTATGGCCGGCATGGGCATCGGGCTTGCCTTTCTGATAGCGCCGGCGCCTCAGGGTACAATGGTGTTTTTTGTCTGGAACGCATCGCCCAGCGTGGAAATTGGGCTTTACGGGGCCGTGCAACGACGCCCCAACCTCGAAGAACTTGCTCTGGTCCGCCTTCCAGACGCAATCGCACAGTTCGCGGATCAGCGCGGATACCTTCCGCGCTCGGCCCTGCTGATCAAGCCGGTCGCTGGCACCGTAGGCGACCGCGTCTGCCGGTTCGGAGCCCACGTCTTTTTGCGCGGTCAACTCGTTGCCCGTGCTGCAACCGTAAGCGAGCCACTCCCTGCTTGGCAAGGGTGTCGCATCCTCAAGGACGGCGAAGTCTTCCTGCTGGCAGATCATCCGGCGAGCTTCGACAGCCGCTATTTCGGTCCCCTGCATGCCAGGCACGTCATCGGGACCGCTGTTCCCGTATGGGGGCCTGGGGTTGGGAGTTCAAATCTCCCCCGTTCCGACCATTCGTTTCAGGGATTTAACCACCCCGTGTCTCAGTGCCCAAATGGGCACGTCTCGGTAATTTGGTCCTGTGTCTTAGGTATTGCAGAAATATTATTCGCTTACTGAGTAACGTTTATCAGGTGAGTTCGAAGTGAATCCAAAGGATGCTGTCCAACGGCGAAAACGCCTTGCTTCAGGAACTATCTGAAGAGCTGAAGTGAGCGCTGACCGAATGTGCAGTCGTTTGCCGCTTCAATGCCGCACCGTGGACGACCGCATAGATTGCCGGGATGACGACGAGCGTTAGGATCGCCGACGAGACCATGCCGCCCACCATGGGGACGGCGATGCGCTGCATGACCTCCGAGCCGGTGCCGTAGCTCCATAGGATCGGCAGCAGCCCGGCCATAATAGCGACGACTGTCATCATCTTCGGCCGCACGCGCTCGACGGCACCTTCCATGATGGCGGCGTGCAGATCGCTGTGGGTAAGATTGCGCCGCTCCTGCTCGGCGATGCGGCGGCGCTCGTCGAGCGCGTGCTGGAGGTAGATCAGCATGATGACGCCTGTCTCCGCCGCGACGCCCGCCAGCGCGATGAAGCCGACGGCGACGGCGACCGACAGATTGAACCCGAGCCACCACATCAGCCAAAGTCCGCCAACGAGCGCGAACGGCAGAGACAGCATCACGATGAGAGTTTCGGCGACGCGGCGGAAATTGAGATAGAGCAACAGAAAGATTAACAGCAACGTGACCGGAACGACGAGCAGGAGCCGCTGCTTGGCCCGCTCGTAGTATTCGAACTGCCCGCTCCAGACTGCGTAGTAGCCGGGCGGGAACTTCACCCTTTCGGTTACGGCACGGCGCGCATCGGCGACGTAGCTGCCGAGGTCGCGGTCGCGGGCGTCGACGAATATGTAGGCGGCGAGCTGCGCATTTTCGGTTCTGATCGAGGCCGGTCCCTGCGTGCGCTTGACGCGAGCAACTTGCCCCAGGGGGATTGATGCGCCGTTCGGCAACGGAACGAGGACCTCGCGCGCGATTGCGTCCGGATTGGAGCGCACGTCGCGGGGAAAGCGGAGGCTGACGCCATATCGCTCGCGACCTTCGACTGTGGTCGTGATCGGCTCGGCGCCGATCGCGGATGCGATGACCTGCTGAACGTCGCCGATCATGAGCCCATAGCGTGCGAGCTGCTCGCGATCAGGTTCGATCTCAAGATAGTAGCCGCCGATGATGCGCTCGGCGAACGCGCTTGACGTGCCCGGCACCGATTTGATCGCCGCCTCGATCTCTCGGGCGAGTCCGTCAATAACGGTAAGATCGCGGCCGAGGACCTTGACGCCGATCGGCGTACGGATTCCCGTTGCCAGCATATCGATGCGGGCCTTGACCGGCATGGTCCATGCGTTTGACACGCCAGGAAACTGCAGCGCCGTGTCCATCTCACTGATAAGCCCATCGAGTGTGAGACCTTCCCGCCATTCCGTCTCCGGCTTCAAGTTGATGACCGTCTCGAACATCTCTGTGGGGGCGGGATCCGTCGCGGTAGAGGCGCGGCCCGCCTTGCCCCAGACGCTCTCAACCTCGGGGAAGGACTTGATGATCTTGTTCTGTGTCTGCAGAAGTTCGCTGGCTTTGGTTATGGAAAGGCCAGGCAGTGTGGTCGGCATATAGAGCAGCGTGCCCTCGTTCAGGCTCGGCATGAACTCCGATCCGAGGCGCATCGCGGGCCACACACTGACCGCCAGAACAATAAGGGCGAGACTGATTGTCAAACCCTTGGCCCGGAGCACGCCCTTGATAACGGGACGGTAGATCCAGACAAGGAAGCGGTTCACCGGATTGCTGCGCTCGGGTACGATACGCCCACGTACAAACAGTACCATTAACGCGGGAACCACGGTGACAGACAGCAGCGCAGCCGCCGCCATTGCGAAGGTCTTGGTGAATGCGAGTGGGTGGAACAGACGCCCCTCTTGAGCTTCCAGGGCAAAGATCGGCAGGAACGACACGGTAATGATGAGCAGCGAGAAGAAGAGCGCGGGGCCTACCTCGCTCGCTGCCTCGATCAGAATCTCGGTTCTCGGCTTGCCAGGCGGCGCACGTTCCAGATGCTTGTGGGCGTTCTCGATCATGACGATAGCCGCATCGACCATGGCGCCAATGGCGATGGCAATGCCACCAAGACTCATGATGTTTGAGGACAAGCCGAGCGCGTACATGCAAACGTAGGCGATGAGGACTCCAAGCGGAAGCGTGATAATGGCCACCAGCGCGCTGCGAACGTGCAGGAGAAACACGACGCACACGAGCGCAACGATGGCGCTTTCCTCGATGAGCGTAGTTTTCAGCGTAGCAATGGCGCGGCGGATGAGATCCGAACGATCGTAGACGGGTACAATTTCTGTTCCCTCCGGCAGGCTGTCCTTGATGTCCGCCAGCCGCGCCTTGACGTTGTCGATGACCGACAAGGCATTCTGCCCATAGCGCTGCACGGCAATGCCGGACACGACCTCGCCTTCGCCATTGAGTTCCGTGACGCCGCGGCGCTCGTCGGGCGCCAGCTCCACTCTGGCCACGTCGCGCAGAAAGACAGGCGTGCCGCCTTCGGCCTTGAGTGCAATGGCCTCGATGTCGGCCGGACCGCGCAGATAGCCGCGGCCGCGCACCATGAATTCGGTCTCAGCCAGCTCGATGACGCGGCCTCCTACGTCCATGTTGGACTGCTGGATCGCATCCCGCACCTTGGTCAACGGGATTCCGAAGGCCTTGAGTCGCCGGGGATCGACGATAACCGAGTATTGCCGCACGAAACCGCCGACACTTGCGACCTCGGCGACGCCATCCGCCTGGGCGACCGCGAAACGCACTTGCCAATCCTGGGTGGAGCGAAGCTCGGCCAGAGTGCGTTTCGCGGCCATGACGACATACTGGTAGACCCAGCCGACACCGGTCGCATCGGGGCCGAGCGACGGCGTCACGCCGGCCGGCAGATTGCGAGCAGCGGCGGACAGGTACTCAAGGACACGGGAGCGCGCCCAATAGATGTCCGTGCCGTCCTCGAATATGACGTAGACGAAGGAGACGCCGAAGAACGAGAAGCCTCGAACCACCTTGGATCTCGGCACCGACAACATCGCCGTGGACAGCGGATAGGTGACCTGGTCCTCGATGACCTGAGGCGCCTGACCTGAATACTCGGTATAGACAATGACCTGGGTGTCAGAGAGATCGGGAATCGCATCGAGCGGCACGTGGCGAACGGCGTAGACGCCAGCGGCGATCGCGAACAGGCAGGCGATCGAGATGAGGACGAGGTTCGTGGCCGACCAGCGGATGAGGCGCGCGATCATCTCGGCTGCTCCTCTGGTGCGGCTGTTTGGGCCGCGTCTCCGGAGAAGCTCGAGAGGGCTGCCTTGAGATTGCTTTCCGCGTCGATCAGGAAGTTTGCCGAGACCACGACCTTCTCGCCCGCCGCTACGCCCTCGCGGATCTCCACGAGTTCGTCGCCTCTCGCGCCGAGCTTCACGGCTCGCGCCTCGAACCGGCCCTCGCCGCGCGCGACGAGAACGACCTGCCGGTTGCCGCTGTCGATGACGGCGGAGGTAGGAACCGCGAGGCGCTCCCGTTCTTTCGCGCCGGATTCAATCTCCGCATCGGCGTACATCTCATGCTTGATGCGATGCTCCGGATTTTTTACCTCGATGCGGACCTTTCCCGTGCGCGTTGCCGGGTCGATCTCATGCAGAATGAATGTGACGCGGCCCTCGAAAGGCCCGTCAGGCAGGGCCTTGAACCGGATCTTTGCCGGCATCCCGATCTCAACAGAGGCGAGGTCCTGCTCGGAAACATCGGCGATGACCCAGATAGTCGCCAGGTCGACGAAACGAAGCAGCTCGTCGCCCATGCGCGCCATCTGCCCTTCGACGACGCGCTTCTCCATCGCAACGCCCGAGACCGGCGAAGGCCAGTCGATCGACATGACGGGCTCGCCGGTGCTACGGAGCGTATCGAGAACCGATGAGGGGACCTCGAGATTCTGGAGCTGCTGCTCCGCTCCTCTCGTCCCTGTTCCCGTCCGGTCGCGGGCGGCGACTTGGTAGTTGATCTGCGCCGTTACCATCTGCGGGCTGTAGAGCCGGAACAGCGGCTCGCCTGCCGTGACGCTCTGGCCCGTTTCGTTGACGTAGAGCTTCTCGATGAAGGCGTCGGCGCGCAAGGACACGATGCGCATGGACCGTTCGTCGGGCTTGGCGATGGCGGGCGCGCGAACGGGCCGCACGAGCTTGACCATGCGGGCTTCCTCTGTGCGCACACCCGACCGCTGCACCTTGTCGAGGCTTACCGTGACGCTCGCACCGCCCTGTTCCTCGCCTTCGTAGACGGGAATATAGTCCATTCCCATCGAGTCCTTCTTGGGCACAGGCGAGACATCCGGAAGTCCCATCGGGTTGCGGTAGTATTTGATTTTCCTCTCGCCGCCTGGGGCGTTTGTTGTTTTGATGTCAGAAGGACCAGGGACGTCTGGATCGAATGAGACGTCCTCGCTCGCACGGACGGCTTCGTACGGTTCGCCGCTGTCTGTGTTGCGGGGCGTCAAGGAATACAGCGGCCTGCCATTTGGGTCGCGGTAATAAATGATAGGGCCACTCGCCGCTGTTTTTGGCACTTCGTGACGTGCGGTCGGCGTCGCGGGGAATGTAACGATGCCTTGTTGACCGAACCACAGTCCGGCGACCGCCGAGGCCGCTATGGCTGCGGTGACTGCCATTCCCTTGATGACGGAATTCATTTGATTGCTTTCAGAATGAGTTTGTTCTCGACCGTTCCGCTTTCGCCCTGAACCTTGGCGCCCAGCGATAATTGCCAATTGCCTTCCATGGTGAGTTCGGTCTTGAATTGATAGATGCCCGGCTTGGTTGGTGGGATTGGCTCGAGCGGCGTATCCATCATCGCCATTCCGTCCGGTGCCATGTCCATACGCTTGGCAAAGATGACGGCGTCCGGAATGGCTCTGCCGGAAGGTTTGTGCACGAGCTTGACGCCAATGGTCGCCTCGCCTTTCTTCACCTCCTGGGTGAGGAGCCGGAATTCATAGTCTTTGACATCGGCGATGGCTGTGCCGGCTATGCCGATGACGAGCGCGACGCCAAGGGCAGCTGCGCGCAATGTGAAACGTTGCATTTGTGCTTCTCCTGTTGTCATGACCCTGCGCGGGCCACCATGGCCGCGCGCTTGCGTACTGCGGCGATATCCGCTGCAATCCTGAGACGCTCGAAAGCGCGGGTTTAGACGCTGGGAGGCCGAAGAAGGAGAGGGACCAGCGAACTGGTCGTGAAGCGCGCAAGCGCTGGCGCGACGCCATCGCTCATGGCGCGTTGATCCAATCGCGTTTCGCCGACCGGCGTGGGCAACGGCTGGAAAAGTTTGACCAGGCAGGTTCCCATCTCGGGGCAAATTTTTTGAGGGCAATGGGGGTGAGGCTTCTCAGCTTGATGGCACGGGAGATCCTCATGCGATGCCGTGGTCGAAATGTTGTCCGACATCTCCGTCAACTTGCTGGACATTGCAAAGGCGTAAGTCGTTGCGAGCGGCATGGCTGCAATCGCCCCGAACATAGCGAGTAGGCCGAGCATCACCGACCAACGATGGAGACAACGCTTTCGCATAAAAAAATGGTGCCACAGCTCTTGGTAACCGGCAATGGCTTGTCGATTAAGCATGTTGCCGGTCATTTCTGGTGATCTCCTTTAAGCTTGTCTAAGGATCAGTGCCCAAAACCTCATCACCACCGCAGCAGACGCGGCCCAAGCTTGGCACCCACGAAGGTGCACAAGGCAATCGTTCCGCCATACCAAAGTGCGACGAACGGTAACGAGTCGTCGGTGCAATGGAGGGCGTATCCGATCGCGCTGAGACCGCCGGAGAGAAGCCCGGCGAGCGCTCCCGCCCGGGTCAGGTCCGTGGGAGCCATCCGCCGCATGACCCAGATAACGGCTGTGAATGGCATGATCGCGATGATCGGGATCGAGAGCAGGCATTCGAGCCACTGGTCTCCGACAATCATCGCCTCCCAGTGTGCCTTGGAGGTGAGTGTAAGGCTGGCACCGGCAACAAGCATGGTCATGGCGAAAGGTAGCGCGAGCCACGTGATTGAAAGTTGCTTCTCACCGCCTGGCTGGGCGACGCGCATCAAGTAGGCCGTCGCGACGGCCACGACTCCTGCCGCAAAGGCAAGCTTGAGCAACACGTGGATCAGCGTCTCGCCTTGCATGAGATCGGAGCGGATGCCCATCGTCACCCAAATCACGGCAATCACCGCGATGGCGCCAAGCGCGACGATGGCAAGAATTTCGCGCGCGACCTGGCGGCGGTCGACGGGCTCGACATTCGTTGTCAGAATGTTGATCAGGTCATCGGTCTTCACGGGTTGTCCCCTTTGCGATATGGGTGGCCAGCCGCTTCAATCCGCGGTGTACATTGACCTTTACAGCAGATTCCGACATGCCGAGTCGGTTCGCGGTTTCTGCTACGCTCAATCCGTCAAGCTTGACGGATTGGATGGCATTGCGCATTCCGTCTGGAAGTTCACGGAGAAGGTTGTGCAGGTCATGGCTGCTTTCAATGGATGATGCCTCCTCGTGCAAAGCGAGCGCCTCCACGTCGTCCAGTGGGATGTTGGCCATCCCAGCGCGCGTCCGACGGAGATGATCGACGAGCTTGTAACGGGCGATGGCGAAGACCCATGGCAAAAGCATTTTGTCGCGATCGTAAGTGTGGCGACGGGTGTGGATTGCCATAAGCGCGTCTTGCATAACATCCTCGGCTTCGGTGAGTTCACGACCTATCCGCGTCAATCTCGTTCTGAAATAGGCGCGGAGTACCCGGCTTAGCCGGTCGAGAAGACCGCGATAGGAAACTGCATCACCATCCAGTCCCGCCAGCATGAGTTTCTTGAGTTCGGCCTCGTTCGCGGTCACTGGCGATCCTTGCCCCTATTGCTCACTCATCTATTCGCGGTCTGCCCGGCCTTGGTTACAGTGTGTGTGCAAAAAACATTGCCCAGGTCAGTGGGGTTGGTTGTCCTGGCATCCGCGATGCTCGAAATGTTCGACTGGTGCGGCTGCTTTGTCGGGCCGCACCGCTCTTGCTGCCGCGTCGCGCGCCCTGATCATCAAAGCATTTGGCTGTTGGCGTGTAACCGAAGGGATCTCCGCCGCGAACTTACTTGCATCACATGATCCTCCCGGAAGGGTGGACGTGAGAATGCAAGGAGAACCGAACATGTCGAATTCCTCTTTCCAGCGTTTCATCGTCAACGTTGCCGCCGCGGCTCTCGTGACGGGTACTCTGGCTGGCCCGGCAATGGCCGAGACCGTGTGGCGGTACCCGTACAAGGGAATGCCCTACGCTGTGCCTCACGAGCACAACAAGGGCGTGTCGTCTGAACGTCAGGGGCCTGTTTCCAAGCCCGAACATCGCCATGAGCAGGGCAGCACCCAGGACAAGCGGACGCGAGAGTCCCGTGGAGCAGCTGCCAAGACATCGGCCGTCGCAACGCCTGCCGTGGTGATCGCTCATCACAAGCCGGGCTATCACGATGGCTTGCCCCGCGAAGGCTCGCCGAAGGATCACTCGACCGCCTAGCCCCCTCGAGCGCGTCGAGTGAGTGCGAAAGCCGGTTCCCGTTTGGGACCGGCTTTCGTCATCTCGGTGACGGTCGCGCAATAGTCCCGGATGTGTGTCGGTTCATTGCTGAAGTATTACATTTTGTTACGCCGTTGACGGAGAACAATCCGACCGTCCAAAAGCAAGTGTTTCTGGGCTGCGGGTGCGGGCCTGCAGATGGTCGGTTCCTGTGTCGGTCAGAATTGGAGTTCGGTATGGCCAAGTCCAACGTCGTTCTTTGTGCTCCTGTTCGTACGGCGATCGGGACATACGGCGGCTCTTTGAAAGCAGTCCCGGCATCGGATCTCGGTGGCGTCGCTATCAGGGAGACGCTCCTACGCGCCAAGCTCGCCGGGGCAGACGTGGGCACAGTCGTGATGGGGCAGGTCGTCCAGGCTGGTGCAAAAATGAATCCGGCGCGGCAAGCGATGCGCAGTGCAGGTATGCCCGTGGAGGTGCCCGCCATGACGGTGAACCGTGTCTGCGGCTCGGGCGCGCAGGCCATCGCGACTGCCGCCCAGGAGATCATGCTTGGCCACGTCTCGTGCGCCGTCGCGGGTGGCATGGAGAATATGGACCAGGCTCCCTACCTGATGACCGGCGGCCGATGGGGCTATCGCATGGGGGATGCGCAAATCTACGACAGCATGCTCCGCGACGGTCTGAATGACGCCTTTTCCGGCCAGCACTCCGGCTGGCACACGGAGGATCTTGTCGCCAAGTACCAAGTTACTCGGGACGCCCAGGATGCATGGGCGCTCAGGACACAGAGCCGGTTTGCGGAGGCGCAAGCCGCGGGTCGGTTTGCCGATGAGATCGTTTCTGTCGCGGTGCCCGGCACGAAGCAGTCGACGACGTTCGACCGAGACGAGCACAATCGACCCGAGACGACGGCGGAGTCCCTTGCAAAGCTCAAGCCCGTGTTCCGTAAGGACGGCACGATTACGGCCGGAAATGCTCCAGGCCTCAATACAGGTGCGGCCGCGATGATCGTTGCCGACGCAAAATGGGCTGAAAAGCACGGGCTCGAGCCCTTCGCACGCCTCGTTTCCTATGGCGTCGGCGCGGTGGATCCCGGCATGTTTGGTCTTGGGCCCATTCCAGCGGTTCGGCAAGCACTCGAGCGTGCGGGCTGGCGGCTTGCCGATGTCGAGCGTGCCGAGGTGAACGAGGCCTTTGCTGCCATTGCGATCGCGCTCAACCGCGAAATCGGACTGTCCGAAGATCTCGTCAATGTCGAGGGCGGCGCCATTGCCCATGGCCATCCGATCGG
>NZ_DAITQL010000117.1:0-10046 GCF_036833075.1 Hyphomicrobium sp.
GCCGGCGCGGCAGATCCGGGCTGATCGCCGGCCGCCCGCCCTTGCGCCGGGTGTGAGCGCCGACCTCGCGCCGCTCCTCGGCCGGCACAGGGAACTGTACTGGGTCGGACCACAGTTCTGCCTGCCCGAGGTGGATCACCTCGCTGCGCGGCCCGAACAGGCGCCGCCGCAGCTCGACCAACTGGTGACGCAGGGTATCGAGCTGGGCGTCGAACTGCGCACGCATCGCCTGCATCTGCTGCCCCAGCTCGAGCACCAGATCCTGCAGCGGAGCAACCTCCGTGGGCAGGCTGGCGCGATCGATCGGGGCAGGCAGGTTCATGGGCCATGAGCATGCCAGCACCGGCACCTCGGGTGAATGCGGTGAATCACCGATTGCCCACGCGGCCGCGACTTACCCCACGACGCTGGCCGCCACCGGCGCCAGGCGGCGTGTCCGCGACAGATCGATACCATCGAGCCAGGCCAGCAACTCGCTCATCGCCAGGCCCTCAGCCGACAGCCGCGCGGGGTCGGTGAAACGCCCGCGCTCCAGGCGCTTGTAAAGCACCCAGAACCCATGACGGTCCCACACCAGGAGCTTGGCCTTGTCGCGGCGCCGGCCGATGAACACGAACACCTGACCCGAGAGCGGGTTCATGCCCATGCAACGCGACACGATCTGCGCGAGCCCATCGATCGACTTCCTCATGTCCACCGCTTCGCTATAGACGTGGGCGCGGATCGCCGAGGACAGGATCACGGTAGCCGCGCCAGCACGCGATCGAGCACCTTCCGCGCAGCCGCCCCGTGCAGGCGCAGCGTCATCGACGCGGGCAGCACGACTTCGATCTGCATCGCATCGACCTGCCCTGAGGAGGCTGGCTGCACGAGCGCGATGAAGCGGCCGCCGGCTTCGCCCACTGCCGACCCTGCCTCGGCAGTGGCCAGGCGCTTGATGCGGTGCCGGAACGTCGACAGCGCCAGGCCGGTGGCCTGGCAATACTGCGGAATGCTCAAGCCTTGCCGGCGCCGCTGCTGCTCATGCGAGCACCAGAATGCATCGTCGCGATGTGTCCGCCGCTGAACGGCCACCTCGTCACGATGCTGAGCCGGTGGTTCTTCCAGCGCCATCAGTCTGTCCTGCTCCATCATCGTCGCTCTCCAGAAGTGAGTTCGGGAGCCGCAACGATCGGCGATTCAGCGCTGACCGGGAACTACGGGGTTGCTCGGACGGTTACTGATGACGGCACCGGGATGGTCGACTTCAAGGGCGAGAAGCGCTCGAACGCCACACATCAAAGCACGACCGATCCTGAGTCTCGACTCATGCGCAAGGGCAACGGCCAGCCGGCCAAGCTCAGCTATGGCGGGCATGTGCTCATGAAGAACCGCAATGGGCTGTGCGTCGACATCCTCATCACCGAATCGACCCAGGCCGAGCACCGTGCCGCGCGGCAGCTGCTCACTCGCGCACGTCGACGGCACATTCACCCCAAGACGCTCGGCGCCGACAAGGGCTATCACGTGAAGGAATTTGTCGGGCACCTGCGCGAGCACGCGGTGCGACCGCACATCGCGCGCATCAAGGATCGGAAGACGCCCGGCCTGTATGGGCAAACCACCCGAACCGAGGGCTACCGGGTCAGCCAGCGAAAGCGAAAGCGCGTCGAGGAGATCTTCGGTTGGTTGAAAACGGTCGGCGGATTGCGAAAGACCCGTTTCATCGGCCAGGCGAAGACCCAGATGGCGGCCTTCATTTCCGGTGCTGCATACAACCTGCTCCGAATCGCGAAATTGAGCGTTTCGGAGGTGAAGGCATGAGCACAGCTGCGCAAACGGACCTTCGTGGTCGCCGTTGCGGCCACGAAGACAATTCGAACGCGGTGCGAAGGCGATTCCGGAAAATGATGTCACGATGAAATTCGACCTGAACCTCAGTGAGGGCGCGGGATCACCAGTTCTTGCATCAGCCTGTTAGCTGGCAATGACCATCCGAGTCACAAGCTCCGCAGCGTTATGGACACCGAGCTTGCGCATGATTGACGCACGGTGAACCTCTACCGTTCGCGGCGAGATCCCCATCGCCTGTCCTATCTCCTTGCTGGTGTGGCCGTTGACGATATGGCGCGCAACCTCACGCTCCTTCGGCGTCAAAGCGGAAGAGCTCGGAACTCGGTCCTTCAAGTGCTCGAAGGTCCACACCATTAACTGGAACGGATCTCCCGGTGACAAGGTTCGCGCGCGGGCACGAACCCAGATGATCTCGCCATTCTTGCGCTGCATGAAGCGCTCATCTTCGTAGCGGGGACGGTTCTGCAGCCACCGGCTCCAGCGTGACCCGATCTTCTCGAAGTCGATACTCGACGGGTACAGCAGGCGCGTCGTCTGCCCTTCTAGGGGCTGTTCACATTAGCTGATTTGTGTTTACATCCTGATCTTTGGGCGGAGATCAGGATGCTTCGAATGGTGCTGACAGATGAACAGTGGCAGACAATCGAAGGGCTTCTACCCGGTAAGCCCGGCGATAGAGGGCGTTCGGCCAAAGACAACCGGCTGTTCGTTGAGGCGGTCCTTTGGTTGGCACGCACAGGCAGTCCGTGGCGCGACCTTCCGCCCGAGTTCGGCAACTGGCATTCGACGTATGTGCGCTTTGCGCGCTGGCGCGATGCAGGCGTCTGGGATCGGGTCGCCCTCGCACTGGCCGGCGAACGCGATCTGGCGCGGGTGTTCATCGATTCGACCATCGTTCGCGCCCACCAGCACGCCTCAGGCGCCCAAAAAAAGTAGGACCGCAGGCGTTGGGGCGCTCGCGTGGAGGCCTGACGACCAAGCTGCACTTTGCCGTCGATGCCTTTGGCAAACCGCTGCGCATGATTCTGAGCGCAGGACAGGTCGCCGACATCGAGTGTGCGCACGATTTGATTGCCGATATGCCGTGCGCCAGCTTGGTTGCCGACAAAGGATACGATGCCAACGCCTTGGTCATGAGTATCGAGGCATCCGGTGCCCAAGCAGTCATCCCGCCTCGATCCAACCGTATCGCGCCCAGGCAGTACGACCGCTGCGCGTACCGCGCGCGAAATCTGATCGAGCGCTTCTTCAACCGTATCAAGCATTACCGTCGGATCGCCACACGCTACGACAAGCTCGCATGCAGCTACATGGCATTCGTGCGGATCGTTTGTGCGGTGATTTCATATCGCTATATGTGAACAGAGCCTAGGTCTACCCGGTTCCAGCCGAACAGCAGTTCGATCTCGGTGTTCACCCTCAGGATGGTTCGGTTCGACGTCACCATGATCGCGGTCGGCGCGTCCATGAAACCGGTCAGATTGAGAGCCTCATCAGGAAGATCGTGGTAGCTCATCTTTTTCTTTATGTGCTTATAAGTAGTTTCTACGTACTTTCTACGTATAAATCTACGTAGTTTCATGCATATCCGCCAGCCCCCTGCAAAAGCCACACTGTTTCGCAGGAGGAGCAGACATGACACATGACGTCTACATCATCGGATCCGGTCACACCCGCTTTGGCCGACTCCAACAAACGCTGGAAGAGCTCGTCGTCGAAGCTGCGCGCGACGCAATCTCGGAAGCAGGGATCGCGCCGTCGGAAATCGACGCCGTGTTTCTTGGGCACTTCAACTCGGGGCTCGTACCCGATGGCTTCGCATCATCCCTGATCCACCAGGCCGACCCCGCGTTCCGGTTCAAGCCTGCTGTGCGCTGTGAAAACGCTTGCGCCTCAGGCTCCGCAGCAATCTATTCCGGACTGGATGCGATTCGATCGGGTCGTGCGAGGAACGTGCTCGTTGTCGGCGCCGAGAAAATGACCCATCGGTCGACTGGTGACGTGACGACTGCCTTGGCGGGCGCCGGCTATCAAAACGACCCGGTGGAAAGGGGGCTCAGCTTTCCCCAGGTCTTTGCCATCGTGGCTCAGGCCTATGCCGAACGTTACGGCGATCCGCTGGACGCCATGGCCCGCATCTCGGCAAAGAACCACGCAAATGCAATGAATAACCCCCTCGCGCAGATGCACAAGCCGGTGCCGTACGAGTTCTGCCGCGAGGTTAGCGACCAGAACCCCCTCATCGCACCGCCGCTCAGGCTCTCCGACTGTTCGCTCATTTCCGATGGCGCTGCCGCGATTGTTCTGTCTTCAGCCGATGCGGCAGCCAGCGCCAAGCGGCGCGTGCGTATTGCCGCAGCCGAGCATGTCTCGGATTTCCTGCCCATGTCGCGACGTGATTTCCTCGCGTTCGAAGGGCCTGCGCGGGCAATCGCTCAAGCCTATGCCGCAGCGGGAATCAGCGCAGGTGACCTCGACTTCGCGGAGGTGCACGACTGTTTCACCCCAGCCGAGTTGCTCATTTACGAAGCGATGGGACTCGCGCCAAAGGGACAGGGCGCACGTGCCCTCGAAGAGGGAACGGTCTTCGCAGACGGCCGCACCCCGGTGAATCTCTCCGGTGGTCTCAAAGCCAAAGGACACCCGGTCGGTGCCACAGGGGTCTCCATGCACGCGCTGGCCTTCCGGCAACTCACCGGGCAAGCAGGCGCAATGCAGCGTAAGGGCGCCGAATGGGGGCTGACCTTCAACATGGGTGGTACAGCCGTCGCGAACTATGCCTCAGTCCTGAACGCTGATCGCGCGTGAGGCAAGCATGAACATCGCCAACTGGCTCTACCAAGCAGCTCATGCTTGGCCACAAAACCCCGCCATCCTCGACGGCGAAAAACTGGTCCATGACTATTCCGGCCTGTTGAGGGCTGTGTGTGACCGCGCACACCATTTTGCGAATGTGCACGGCATCAACCCGGGAGATCGCGTCGCCGTTTACTCGAAGAATGTGCCCGAGTATCTCGAGGTACTGCACGCGTGCTGGTGGATCGGTGCTGTCGTCGTTCCGGTCAACTACAAACTGCATCCGACAGAAGCCGAGTGGATCATCACAAACTCGGAAGCGCGCCTCGTACTGACGGAGAAAGGCAACGTCTTCTCCGCTCATGTCGAATTCGTCGAGGAGAAACTCACGAAAGCGGTTGCCCAAGGCACTCCGGTAACTGCCCCGCATCCGGCGAGAGACACCGATGTTGCTTGGTTGTTCTACACGTCAGGCACAACAGGTAAGCCCAAGGGCGTCATGCTCAGCCATGAAAACCTAAGGAACATGGCTCTCTGTTACAGCCTGGACGTCGATACGCCCCGCCCCGACGATCATATGCTGTATGCCGCCCCCATGTCCCATGGGGCCGGACTCTATATGTTCTCGCAGATTCGGGTAGCGGGCGCTCACCTGGTCCCGGCGTCTCGCGGGTTCGACAGCACGGAGATCATTGCACTCGCCAAGAGCCGGGGGAACCTCGTTTTCTTTGCTGCTCCGACGATGGTGAAGCGTCTCGTGGCAGCCGCCCAAGTCGAGGGCTATGACGGTGCCGGCATCCGCACGATCATGTACGGAGGCGGGCCGATGTACGCGAATGACATCGACCACGCACTGGAAGTGTTGGGGCCGCGTTTCGTACAGATCTACGGACAAGGTGAAAGTCCGATGACGATCACAGTCCTTCCCCGCGCCCTCGTTGCTGATCAGAGCCATTCGCGCTGGCGTGCCCGTCGCAACTCCGTGGGCTACGCGGCTGGCTGCGTAACGCTCGCCATCCTTGACCCGGAAGGAACCGAACTCCCCATCGGCCATACCGGCGAGATCTGCGTGCAGGGACCGACGGTAATGCTCGGCTATTGGCGGAATCCAGAAGCCAGTACCGAAACGCTACGCAATGGTTGGCTGCACACCGGGGATCTTGGGCATCTCGACGAGGATGGCTTCCTTTACCTGACGGATCGTTCCAAGGACCTGATCATCTCCGGCGGAACCAATATCTATCCACGAGAGGTCGAGGAGGCGCTGTTACGCCATCCAGCGATTTTCGAGGTCGCCGTTATCGGTGAACCGGAACCAGAATGGGGCGAGCAAGTTGTCGCTTATGTCGTTTTTCAAGCCGACAAGAGTGCAACGGAGGCAGAGTTGGATAGTTGGTGCAGACAGCACATTGCCTCGTTCAAGAGGCCAAAGCGTTATGTTTTCGTATCAGATCTGCCGAAGAACAGCTACGGAAAGATCTTGAAGACTGAATTGAGACGTGCCGTTTTTTCGGCAATGCAGTGAGCACGCGGGCAATTTGAACCCGCATCCATAAGCCAAGGAGGAGATTATGAAAAGACGTGACTTTTTGAAGACCACGGGCGCACTTGCCGGCGTCGGAATGCTCGGTATGCCAAGCTTTGCACAGGCTCGCGCTTCGATGAAGTTCGATAGCTATGTCACCGAGAGCGCTGGCCCCTCGTGGATCGACCGCTGGTTCCTCGATGAACTGCAAAAACGTTCCAATGGCGACATTTCCGTCCGGTATTACTGGGCTGGCAGTCTGAACAAGGTTGGCGAGCACCTTGGTGCAGTCCGTGACGGCACCTCCGAGATCACCATCATTTCTCCGGGATATTACCAAGCTGAAATGCCGGTAACGCGAGGGCTCGAATGGTACTTCCGAGTAGATCGTGCCGATTCGCTGCAGCGGGTCTGCCAGGATGTATACGAAAACTTCGCGCCGCTGCGTCAGGAGTGGGAGCAGCGCCACCGCTCAAAGGTCCTCTACTGGACGAACTGGAACTACGCTCCGCTCGTGATGCGTAAGCCCATATCTTCGCTTGCAGACCTCAAGGGCAAGAAGATTCGTGCCTATGGCGTGGGTACCGACGTCATCGAACGCCTTGGCGGCATTGCCGTGCCAATGGTTGCAGGTGAGGTATATCAGTCTCTCGAGCGCGGAGTGCTCGACGGGGTCTATGGGTTCGATTTCGTTACGGCAGTCGCATATAAGCTGCACGAAATCGCGCCGAACTTTTACGACATTGGCGACGGCGCACACGCTCCCGCGCTAACCGTAATGAACCGGCAGGTCTGGGAAGGGCTATCGCCGGCGAATCAGAAGATCTGCAACGACCTCGCCAATGAGCTTTACAACGGGAAATTCGCCGAGATCTATGAGGGCGTTCTGACCAATTATGTGAAGAAGGCCGTCGCCGAGGGTGTCAAGTTCATCGACCTCCCCGAAAGCGAAAAGGCCCGAGCCAAGGCAACGATCCAGCCGGCCCAAGTCGAGAGCTGGATCAACAAAGTCGCCCAACCGAACGGGATTGACGGGAAGGCGATGCAGGATGTGATCGAGAAGGCAATCGCGAAGCACGCGTCCGAGGGCAAACTCAAGCGGCCGATCGAGATTGCAGCGAGCCTCTAACGATGCTCACGTTCGATCGTCTGCTGACGCGGACCTCTCATGTGATGTCCTGGGTGGCGTTGGTCTTCCTCGCCTTCATGATGTTCGCGATCACCATCGATGTCGTAGCGCGCGCCCTTAGCGGACGCGCGGTTCCGGGTCTCTTCGAGATGTCGGAAATGTCGATGGCGATGGTCGTCTTCATGGGGCTGGGCGTAACACTGCTTGACGACGGTCACATCCGCGTGACCCTGGTAACTGACCGGTTGCCAAAGGTCATTGGGCGTCAATGTACTGCCGTCGGCTGGGTCTTTGCCGGACTGACCTTCGCCTTGCTCGCCTGGCCTGCAACTAAGGAGGCGGTCTACTCGGTCTCCATCCTTGAGTTCCGCTGGGGTGCATTGCAGGTGCCCGTCTGGTGGGCCAAGGTGATGGTGGCCGTAGGTCTTTGGTTTGCCGCACTTCAGGCATTTGTCCACGCCGCCCTCGTTGCACGCGATCGACTGCCGGAGCAACGGCGCGTGAACGCCAACGCTGCGCACTGAACGGCAGATGCCGGGCCAGAACGGCCCGGCATCTGCCGCATCAGATCTCGGCAGCATCAAAGAATCCAGGAAATGTCATGGACGTTACCCTCATCACATGTATCGCCGTAGGGCTGATCTTTGCGCTCCTTGCACTCGGCACCCCGGTATTTGCGGCCCTCGCTCTATCGGGCGCCTTCGGTATCGTCATGGTTGAGAACCTCGATTTCCTTCTCAACCGCCTCAAATCGCTGCCCTTCTCCACCACCGCAAGCTATTCACTCACGGTCATTCCCCTCTTCATCCTGATGGGGGCCTTTGCTCATCATGCGCAAGTCGGTAAGCGGCTGTTCAATGTCGCACGCAAGTGGGTTGGGCATCTGCCGGGCGGTCTTGCCATGGCCGGAATCCTGACTTCGGCAGGCTTTGCAGCCACATCGGGATCATCGGTCGCCACGGCCGCCACGGTTGGCGCGGTCGCGATCCCTGAGATGAAGAAGGCGGGTTACGACCCTCGCCTCGCCGCAGGCTCGGTCGCAGCGGGCGGAGTCCTAGGCGTACTGATTCCGCCTTCGGTTCTTCTGATTTTCTATGCCGCGCTTACGGAAGTGTCCGCAGGCAAGATGTTGATCGCCGGTTTTGTACCGGGGATTCTGACCACGCTCGTTTTCATGGCCGGCATTGCGGTGATCGGCCGCCGTGGCATGAACCAGGAGGCGCGCAGCCCGCGTTCGCCGTGGGGCGAGCGGATTCGTGCAACGGGACAAGCCTGGCAGGTAGTCGTACTTTTCGTGCTCGTACTTGGCGGAATCTATGTCGGCCTCATCACACCAACCGAAGCCGGTGCAATCGGGGCACTCGCCGCTCTGATGATGCTGCTGTTCTCACGCGTCGCCCGCGCAACGCTGGGTACGAGGCTCTTGGATAGCTTCCGCAGTACCGCGACCACCACGGTGATGATCCTCTTCACGATGATCGGCGCCGGGATATTCAGCTATTTCCTGACCCTAGTTCAGATACCGCAGGCGATTGCAGAGGTGATTGTTGAAAGCGGCATCTCTCCTTCCTTGATAGTCGCGGTTCTGCTGCTGGCCTATGTGCCACTGGGGATGTTTCTCGATGCGTTCTCGATGATGGTAATCACCCTGCCGATCGTGTTTCCCACGGTTTCAGGGCTTGGCTTTGACCCGATTTGGTTCGGAATCTTATGCGTCAAGATGTGCGAGATCGGGCTGATGACACCCCCGGTAGGCTTGAACTGTTTTGTGATCGCGGGGATCGACCGAAGCACATCCTTGGCAGATGTGTTCCGTGGTGCGCAGTGGTTCGTAGCAATGGAGATGTTCACCGTGGCCATCCTGTTCGCATTTCCCGCGATCACGACCTGGTTGCCCGAAACGATGATGGGACGCTGAGGAAAGGGAGAAGCTCATGCGCGAGAACTATGGCACGGCACTCATCACGGGGGGTGGGTCGGGGATCGGGCGGGCCGCTGCGCTTGCACTCGCTCAACGAGGCGCACGCGTCGTCGTCACTGACTTGAGGCTCGAGAGTGCCATCGAAGTTGCTCGGGAGATCACGACGGCGGGCGGTGAGGCAATCGGTATCGCGCTCGATGTTAGCGATGCGGCGTCGATACTGTCGGCGTTCGATCGAACGGAGGCAGAGTTCGGGAATGTGGATGTCCTTGTAAACAGCGCTGGACTGCTCTTGGTCGAGCCACTCCTCAGCTTTTCTCCGGAGAGTTGGGAGAGGGTGATGCGCGTCAATGTCACCGGAACCTTTCTGGCAAGCCAGCGCGCTGCACAGGGCATGGCCGAACGAGGCTATGGACGTATTGTTAACATCACCTCTGTCTCGGGGCTACGAGCAGGGGTGGGGCGCACGGCCTACGGGACATCAAAGGCTGCCATCATTGGCCTCACCCGGCAGTTTGCGCTGGAACTCGGCCCTCTCGGAGTGACCGCGAACGCGATTGCTCCGGGAGCAATCGAGACCCCGATGACACTGGGTACCTACAGTGATGAGACCTGGGAAAACATTCTTGCTATGGTCCCCGCGAAACGCCGTGGCACTCCCCAGGATATCGCTGAGGCGATCGTCTACATTGCGTCCCCAGCCGCCTCTTACGTTAACGGGGAGACGCTCACCGTGGACGGAGGCTATGTGGCCGCCGGCATGACACAGACAGGCAGGTTACGCGTCTGACCCGGTGCGCGACAAGCCCCGCCGTTCAGGGCGGGGAAGGATAGCGCGGACG
>NZ_DAITQL010000118.1:0-10030 GCF_036833075.1 Hyphomicrobium sp.
TCCTTGGCTTTCGCCTCGAGCTCGGTCGCGGTCGTGCTGCCTTTCTTGAGCGCCAGCAGATCGGACGGCGTGATCAGCGCCACCTCGATCGGCGCCGGCTCCGGCGGCTTCAGCGGTGCCGTCGAGAGCATGGCGAGATACATCCACGCCAGCGCGCCGCCGTGCAGAAGGATGGAGAGGGTCAGGCCGAGCGGCACGGCGCACCTCCCATGGAGAGGAGCCAACGTGAGACGGCACGGCCAGCGATTGCGCACAGAGAGACAGGCGCGGGCTCCCACGACGCCAGCGCATGGACGCGATCGCGCGTCCCGCTCCCTCGTCTCGACTGCCTCATGCCGCCGTCCTCGCCAAAGCTTCGGGAGGGCGCTTGGCCCTCGGAAAGCTCCGTCATTGCGCGCTCGCCCCGTCCTCCACTTCCGTCACGAGCGAGACCTTCTTGAACCCGCCGGCGCTGATCCGCCCCATCACGCGCATGATCATGCCGTAGTTCGTGCCCTTGTCGCCGCGGACGAAGATCTGCTCGTCCACGCCGTTCTTCGCGATCGATTTCAGCTTCTCCGCGACCTCGTCGAGGGGAACCTGCGTCTCGCCGATGAAAACATCGCCATTGGACGAAACCGAGATGGTGAGCGGCTCGTGGTTGCTTTCGAGCTGCTTGCCCTGCGACTGCGGCAGCTCGATCGGCACGCCGACCGTCAGGAGCGGCGCGGCCACCATGAAGATGATCAGCAGCACGAGCATCACGTCCACCATCGGCGTGACGTTGATCTCGCTCATCGGCGCGTGGCGTCCGCGGCGGCTTCTGCGCCGCCCGCCTCCGCCGGCTTTGATGCTCATGCCCATGGGCGGCCGTCAGCTCCTCACGTCGATCTGGCGCGAGACGATCGCCGCGAACTCGTCCGCGAACGCTTCCAGCCGCTGGCTGATGTGCGCCGAATCCGCCGAGAACTTGTTGTAGAAGATGACCGCCGGGATGGCCGCCATGAGGCCGAGCGCGGTCGCGAACAGGGCCTCGGCGATGCCGGGCGCGACGACTGCGAGATTCGTGTTCTTCGAGATGGCGATGGCCTGGAAGCTCTGCATGATGCCCCAGACGGTGCCGAACAGGCCGACGAACGGCGCGGTCGATCCGACCGTCGCGAGGAACAGGAGGCGCCGGTCCAGCCGCTCCATCTCGCGGCTGATGGTGACGTCCATCACCTTCTCGACGCGAAGCTGAATGCCGCCGAGGGCGCGGATGTTGCCTTCGACGGAGCGCTTCCACTCGCGCATGGCCGCCACGAACAGGGCCGCCATGGAGATCGTGTGACTGCGCGAGAGGGCGGTGTAAAGCTCGTCGAGCGACTGGCCCGACCAGAACGTCTGCTCGAAGCGGTCCGCGGCCAGGCGCGCGCGCCGGAAGGCGATGAGCTTCTCGATGATGATGGCCCACGACCAGATCGAGGCGAGCCCGAGGCCGACCATCACGAACTGTACGATTGGGGAGGCTTGAAGAAAAAGCTCGATGAAGGACACGCCATGCGCCTGAGGCGCAAGAGTGGTCTGCGTCACGTCTTCGGGGTTCATTGCGTCAACCGTCTTTCGAGACTCGGGCCATGATCGCCCGCGGACGGCCCGTCCGACGCGTGCATCACCGGTCCCATGATCAGAGCGGGCGGCCGCGTGCCCCGTGAAGAAGAATAAGCCGACTCGGCAATCGCGCCCCCCTGGCGAACGCAACGTGCACTGGCGCGCACGGACCATCAAGCACCTTGTTGCCGCGCAATATGACGGAAAAATGGTGCCGCGCCCGCCTTTCCAACGGCTTAGACGGAGCGCGGGCCGTAGAGGATCAGCGCTGCGCCGGCGAGGCAGACGAGCCCGCCCAGCACATCCCAGCGGTCCGGGCGCATGCCCTCGTACGCCCACAGCCACAGGAGCGAGGACATGATGTAGATGCCTCCATAGGCGGCATACGTGCGCCCGGCGAAATCGCTGTCGATGCGGGTCAGCATCCAGGCGAACCCAATCAGGGCCGCGACACCCGGCACGAGCCAGAGGGCGGACGCTCCCTGCCGCGCCCAGGCCCAGAAGGCGAAGCAGCCGGCGATCTCGAGCAGCGCCGTCAGCGCGAAGGTGGCGACCGTGGTCATTCGGCGCGATCCAGAAGCCCCTGCCACGCGCCGGATTTGGGATCGTAGGCTTGGATCTCGCCCGCCTCCATGTCGTAGAGCCAGCCGTGGATGCCGATGCGTCCGTCCGCGACACCGCGCGCAACGCTCTCGTAGGTCATCAGGTTGTCGAGCTGGAACTGGATGTGAGCGCGGATGGTGGCGAGGCTGCGCTCGCCGTCTGGCACGCGTGCGGCAGCGACGAGCCGATGGGCCGGCCGCGTGTACTCGACCCAGCGCGCGAGATGGGCGTCCCTGCCGGGCGAAACAGGCCCGGCCAGCGCCGCGATGCCACCGCAGCCGGTGTGGCCGCACACGACGATGTCGTCGATGCCGAGGTGAGCGAGCGCGTATTCGATCGCCGCGCCGACGGCCTCGTCATCGGCCCAGGCCGGGGGCACGCAGTTGGCGATGTTGCGCACCTCGAACAGTTCTCCGGGATCCGCCTGCATGATCTGCGAGGGCACGACGCGGCTGTCGCAGCAGCCGATCCAGAGCAGCCGCGGCGTCTGCTTCTCCGTGGCTAGCGTCTTATAGAAGGCCTCCTCGCGCTCGAACGCCCGGCGAAACCGCTCGTGGCCCTCGATCGCGTCCTTGATGTCGAGATCGACGCCGCTGGTGTCCTTCGAGGTCGTCATGCTGTCTCTCCCCCGGCGAGGCCCGTCACTGCGGGCGGCATTTTGGATCGCAGAAACGTCCGATCTGCTGGCGTCAGGTCTTGAACCGGCAGCGTCATGAACTGGCTCGGAGCCGTAAAGATCATCCAATAGTCCGGTCTTTCCCAAACCTCGGTGACGCTTGACCTGCCCATGTCGCGCCGATCATTCCCGGGCGGGCGCGGCTTGTCCATGCAGCATCGACGGCAGGGAAAAATGGAGACGGGATGTGTGGCTCAGGTGCCGGCCGTCGGCGCGAACGCGGCGCGCACCTCCTGCGAAACCCGAAGCGGCTTGCCGGACACGGCCACCAGCACCACCGTCACCTCCGCCTCGAACACGCGCCGCTCGCCGTTGAGCACGGTCTGCAGCAAGGCAACGCTCGCGCCGCCGACCTCCTTCACGCGCGTTTCGACGACGAGCACGTCGTCCATGCGCGTCGGGCGCAGGAACTCGCAGTTCATGCGGCGTACGACGAAGGCTGCGGGCTCGCGGCTCTCCGAGCCGTCGATGAGGCGGCGCGAATCGGTGCCGAGCAGGCGCAGGAAATCCGTCCGCCCGCGCTCGCACCAGCGGACGTAGGAGGCGTGATAGGCGATGCCGCCCGCGTCCGTGTCCTCGAAATAGACGCGCACCGGCAGCACGTGCCGCCGCCCGGTTTCGTCATCGATGATGCGGCCGGCAAGATCCGGCCATTGGCTCGCGGTGTCGCTCATGGGTGCTGGCTCGACGTCCTCGACTGGGATCCGAAGGAAGAGAGGGGGAAGATCATGCGTAGGTGTGGCCCGTCTCGACCGTGACGAGCACGATCTCGGGCGGCGCGCCGAGCCGGATCGGAAGCTTCGAGCAGCCGAGCCCCGCCGAGACGATCAGGTTGCGGTCCTCCTCGACGATGTGGCCGACGAGATAGCGCTGACCATAGCGGGAGGGGACGACGGGCGCATAGCCCAGAACCCGCACCTGCCCGCCGTGGGTATGCCCCGCCACCGTCAGCGCCACGCGGGCGGGCACCTCGGGGAAGATGTCCGGCTCGTGGATCATCAGGATCACGGGCGCATCGTCCGTGATCCTGGCGAGCGTGCCGGCGAGGTCGTCCACCCCTTCATAGGCGTCGCCCCGGAAGGCGAGGCCGTCAGGCTTCTGCCGCGGCCAGAACGCCCACTGGTCGCCGAGGCCGGCGATCCAGAACGGATGGCCCTCCTTCTCGAGCCGCACGGCATCGTTCTCGTAAACGGGAATGCCGGCCTTCACGAGCGCCACGCCGGCCGGCACGGGCCCCGACCGGCGGCGCTGGACCTCGATGTCCTCCCACCAGTCGTGATTGCCGAGCACGGCGTGCACGCCGAGCGGCGCCTTGAGCCCCGCGAGCACGGCGGCCCATTCCGCGTTCTCACGCCGCTGCCCAAACCACAGGAGCTGTGCGCCCGGAACATAGTCTCCGAGCAGCAGCACGGCATCGGGGCGGAGCGCATTCGTCTCAGCCACGATGTGGCGGAGCCGGTCGATCCCGAGCCAGGGCTCGCAGACATGCAAGTCGGTCAGAATCGCGAGGCGCAGCGACAGCCCCTCCGGCCAGCCTGGCGGCGAGACGGCATAGCGTGTCACGCCGAACCGGAGCGCCTCCGCGACCGCATAGCTGCCGAGCGTGAAACTCGCCACGCCCGAAAACGCCAGGGTCTTGAGCAGGGTTCGGCGCGTGATCACAAGCAGGTCTCGTCAGGCTCAGCGCGCATCGGCATCATGACATCCGGCCGTCGCACGGGGCTCATTCCTCGTCGCCTTCGAACATCGGCAACTCCGGCGTCGTCGTGCGCGACGGGCCCGACAGTCCGAGATGGCGGAAGGCCTTCATCGTCAGCACGCGCCCGCGCGGCGTTCGCCCGATGAAGCCCTGTTGCAGGAGGTAGGGCTCGACGATTTCCTCCACCGCATCGCGCGGCTCGGACAGCGCCGCCGCAATCGTCTCGATCCCAACCGGGCCGCCTTCGTAGGTCACGGCGATGCAGGTGAGATAGCGGTGATCGAGCGCATCGAGGCCGGCCTCGTCCACCTCAAGCGCGCGCAGCGCCATGTCCGCGACCTGCGCATTAATGACGGGCGACCTGGCGACGGCCGCAAAGTCCCGCACGCGGCGGAGCAGGCGGCCGGCGATGCGCGGCGTCCCACGGGCGCGGCGCGCGATCTCGATGGCGCCGTCCTGCGCGATCGGTGCGCCGAGCACACGCGCGCCCCGGGTTACGACGCTCTCAAGCTCCTCGATCGTATAGAAGTTGAGCCGGATCGGGATGCCGAACCGGTCGCGCAAGGGGGTCGTCAGCAGCCCCGCGCGCGTCGTTGCGCCCACGAGCGTGAATTTCGCGAGATCGATCCGCACCGAGCGCGCGGCCGGCCCCTCGCCGATGATGAGATCGAGCTGGAAATCCTCCATCGCGGGATAAAGGATCTCCTCGATCGCCGGATTGAGGCGATGGATCTCGTCGATGAAAAGGACGTCCCGCTCCTCGAGGTTGGTGAGGAGCGCGGCGAGGTCTCCGGCCTTCGAGATCACCGGCCCCGAGGTGGCACGGAAGCCGACGCCCAGCTCCTTGGCCATGATCTGCGCCAGCGTCGTCTTGCCGAGGCCGGGGGGGCCGGCGAACAGCACATGGTCGAGCGCGTCGCCGCGGGCCCGGGCCGCCTCGATGAACACGCGCAGGTTCGCGCGCGCCTGCTCCTGGCCCACGAATTCGTCGAGCGAGCGCGGCCGGATGGACGCCTCGTAGGCGTCCGCCTCGCACTTCACTCCGCTGATCAAGCGATCGGTCATGTTTTGTTCGTGGCCGTGTTTGCTTCTGCCGTCAAGCGCGGGCGGGCCGGACCGGCACGCGGCCGCATGCCCCTGCCCTTCCCTCGCATGGCCGACCTCTGGTATGATTGCGCCATGGGTACATCAGACTTCCTTTCAGGTCGCCTCATCGCAGGAGTCTAGCCCTGGCTCGGCCTACGTTTGCCGGAGCCAGGGGACGCCCGTTCACACCCAAAAACCTGAATCCTTAAAGCCTCGCCGGTTTCCGGCCGGGGTTCACGGAGTTTGCGATGACCTCTGCTCAGCCTCTCATCACGGAAAAAGACGCCCACTATCTGCGCACCCTGCTCTCGTCCAAGGACCATGACGACGCCTATCGCGAGATCGTGAGCCGGAAGCTCGCCGAGGCGGCCATTGTGTCCGACGACGCCATCGATCCCGGCGTCGCCACGCTCGACAGCCGCGTCGAATTCAGCGTCGGCGGCGGCTTCACCGAAAGCCGCATCCTGACGCGCGGCGAGATCGGCCCGGCCGACGGCCTCGCCCTTCCCGTCACGACGCCGCGCGGCCTCGCGCTCCTCGGTCTGCGCGAGGGGGAGGTGTTCTCGGTGCGCAAGGCGAACGGGATCATCGAGCCGATCCGCCTCATCCGCGTCGCCCGGCAGCCTCAAGCCGCCCGCAAGAGCGGGGCGACGGGCAGCGTCGTCCGCCTGGAGCCGCGGCGGGCGCGGACCCTCGAAGGCGTGGGCAGCGCAGCGCCTGCTGGCCTCGGCGACGACGACGATCCGGGGCCGAGCGCGGCCTGACCGTCAGTCCTTCCGGCACAGGAGCCGCCCCGCGATCAGTGCGATCGCCGGCGGCCCCGCCGCGAGCAGGCCGAACATCAGCGCGTGCCGCGCGGCGGCCGCCCGGAAGGCCTCGGCCGTGGCCGGGTCGTTGGGCGACATGTCGAGCGGCACGTGCGGCGCGCTCGTGTATCCGAAATAGGCGATGACCCCGGTCCAGATCAGGGACCCGACGAGCCACACCGGAAATGAGAACAGCCTGCACATGCGGCCTCCAATTGGCGCGACACTCTAGCTAGAGCCGTTCCGCTTTTGATGGATTCTGGGAACGGCTCCAGCTTTTTTGTTTTCGTGCTTCCTATCGGAAAACCGGTTCCCACTTTTCCGGAAGCACGTTAGTGAGCCGCCGCCTTGGGCAGCCGGGCGTCGAGCAGACCGTAGATGCTCTTGGCGGCCGCCGTGCTGTTGGGCACGCCGGAGATCACCAGCGTGATCAGATCCTCGCCGCGCCGGATCAGGATCATCGGACCCACCGTCGTGGCCTGGTCTCCGAGGCCCGCGAGCTTATCCATGGCAGGTCCGAGCTCGGATTCCATGAGGCCGGCCCCCTGCATGCCGGTCGCCCCATCGCCCCAGTTCAGTTGTACCTCGGCGTAGGGTGCGCCGAGCTCGCCGCCGGCGGTTTCATACGTGCACTTGGTCTGCCCGCCCCGGTCGTCGGCCACAGCGCTCACCGCGCTGCCGAGAACGGTGCTCATGTCTGCGGCGGAGACGAGCCCGCATGCCGTCGGCGCGGCCGATGCGCCGCTGCAGAAAAGGCCGGTCAGGATCAGGGCAACGGAAGCGATACGCATGGCACGAACCTCGTTGAATGAGGACGATGGAGAGATCGTAGACGAGCCGGTGGCGCGTAGTGGCCGGAGACGGGCGGGAATGACGATGCCCCCGTCGGCGGCCAAGCGTGGAGCATGGATCAAACCTCGCCGCGCGCGTCGCGGGCCGGATGATGTTGGCATACTCAGCCAGTTGAGGTGAAGGGGATTGTCCGCTGGGCGTCATAACCAGACGCCACCCGCACGGGCGTCCGCGGTCTCGCCCCCCTACCGCGCCAGCTCCTTGAGGCCGCGCCGGATGAGCTTGGCGGTGTCGGCATCGGCGCCTAGCTCGCCCATGGCGGCCGCCACCGCTGCCGACGCCTGGGCCGGGTTGTATCCAAGATTTGTGAGCGCCGAAATCGCCTCGGCCGCGGCCAGTCCCTCGCCGGAGGCGCCGGCCGGCGCCTTGCCGGCGGAGGCCGAGGCCGGCCCATCGAGCCCGGCCACCGACAGCGCCGGGGCTTTGTCCTTCAATTCCGCGACGATCCGCAGCGCGAGCTTCTTGCCCACGCCGGGCGCCTGCTCCACCGCCGCCCAGTTGCCGAGCGCGATCGCGTTGGCGAGGTCTTGAGTCGACAGCACGCCGAGCACGCCCAGCGCCACCTTGGAGCCGACCCCCTGCACGTTCTGCAGCGTGCGGAACCAGCTCCGCTCCACCTCGCTGCGGAAGCCGAACAGGCGGATGGCATCCTCGCGCACATGCGTATCGATGGTGAGCACCACCGGCTCGCCGAGCTTCAGATTGCGCAGCGTGCGCGCGGAGAGTTGCACCTCATAGCCGACGCCGCCGACATCGACGATGGCGTGAGCCTCTCCGATCGCGTCGACGATGCCTTTGAGCTGGCCGATCATCCGCGCGCCTCCTCCCGGGCGACCCGGCGCGCCAGCGCGGCCGCGCCGCGGTGGTTCGCATGGCAGATGGCAATGGCGAGGGCGTCCGCCTCGTCGGCGCTCTCGACGCGGGCCTTAGGGAGCAGGAAGCCGATCATCGCCTGGATCTGGCGCTTCTCCGCATGCCCCGCGCCGACGACCGACTTCTTGATGAGGTTCGGCGAATATTCCGCGACAGCGAGCCCGCGCATGGCCGGGGCCAGAAGCGCCATGCCGCGGGCCTGGCCGAGCTTCAACGTTGCGCGCGCGTTCTCGTTGACGAAGGTCTCCTCGACGGCGGCCTCACGCGCGCCGGAGGCCGCGATCACGGTCATGAGCCCCTCGAACAGCTCGCGCAGCCGGTAGGCGAGATCCTCGCCCGCGCTCGAGGTAATGAGGCCCGACGAGACATAGCTGAGGCGCACGCCATCCGTCTCGATGACGCCCCAGCCGGTGCGCCGGAGCCCCGGATCGATGCCGATGATGCGGATATGTGCGCCTGCCTGCATGCTCCCCGCATAGCACGGGCGCAGGTGATTCGCGGGTCGCCCCGCGCCCGAAGCGGGAAAGCCTGTCAGGCTGCGGCCTTAAATCCGCACCGCCGCATGTTGGCGGAGCCGCAGGCTGAAGCCGATCAGCAGGATGCCGAAGAGGATGGCATAGGCGCCGATCACCAGAATCATGGCAAGCGCGCCGGCCCCAGGCCACGCGACCAGAAGCAGGCCGAACAGCACCGAGAGGACGCCGCTCGCGATCAGCAGCCACTCGCCCTCGATCTCGTGGCGCATCTTGATGGCCCCGACGATCTGCATGACGCCCGTGGCAATGGCCCAGGCGGCGATGAACATCAGGAGCACGAGCGCGGTGATCTGCGGCCAGAGCACGGTCAGCACGCCGGCTGCGATGCCGAACACACCGACCAGCGCCAGCCACCAGCGCGGCGCGGGCGACCCACCCCGGATCGCCGCCGCAATCGAAAGGACGCCGTCGATCAGCGCGAACGCCGCGTAGAAGGCAACGAGGACGGCGAGCGTGATGCCCGGCCAGACAAACGTAAGGAGTCCGAAGATCAGGGCGAGGATGCCGCGCAAGAGGATGATCCACCAGTTCCTGGCCAGACCGTCGAGCATCGGACGCATCCGGACGGAGCCCGGAGGGGCGGCATAGGGTGAGCTTTGCATGTGTCATCTCCCAGAGGGGCCGGGTGGGATCCGGCCGTGCGTGCTCAACGCGAGCTTAGCGCCTCCCGTTGCACGCCCAGAGCAGAAAAATCGTCATTACCGGAACTTAACCCTACGCGACCGTGGCGACGCCGGGGTATGAGAGCGCGCCTCGCAGGCCCTCCCAGGACGGACCGGGCCGGCGCGGGCCCGCGAGAGGAGGGGACGCCATGCCGGAGCTCGGCACGAACGAATGGATGATGATCTGGGGCGTGGGGATTGCCGTGCTCGGCCTGCTGATCATGTGGCGCGTCTCGCGCTACGATCTGGCCGGCGCCGCCTTCGACAGCGCCTGGCAGGTCGCCCGCGGCAAGCGCTCGGCGGCAAGTCCGACGGCGCTCGAGCAGAAGTACAACGAGATCGCGCGTGAGGCCTCGCTCTCCGGCAAGGCGCGGCGCACGGCCGGCACCGTGATCGGCCACTTCGTCGCCAAGGTCTTCAACATGATCGCGATGCTGATGCTGCTGGGGGGCGCCGTGCTCGTCGCCATTGGCTGGTTCTGGCGCTGAGGCTGCGCACGCGCGCCCTGCGCATTGGCGGAACGAGGCGGCTGCATCACCCTTCCCGCACATAAATAAAAGGCGGTGCGATCCGATCGCGCCGCCCTTACTGTATTCCGCTCGGCGGATCCGACTTAGATCAGCTTGCCCATCGCGACGGCGGTATCGGCCATGCGGTTCGAGAAGCCC
>NZ_DAITQL010000119.1:0-9971 GCF_036833075.1 Hyphomicrobium sp.
GGGGTGACGAACGGAGTCTACATTATTTCGGGTACCCGTTGAGGGGGAGGGTCACTTTGTCTCTCGAACGCGGAGACAGACCATGGACAACAATCACGAACATGACGACCGGCCGGCCCGCACGCCTTGGAACAAAGGCAAGCTCATCGGCGCCAAGCCGCCCCAGCGGCCATGCCACACTTGGTCGATAAGAACGAAGATTCAGATGGGGATCGGAAGCGAGACCTAGCACTGTTTAATTTGGCCATCGACAGCAAGCTCCGCGCCTGTGACGTCGTCGCGCTCCGCGTTGTTGACGTTGCGCCGAGCGGCTATGCGATGGATCGAGCAACGACAATCCGGCGGAAGAAGACGGGTATGCCCGTGCGGTTCGAGCTGACCGACCATTCTCGACGGCACTCGATAACTAAAGTCGAGCCCATGCCAACTCGCAGGAGCCGTCATGGGTTCGTCCCTCAAGAGACCTTCTTGGCCGCGGGAATTGTCCACGTGCCATCGAGGATGGTCGGATGAGTCTCGTTCGGCCAATACATCCGTAGCATCAGGACGAAATCGCCTGCTGGCGCCGGTAGCCAGTTCGACTCCTTATCCTTGCCCGGCGATTCATGCTGAATGTAGAGTTCGGTGGAACCGTCTGAGTTGCTCTTCAAGTCCTGTCGTGGACTTATCGAGTATCGGTTGATCGGGTTGCTCACAAAAAACATCTGGGGGTCGTACATCGTTAGCGACCAGAATCCTTCGACTGGTGGCAAGTGCCCCTTGGGGAAGCTCATAATGTATTTGTGCGCGCCGTTATACTTTCGGTCGTCGGCGTCGGTCTTTGAAACCGGATATATTGCATCCTGCGGACGATTGGCACCGAGCCCGATAGCAGTGACAAGTCCACGCATCAGATAGTCCGTGCCGTAGATACCGGTTTTCATGGTATAGGACCAACCGTTTCCCTTCTTCATCGCCTCGTTAATCTTGAACTGAAGCATGATCCGGTCGAAGCCAACCACAGGGACGTGCTTTACGAAATCCGCCTTCAATTTGCTTGCGTCGAAGGATTGTCCGGGTACGAGGCCGATGCGCTCGAACTTGGCAAGATAATGCGCATCCGTCTCGGACGGCGGGTTGATCTTCATCAGTTTAGAAAGCAGCGTGAAATACTCCACCGCATCCATACGATTGACCTGGTCGCGAACCGGCGTCTTCATATCCACCGAAGGATCGATCTTACCCGCAGGCGGTGTATAGAGCTTGCCATACGCGCTCAGCGGAACGAGCTTAAAATCATCCTGCAGCTTGTGGACGGCCGCATAGTCTTCCGGCGTGCCGGTGCAGTAGATGCGGCCAAGCAGCCAAACCATATTGGTCGGCGATTTGTATTCCTTGACGCCGGCAGGCAGCGTGCCCTTCCACCCCGGCCCGGTAATCGCATAGGTCTGCGCGGCGGTGCCCGTCGTTCTTTTTCCCGGCACTTGAAAGACGTTGGTCCAGCCGTCCAGCATCGGCATCAGGAAGTAGCGTTCCTGCATATCGGGAATGCTGAGCACCCACGGCTCCTCGCCGACATCGAAGAATGACGTCGTATAAAGCGTATCGGCATTTGGTGCGGTGACGTCGCGGAACGAAGAATCGGGATACTGGCGCAGCTTTATGATCTGCCCCATCGGCGCCTTCGCCCCGACTGGATCCGCGACGTTGGTCAGAACCCGTCGGGTCATTTCCATGGTCACGAGCGGGTAGCCGAAGATATAGGCATCGGTGGCGAGCCAGAACTCCTCCAGCCCCTCTTCGACACCCAGGAACGATCCATGAGCAAGGGCGGAACGGCTCATGGCCGCCGTGGCAAGCAAACTCACTCCACCAATTGCAGCGGACCGACGTGTAACCTTCATGTATGCCTCCTCGATATTATGACTATCCCGATCCGCCGCATTTGCGTCTCTAAATGCCGACGGCTACCTTGTTCGATGGACTTTTCAAGAGGGACGTGCCCCTGAGGCCGCGGTGCGGATTGCGCCAAGAGCTTTCCCGGTACGTTGAGCAACGTTATGGCCGCGACGGCGATGAGCGCATTGCATGACGTCCTCAGCAGGCGCTCCACGATTGCTGCGCCTCAGACGAACAAAACAATATCCCGCCTAGCCCGCCTAACGGGGCGGCAAAGTATCGTTCATGCGGCCATTATGCAGTTTACAGCCGTTTAATTCTTACCATTTCGCGCCAGCCGCTCAGTGCGCCTGGTAGAGACGGGTGAAACCGCCGCGGCAGGTCACGGCCTGCTGGCTGGAGCTTACGGTGTCCTCGCTTCAAGACCGCGCCGCGAAACTCATGCCTCCATTGATTGTGATTGGCGCGAAATGGCGGCAACACGCGCATCTATGGCGCGGCACAAGCGCCTTGCTCATCACAGCAAGATCGCAGGCTTCGTACCAAAATCACGAAACAGCGACTCGGCGAAGAATATGTCGCTCATCGCCGGTATCAGCCAGATGACGGCCTTGACCGCACACTGGTGAATGAGGCCGCGCGGCCTGTATTCCGCCTGATTAGCGTCGTTCCTTGCTTTGTTTGCGCACGCTTTTGTCGCCGCTCAACATTCGGCAGGACGAGCAGCTCGATTGCAGCAACGCCCAGCGAAGAAAGCACCGGTCCACGGCTGCTTTGCGTGACGCCGCGATGAGACCTCTTCTGTTCAATGCCACACAGGTTGATCCAGATTGGAGAGTCCTCGGCCCGAATCCCTCCCCTGCGGACGGTCAATTCTCAGCCGGTTCAAACCCAGGCGGTACCTTGTGCCAAGGATAACCTGCCCGACCGAGCTCATACCCACGCTTGAACAGGGAATTCATGTACGTTTTGTCGAAACCACTTTTAGCAACGGCATCAAAGTCGGACGGGATGTAGGCAAGGTTATAATCAACGCCATCTCGCTTTGCCGTCGTGTGGATCTGATAGAGGTCCCCGATCCCTTGGGTCTTGATCAAAGTGGAGATGGAGCGTGACGCAATCGGAAGCAGTTGATCTTTCGTGACAGCGAACTCGGGGTCGATCTTCGAATTGCGGATAATGTAGACGCGTCTCTTGATTTTCCAGCCGATGGCTTTGTCCACCGCCTTTGGCGTGTAGCCGGGGGGATAAAGGAATACCTGACGGGTCACGCCGCCATCGACGTGCATTTCCTGGTACAGCTTGCCATCGACGGTGACGCTGATCTCGACCGGTGGAAAGGCACCGGGGATCGCTGCAGACGCCAGGATTATTTGGCGGATCAGAGCAAGAGCATCCGGTGAGCCGCTCGCCGCGATGGCGCCTATATCCCACACGACGGAGCGCTGAGCGTCGAGATTCGTCGTACCGATCATCAAGATGCGGCCTTTGCGATGCTCTTCGGCGATTTCTCTCAGCATCTCCACGGTCATGTATTTTGCCACCAGCCCTTTGAGTGGCGTGGTGTCCACAAGACTGTCCGCAGCACCGATCACAGCCGAGAATATCTGCGTCGAGGCGACGTCGTCGTCGCTAAGCGTGGTGTAGGCCTCTTTGAGCTGGGGATCGTATTTCGACCCGAGAAAAGCGAGAGGAGCCATCATGGCTCCCGTACTGATACCGGTGACGTAATCGAAGTGTGGGCGATCACCTCGCTCGGTCCATCCGATCAGCAAGCCAGCCCCAAAGGCCCCGTCACTGCCTCCGCCCGACAGGGTCAAGATATCCCGAGTGCCCGAGAGCTTTGAGGCCTTGTCTCCATAGGCTTGGCGGATAGATTCGATCCTGTGCGCAGCCAGCTCCTTGTAGGCGCTTGGTTTGCTGTCCCCCCAGTACCTAATCTGATTGAATTCGGAGACGCTCGCCTTGTCGACCAAACTGGCCGGTACAGCCACGCGCGGTACAAGGTCGGCTGCGCAGCCAGCGACCCACGTCGCGAGGCAGGAAAGCGCGAGGCAACGTCTAACGAAGCTGCCCACGCCGCCGCTTTGACCGCCACTTGCCACCATGACTTTTGGGCGTTCGTTCAGATCCTAGATGCCTGTCGTGAACGGCAGGCACCTGGACTAACTGGTCCTCGATCAAAAGGGGAATACGGATATCCATCTCAACCAATGTAAGCTTACCGTCGATCTGTGCTCGCTATCTCGTCAGGCCGAGTTTGCGCATTTCCTCCTCGGCGGAAGGCAGTCCGCTCCTGCACGCATCCGTTAGCGTTGCCTTGTTCTTCGCCAGGCACTGATAAAGGCGCCCGCCCCCGGGTACGACATCCCCACAGTACTGAAGGAGGTCAGAGCCGCATTCTTGAGCGTAGTATTCAAGGTGAGCCGTCGTGGTTTGCAGGTCGACGATCCCATTGTACACGGCGACCGCGCAAGAAAGAGAGAGCTTGTCCTCATAAGCGTAAAGGCACGATGCGATGCGCCCGCGACCGGGGCTTACGGCCTTGCAGTAGGTCCGAAGCTCATTGGCGCAGCCTTTTAGGACAGATTCGACAATGGACTGCTCGCCGCGTGCCGGAGGAGACGCCAACCCGCCAATGGCGAGGACCAAAGCCAGTATTGGCGCGCAGAGCCGGATAAAGTGCATTCTAAATTTACTCCCTTTTCCCTTACGCCACTTGCGTTCCGCTACATGACCGCTATTTCGCAGATCAGAAGCTTATGGTTAGTCCTGATAGCGGGCCATGCTGTAGCACATCGTATCTGTATTGAGTGCGCCCGGAGCCTTGTTCGTAGTCGACATCGAGTGCGCGATAACCCACAAGACCGGAGTAGGTAACTCCGTCCTGCGTGCAGATCACAAAGCTGTATGTGGCTGCGACGTTCCAGGTGAGATCACTGCCTAGACCAAAGCCGCCTATGTCTCCCCTGAGAACCAGTTCCTGGCCGGGCGCAAAATGATGACGGAGCCTGGCGCCGACAACCGGATCGACCCAATCCACGCCGCCGCCGCGCGCGACAGCAATTCCCCGCGTCACAACGAGATCGCCAATATCCAAAGTGTTGGTGAGTGCCAGATTGATGCTCATGTCCTGATGCCAGTATCTGGCGCCCGCCAGGACGTCGACCGCCATGAGACCACCGGACGGCGCGGTCCACTTTCCAATCTGGTAAACACCACCCAGCTCGGCAACGGTCTGTTCGAATTCCTGACCGAGCGACGCGCTCAACGAGCCCGAGATCGCAGGATGGGCGCCTCTTGAAGTGACCCTATCGGCATCGAGCCCAAGCTTTGCGTAGACAATATCGCCGTAGAACGCGAACGGACCGTTGCGGGCCTCCGCATAGCCCATGAAGGGCAACGTATCGAGATGCTCAACCATTTGGACCGGGTCGACGTCGAGCCCGACAGTCCGGCCCTTCACCGTCTGATCGCCCTTGATCCAAGTCGCCCAGCCGTAGGGCGTAAAGCTCAATCGCCATTGGCTAGTCGGAACACCCGGCATGGACTCAGGTCCCAAGTCGGCACCGGCGGCCGGCCATACCGTCGCGAGCAGAGTCGCGATCCCGACGAAAACTCCCAACACGGATCTCACAACTCAATCCCCCCCAGTGGGACTCACCGACCAGCCACAAACAGGACTGTCACTGAGCCACACGCGCGCCCTCCGTCGGGTCCTTCATCGTCGGGGCTCTCTATTCGCCGTATGCAGCGAGCCTCTTCTCTCGATTGACGAATTGTGACGCTACTATGCGCAAGCCGGCCTTTCTTACCATTTCACGCCGTGGGACCCGTCGGGGTATCGATTCACCGCTGTTTGTTGCAAAGCGGCAATGAAGTGGCGGCGACCTTTCGACTGCCGCTTCCATCGGTTTCATAGTGCTGCTGCAACGTGCTCGCCGCTAGCGATCTCGTGGATCCATTCGTCGGCGAAGTCTCTCTGCCGTTCCAGAGCGCAACCATAACGGGCATTACTCGATGCCGTCCGATCCGGAATCAAGCTGGTCTGGCTCCTTGTTACGATACTCGCGCGGTCCAAAGCCGGTAGCTTTCCGGAAGGCGCGCGAAAAGCCAGCAGGAGACGAATAGCCCAGGTGTTCCGAGATGTTGGTGATCGACACGCTTCTATCTCGCAGCAATTCCGTCGCCCGCTCGATTCTGACCGCAGTCGTCAGACTGCGAAAGTCGGTACCCGCGTGTTGAAGCTCACGCTGAAGCGTTCGGATGCTGGTGTCCATGGATCGCGCAACATCGTCGATGGACACGTATCCCATCAGAAGTCGGGCACGAATCTGGACGATAGCGATATCGAGCAAGCTACGCGGTGCACCGCCAGGTCGCTCACGCGAAACATCATTGAGTGTCACGATTGACCGCGATGGTGGGCATCTCGAAGCAGCCAGCAAACAATGCCGCTCGGCAACGACCGCAACTGCGGGTGCATCGAATATGACGGGGCATTGGAACACATCTTCAAAAAGTGAAGTGCGGCAGGGAGTCGGTATGTCGAGTTCGATGCGAAGCGGGCGCCAACAGTCGGGTAAATATGCCCTGAAGAGGCTCAGCAGTTCTCCAGCAGCAGCGCATGCGACAGCGCCATATCCATCGGAAGTCGCCAACGCAGATTTATAACTGAAATACAGCTCATCGACAGTGGTCGTGACCGACAAACCGTCATAGGTGCTATGGTATTGAAGGGTTGCGATACTTCGCGCGATCGCTTGCTCGAGGGTGTTCGCTTCCGTCACATAGCGTCCGAACGCGCCGTAGGCGGCGACGTTCATGTTTGGCACGAGGAGAAGCCCGACGTTGGCATCGCCGGCCGCTCTCGCCATCGCGTTCACGAGCCCCACCACAGACTGCTGAGGAATAAAGAAATTTCGATCTTCGATCAGTTCGACATCGAAGCCTGCGGCACGATTGGCACGCAGCAGCGCCCCCTCCCCCATCTCACTTCGTATGAATGCGGGCAGGCCCTGCAGTACATGGCTGGAGATCACAGGGACCGCAGCTATTTGAAATTACTCCCAAACCAAACATTGGCGCGAAATGAACGCTTTTCACATATCCACTGCCGTCAACGGAGGCAAGGGGCATAGGAGGGACAACCAGCCAGTTCGCCAACATGCCTGCTGCAGCCCCAAAGTTCTTGATGCGGGCTCACAGTCGCATCACGGCAATCTCAGATAGGCTGAGGAGCATCTGCCTCGAAAGTTCGTGGCGCAAAAGGCAAGACGAAACGTTCAGGTCATAGCGCTATGCCTAGGCGTACAGACATCGTGCGACCGCCGGGAGTTACGAAATGGCGAAGCGGGACTTGAGCGACGACGGCCTCGGAATCGGCAAGAAGCGTCTCGACGCCTTCAAGCGCGAAACCCCGCAGGAGTACGGCCGTCACACGATGATGCACGGCGAACACCGCAGCATTGCCTTGCCGCAGCGTGGCGATCCTGCTTTCCGAGCCCGGCCGCGACTTCACCGGCGGCGAGTTCGTTCTGACGGAGCAGCGGCCGCGCACGCAGTCGCTTGCGGCCGTCCCGCCGCGGCGGCCATCACGGGACCGCGCTTTCTGTCGACGGCAGATGGACGGCGCAGTGACCAAACGATCTTGCGCTCGTCCAAGAGTGGGCTGCCAGTATCAGGCTTTCGGCGAAGTTCGGAACGCACCCGTCGCGGGCGTACTAGGTGGTTCTAATCTACCACCGTACCGGTAATCTTTGCGCTGTCCAGCTCTTGCTTGGGCATTCGAAGATCGAAAGCACTGTGATGTACCTCGGCATAGAGGTCGACGATGCGACTGAGATCGTCGAGAAGATGACATCTGAGGACTGCTTCACGTCCACGAGCGGACCTGGTCGGCGGCAGGCAACGGGGGTGCCGAAATAGATGGCCAACTTCCGCAAATGGGACGTTTCGCCCAAAGCCCCGATGTCAGCGACGGGCCAACAGCAGACATCGACCATTGTCTAGAATGCTGTTGGCACTCAATAAATCGCGCGGCTTACTTCAGTTCATGTGCTTGCCCAGGAACGAGAGCACCTTCTCGGGATGGCGGCCGAACCAGTTGTAGCCGTCCTTGAAGCGCGCCGTCGTGCCCTCGATCCAGTGAAGCTCCTTGTCGTTGCTGGCGAGCGCGTCGAACGTGCTCTGCGCGTCGGTCGGATTCTCGATGATGGCATCGTCTTTCACCTGCCACATCAGGAGGGGGAGCTTGACGTTCGGAGCCCAGAGCTTGCCCGACATGTCAGCGGCGGCGAAACCGCCCAGCTTCAAAAGCTCCAGGTCGATCAGCTCCTGATACTGCGAGATGCCCTGGGCCGCCGAAATCTTGGCGAACACCGACGACATGTTGGGCACCAGCGGGCTCGCCAGACACTTCACGTTCTCGAACAGCTCGGGATGCTTGGTGATGGCCGCATACTGTGAAACACCGCCGAGGCACTGGCTGAACAGAGCGACCTTCATCTTGCCGAGGCGCGGATGCGCATCGACGAACTTCTTCACGCCGACGCAATCGCGCCATTCCCACTGGCCGACGCCGCAGACACCGCCGTTTGCAGCGCCGCTCTGTCCGTGATTGCGGAAGTCATAAGTCAGCACGTTATAGCCGGCATCGGTGAGGTGCTTGTACTGGATGACGAAGTCGATCTCGACCGGCTCGATGAAATTGCTCCACGGCTCGCCCATGTGGCCGGGATAGCCAGCGCGGCACATTGGCAGGGCGTGGTTGAAGATGACCAGCTTGTTGCTCTCGCCGCCCTTGGCGGGGATGTACCAGGCTTCGAGCGGTGTGCCGTCGTCCGAAGGAATGGACAGGTCGTGCCAGCCCTTCATGCCGTACTCGTCGGGGTTCTTGAAGATGAAGCTGCGCGGCATCTTCACCATGCCGGCGAGCGCTTTGACCTTGGCGTGATCCGCCTTGGAGATGGTCTTCTCCTGCTCCTGGGCCTTCTGCATTCGCTCCTTCGATATTCCGGTCATCACCAATACTCCTCTGTTTCATTGAAGACCCGTCGCCTCGATCACGACGGCATGGTCGGAAGGTAGCGCATTGTCTGCTCATCGATTAGATGTGATAATGTGTATGAACCTAGAAACATGGTGATGAATGCGGCGCGAGGACATGGCCGACCTGACGGCCTTCGTGGTCGTCGCGGAGGCGAAAAACTTCACACGGGCGGCGGCGAAGCTCGATCTGTCGCAATCGGCACTCAGCCAGATTGTCCGCAGGCTGGAGGCGCGTCTCGGCGTGCGGCTGCTGGCCCGCACCACGCGGAGCGTCGCACCTACGGAAGCAGGGGAGCGGTTGCTGCAGTCGCTGGCGCCGATGCTGCACGATATCGATCAGCGCATTGCCGATCTCAGCACGTTCCGCGACAAGCCCGCGGGAACGATCCGCATCACGACGGTCGAGCATGCGGCCAAGACGATTCTGCGTCCGGCTCTCAGCAGGCTTCTCCCTGACTATCCCGACATCACTGTCGAGATCATCATCGACTATGGGCTCACCGACATCGTGGCCGATCGCTTCGATGCCGGCGTTCGGCTCGGCGAACACGTGGCCAAGGATATGATCGCGGTGCCGATCGGGCCTGAGATTCCGATGGCGATCGTCGGCTCGCCCAAATACTTCCGCAAGCTTGCGCAGCCGACCCATCCCGATCAGCTCGTTGCACACCGCTGCATCAATCTGAGGCTCCCCACCTCGGGCACGCTGAACGCTTGGCGGTTCGTCAAAGGCGGGCGGGAGACGCGCGTGCGCGTCGAGGGGCCGCTCATCTTCAACACCATCGATCTCATCCAGGATGCAGCACTCGACGGCCTCGGCCTGGCCTACCTGCCATTGGATCAGGTGGAGAAGCTCATAAAGTCGGCGCGGCTCAGGCGTGTGCTGACCCAATGGACGCCGCCGTTACCGGCTTACCATCTCTACTATCCCAGCCGCCGGCACGTTTCACCCGCTTTCAAGCTGCTAGTCGATGTTCTTCGGTTCAGGCTGATGTGACCCCCGCAATTTAGTCCAGACGGCGCTAGAATCCGGCCCCTAGAGA
>NZ_DAITQL010000120.1:0-9831 GCF_036833075.1 Hyphomicrobium sp.
GAGGAGCATCCGCTGCTGATCGCGCTCAGAGAGCGCACGGGCGTCGACGTGTTCGGCGTCAACTACAAGGACCAGCCCGAAGCCGGGCGGCGCTTCATCGGGCGCTACGGCAATCCGTTCACGGCCGTCGGCACGGACCGCTCCGGGCGCAACGCCATCGAGTGGGGCGTCTACGGCATGCCGGAGACATTCGTCGTCGATGGCGCGGGCCGGATCGCCTACAAGCACGTCGGCCCGATCTCCGCGGAGAGCCTGGAAAAGACGCTGCTTCCGGCCATTGCGGCCGCGCGAGGCCGGGCGGCTTCTCCTTAGAGGGGCGTTTGCTTCTCCCGCTTCACGTCAGAGGATAGAACTCGTTGCGGGAATGGTTGAGCACGCTCAGCGTGCCGGTCGCGATTTCGAAATAGGCGCCGTGCAGCGCCAGACGGCCCTTGTCCTCCTCCTTCTTGACGAAGGGGAAGGTGCGCAAATTCTTGATCGAGGTCTTGATGCATTCCAGTTCGAGAAGCCTATGCTTCTCGGCGCTCGACGCCGCCTGGTGGTTGGTCAGCACATGCAGACGCGCCTCGTCCAGCATCGACATCCAGCGCGAGATGAACATGGCCTCGGTCTGGATGGCGGCGCTCTGGTCGAGCGCGGCCTTGACGCCGCCGCAGCCGGAATGTCCCATGATGATCAGATGCTTCACGCGGAGGTTCATGACCGCGAACTCGATGGCGCTCGAGACGCCGTGGTATCGGCCGACCACCTCGTAGGTCGGCACCAGGTTCGCCACGTTGCGGACGACGAACATCTCGCCCGGCATGGCCGTGAAGATGGTTTCCGGGTCGACGCGGCTGTCGCAGCAGGAAATGACCATCACCTCGGGATCCTGGCCGTGGGTGGCCAGTTCCTCGTAGCGATCGGCATTGGGCATGAAGTGGCGAAGCTTGAAGCGGCGGAAGCGATCCGTCAGCACCTCAGGAAAGCTCGACATTCTGGTTTTCCCTGATGGAAAAGGCCTCGTACAAACCGGCGCGCGTGCCCTACGCGCACGTCGCTATCCTCATATTTTCTATATTGAAAAGCGCCGCGATGCGAGCAGGCAATCGTCGCACCCGCCCGACCGGGTAGGAGGCGTTGGCGGCTTGCGTCTGCAATCTCGCGAGTCGCACTATCCCGTTCTCGCTGCCGGGGGCAGCGGGCGCTTCGCGCAGCGCAAAATCGCGAAGCCCAGAAGCGCCGAGCAGAGCGAGCCCGAGAGGACGCCGATGCGGATGTCGGCGGCGTATTGGGGCTCGGGGAAAGCCAGCATGCCGATGAACAGGCTCATCGTGAAACCGATACCCGCCAGAATCGCGATGCCGAAAAGCTGGACGCGCGAGCTGCTCTCCGGTCTCGTTCCGATGCCCAGCGCAATCGCGCCCGTCGTGAAACTGTACACGCCGACGGCCTTGCCGATCAGCAGGCCGAGCGCGATCCCGAGCGGGATCGGGCTCAAGAGCGTTTCAGGCGTGAGCCCGGCCAGCGACACGCCGGCGTTGGCGAAGGCAAAGGCCGGGAGAACGCCGAACGTGACCCACGGATGCAGGCTGTCCTGAAGCTTGGCCGCCAAGGTCTCGGATCCGCCATTGCCGTTCGCGACCGGAAGCAGCGGAACGGCGATGGCGGTGATCACGCCGGCAAGCGTCGCGTGGACACCCGATTGCAGCACGCAGAGCCATACGAAGGCACCCGCCAGGACGTACGCGGCCGTCCGCGTCACGCCGCGCCGGTTAAGAACGAACAACACCGCAATCCCGGCTGCCGCAAGCGACAACGCCACAAGCGACAGGTTGGCGGTGTAGAACACGGCGATAATGATGATCGCACCCAGGTCGTCGATGATCGCGAGTGCCAGCAGAAAAATCTTGAGCGAAGCGGGAATGCGCGGCCCGAGAAGAGCCAGGACGCCGATTGCAAACGCGATGTCGGTTGCCGTCGGAATAGCCCAGCCGCGCAACGCGTGCGAGTCGCCCCAGTTGATCCAGGTGTAGATGAGGGCCGGAACGATCATTCCGCCCAAAGCGCCGATGGCCGGGAGCGCTGCCTGCCTCACGCTCGACAGCTCACCCTCGACCAGCTCGCGCTTGATCTCGAGGCCGACGTTGAAAAAAAAGATGACCATCAGGCCGTCGTTGATCCAATGCAGAAGGTTTCTGTCGAGCCCCCATTCGCCGACACGTATGGACACATGCGTATCGAGAAGGGCGCCGTAGAGCGGCGCCAGGGGCGAATTGGCGAGGATCAGCGCGGCCACGGCGGCGACGAGCAGGACCACGCCGCCCGAAGCTTCGTGGTGCTGGATGAAATTCATTGCGTCACGCAGCCGCCGCCTTGCCATTCCTGCCGTCCTCGCGTGAAAATTCCCTCGGTGCCGTCGTGCGATAGAACGGGCACGCGGTCAATCCGTCACCGATCGATGCCGGTCATCGTCAGCGCCGCCGCCTCGTGCCACGCCGCGGCGGCGAAGAGCTGCAACTCGTCCCTGCCCCGGCTCAGGGCGATGGCGCGTGCGACGGCGGCGGCGGCCAGGGCCGTGCTCGTGAACGGATCCTCGCCGTGAAGGAGATGGCCCACGAAGGTTGCGGCCAGAAGATCGCCGGTGCCGTGGGGCACGTCGCTCTCCCCTGCGACCGTGCATCGGCTCGCGCGCTCGCGCGTCACGATGACATTCGCGAGCCCGCCGCCCTCGGAGGGGACGGAGCTTGCGAGCACGACCGGCGCCGCAAGGCGTCTCGCGGCGTCGACGGCGCCTGAGACCGAGCTCACGCCCCGGCCGGAGAGGAGCGCCAGCTCGAACGTGTTGACCTTCATGTGCGTGGCGAGGGGCACGAGCCGGTCGCGCACGGCCTCGGCCACGCTTTCGGGCACGTAGAGGCCGCCCGGATCATCTCCGAGCACCGGATCGCAGATGATCAGGGCACCGGCACGCGCGGCGCGCACGCGGGTGATCAGGCGTTCGACCAGATGGACGTGCTCGGGGCTCGGCAGGTAGCCGGTCAGCACGGCATCGACGCCCGCCAGCCATCCGTTGTCGGCGAGCGCGTCGATCATCGCGGCCAGCGTCTCGGGCGCGACGGGACTGCCGGCCGCGCGCGCATGTCCCAGATGGTTCGACAACACGATGGTCGGGCAGGCGACGGCGTCATGCCCCAGCCGGTCGAGCGCCGGCACGATCGCCCGCAGGCCGACCGCCCCGCGCGCAACGAATGAAGAAACTGCGACGACGGTCGCCATGCGAGCGTCCCTTTTCTTTGCGCCGGCTCACCGCCGCGCGGCCCCCCCTGTCATATCCGAAGCCGGCTCCGAAACCGACCGGCAACCCGACGACAATTTCTCTGTACGACGCCATCGGCATCGTTGGTTCGCCGCCAAGATTGCATTAACGTTGCACCGCAACATTCCGGGCCGGACCCGCGCCCGGACCAACTGAGAGAGGTCCCATGGCTCCGATCCGCCCCCGACGCAGCGTGCTTTACATGCCCGGCGCCAACGAGCGTGCGCTCGAGAAGGCGCGCTCGCTGCCGGCCGACGCGCTGATCCTGGACCTCGAGGATTCGGTGGCGCCGGATGCCAAGGTCGAGGCCCGCGGCAAGGTCGTCGCCGCGGTCAAGGAAGGAGGCTACGGCAAGCGCGAGGTCATCATCCGCCCCAACGCGCTCGAAACCGCCTGGGGAACCGCCGATATCCTCGCTGCGGCGTCGGCGGCGCCCGACGCCATCCTGATCCCCAAGGTTCACGGTCCGGGCGACATCATCAGCGCCGCCAAGATCCTGAAATCGGTCAATGCGCCCGAGAAGACCAAGCTCTGGGCGATGATGGAGACGCCGTTCTCGATCCTGCGCTGCGGCGAGATCGCGGCGACGGGCGCCGACCCCGAGAACCGGCTCGTCTGCCTCGTCATGGGCACCAACGATCTCCTGAAGGAAAGCCGGGCACGGGCGCTGCACGACCGCTTCGCCGTGGTCCCCTGGCTCGCCATGACGGTGGTTGCGGCGCGCGGCTACGGGCTCGACATCATCGACGGCGTCTACAACGACTTCAAGGACGAGAGCGGATTCCGCAAGGAATGCGAGCACGGGCGCACGCTCGGGATGGACGGCAAGACGCTCATCCATCCCTCTCAGGTGGCGCCGTGCAACGAGATCTTCTCGCCGACGGAGGAGGAGATCACCTGGTCGAAAAAGATCATCGCCGCCTTCAACGAGCCCGAGAACGCCCCCAAGGGCGTCATCACCGTCGAGGGCAAGATGGTGGAGCGGCTGCATCTCGTACAGGCCCGGCGCACGGTGGCGATCGCCAACTCGGTCAGGGAAATCGAGGAGTGGTTCTAGACTCCGACCTCGGGACCATGATCGACGCTTCGGACCGACAGGGTCCGAAGCGATCCCGATTGAGGTGTGCCCGGTCGAGGCGCCCGGTCGGGGCGGGCGCGGCCGGGGTGGAGAGGAGCCGGGGGGCCCAGGGCTTTTCTCTCGATATCACGGACCAAAAGGCGCACTCGCTTCACCCCGCCAAAGATGGCATAGGACGGCCCTGATCCTTTCCGAGACTGAGACGAGCGCATGACCAAGACCAACCCGGGCAATTTCTTCGAAGACTATCGCGTCGGACAAATCCTGCACCACGCGACCCCGCGGACGCTGACGGAGGGCGACGTGGGTCTCTACATGAGCCTTTATGGTCCGCGCTTTGCCGTTCAATCGGCCGACACGTTCGCGCGCAGCATCGGCTATCCGCGATCGCCGGTCGACGATCTCCTTCTGTTCCACGTGGTGTTCGGCAAGACCGTTCCCGACATCTCGCTCAACGCGATCGCCAATCTCGGCTACGCCGAAGGGCGCTTTCTGAAGCCCGCCTATCCCGGGGATACGCTCTCGACCGTCTCCGAGGTCATCGGCCTCAAGGAGAACTCCAACCGCGAGACGGGCACCGTCTACGTGCGCTCGACGGGGCGGAACCAGAACGGCGAGGTCGTCCTCGAGTACGCACGCTGGGTCATGGTCCGCAAACGCGACAAGGCCTCGCCCGCACCGGAGGCGGTGGTGCCGAAGCTTTCCGACCGCGTCGACCCCAAGGATATCGGCGGGGCCGTGCCGCTCATCGATGGCAAGGCCTACGATTACGACCTCGCGGGTGCGCCCTATCGCTGGGGTGACTACCAGGTGGGCGAGCGCATCGACCACGTGGACGGCATGACCCTCGAGGAGGCCGAGCACCAGATCGCGACGCGCCTCTATCAGAACACGGCAAAGGTTCACTTCAACCAGCATACCGAAGCCAAGGGCCGCTTCGGGAAGCGCATCGTCTACGGCGGCGTCACCATCTCGCTCGCACGCGCGCTGTCGTTCAACGGCATGAACAACGCCTTCCACATCGCCGCCATCAACGGCGGGCGGCACGTGGCGCCGCTGTTCGCCGGCGATACCGTCTATGCGTGGTCCGAGGTCCTGGAGAAGGCGGAGCTACCGGGCCGCACGGACGTCGGCGCGCTCAGAACCCGGCTGGTCGCAGTCAAGAACCAGGACGCGAGCACGTTTCCCTTCAAGACCGAAGGCGGGGCCTACGCAGACGGCGTGATCCTCGACCTCGACATCTGGGTGCTGCTTCCGCGCTAGGCTCTGGCCTCATTGTTGGATCGGGCGTCGACGGGCTCGGCAGCGCGGCGGACGATGCCTCACGGGTCCGCTATCCTGAGTACAAAAATCAATAATTGCCCCATCGCCCGCAACCATTTGGCGAATTGCCCCGTGCGGGCACGCGCGCTAAAAGGCGAAACGGCATCCTGGCGGCGGCATCAGCCGGCGCCCTCTGCATCCGGGGACACGAGGACCAATGGCTGAGGCCAATGCGACGCGGGGCTCGCGGGCGGCACGTCCGCTCTCGCCACACCTGCAGATCTACAAAATGCCCATCAACATGACGATGTCGATCGTGCATCGCATCACCGGCGGGGCCCTTTATGTGGGCACGGTGCTGGTGGCGTGCGTGCTGGTCGCCACGGCGAGCGGGGCGGATACCTTTGCCTCCGTCACGGGCCTGCTCGGCACCTGGCCGGGGCTGATCGTCCTCGTCGGCTACACCTGGGCGCTCCTGCACCACCTCGTGGGCGGGATCCGGCACTTCATCTGGGACACGGGCCGCGGCTACGAGCACGCGACCATCGACCTTTTGTGCTGGGGATCGCTCGCCGTCTCGATCGCGCTGACGCTCGCCATCTGGGGCTATGTACTGCTCTCGGCAGGGGGTCTCGACGTATGACCATGCGCACGCCGCTCAAGGAGGTCCGCGGCCTCGGCTCGGCCAAGGAAGGCTCCGATCACTTCTGGATGCAACGCGTGACGGGCGCCGCCAATCTCGTTCTCGCGATCTTCGCCATCGGGCTTGCCGTCCATCTCGCCGGCGCGGATCACACGACCGTCGCGCGCACGCTCGGCCGGCCCCTGGTCGCGGTGCCGCTCATCCTGTTCCTGGTGTCCGCCGCCATCCACATGCGGATCGGCATGCAGGTGATCATCGAGGATTACGTGCACGGCGAGGCCACCAAGATCGTGCTCCTCATGCTCAATACCTTCTTCGCGATCGCCGTCGCCGCGGCGGGCGCGTTCTCCATCCTCAAGCTTTCGTTCGGAGGCTAACGCCCAGATGGCCAAGACCAACGGGAAAAATCCAGCCTCCTCTCTCGCTGCACCCGCCGTCGCGGGCAAAGCCTATCCCACGCACGATCATACCTATGACGTGGTCGTGGTCGGCGCCGGCGGCGCGGGCCTGCGCGCGACGCTCGGCGCGGCGGAAGCGGGCCTCAAGACGGCCTGCATCACCAAGGTGTTTCCGACGCGCTCGCACACGGTCGCGGCGCAGGGTGGCGTTGCGGCCTCGCTCGGCAACATGGGCCCCGACGACTGGCGCTGGCATATGTACGACACCGTCAAGGGCTCGGACTGGCTCGGCGACCAGGACGCCATCGAGTACCTCTGCCGGCACGCGCCCGATGCCGTCTTCGAGCTCGAGCACTATGGCCTGCCGTTCTCGCGCACGGAGGACGGCAGGATCTATCAGCGCCCCTTCGGCGGCATGACAACGGAGTTCGGCGCCGGCCCGCCCGCCCAGCGCACATGCGCGGCCGCGGACCGCACCGGGCACGCCATGCTGCATACGCTTTACGGCCAGTCGCTGCGCCACTCGGCCGAGTTCTTCGTCGAGTACTTCGCGCTCGACCTCCTGATGGACGACGAGGGGGCGTGCCGCGGGGTGATCGCGCTCTCGCTCGAGGACGGGACGATCCACCGCTTCCGGGCCAAGCGCACGATCCTCGCGACCGGCGGCTACGGGCGTACCTATTTCTCCTGCACGTCGGCCCACACCTGCACGGGCGACGGCAACGCCATGGTGCTGCGCGCGGGGCTGCCGCTGCAGGACATGGAGTTCGTGCAGTTCCACCCGACCGGGATCTACGGCGCGGGCGTGCTCATCACGGAGGGCGCGCGCGGCGAGGGCGGCTACCTCACCAACAGCGAGGGCGAGCGCTTCATGGAGCGCTATGCGCCGCACGCCAAGGACCTCGCCTCGCGCGACGTCGTCTCGCGCTCAATGACGATCGAGATCCGGGAAGGACGCGGCGTCGGACTCGACAAGGACCACATCTATCTGCATCTCGACCATCTCGATCCGGCGATCCTGGCCGAACGGCTGCCCGGCATCACGGAGAGCGCCAAGGTGTTCGCGGGCGTCGATCTCCGGCGCCAGCCGATCCCCGTGCTACCGACCGTGCACTACAACATGGGCGGCATCCCGACCAACTATCACGGCGAGGTGCTGACGCTCAAAGACGGCGATCCGGACACGATCGTGCCGGGCCTCATGGCCATCGGCGAGGCTGCCTGCGTCTCGGTGCACGGCGCGAACCGGCTCGGCTCGAACTCGCTCATCGATCTCGTCGTGTTCGGGCGCGCGGCAGCACTCCGGTGCGCTGCCTCCATCGAAACAGGCGCCGCGCAGCCGGACTTCCGGCCGGAGGCGACCGACAGGGCGCTCGCAAGACTCGACCGCTTCCGGTACGCCAAGGGCTCCGAGCCGACGGCCGCGCTGCGTCTTCGCATGCAAAAGACAATGCAGGCGAACTGCGCGGTGTTCCGCGACGGGCCGGTGCTCGACGAGGGCGTGAAAAAGATCGCCGAGATCTGGCGCGCGACCTCCGACATCCGCGTCACCGACCGCTCGCTGATCTGGAACTCGGATCTCGTCGAGACGCTCGAATACGACAACCTGATTGCACAGGCGGCGGTGACGGTGGTCGGCGCGGCCAACCGCAAGGAGAGCCGCGGGGCGCATGCGCGCGAGGACTATCCAAACCGCGACGACAGGGAGTGGATGAAGCACACGCTGGCGTTTGCGGACTACGAGAGCGCATCGGTCAGGCTCGATTACCGCCCGGTGCACACCCGGACGCTGACGAACGAGATCTCATACATCGAGCCCAAGGCCCGCGTGTATTAGCGCTTCAATCGGTTGCGGCCTCACCGTCGCGCCGGCGCCGCGCGGCCTTGTCCGCGCGAACCCCTCCGCTCGACAACGGACGGAGGCGGCAACGCAACCGCGTCCGCCCGCAATATGTTGACGAAAATAGTCTGAAACCTAAGCTGTGTGCGTCCGATACGGCCAAAAAAGGGGAGCAGCACATGTCGAACGATCCGATCCATCCGTCCAACCGGCTCATCATCCCATTTCTCGGCCCGGTTTACGGGAGCCTTGGGGATTTCGCGGAGACACTACTGCGCGTCGTCGCCGGCCTCGCCCTCGTCACGCACGGGTTCCCGAAGATCATGAACCCGACGGGGCCGGTCGGACTGGTCGAGAGCCTCGGGTTCTTCCCCGGCCCCGCCGTGTTCTGGGCCGTGCTGCTGTCGGTCACGGAGTTTTTCGGCGGCATCCTGATCGCCATCGGGCTCTGGACACGCCCGGCTGCGTTCGCGGCCATGATCGTCTTGCTCGTCACCGTATATTTTCATTGGGTTCTGAGAGGCGAAGGCTTTGGCGGCGCCGAGAAATCCATCCTCTGGGCGGCGATCATGTTCTATTTCGCGATCCGCGGCGCCAACCGGCACTCGGTCGACGCGCACCTCGGCAAGGTGTTCTGAGCCGCACGAGGTGCTCACACCGGAGATAACGTTTTTCTCCTCGCGCGCGGTTATTGTCACCATGAGCGACGCCTGGGACTGATAGGGTCCCAGGCGATCCATGGTCTCACGCTGGCACGGCGGCTGCGCCGGTGCATGAGCAGAGCCCAGCGAGCGAAACCGGCCGACGGGAGGGCTTCTTGACGGAAAAGCGCGATCCGGCAGATGCGCCTGAGGCCGACAGCCGGATCGCACCCGATCCGTTCGCGGCCGTGCTGCCGGCCATCGCGGCACTCGGGACCATCTCCTCCATCGCGGCCATCAACTGGGCTGCGCGCGAACGGGCCGCCGACCGCATCAGGCCGAAGCGCAAGGCCGTCATGGTGCTGCGCGAGCTCGAGACGTGCTGCCTGCACCTCTCCGAGATCTTTCGCCGCTTCCAGCGCAATCCCCGGCTGTTCGCCGGCGAAGGCGCACAAGGGGCCTCGCCCCTGAAATTCGGCGTGCACGGGCCGCGGGTGGGTATGGATGCGGCAAAGCTCTACCAGCAGGCCGTCAACGACGTCGCATCGATGCTGGTGCTCGCCTCGCAGAGCGCCTTCGAGGTGATGTGCGCCATCGAGGACGGCACGGTGGAGGCGCCGGAGGAGATCTTCTTCGGCTTCGGCGACTGCCAGGACCGGCTCAACAAGCT
>NZ_DAITQL010000121.1:0-5642 GCF_036833075.1 Hyphomicrobium sp.
AACGAGGTCGCGGGCGCCGGGTCGGTCAAGTCGTCGGCCGGCACGTAGATCGCCTGCACCGAGGTGATCGAGCCCTTCTGCGTGGTGGTGATGCGCTCCTGCAGCGCGCCCATGTCGGTCGCGAGCGTCGGCTGATAGCCGACCGCCGAGGGGATGCGGCCGAGCAGCGCCGACACTTCCGAGCCCGCCTGCGTGAAGCGGAAGATGTTGTCGACGAAGAACAGCACGTCCTGGCCCTTGTCGCGGAAGTCCTCGGCGACGGTGAGGCCCGAGAGCGCGACGCGCATGCGCGCGCCCGGCGGTTCGTTCATCTGGCCGTACACGAGAGCGCACTTGGAGCCCTTGGTCGAGCCGTTGTTCTTCTTCGGGTCGATGTTGACCTTGCTCTCGATCATCTCGTGATAGAGGTCGTTGCCCTCACGCGTACGCTCGCCGACGCCGGCGAACACCGAGTAGCCGCCGTGCGCCTTGGCGATGTTGTTGATGAGCTCCATGATGAGCACGGTCTTGCCGACGCCGGCGCCGCCGAAGAGGCCGATCTTGCCGCCCTTGGCGTAGGGCGCGAGCAGATCGACGACCTTGATGCCCGTGACCAGGATCTGCGCTTCCGTCGCCTGATCGGCGAACGCGGGGGCCGCCTGGTGGATGGCGCGCACGGCGTTGGTGTTGACGGGGCCGGCTTCATCGACCGGCTCGCCGATCACGTTGATGATGCGCCCGAGCGTCTCCTCGCCGACCGGCACCGAGATCGGCGCGCCCGTGTCGGCGACCTCCTGGCCGCGCACGAGACCCTCGGTCGAGTCCATGGCGATGGTGCGAACCGTATTCTCGCCGAGATGCTGCGCCACCTCGAGAACAAGGCGCTGGCCGTTGTTCTTGGTCTCGAGCGAGTTCAGAATCTCCGGCAGATGGTCGTCGAACTGCACGTCGACGACAGCGCCCATGACCTGGCGAACCTTACCAACCTTGCTTGCCATTTTCCTCTCCAGCCAAAATTCTCGGACCATGAGCGCTTCGGATCCGTTCAGTCCGAAGCGTGATCATCGGCCTCAACTATGCGATCGACAGCGTGACGGGAATGTTCCCGCGCGTCGCCTTTGAATAGGGACAGACCGTATGTGCTTCCTCGACGAGGGCCTGAAGGGCGGCCTTGTCGGCGCCGGGAAGCGAAACCTTGAGATCGACGGCGAGCGAGAAGCCGTCGGCGGTGTTGAGCGTCACGTCGGCGGTGACGCGCGCCGCCTGGCCGTCGAGCCCGTGCTTCTTCGCGAGCAGCAGGATCGCCTGGCCGAAGCAGGCCGAATAGCCGGCGGCGAAGAGCTGCTCGGGGTTGTGCCCTTCGCCGGATCCGCCGAGATCCTTCGGCAGCGCCATGGCAAGCGAAAGTTTGGCATCCTCGACGATCGCGCGGCCGTCGCGGCCGCCCTTCGTGGTTGCTGTCGTCTTGTAGGCCATGGGCTATCTCCTCGCGCCTGGTCTCAAAGCGCTTCCGCACCCGAGATGATCTCGATGAGCTCCTTGGTGATGTTCGCCTGCCGCTGACGGTTGTACTTGATCGTCAGCTTGTTGATCATTTCGCCGGCGTTGCGCGTCGCGCTGTCCATGGCGCTCATGCGCGCGCCCTGCTCCGAAGCGGCATTCTCGAGAAGGCCGCGGAAGATCTGCGTCGAGATGTTTCGCGACAGCAGATACTCGACCACCGATCCATCGTCCGGCTCGGTCTCAACGAGCGGCTGCGCGACGCCCTTCGCCTCGGTCGCCGCCTCCGGCAGCTTGGCCGGAATGAGCTGCAGCGCCGTCGGCTTCTGCGTGATGACGCTCTTGAACTCCGAGAAGTAGAGCGTCGCAACGTCGAAGTCCCCGGCCTCGAACATGGCGACCACCTTGCCAGCGATCTCCTCGGCGTTCGTGAAGCCGACCTGGCGGATGCCACGCAACTCGACGCGCTCGACGATATTGCGTCCGAGGTCGCGCCTGAGGTTGTCCGCGCCCTTGCGGCCGACCGTCAGGATCTTGACCGTCTTGCCGGCGGCCAGGAGCTGCTGCGCGTCCGCGCGCGCGAGCTTGGCGATGTTCGAGTTGAAACCGCCGCAGAGGCCGCGCTCGGCCGTCATGACGATCAGGAGATGCGTCTGGTCGCGGCCGGTTCCGACCAGCAGGGGCGAAGCGTTTTCGCGGTTGATGGCCTTGCCGAGCGCGGCGAGCACGGCGTCCATGCGCTCGGCGTAGGGCCGGGCCGCCGTCGCGGCTTCCTGCGCGCGGCGCAGCTTGGCCGCGGCCACCATCTGCATGGCCTTCGTGATCTTCCGCGTCGCCTTGACCGACGAGATGCGGTTCCTGAGATCTTTTAAGCTCGGCATTCGAGCATCCCTAAAATTTTGGCCCCTCCCCGCAAAGGGAGGGGAAAAGCACTAAGCGACGAAGTTCTTCGCGAAGGTGTCGAGGAAGCCGACGAGCTTCTTCTCGGTCTCATCCGACATCGCCTTGTCCTTGGCGATGGTGTCGAGGAGCGTCTTCTCCTCGCGTAGCGCCGTCAGAAGGCTCGCCTCGAACTTGCCGATCGCCGAGACCGGAAGCGGGTCGAGATAACCGCGCGTTCCCGAGAAGATCACCGCCACCTGCTCCTCCATCTTGAGCGGAGAGAACTGCGGCTGTTTCAGGAGCTCGGTGAGGCGCGCGCCGCGCGCGAGCAGCTTCTGCGTCGCCGCGTCGAGGTCCGAGCCGAACTGCGCGAAGGCCGCCATCTCGCGGTACTGCGCGAGCTCGCCCTTGATCTTGCCGGCCACCTGCTTCATCGCCTTGGTCTGCGCCGAAGAGCCGACGCGCGACACCGAGAGGCCGACGTTCACGGCCGGGCGGATGCCCTGATAGAAGAGATCGGTCTCAAGGAAGATCTGCCCGTCGGTGATCGAGATCACGTTGGTCGGAATGTAGGCCGACACGTCGTTGGCCTGGGTCTCGATGACGGGGAGCGCGGTGAGCGAGCCCTTGCCGGCGGCATCGCCGAGCTTCGCGGCGCGCTCGAGCAGACGGGAGTGGAGGTAGAACACGTCGCCCGGGTAGGCTTCGCGGCCCGGCGGGCGGCGCAGAAGGAGCGACATCTGGCGGTAGGCGACGGCCTGCTTGGAGAGGTCGTCGTAGGCGATCACGGCGTGCATGCCGTTATCGCGGAAGTATTCGCCCATCGTGCAGCCGGTGAACGGCGCGAGGTACTGCATGGGCGCCGGGTCGGAGGCGGTGGCGGCGACGACGATCGAGTACTCGAGCGCGCCGCGCTCCTCCAGAACCTTGACGAACTGCGCAACCGTCGAGCGCTTCTGTCCGACGGCGACATAGACGCAATAGAGCTTGGCGCTCTCGTCGCTTCCGGCGTTGATCGACTTCTGGTTGAGGAACGTGTCGAGGATGATGGCGGTCTTGCCGGTCTGGCGGTCGCCGATGATGAGCTCACGCTGGCCGCGGCCGACGGGGATCAGGGCGTCCACCGCCTTGAGGCCGGTCGCCATCGGCTCGTGCACCGATTTGCGCGGTAGAATGCCGGGGGCCTTGACGTCGACGCGCATGCGCGTGTCGGACTGGATCGGGCCCTTGCCGTCGATCGGGTTGCCGAGGCCGTCGACCACACGGCCGAGCAGACCCTTGCCGACCGGGACCTCGACGATGGCGCCGGTCCGCTTGACGTTGTCGCCTTCCTTGATGGTGCGGTCGTCGCCGAACACCACGACGCCGACGTTGTCGGCTTCGAGGTTGAGCGCCATGCCGCGGATGCCGCCCGGGAACTCCACCATCTCGCCGGCCTGCACGTTATCGAGGCCGTAGACGCGCGCGATGCCGTCGCCGACCGACAGCACCTGCCCGATTTCCGAAACCTCGGCTTCCTTGCCGAAATTCTTGATCTGATCTTTCAGGATCGAGGTGATCTCTGCAGCCCGGATGTCCATCACTTGACCTCTGTCTGTAGGGCGTTTTCTCTATATGTCTTGATATATCTTGGTCTTGGGAGCGCGCCGTGGCGGCCGGCTGAGCCGGCCTGAGCCTCGCGTCAATGGCCTCCCTTGAGCGAAAGGCTCAAGTTCGAAAGCTTTGTCCTGAGCGACGAATCGATCATCCGGCTGCCGAGCTTCACGATCAGCCCACCGATCAGCGCGGCGTCGACCTTGGCCGCGAGCGTCACGTCCTTGCCGACTGTTTCCTTGAGCTGAGCCTTGAGCGCGTTGGCCTGCTCTTCCGTCAGCGGATGCGCGCTGATCACCTCCGCCGTCACCTCGCCGCGGGCTTTCGCCGCAAGCGAGCGAAAAGCGCGCACCATGTCGGGCGCCGCGAACAGGCGACGGTTCCTCGCCACGAGACCGATGAAGTTCTTGGCAAGCCCCCCGACGCCGGCCATGTCGAGCACGCGGCTGAGCGCGCGCACCTGATCGTCGGCCGCAATGACGGGGCTTCTGACCAGCCGCTGCAGGTCGGGGCTCATGTCGTAAAGTTGCTGGAATTTGACGAGATCCTGCTCGACCTCGGAGATCTTGTTTTGCTCTTTTGCAAGATCGAAAAGGGCGGCTGCGTAGCGCACTGCCACACCGGCCACGATTGGTTCTTCTGTCGCCACGTCAAGAAATCTCGCGTGCTCAAGGGGTTGGAGGAAGCCCCGCGGCCGAAGCCACAGCCCTGTCAATGTCGAGGATGATGCGGACGGGGTGGAGCCGCGCCGCCGGCCAAATTGCCGGCGCGTAAGGTCCCCCGACCGAAAACCCGCGGTTCTGTATCATGTACGTCACGGCGCATCAACCGCGCTGAGACGGGGGCGGACGACGGGATTCCGCGGCCATTCATCGCCCCACCTGAGCTTGGGGGCTGGTCCTCGCCGCAACAAAAAAACGAGGAACCAAACGGTCTACCGATGGGATTCTTAACCGGGAGCCCCCACATCCAGAGTGGGCAGCGTGGATCACGGGGTGGCCCCGAAACAGAATTTGAGATGGAGTATCAGGTATGAGGAGCACAAGAGTGCTGGCGTTCGCCGCGCTGGCGGCCCTGCCGCTCATGGCCTCGGCCGCGAGTGCCGCGCCGGTGACGCCCAACACGGGAGCCGCGCTGTCGAAGGCCGGCACCGATGGACTCGTGGTCGATGTCCGCAGGTCCGGCGGAGGCGGTGGCCATGGCATCCGCAGCGGCGGGGGCGGCGGTCGCCACATCCATGGCGGCGGCGGACCGCGCTTCGGCGGTGGCGGCAAGCCTCACCGGCCTGGCGGCGGTCATTGGCACGGCGGCGGCCACCACGGCCACGGCCATTTCCGCCCCATCCGTCCGCGCTGGTATGGCGTCCCCTATTTCTATTACGGCCCGTCCTACTATTACGACGACTTCTATGAAGACGATTATGACGATTACGACGTCGCCCCGAGCGGCGATGCCATCGCCCGGTGCGAAGCGCGCTATCGCTCGTTCGACCGCAGGACCGGCACGTTCCTCGGCTACGACGGCAAGCGCAGGCTCTGCCCGTATCTCCGATAGCAACGCACCGCAACCGACGAAGAAAACCGCGCCGGCCGCCAGAAAAGGCAGACCGGCGCGACGGTCAAGGGCTCACAATAAAAATGAACGGCAGCAGCAAGCCACGATAAAGGTGAGTTAAGCCCGCCCCCGCC
>NZ_DAITQL010000121.1:5652-9759 GCF_036833075.1 Hyphomicrobium sp.
CCCCGCCTTCTATGATTACGACTACTATGACGACGACTATGATGACGGCGCGGTCTACGACGGCGACGCCGTGGAGCGCTGCGCCGCGCGCTATCGCTCGTTCGACCGGGCGTCCGGCACCTTCCTGGCCAACGACGGCCGGCGCAAGCTGTGCCCGTATCTCAGATAGCGGAACCGCCATATAGTCAGCAGAATGACGACATCGCGCCGGCAGCTTGAAAAGGCTGACCGGCGCGACGTTCATGGGCTCTCAATCAATATGAACGGCAGCTGCAAGCCTCGTTCAAGGTGAGTTCAGCCCGCCCCCGCCATCATGAGCTCCAACGTACCGGGACAGCCTCGGCGTTGGATCTGGATGAAGGGGAGAGACATGTCGTTGAAGAAGCTCACCACCTCCGCTGCCGTGATCGGAAGCCTGCTCGCTGCGAACCTGACCCCTCTGGCGGCCACCGCGGCCAGCGCCAGGGATGGCTGGCACGGCCACGGCGGCCCTAGCTATTCGCGCTCCTATGACCGCCCGCGCCATGACCACGGGCCGCGCCATCGCTACGGCTACAGGAAGCATCGCCACAACCACGGCAGCGACGTCGCCAAGGGCATCGCCATCGGCCTCGGCGTTCTGGCCGTAGGCTCGATCCTCGCTTCGGGAGCTCATCGCTAGACCGTGAGTCGCCTCGGACCTGTATCCCCTCCGAAGCGTCACTCATCGGTCTCGCAAGGACCTGAGCATCGTAAGGCCGGCACGCGGATTGGCCTCCAAAGCAGCGCGTGCCTTGAGCAACCGAAGTGAGCTGGCAGCGTGTCGGGACCGTGCGGGCCTGCCACGCTGCCTCAGCATTGGGATCGTGATCCCATTCAGAGAAAGTTGTAGGGGTCGATGTCGACGGTAAGCCGCAGATCGCCACCGATTTTGGGCAACGCCTCGCCCCACGCCCTGAGATAGCCCTGGAGGGTCTTGTCCCGGGGCGCCTTGACGAGCAGCCGGAAGCGGTGGCGGCCGCGCACGACGGCGATCGGCGCTTCGGCCGGCCCCAGCACCTCGATCTGATCCGCGCGCGGCGCCCGCCTCGCGACCTCGCGCGCGAACGTCTCCGCAAGATCCTTGTCGCGCGCCGAGATGACGAGCGCCGCGAGCCGCCCGAACGGCGGCAGGAGGCCGCGCCGGCGCATGTCGATCTCGCGCTCGAGAAAGCTCTCCCGGTCACCCGAGATGATCGCCTGCATGACCGGATGCTCCGGCATGTGCGTCTGGATGTAGCCGCGCCCCTTGGTGAGCGCGCGCCCCGCGCGCCCCGTCACCTGGTGCAGGAGCTGGAACGTGCGCTCGCCCGCGCGCGGATCGGCACCCATCGAAAGCCCGAGGTCGCCGTCCACGATGCCGACCGTCGCCAGCAGCGGGAAGTTGTGGCCCTTGGCCACGATCTGCGTGCCGATGATGATGTCCACGTCCCCGCTCTCGATCGAGCCGATGATTCGGCGCATCTCCTCGAGCCCGGGAATGAGGTCGGACGACAGAAGCGCCACGCGCGCGTCCGGGAAACGCGCGTGCACCTCCTCCGCGACGCGCTCGACACCAGGCCCGCAGGCCACGAGGCCGCCCTTCTCCCCGCACTTCGGGCACGCCTCGGGGATCGGCAGCGAGAAGCCACAGTGATGGCAGTTGAGCCGCCGGCGGAACCGGTGCTCGACGAGCCAGGCGGTGCATTGCGGGCATTCGAACCGGTGCCCGCAACTCCGGCAGAGCGTCAGCGGCGCATAACCCCGGCGGTTGAGGAACAGGAGCGACTGCTGCCGGTCCCGCAGCGTGCCCGCGACCGCTTCGACCAGCACCGGCGACAGCCACTGCCCCTTCTCGGGCGGGTTGACGCGCATGTCGATGGGCGAGACCTCCGGCAGCTCCGCCCCCGTGAAGCGTCCGGGCAGGACGATGTGCCGGTAGCGCCCCGTGCGCGCGTTCACGTGGCTCTCGATCGAGGGCGTCGCCGACGCCAGCACCACCGGAAAACCGCCGAGGCTGCCCCGCACGACGCTCATGTCGCGCGCCTGATAATGCACGCGGTCGTCCTGCTTGAAGCCCGCGTCGTGCTCCTCGTCGACGACCACCAGCCCGAGATCGCTGTAGGGCAGGAAGAGCGCACTGCGGGCGCCGACCACGCACCGCGCTTCCCCCGTCGCGACCGCGCGCCAGACCCGCCCGCGTTCGGCCGGCGAGAGCGCCGAATGCCACTCCGCAGGCAAGCACCCAAAGCGCGCCGTGAAGCGGCTCATGAACTGCCCCGTGAGCGCGATCTCGGGCAGCATGACCAGCGCCTGGCGGCCGCGGCGCAGCGTCTCCGCCACGGCTTCGTAGTAGACTTCCGTCTTGCCCGAGCCGGTGACGCCGTCGAGCAGCGAGACGGAGAACCCTGTGCAGTGCACGGCGGAGATGAGCGCGTGCACGGCCTCTTCCTGCGCAGGAGTGAAGTCGGTCGCGCGATGATCGGGGTTTGGTTCCGGAAAGCGCCGCTCCGGGATGACGACATCGACCAGATTGCCCGACGCCACGAGCCCGTCGACGACGCCCGTGCTACAGGCGGCCTCCGCCGCGAGCGCCGCCTTGGCCCGGATCTGCCCGTCGCGCGCAAGCTCGAGCGCGCGACGGCGCGCCGGCGTCATGCGCGCCGGTTCCGGCGCGTCCGGCACAAGGCGCACGCCGAACCGCGGCTTTGCAGGCTCGAACGCCGCCTGCGCGCTCATCATCATGCGCACGACCATGCCGAGCGGCGAAAGCGTATAGCCCGCGATCCACTCGGCGAACCGGAGCGAGGAGGTCGGAAGGGGCGGAACATCGAGGCGCTCCGCGAGCGCCTTCATCTTTTTCGGGTCCACGGGCTTGTCCGAGCCGCCGAGCGGCGCGTCCCAGACCACGCCGATCCGCGTCTGCGCCCCGAACGGCACCAGGACGAACGCCCCCGGCTCGACCTTGAGCCCCGGCGGCACCAGGTAGTCGTAGGTCTGGCTCAACGGCGCACCCGGCATCAGCACCGGCGCGAGGGCTCGCGCGGCGCTTTCACCCTGATCGTTAAGGCCAAGAAGGCTATCCAAGTGGGCCGTTACCGGATTAGAAGCTACCAATCGTCTGTGAGACGAGATTAGGCCGAGAGATAGGGCGAGCTGACGGCCGGCGCCAGCAAGGGACCGGGAATGAAGTTTTTTGTCGACACTGCCGACGTGAGCGAAATCAAGGAGCTGGCTGCCACCGGCCTGCTCGATGGCGTGACCACCAACCCGTCGCTGATCGCAAAATCCGGCCGCGACTTCAAGGAGACGGTAGCCGAGATCTGCGCCCTCGTAACCGGCCCCGTCTCCGCCGAGGTGGCCGCGACCGACTACGACGGCATGATGCGCGAAGCCCATGTGCTGCGGAAGATCGCGCGCAACGTGGCGATCAAGGTGCCGCTGACGCTCGACGGCCTCAAGGCGTGCAAGGCGCTGACCTCGGACGGCACCATGGTCAACGTCACGCTCTGCTTCTCGGCCAACCAGGCGCTGCTCGCGGCCAAGGCCGGCGCCACCTTCGTCTCCCCGTTCATCGGCCGCCTCGACGACATCGGCTTGAACGGCATGGACCTCATCCGCGAGATCCGCGCCATCTACGACAATTACCAGGACCTCGAGACGGACATCCTTGCCGCCTCGATCCGCACCGTCAATCACGTCAGGGAAGCCGCCCTGATCGGCGCCGACGTGGCGACCATTCCGCCCGCCATCCTGAAGGCGCTGGTCAAGCACCCGCTGACGGAAGCGGGCCTCGCCCAGTTCGTCGCCGACTGGAAGAAGACCGGCCAGACGATCTGATCCGCTGGCGCGCGCCCCAAAAGACAAGGCGAGCGGCCGGTTCTCGGCCTGCTCGCCTTTTTATTGCATCGCACTTCAGTATCGCACCGGGCCCAGCAGACCATGCCCGCTCCGGACTCGCGCCCGAAGCAAAGCATCGTCGCGAACAGCTCAGATCTGCTCCTTGAGATCCTTGGCCGCGCGGAAGGCAACCTTCTTGCTGGCCTTGATCTTGATCGCCTCGCCCGTGGCCGGGTTGCGGCCCATGCGCGCCGGACGCTTGCGCACCTG
>NZ_DAITQL010000122.1:0-9724 GCF_036833075.1 Hyphomicrobium sp.
CCGCCGCCGCGGCGACATCGCCCGCAGTGGGGCCCGGCGTATCACTGCCAGCCATGGGCGCAAATGTCGCGAGACTGACCGGATCCCGGCCGAGCGTCTCGGCGATACGGTTGGCCTGCGCGACGAACGCCTCCATCCAGGGCGCGGGACCATTGGCAGCCTCCAGCCGGGCAATCAGCAGATCATGGGCCTCTGCGCTGTCGCCCGCCTGATCGAGCGCGACGGCCTCGTAATAGGTGGCCGCCGGATTGGACGGATCCATCTTGCGGGCCTTCGCGATGGCGTTGCGGGCCGCGGGCGTCACGATCCCGTCATCTGCGGCGATCATCGCCTCGGCGTATTGCGACAGGACGGCTGAACCGGCATCGGGGCGCTCGGTCACATTCTCCATGGCGGATACCGCATCGCTGTAGCGGCCCATGCGCATGTAGGTCTGGCCAAGCAACATCCACCCTTCCGTCGGGCCACCATTCGGATCGCTCTGCAGGCGCGTCAACAAACGCTCTGTCAACTCGGTGATTTCGATCTGTTGGTTTCGCTCCGCGGCGCGCTCGGCGAACGCGAGGCTCGGCATGTCGGGCGATCCCAGTTGCAGGTAGAGCGCGGCTGCCGCCACAGGGACCGTCAAGGCGGTCGCCAACACCACGACGCTGCCAGACCGACGCTGCCTGGCCGGTTCCGGGCGTTGGTCTTGCCGTTCCTGCGACAGGATGCGCCGTTTGATCTCGATCCGGGCAGCGCGGGCTTCGTCCTGCGAGATCAGGCCGCGTTCGGCATCGGCGTCCACCTCTCGCAGCTGATCGGCGAGGATCGAAACGGATCCTTCGGTCCGACCGGAAACCGTCGATCCGAACGACCGCAACGGAAGCAACAGGAATAGTGTTGCAACCAGCGCCAGGGACGCGAAGATAATCCAGAGCATCACGACACGTCCCTTTCACTCTGTGCCAGCAGTTCGGAAACCCGGCGCTCCTCTTCGTCGCTCAGGCCCGCGGTCGCCTTGTTCCGGCGCGACCTGGCAAGGACCGCGATCACGCCGCCGGCCCCGACCAGAACGAGCACGAACGGCGTCAGCCAAAGAGCGTAGGTTTCCGGTTTGAAAGGCGGTTTCAACAGAACAAAATCGCCGTAGCGGGCCTGGATATAGTCCAGCACCTGCTGGTCGGTGTCGCCGGCCACCAGCCTTTCGCGGACAAGCAGCCGCAGGTCGCGCGCAACGCCCGCGTTCGAGCTGTCGATGTCCTGGTTCTGACAGACCACACAGCGCAGATCCTTTGAAATCTCTCTCGCCCGCGCCTCCAGGACCGGGTCGGCCAGCATCTCGTCGGGTTCGACAGCATGGGACGCAAGCGGCAGGGCGATCAGGATCAGGACGGTCAGCACAACAATTCGGATCATGTTCCCGCTCCTGTCGCGGCGCGCGCCTGCGCGAGAGCGGTCGCGAATTTCTCTTCCGCCTCGGATCCGACGACCGGGCCGACATAGCGGTAGAGAACAGTGCCGTCGCCAGAGACGATGAATGTTTCCGGCACGCCCGAAATGCCCCACTCGATCCCCGCCCGACCGTTCAGGTCCGACCCGATCCGTTCATAGGGGTTGCCCAGTTCTTCCAGCCAGGCGCGGGCGTCTTCGGGCTTGTCCTTGTAGTTGATCCCCATGAGCCGCACGCCGTCGCGTTCGACCATACGCGTGAGGATCGCATGCTCGGCGCGGCAGGGGACGCACCAGGAGGCGAAGACATTGACCACGACCGGGGCGGTATTGTCCGTCAGGTCCGCCCGCGACAGGCCGGGCACGCCCACGCCATCTACCGGTGCCAGATCGAATTCCGGCGCGGGCTGAGAGATCAGGACCGACGGGATTGCGTTCGGGTCGCGGTCGGGGTTGAGACCCCATAGAAAGAAACCGCCGACGATCAGCGCGATCAGGATGGGGAGTGCGGCGAGGGTTCGGGTCATGGCCTATTCCGCCGGGGTTGCTTGCGGTTTCGGAGTGACTGCGCGGCGCGGTGCGCCGACCCGCAAGCGCCTGTCGGAAAGCGACAGGCCGCCGCCCAGCACCAGAAGCGCCGATCCAATCCAGATGAAGTTGACGAGCGGCTCGTAGAGGATCCGCAAGGTCCAGGCCCCCGATTGCGCCGCACCTTCCGCGGCCGGTTGGGCCAGCGAGGCATAGAGATCGCCCGCCAGCGTCGAGCGGATGGCCGACTCGGTGGTCGTACTCTGGGCCACCGGATAGGAACGGCGCTCGGGGTAGAGCGTCGTGACGAACGCACCGTCGCGCGTGACCACCAGCGTGCCGCGGTCGGCGACGTAGTTCGGACCCTGCACCCGCTCGACACCGTCGAAGCGCACGTCGAACCCGGCGATTGCAATCTCGGAGCCAGGCTGAACGAAAACGATCTCTTCGGATTTCCAGGCGCTCGACCCGACGAAGCCGAAGACGGCGACGGCGAGACCAGCATGGGCCAGCGTCATGCCGTGGGCCGCACGGGGCAGGTTGCGCGCCCGCCGGATGGCCTGCGCGAACGGCACATCGAAGAGCCTGATCCGCGTTGCCCATTCCCGCAGCGTCGCCAGAAGAAGCCAGGTGGCAATCGCGATCGACAGATACGCCAAGGCGGGTCCACCCTCGGTCAGGTACCAGACCGCAAGTGCGGCCAGCCCTGATAGCAGCGCGACGAAACGGAGGCGCTGGAACACCCCCTTCAGGTCAGCGCGTTTCCACGACAGGAACGGACCGACGCCCATGATTGCCAGCAACGGCAGCATGATCGGTATGAAGGAGGCGTTGAAGAACGGTGGTCCGACCGAGATCTTCTGATCGGCCAGGGCCTCGGTGAACAGCGGATAGAGCGTGCCGACCAGCACGGTTCCCGTGGCCACGACCAGCAGCAGGTTGTTGATCAAGAGGCCCCCCTCGCGGCTGATCGGCGCGAAGAGGCCGCCCCCCTCCATCGACGGTGCGCGCCAGGCATAGAGCGCGAGCGAGCCGCCGATGGACAGCCCCAGCAGGCCGAGGATGTAAAGCCCGCGTTCCGGATCGACCGCGAAGGCATGAACCGACGTCAAGAGGCCGGAGCGGACGATGAACGTGCCCAGCAGCGACAGCGAGAATGTCAGGATGGCCAGCAGGATCGTCCAGCTTTTGAAGGCATCGCGCTTTTCGGTGACGATGGCCGAATGCAACAGCGCCGTGCCCAGAAGCCATGGCATGAAGCTGACGTTCTCGACCGGGTCCCAGAACCACCAACCGCCCCAGCCCAGTTCGTAATAGGCCCACCAGGATCCGAGCGCGATGCCCGCCGTCAGGCTCATCCACGCCGCCAGTGTCCACGGTCTGACCCAGCGTGCCCAGGCGGCATCCACGCGCCCTTCCAGCAGCGCGGCGACGGCGAAGGAGAAGACGATCGAGAACCCGACATACCCGAAATAGAGAAGCGGCGGATGCATCGCCAGCCCGACATCCTGCAGCAGCGGATTGAGGTCGTTGCCATCCGGAGGCGGCGGAAACACGCGCTCGAACGGGTTGGAGGTCAGCAGCAGGAAGGACAGGAAACCGGTGCTGATCCAAGCCTGCACCGACAGGGTCCGCGCCTTCAGCGCATCGGGAATGTTCGTTCCGAGCAAGGCGACCCCTGCGCCGAAAGCAGCAAGGATCAGCACCCAGAGCAGCAGAGAGCCCTCATGGCTGCCCCAGGTGCCGGCGATCTTGAACAACATCGGCTTGAGTGAATGCGAGTTCTCGACGACGTTCGCCACAGTGAAATCGCTGACCATGAAGGATCGCATGAGGGCCGCGAACGCGATCCCGATGAATAGCAGCTGAGCAAGCGCCGATGTCCGCGCACTCCGCATCCAGACCAGATCGCCGCGCGAGGCGCCGAGGATCGGCAGAACGCTCTGCACCAGGGCAATTGCCAGCGCCAGTGCCAGCGCAAATTGTCCGATTTCAGGTATCATGTCGATTCCTCGGTAGTGCTCACGATTATCGCGCCCATGCGGCCTTCCCGGACTGGAAGGTCAAGCCCGGTATCCAGCCCCGGCGTCACATTTCCGTTAGCGGCCTTATTTGCACTTTCCGGTCTCCAATTTGGCGCGTCGCCGCTCGAAATCGTCGTGCGGTTTGGTCGACTGCATTTGTGACGGCGGGTGGAACGGATGGCGCGACGTGGCGAGGTAATGACCAGACCAAGAACATGGCGATCCTGCATCCCGCCGCGGTAGTGAAAGATTCGTGCGGCCAGAGATCCGGCAGCGATTATCGCGCGGATTGCTGTCGGCACTGGGTGTTCCTGCAAGCGTCGGTCATGGTCTCATCCTGTGATCTGCTTTTGGAAAGACGGGCACCAAGTGCCCGCCACGGATCGCATCGCCCGGCCTACGGCATAGGGGCGAACTGGTGCGCCCTACTGTCGGTCTCAATCGTCTGGCGAAGTTCCAGCGTCTCGGGATCGAGAACCCACAGTTCCGGCTTGCCTGCGCTGCTCACCAGCAAGGCATCCTCTATGCGCGCCATGTGGTAAGGTTCAGGTCCGACATTGACTTCCAGGCGTTCACCGGTTGACCGGTCGACACGCACCACGAGATTGCGTTCACGCGCGCTCGACCAGATAGCATCCTGATCAACCGCTACGCCATGCAATTCACCACCAATGTCGAACGTGTCGAGGGTCTCGCCGCTGTCGGCATCCATGATGGAGACGATCCCGTTGTCGGCTTCGCTGACAATCAGTTGACGGGCATCGGCATCGAGATGGATGTGCTTGGGCGGCCCCTGCAGCTTGAAATTTCGCGTCACGATCCCGTCCTCCGGGTCAAACACACTGATCGTTGCGTTGCCGGCGTTGGAAACGAGGAAATTGCCGGTCTTCGGATCGGCGACCGCATACTCCGGAATCGGACCGGTAGCGACCGTCGCGGTGACCTGGCCACTTTCGAGATCGACTACCGAAACGGCATCCAGGCTGGGGTGGGTCACGGCGGCAAACCGTTCATCCGATGAAATCCCGACATGGTGAACGATGCCCGGCACCTCGATCCGGCGCAGAATCTCGCGACTGTCAGCGTCAACCAGTGTTACCAGACTTGCCGCATCCGGCTTGGCCGTGTCCCCGCCCCCGTGATGGGCGTCGTGATCCCCCTCGGAGACGGCGGCCGGCTTGGCCACATCACCGGGCATGGATTCCGACAGGCTGCCGGCCACCAGTATGCCCCGTTCGGGCGCATCGGCGAGGCCGTGAACGTTGTCGAGCCCTTCGATGCGACCCATCTCGTTAAAGGATCGATCCAGATGAAGCACTGTTCCAAGTTCGCCTTCGGGGATGTAGACGTCGGCAATCGCGGCGCTGCCGGTCATCAAGACCGCACCGAGTGTCAGGGTCGTGATGCGCATGATATACTTCCTTTCATAGGTATAATCTCGTCTGTCACCAACGTACCGATCGGCTCGGGACCATCAATTGAGGCACGCCGCCTTTCGTGTAAGCGTCTGTCGCAATAGCCGGAGCCCGTTACGGTCCGAGACAATTTTTTCGGCAGATTGGCGGGCAAACATCGATGTCCCGGATGACGCCGCCTCCGACCGGCACTTTCATCACAGGTCCGGTTCCGCAAAATTCACCGTTTTGGGGCCTCCAGCTTGGCCAGCCGCCGCTCGAACTCGTCCTCGTCGATTTCGCCGCGGGCATAGCGTTCGCGAAGGACATCCGTCGCACTCTGACCAGTTCCAGTGTCGGAGCGGTTGGAAAAGCCGCGAACCGCAAGAAAAATCAGGGCAATGATGAGCGCCCAGAAGAACACCATCATCAGGCCTCCAAAGATACCGTGCCCACCCCACATCATGTGGCCGGAGCCATCGTAGATATCGGCCATGCCCGGCGTTGCGACGAAGAGGAGCGATCCTGCAGAGATGACTGAGCCGTTGAGTTTCATGTCGTTGTCCTTTCCTGTTTCAGGGGTTCCGGTCCCAGCGGCAGCGTCACGGTCGCCACGAGGCCGCCTTCTGCCCGGTTGGTGAGGCCAATGTCCCCGCCATGCGCCCGGACGATCGTCCGGGCGATGGACAGTCCAAGTCCGGTGCCGCCGGTCTCTCTCGAGCGGGATTTCTCAAGCCTGAAATAGGGCTCGAAGACCTGTTCAAGCTCGCCGTCCGGTATACCGGGGCCATTGTCAGCGACGCGGATAATGACGTGGTCGTCCTCGCGCCCATAGCTGACATCGACCTTTCCGCCATAGCGCTCGGCATTGTCGATGAGGTTGCGCAGCGCGCGCCGGACCGATTGCGGCCGCAGGCGCAGATGCATAGCCTCGCCCTCCTGCAAAGCAAAACTGTCCAGCATGTCGGCGCGGAGTTGACCGAGAAACGCGCCTATTTCGACGGTCTCGTAGTCTTCCGAGCTTGCGATCCCGCGCGCGAAGGAAAGAGTGGAGTCCACCATTTCCTGCATCTCCTCGATCGAGGCTACGAGGCTGTCGCGCGTTTCCCGCTCGTCGACCATTTCCGAGCGGACGCGGAGTGCCGTGAGAGGCGAGCGCAGATCATGTCCAAGGGCCGCGAGAAGTCGTGTCCGGTCGGCGAGGAAACGGGTCAGCCTGTCCTGCATCCGGTTGAACGTGCGCGTCAGATCGCGCACCTCTGATGGCCCTATCAAGGGCAGCGGACTGACATTTTCGCCGCGCCCGAGGCGGTCGGCGGCATGGGATACGCGCAAGAGCGGACCGGTCAGGCGGGTCAGAAGGAACCAGCAAGCGGCGACAAGAATGAGGGCGGCCGTGATCCCGAAGCTGACGAAAGACGCCCAGGGCCATTGCAATGGCGGGCGTTCGAACCGCGTGCCGACATTGAGCCACTGTCCGCCCGTCAAGGCGATGGACAGCTGCATTTCGATGGCCGACAGATCGCCCCGCATCATCGCCAGGTGCATTTCGGCCATCTCGGGCGCCATGTGCGGCATCGGCAGGATGCCGTGATCGACCTCGTGGACCTCCACGCGTATTTCGCGGTTGTCCTTTGCGCCGAGGAGGCCGCGCACTCTTGCTTCGACAGCACCGCTGTCGGCGTGTGTGTCGTGGTCGACGGTCGGGGTATCCGACACGTCAAAACGCACCAGCGGTGAATTGGCCGCCCGCAGGATGGCCGGTTCCAGCGTTGCCGGCGCTTCCTCGATCAACCGCGCGACGTTTGCCGCCCGCCCCGCCGCCTCGAACCCGAGCGCGGCGCGCACGGCCAGGCTTCGCTCGTCAACGAACAGCCAGAGGCTGACCGCCTGCGCGGCCGCGAGCGCGGCGATGATCAACAGGACCAGCTGCCCGCGCAAGCTGTCGAAGAAGCGCAGCATCAGTCCAGCTCCGTCACATCGGCTGCCAGACAATATCCGCCACCGCGCACGGTCGTTATCAATCGGGGCCTCGACGGATCTGCCTCGATCTTTCTGCGCAGACGGCTGATCTGATTGTCGATCGTCCGGTCGAGCGGGGGGGCCGCGCGGCCCGCCGTGAGGTCGAGAAGCTGATCACGATTGAGGACGATACGGGGCCTTTCGAGTAGGACGACCAGGAGCTTGAGTTCCGAGCCGGTGAGATCGACCTTCGCACCGCTCTCATCAGTCAGCAAGCGGCTGTCGGCATCGAGGGTCCACTGCGCGAATGCGATGCGTCTTCCCGACAGTTTGCCGGCATAGGTCTCCGGTTGCGACGAGCGCCGCAGGATGGCCTTGATCCGCGCGAGCAGCTCGCGGGGATTGAACGGTTTGGCAAGGTAGTCGTCTGCCCCAATTTCCAGCCCGACGATGCGATCCGTCTCTTCGCCGAGCGCCGTCAGCATCAGGATCGGAACGTCACCTTTCGCCGACAGGCGGCGGCAGACCGACAGCCCGTCTTCGCCGGGCATCATGACGTCCAGAACGATCAGATCGAACTGCCCTTTTGCGAGCTTGGCATCCATCTCGACCGCATCTCGCGCCGAGGTTGCGCGCAGGCCGTTTTTCTCCAGGTATCGGGTAACGGAGTCGCGGATTTCGCGGTGATCGTCCACGACGAGGATATGGGGCTGATCGTTCATGATCTTCCTTCTAGCGATTGCCGCATGGGTTTCCCGAAGAGAATTGTCAGGAAATGTAACAAAGGCGGCGCTTGCGACATGGCGATACAATTTCGTTGTTTCCCGGCATTCTCTCACGACTTAACGCTGCCATATGAAGTCTATCGAAACCAAAGCACGAGGAAATCACGATGACCCGCAAGACCCTGCTCGCAGCGACCGTTTTGGCCGCAACTGCAATCGGAGGAGTCGCGATCGCGGACTCCAATCACGGACACGGGGGTAAATCCAGCCCGAACGACCGCGCTGGCATGATGCAGGGCGGCTCCGGCATGATGGGCATGATGCAGCGCATGCACGGCCAGATGATGGGCGGCGGCGGCATGATGGGCGGAATGGGTCCGGGCGGCGGCATGATGCAGATGTTCGACGCCGACGGTGATGGCACGGTGACGCCCGAGGAAATGCGCGCCGGACTGCAGGCCAAGCTGACCGAATACGACAGCGACGGTGACGGCACCCTGTCTATCGGGGAATTCGAGGCACTGCACAGCGCGATGATCCGCGAGATGATGGTGGATCGCTTCCAGCATCTGGATGCCGATGGCGACGGCGCCATCACAGCCGAAGAAATGGCGGCGCCGGCCGACAAGATGGAGCGCATGCAGAAGATGCGCGACGCAATGGGGCAGTTGCAGCCCGGCGAGAGCCCCGGCATGGGCGACGGCGACATGATGAACAACGATTGAGCGCTTTCGGGCGTCGGCCTATGGGCCGACGCTCGTATCCGGCACCGAGGCACGGTTTGCGAAACGGTGCTGACTTTCCCCTGCTTTGACGGAGGCAGACCGCATGAGCTTTGAAATGATGAGTGTTTGGCTGGTTCTCGCAACAACTGCGATCCTGTGGGACCGCCTCAAACCGATCAAGCAGCCGCTCGAATAACCGAAGGAGATGGAAATGACTTATACCTATGACCGCGCGCTCACGGGCGTCAGCCTCGACGACGCGGAAATGCGCGTCCGCGCCGCCCTGGCGGATCGGGGTTTCGGTGTTCTGACCGAAATCGACGTCAAGACGACGATGAAGGAAAAGATCGACGTCGACATGGACGGCTATCGCATCCTTGGCGCCTGCAATCCGCAGATGGCCCACAAGGCCATCGGGATCGAGCCGCGCGTGGGCGCGATGCTGCCGTGCAACGTCATCCTGCGCGAAACGGACGGCGGCACCGAGATCAGTGCCATCGATCCGGTGGCGTCCATGCAGGCCATCGACAACGACCAGCTCCACGAAGTCGCGGGCGAGGTTCGTGACATGATGCGCGAGGCCGTCGACGCGGCGTGATCGCCTCCTCTTGACCTTCCCCTTACCGGAAGGCGCATGCGTTGGGGAAACGGCCACTGACGGCACTGGTTGGGGGACAAGGCAGTATGGGGACCGACAGGATCCAGGAAACAGAGACTTGTCGCTCTGCCGGACTGTTCAGCGTCGTCATCCCTATTTGCGCTCTATGTCCCGTGATGCTGACATGAGCCCACTCGTTTTCGGGCGAGCCGTACGATTGATCGTCGGCGCGCTGCTGGTTGTCGGCATCATCGCGCTGGCTCTGGGTCCGCTCGCCAACACCATCGAAAGCTTCGATGGCGAGAGAATCTCCGGCTGGGTCGCGGCCGCGGGGATA
>NZ_DAITQL010000123.1:0-9666 GCF_036833075.1 Hyphomicrobium sp.
AAATCGTCATGGTCGCCGGCACGCCGCCGATCCGGGCGAAGAAGGCGCGCTACTACGAGGACCCACGGTTTCAGGAACGCATTTTGCAGCCGCCGGCCGTGGTGAAGCCGAGCAAGGTAGCGCCCGACGATTGGAGCACACTCGCCGTGCCTTCGGCGCCGCAGGTCCCGGTCACGAGCGGAAGCACCGATCCCGGCGACGAGGATACGACGGACTCGGAACGCCGCCGCCAACCCGAGCTCAGCCGCACCCAGCCGGTGGAGAAGAAGGAGCCGATCCCTAATGAGTTCGAGCTCGATCCGACCGACGAACCGGATGAAGACGTCGCTCGCAACAGCCGATTGAGGGATACCATGCGCCAAGTCGCGCGACAGGCCTCCCTAGATCCCGGCGACGGCATCGAGCTGTAGGAGGCGCTCATGGGAAAACCTCCGAAGAAGCAGCGGCTTTCGGTCTATCTCGACCCAGACATTAAAAAATCGCTCGCCGCTCATGCCGCGCGGCGCGATCACTCGGAGTCGCTGATAGCGGAAGCCGCCATCGCGTCCTTCCTTTCACCGGACGCGGCCGAACGCCAGGAGGCGGCTGTCACCAAACGTCTCGACCAGCTCGATCGCCGGATGGCGCGCATGGAGCGCGACCTTGGGATCTCCGTCGAGACGTTGGCGATTTTCGTGCGCTTCTGGCTGACCACTACGCCGGCCTTGCCTGAACCTGCCGCACAGGCCGCGCGAGCCAAGGCAGGCGAGCGCTATGAGGGCTTCATCGCAGCGTTGGGACGCAGGCTCGCGAAGGGGCCAAAACTCAGACAGGAAATCCCCGAAGATGTCGATGCCGCGACGCAGAGCGATTGACGCTCTGATTGCCAGGCAAGACGCGAGATTTGCCGTGATCTCGCTCGCCTCTCAGCCTTCGCAGCTCCAGGTTTTTGCATTGTGCACGGCTGATCCATGAAATTCCGTGTAATATGTCGAAACACGAAACCCCGTTAGACCTTGCGATACGAGATGTCGCCAAACGCAAACAAAGACAGCTCGATCAAACACTCCGCCGATATTTTGCGCATAGTAGTTGCTCTCTTTCAACGCAGACCTACGCATGAAACGCTCTCCCGGAGTGAGGCTTCGATCGTCTGAGATCTTCTTGTCTCCATGGTCGTAAGATGCTGCAAACGGTATTGATGTTCCGGCGCAGATGATCTTGAAATGCGTCTGGCGCTCCATAGGCGGTTCATCGCGCACCCACTGAACCGCCAGACCGCTATCGAGATCGATCGCACGCTTTCGAACCGGATCGAATTCTAACTTCATGAAAGTGCCTTCGCCTTGAGCCTGAGCGGCGCGGCGCTAGTTGCGAACCACGACGTCGGTCACCCTTCGCGCGTCCGAAACCAAAGCCATGCGATATCGAGTGGCGCGACCAATATCGCGGCCGCCCACAAGATTATATTAACGAACAGCTTGATGACCATAAGAACGGGGCGGGCATTGTGGCCAATAGCATTTCCGCCGGCTTGCTCGTGCGCGGTTGCAATGCGCAGGAGCGCCGGCAGCGACCGGTCCTAACGGATTTCTAAGCTACGTCAGTAGCGTGGGTAGATTGAACGCACCGCACGGCGAGCGCTGTCATCCACCAATCAGCCATCCGCATTAGCGCATAAGCATCCGCTGAGAATGCTGCAGCAATGCAGCCTCTCTTTCGCAAAATTGCCTGTTCGGAGGGGGCTGGAAATCTGCAATTTAGGAGGCGTTCAACTCCAATGCTCAGTTGATGGCGCTCGCTCTGGCTGATGTTGAGCAGGCTCCCGCAATGTCGGGCGTTTTTTACAGAGCGAGGACAAATGAGCAGAAATTCTGAAGCGCACACTGCAGCCATCGAGGTCCTAAAGGCGGCAGCGAAAGTGTACATCGAAGCCTTTGGACCGAAGGCCGGCATCGAGAACATGGCTGAGGATTTTTGCCGCTACGTTGCCGAGCGCCAATATCCTGAAGGCTGGGCGGGGATCGTTCAGCACATCGTGAAAGTGTCAGGTTAACGGCGAGCACGATGAAGACGTAGAGCTGGGCCCTCAAAGCTCCAAACGCCTTCGCGCTGGCATGTGAGCTTCGGCCCGACTGCAAGACGCCCCCACCGACGCGATGTTGGTGCCCTTCAAACAACACCTCTCTGAATTCGGCTTCGTGCCTCGCAATTTCTGGAACACCGCCAACGGTCACGCGGTGCCCGATCCATTTGGCATGGTGAAGTAGCAGCGCTTCGTTCACCGAAAGCGCTGACCGACTAGACGCAGCCCTCATTCCGCGATCGCCATATCGGCTGGTCAGCCACCAATAGGTCCCGCCGAAGGCTCGTGATCAGATTAGATCCTGCGCCAGTCACGCTCCCCCGCGCGATAGTCCACTTGTTCTTGACCACAAGTGGACGTGCGTCCCGCCGATCTCCTGTATTTATACGCCACACTACGATGACCACATCCGGGTTGTTGCAACGACCTAATTTCTGCCTCTTCTACTCATCCCCGATCCAGGGCCGCGCATCGGGCGTGCCCGCAAGAGAACGGGGACGGCGTGGCGCACTCAAACCAGAAATCCGAGGCGGTCCTTCGCGGCGCACGCATGCTGCGCACAGCCCTCGGGTCGGCGATCGCCGGATTTCTGGAAGATCCCGCGATCGTCGAGGTGATGCTCAACCCTGACGGACGGCTCTGGATCGACCGACTCTCAGGAGGCCTGACCGAAACGGACGAGCACCTGTCCGCGGCCGATGGCGAACGGATCATCCGCCTTGTTGCCCACCATGTCGGCGCCGAGGTTCATGCCGGAGCCCCGCGCGTCTCAGCCGAGCTGCCGGAAACAGGAGAGCGGTTCGAGGGGCTTCTGCCGCCCGTGGTGGCGGCGCCGGCATTCGCCATCCGAAAACCTGCTGTCGCCGTCTTTACCCTCGACGACTATGTGGCGGCCGGCATCATGGCCTCCGGCCAGGCCGACGCGTTGCGGATCGCGGTCGCCGAACGGCGCAACATCCTCGTCGCCGGCGGCACCTCGACGGGTAAGACCACGCTCACCAACGCTCTGCTCGCCGAAGTCTCCAAGACCTCGGATCGCGTAGTGCTGATCGAGGATACGCGCGAGCTGCAGTGCGCCGCGCCCAATCTTGTCGCCATGCGGACGAAGGACGGCGTCGCCACGCTCTCCGATCTCGTCCGCTCCTCACTGCGCCTGCGGCCCGACCGCATCCCTATCGGCGAGGTGCGCGGCGCCGAAGCCCTCGACCTGTTGAAGGCATGGGGCACCGGGCACCCGGGCGGCGTCGGCACGATCCACGCCGGCACGGCGATCGGTGCGCTCCGTCGCCTCGAGCAGCTCATCCAGGAGGCCGTGGTCACCGTGCCGCGTGCCCTCATCGCAGAGACGATCGACCTCGTCGCTGTCCTCTCCGGCCGCGGTGCGTTGCGCCGTCTGGCCGAGCTCGCTCGCGTCGAGGGCCTCGGCCCCGACGGCGACTACCGCGTCACACCCGCAACCCAGCCCCCCGAAGGAGACCCCGCATGATCCGCCGTGCCCTGCATTTCCGTCGCCATGTGGCGACGTCCGCGTCCGCCCTGACCGTCAGCATGATGCTGGCCCCGGCCGCCCATGCCTCCGGTTCCTCGATGCCGTGGGAAGCGCCGCTGCAATCGATCTTGCAATCGATCGAAGGCCCCGTCGCCAAGATTATCGCGGTGATCATCATCATCGTCACCGGCCTGACGCTCGCCTTCGGCGACACCTCGGGCGGCTTCCGCCGGCTGATCCAGATCGTCTTCGGCCTGTCCATCGCCTTCGCGGCGTCGAGCTTCTTCCTCTCCTTCTTCTCGTTCGGCGGTGGGGCGCTCGTCTGATGGCGAGCCTGATCGACAGCGTCGGTGAAGTGCCGGGCTTCAGCGTCCCGGTCCACCGCGCACTCACCGAGCACATTCTGCTCGGAGGTGCGCCGCGGAGCATTGCCATCCTCAACGGCACGCTCGCCGCTGCTCTCGGTCTTGGTCTGCGACTCTGGCTCGTAGGCATCAGCCTCTGGGCCATCGGCCATTTCGCCGCCGTCTGGGCGGCCAAGCGCGACCCGCAATTCGTCGACGTCGGACGCAGGCACCTGCGCATCCCCGGCCACCTGAACGTCTGAGGCCCACCATGATGAACCTCGCCGAATATCGCCGGACCTCGATTTGCCTCGCTGATTTCCTGCCATGGGCGGCGCTTGTGGCTCCCGGTGTCGTTCTGAACAAGGACGGCAGCTTCCAGCGCAGCGCTCGCTTTCGCGGACCCGACCTCGATTCCGCTGTGCAGGCCGAATTGATCGCGGTCGCCGGCCGCCTCAACAACGCCTTCCGGCGGCTAGGCTCGGGATGGGCGATCTTCGTCGAGGCACAGCGCCACGCCGTCGGCGCCTATCCCGCAAGCACCTTTCCCGATCCGGCTTCCGCACTGATCGAAGCCGAGCGCAAAGCGGACTTCGAGGAGGAAGCTGCTCATTACGAGTCGAGCTACTTCCTGACGTTCACCTTTCTGCCGCCGGCCGAGGATGCCGCGCGCGCCGAGAACTGGCTTTACGAAGGCAAGGCCGATCGCCACGTCGATGCGTGGGAGGCGTTGCGCGGCTTCATCGACCGCACCGACCGTATCCTGCAGCTCGTCGAAGCCTTCATGCCGGAATGCGCCTGGCTCGATGACGTCGAGACGCTGACCTATCTGCACTCAACGGTCTCAACGAAGCGCCATCGCGTCCGTGTGCCCGAGACGCCGATGTATCTCGACGCGCTGATCGCCGACCAACCGCTCACGGGCGGTCTCGAACCGCGTCTTGGCGAGGCACATCTGCGCATCCTGACAATCGTCGGCTTCCCGACAGCGACCACCCCCGGCATCCTCGACGAGCTCAACTGCCTGGCCTTTCCCTACCGCTGGTCAACGCGGGCGATCCTGCTCGACAAGACCGACGCCACCAAACTGCTCACCAAGATCCGGCGGCAGTGGTTCGCGAAGCGCAAGTCGATCGCGGCAATCCTCAAGGAGGTGATGACCAACGAGGCAAGCGCCCTCGTTGACACTGACGCTGCCAACAAAGCCGCCGACGCCGACCTGGCGCTGCAGGAGCTCGGCGCCGACTATGCCGGCCAAGCCTATGTCACGGCCACGATCGCGGTCTGGGATGCCGACGCGCGCGTGGCCGCCGAGAAGCTGCGTCTTGTCGAGAAGGTGGTCCAGGGCCGCGATTTCACGGCCATGGCTGAAACGATCAACGCGGTCGACGCGTGGCTCGGCTCGCTTCCAGGCCAGGTCTACGCCAACGTCCGTCAGCCGCCGATCTCGACGCTCAATCTCGCCCACATGATTCCCCTCAGTGCCGTGTGGGCGGGACCGGAACGGGATGAGCACTTTGGTGCACCCCCCTTGCTGTACGGCAAGACCGAAGGGTCCACCCCGTTCCGGTTCTCCATCCATGTCGGCGATGTCGGTCATACCCTGATCGTCGGGCCGACCGGCGCCGGCAAGTCCGTGCTGCTCGCCTTGATGGCGCTCCAGTTCCGCCGCTACCGCCAAGCCCAGGTCTTCGCCTTCGACTTCGGCGGATCAATCCGAGCCGCGGCCATCGCAATGGCTGGCGACTGGCACGATCTCGGCGGCGGCCTGACTGAGGCGGCCACTGAGAGTGTCGCACTGCAACCGCTCTCCCGTATCGACGAGACGGCCGAGCGCGCGTGGGCCGCTGATTGGATCATCGCGATCCTCATGCGCGAGAGCGTCCAGATCACCCCGGAAATCAAGGAACACATTTGGACGGCACTGACCTCGCTCGCCAGTGCACCGCTCGGCGAGCGCACCATGACGGGACTTTCGGTCCTGCTTCAATCGAACGACCTGAAACAGGCGCTGCGGCCATACTGTGTCGGCGGGCCTTATGGTCGTCTCCTCGACGCCGAGAGCGAACATCTCGGTATCGCCACCGTCCAGGCCTTCGAAACCGAAGGGCTGATCGGCACTGCGGCGGCGCCTGCCGTGCTCAGCTATCTCTTCCACCGTGTCGAGGATCGGCTGAACGGCGAACCGACGCTCATTATCGTCGACGAAGGCTGGTTGGCCCTCGATGACGAGGGCTTCGCCGGCCAGCTCCGCGAGTGGCTGAAAACCCTTCGAAAGAAGAACGCCAGCGTCGTCTTCGCGACCCAGTCGCTGTCCGACATTGATGGCTCGGCGATCGCGCCGGCCATCATCGAAAGCTGCCAGACGCGACTCCTCCTGCCGAATGAGCGCGCGATCGAGCCGCAGATCACCGCGATCTACAGACGGTTCGGCTTGAACGACCGCCAGATCGAGATCCTCGCGCGCGCCATGCCGAAGCGCGACTATTACTGCCAGTCCCGCCGCGGCAACCGGCTGTTCGAGCTGGGCCTCTCCGAGGTCGCGCTCGCGCTCTGTGCCACATCCTCCAAGATCGACCAGGCCGCCATCGACCGCATCGTCGCCGAGCATGGGCGGGATGGCTTCCTCGTAGCTTGGCTGCGGCACCGCGGCGTCGACTGGGCCGCCGACCTCATTCCCAACCTCACTAACCTGGAGAGCCAGTCATGAAACTGCGTGTCCCTCGCGCGGCGCTCGCCGCCGCTTTGCTTGCCATCCCCGTGTCCATCTCCCCGATGTTGATGGCGCCGGCACACGCACAGTTCGGCGGCATCGTCTACGATCCCACCAACTACGCCCAGAATCTGCTTTCCGCGACCCGCGCTCTACAGCAGGTCAACAACCAGATCACTTCGCTTCAGAACGAAGCTCAGTCCCTGATCAACCAGGCTCGCAACCTCACGAGTCTGCCGTACTCCTCGCTTCAGCAGCTCCAGCGGTCGGTTCAACGGACCCAGCAGCTACTGCAACAAGCGCAGGGCATCGCCTACAACGTTCAGAACATCGACCAAGCGTTCCGGACCACCTACGGCAGCGCCTCGATGACGGCCTCCGACCAGCAGCTCATCGCCCAGGCGAAGGAGCGCTGGAACAACACCGTCTCCGGCCTGCAGGACGCCATGCGCGTTCAGGCGGGCGTTGTCGGCAATATCGACACCAATCGTTCGCAGATGTCGGCGTTGATCGGCCAGAGCCAGGGCGCAACCGGTGCGCTTCAGGCGTCGCAAGCCGGCAATCAGTTGCTCGCGCTCCAGGCACAGCAGCTCGCGGACCTGACCGCGGTCGTCTCCGCGAACGGCCGTGCACAGGCGCTCGCTGAAGCTGAACGCTCTGCCGCCGCCGAACAGGGCCGCGAGCAGCGCCGGCGCTTCCTCACGCCCAGCGGCGGCTATCAGCCCGGCAACGTCCGCATGTTCCCGAACAGCGGCAACTGAGGCCGCAACCATGGACGGAAAGACGCTCGCACGCATCGGCGCCATCGTCTTCGTCGCGGTCGCGGTCACCGCGACCGCGATCGAGATGACCCGGAAGGAGCGGGCGCCGGAGAGTTGGGATTCGGACAGGCCTGCCGCAGTGGCGGCCGATCCGCTGCAGGCCGAGCTGCTTCGCTGCCAGGCGCTCGGCGAGGCCGGTCCGCGCGATCCGGCGTGCCTGCGTGCGTGGGCGGAAAACCGCGATCGCTTCCTCGCTCCGGCCTCCCGTCCGGCAGAACGTCTTCCCGAGCCACAGCCCGCGCCGCCTCCGACACCGACGTCGTCGCAACCCGCAGAAGTGCACTAGGCCATGGGCAACACCGGCGTCATCGACCATTTCCTCGAGGTCTTCACGCGCTACATCGACGGGGGCTTTGGCCTCCTCGGTGGTGAAGTGGCCTTCATCGCGACGACGTTGATTGTCATCGACGTCACATTGGCCGCACTGTTCTGGTCGTGGGGCGCCGATGACGACATCATCGCCCGCCTGGTGAAGAAGACGCTGTTCGTCGGCGTCTTTGCCTACATCATCGGCAACTGGAACAATCTCGCGCGCATCATCTTCGAGAGCTTCGCCGGCCTCGGTCTGAAGGCAAGCGGGACCGGTTTCACAACAGCGGATCTTCTGCGTCCCGGCAAGGTGGCGCAAATCGGGCTCGACGCTGGGCGGCCTCTGCTGGACTCGATTTCCAGCCTGATGGGCTACTGGTCGTTCTTCGAGAATTTCATCCAGATCGCCTGCATGTTCCTGGCCTGGGCGCTGGTGCTGCTCGCGTTCTTCATTCTCGCCATCCAGCTCTTCGTCACTCTGATCGAGTTCAAGCTCACAACACTCGCCGGCTTCGTGCTCATACCGTTCGGCCTCTTCGGAAAGTCAGCTTTCATGGCCGAGCGCGTGCTCGGCAACGTCATCTCGTCGGGCATCAAGGTCCTGGTGCTGGCTGTCATCATCGGAATCGGCTCAACGCTGTTTTCCGAATTCACGACCGGCTTCAACGGTGCGACGCCTACCATCGACGACGCGATGGCCATTGTCTTGGCTGCCCTTTCGCTCCTGGGTCTCGGGATCTTCGGACCGGGCATTGCGAACGGCCTGGTGTCCGGCGGTCCGCAGCTCGGCGCCGGCGCGGCGGGCGGCACCGGCCTCGCCGCCGGCGGCATGGTCGCGGCCGGCGCTGCCGCGGCTGGCGCGGTAGCCTCGGGCGGCGCCGCACTGGCCGGAGGCGCCGCTGCCGCCGCTCGAGGTGGTGCAGCCCTCGCAGGCGGCGCATCGACCGCTTACAGCCTGGGCGCCGCGGGACAAACAGGCGCCTCAGGTGTGATGAGCGGCCTGGGCGGTGTCGCGCGGGCCGCCGGCTCCGCTGCTACGTCTCCGCTCCGCCGCGCTGCCGAGCGCTCAGCCGAAAGCATGCGCTCCAACTTCGCCAGCGGCGCGCGCTCTGCTTTCGAAGTGACAGGCGGCACCTCGACCATGGGCACGATCGGCGACGCGGCCCAAGACGCGACGCCGAGTCCTGCGGGTGGCGGCGCCAACCAACCGCCCGACTGGGCGCGACGCATGCAGCGATCACAACGCATGACCCATGCCGTCCAGTCGACGGCGCACGCCGTCCGCTCCGGTGACGCCCACGGTGGCGGCGCCTCCGTCAACCTCTCTGAAGGCGATCGCTGATGTTCAAACGCCCATCGACCCACTACGGAAAATCCCCGACGCCCGAAACGCCATACCAGCGCGCTGCGCAGGTCTGGGACGACCGCATTGGCTCCGCCCGCGTCCAGGCGCGCAACTGGCGCTATATGGCCTTCGGCTCGCTGCTCCTCTCGGCCGGCTTCGCCGCGGCGCTCGTCTGGCAGTCGGCGCGAGGCACAATTGTCCCGTGGGTGGTCCAGACAGATCGCCTCGGCCAGGCGCAGGCCGTAGCGCCAGCAGTAGCGGACTATCAGCCGACCGATCCGCAAATCGCTTTCCACCTGGCGCGCTTCATTGAAGAGGTCCGCTCGATCCCGGCTGACGCCATCATCGTCCGGCAGAACTGGCTGCGCGCTTACGATTTCACGACCGATCGCGGCGCCGCGGCGCTCAACGATTATGCGCGCGCCAACGATCCCTTCACCAAGGTCGGCCGCCAGCAGATCGCGATCGAGGTCTCGAGCGTCATTCGTGCATCGCCGAACAGTTTCCGCATCGCCTGGACCGAGCGCCACTACGAGAACGGCCAGCTCTCCACGACCGAGCGCTGGACCGCGATCCTGAC
>NZ_DAITQL010000124.1:0-9141 GCF_036833075.1 Hyphomicrobium sp.
CCGCTCCTCTGCATTGATGTACAAGCAAAAAGGAATGAAAATGAACATCATTCAACAGCTCGAGCGCGAGCAGATGGATGCCGTGCTCAGGACCCGCACCGTGCCGGAGTTCGGCCCCGGGGACACCGTCAAGGTGATGGTGAAGGTCATCGAGGGCGAGGGCAAGAGCCAGTCCGTCCGCCTGCAGGCTTATGAGGGCGTCGTCATCGCCCGCTCCGGCGGCGGCATCAACGAGAGCTTCACGGTCCGCAAGATTTCCTACGGCGAGGGCGTGGAGCGCGTGTTCCCGATCTACTCGCCCTACATCGCCGAGATCGAGGTTCTGCGCCGCGGCAAGGTGCGCCGGGCGAAGCTTTATTACCTCCGTGGCCGCCGCGGCCGCGCCGCGCGCATCTTCGAGCGCACGGACGTTCGCGCCCGCCGCCTCAACGCCGCCTGGAAGGGCTTCAAGAAGCCCAAGGGCGAGGCTGACGATCTCTCGCAGATCAAGGGCATCGGTGCCGATCTCGCAGCCCGTCTCAAGACGCTCAACTGCTTCAAGTTCGAGCAGGTCGCCAACTTCTCCGACGAGGACATCGCCAACGTCGACGAGGCGCTGAAGCTCAACGGCCAGATCGAGCGCGACAATTGGGTGGGCGAGGCGCAGAAGCTCGTCGCGGAGGCGGCTGCTGCGGAAGTGCCGGCCGAGGAGGCAAAGGAATAAGCGGAAGCTACGGCGCGAGCCGGCCTTTCCCGCGATCAGACGGCGGCGCCTCCGGGCAGCCGCCGTTTTGCTGTCACGGGACCAATTCCGCCCCGAGCGTTGCGCGAGGGACGATTCGGACTACATTTCACACGTGATCAGCGGGGGAGAGGCCCCTACCCATGATGTCGAACGTCGAAGTCAGCCGCGCGCAACTGCGTGAAACCGGCCAGATCAAACGGCACGGTCCCGAAGCCTTCGCGGCCATGCGCAAGGCGGGCCAGCTCGCCGCGGCCGCGCTCGACATGATCGGGCCTTACGTGGAGCCCGGCGTGACTACGGAGGAGCTCGACGACCGCGTGCTCGCGTTCGCGCTCGATCACGGGGCGATCCCTGCGCCGCTCAACTACCGCGGCTTTCCGAAGTCGATCTGCACCTCCGTCAACCACGTGGTCTGCCACGGCATCCCCGGCCCCAAGCCGCTACGGGAGGGCGACGTCATCAATATCGATGTGACGCTGATCGTCGACGGATGGCACGGCGACACGAGCCGCATGTATGCGGTCGGCGCCATCAGCCGGCGCGCGGAGCGGCTGATCGAGGTCACCTACGAGGCGCTGAAGCTCGGCGTCGCGCAGGTGAAGCCCGGCAATACGCTCGGACACATCGGCGCGGCCATCCAGGCGTTCGCGGAGCAGGAGCGCTGCAGCATCGTCAGGGACTTCTGCGGGCACGGTCTCGGGCGGCTGTTCCACGATCGGCCGAACGTGCTCCACTACGGGGAGGCCGGCGACGGCGCCGTCATGGAGCCCGGCATGCTGTTCACGATCGAGCCGATGATCAACCTCGGCAAGCCGCATGTGAAGGTGCTGTCGGACGGATGGACCGCGGTGACGCGCGACCGGGAGCTTTCGGCGCAGTTCGAGCATACGGTCGGCGTCACGGAGACCGGCGTCGAGGTGTTCACGCATTCGCCGGCCGGACTCGAGTGGCCGTCCCGCAAGAGCTGATGCGGGCCTGACCGATGCACGATCCCGGCGCGCGAGACCCGAAAGCGGCTCCGGAGCGGGGCGCGGCGGACGCGCCGCAGGACGAGCCCGATCCGCAAGGCGCCTTCCTCGAAGGGCCGCAGCCGCTCTACACCGGCCACCGGGAGCGCCTGCGTGCGCGGTTCCGGCAGGCCGGGGCCGACGCGCTTCCCGACTACGAGCTCATCGAGATGGTGCTGTTCCGCGCCATTCCGCGTCGCGACACCAAGGATCTCGCCAAGCGCCTGCTGGGGCGTTTCGGCTCCTTTGCCGAGGTCGTCAATGCGCCGGAGGCGCGGCTCAAAGAGGTGCGGGGCGTGGGCGATGCGGTCATCACGGAGCTCAAGCTGATCCGGGCTGCGGCGCTGCGGCTCATGCGCAGCGAGATCGCCTCGCGCCCCGTGCTCGGGAGCTGGAGCCAGGTGCTCGACTATCTGCGCGTGGCGCAAGCCTTCGAGCACCGCGAAGAGTTCCGCATCCTGTTCCTCGACAAGAAGAACGCCCTGATCGCCGACGAGGTGCAGGGACGGGGGACGGTCGATCATACGCCGGTCTATGTGCGCGAGGTGGTGAAGCGGGCGCTCGAGCTGTCGTCGAGCGCCATCATTCTCGTGCACAACCACCCCACTTGGCCTTTTCGATCACGTTCAATCACGCCACATCACCTTGAAACACAATAATTTTTAGGCTTGTCGTAGAGTCGGCCATTGTGGCATATTGGGGTCGGTTTTAAGGGGATCGAAGCCCTTTTTGACCCCAGTCGCCGACCCCACGAACCCGTCGAGCGACCCCAGTTGGAAGCCGACGGAGAACCCCAGTGCCAAGCCTTACAGATGGAGAAATTCGCCGAGCCCTGAAGCAGGTGGAAACGACCGGCAAGCAGCTCAGCCTTGTCGATGGCGAGGGTCACGGAACCGGCCGGCTGGTCCTCGTGATGAAGCCCATGCCTACCCGCGTGACCGCGGACTGGATGGCGCAGCAATGGCGCGACGAGAAGCGCCTCAAGAAGAAGCTCGGCTCGTATCCCTCGATGCCCCTCAGCAAGGCCCGCGAGATATTCAACCGCGACTTCGCGGAGCTGATCCAGAAAGGCCGTAGCATCAAGATTGCCGGCGACACGCGACCGGGAACCGTCGCCGATCTCTTCGAGGCGTATGTCGCCTACCTCAAGGGGGGTGGGAAGTCGTCTTGGAAGGAGGCGGAAAAGGGCCTCAACAAGATCGCCGATACGCTAGGACGCAACCGCCCGGCCCGCGATATCGAACCGGATGAGATCATAGCGATCATTCGCCCCATCTATGAGCGCGGCAAGCGTTCAATGGCCGATCATGTGCGCAGCTACATTCGATCCGCCTTTAGCTGGGGCCTGAAATCCGAGCACGACTACCGCTCCACCGCCGCGCGTCGCTTCCGGCTGACCTACAACCCTGCCGCCGGCATACCGACCGAACCCAAGACCATCGGAACACGCTGGTTGAGCGAGGAAGAGTTCGTTCGGCTCTATCGCTGGCTCGAATGCCCCGACACCCCGGTTCATCCCTCCTATGCCCGCGCTGTCCAGATCATCATGCTGACCGGCCAACGGGTCGAGGAAATCGCTCGTCTGCATGTCGATCAATGGGACGCCAAGGAACGGATCATCGACTGGACCAAAACCAAAAACCTTCAGCCGCACGCTGTTCCGGTGCCCTCGTTGGCTGCCGAACTGATCGAGTCGATTATCCCGAACGAACATGGCTGGTTCTTCCCCTCTGCCAAAGACCCGTCGAAGCCCGTCAGCCACGGCACACTCTACAGCTTCATCTGGCGCCAGCGGGATCGCGGGGTGATCCCCCATGCGACCAACCGCGACCTCCGTCGCACCTTCAAGACCCTGGCCGGAAAGGCGGGCGTCCCGAAAGAGATCCGCGACCGCCTCCAGAACCACGCCTTGCAGGACGTCAGCTCCAAGCACTACGACCGCTGGAATTACATGGTGGAAAAGCGCGCCGGCATGGCGAAATGGGACAAGTTCGTCCGCGCCATGCTCGCCAAGAAGCGCATGAAAGCGGCGGCATGAGCCTCCGGCGCCCCATAAAGCGGAAGCGAGAAACGACTATGCGTATCGTAATCGGCCTGGCGTTACTGGCTGCGCTGACCACAGCGACCGCGGCCAAGGCCGATCCCTGCAAGGCCATTCCCGACCGCGGCCCGATGCCGTCCTATCTCCACAGGGGCGCACATTTCTCCGGTCCCGTGGTCTATGTCGGCGACGGCGACTCCCTGTGCGTGGCTGTGGGCCAAGGGCCAGCCAACTGGGTGGAGATCCGGCTGGAGGATTTCTACGCGCCCGAACTCCACTCCCCCACCGGCCCTGCTGCCAAGGCCGCGCTGGAAAGACTTGCCATGGGCCGGAACGCGGAGTGCGTTGCCAACCATAGGTCCTACGACCGTGTGGTTGCCACCTGCCGGATCGGAGGACGCTCCATCGGGGATTTATTGAAGGCGGTCGGAAACATCGAGGGCGGCAACGGATACGAGCAAAGCAAGCGTTAGCCCGACCTTTGGTGGCGCTTAGATGCGATCTGAAAACCGATCATAGGCATCGATCCGCCGGACCGGGGGATCGACCTCATACCTATAGATTTCCGTTCTCAAGAACCGCAGCTCGGCCTCGCGTTGGGCTTCGGGAACGTCGATATACCAAGCGCGGGGCTGCGGGCCGGGACCACCGTTCCAGCGGTATCCCCGCGCCTTGAGAACATCCTTGAGGTCGAAGGGCGAGTTCTCCGCCCAGATGCGCCAAGCGACAGTACGAGCGCCATCCAGAAGGCGGCTAAGACCCGTAACGCCAGATCGGGGCAGCCGCATCGCCAACAGCTCGATCGTCGCAAGGCAGTCGTGCATCGCGCGGTGGCGATCATAGAAGAAGCCGGCCGCCTGAGCGAGATAGGCGAGCTTCGCACCCTCGAATCCTTCCGCCGCCCAATCGATCTGGCTGAGCGAGCAGGCCCAGGGTTTCGTCGAGAACACGTCGCTGAAGCGTTCGAGGAAGCGGCGATCGAACGCCGCGTTGTGTGCAATGACGAGCGAGGCCGGTGCCGCGAATCTGGCGACCTCGGCGGGATCGATGACCTGGCCGGCCACCATTTCATTCGTGATACCGGTGATCGCGGTGATTTCCGGCGCGATCGGCTCGCTCGGCTGACGCAGCCCTAGGAAGCTGTCACCCACACTGAAAACGGTGCCATCCAAGCCGTAATTGAATGGCGTCATGGCGAGTTCGATGACCTCGTCGCGCTGAGGATCGAGCCCCGTAGTCTCCACGTCGACCACCAAGCCAAGGCGCAGCGGCGCGCCTGGAGGCGGAACGATGTGAGGGCGCGGCTTGAGACGCCGGATGATCCGGTAATCTCCCGTGGCCTCCAGCGTCTGCGCCAGGGTCTCCAGATGCTCAGAAGATGTCGTCATCGTGCACTTCATACCCAGAGGCTTGGGTCATGCCGGTCCAGGCCTGAGCAAAACACAGACGTCATCCCTTGGTGTCATGATCGTTGTGCGCGCCCTTGCGCGCGTGACGCTGACCCGAAAATTCTGACGCGCCTGCGTCATCGCCCCATCGTGGACATTGCCGGAGACGATCCGATCAGGATTAGCCACGATCTCGCCTTTGAAGCGTTTTGGCCATCCTTCAAAGATGACAACCTCGTCGAATTGCTTTCCCTTCGCCTTGTGCATGTTCATCACCACGATGCCGGATTCAGGCTTGTGAGCTGTTGCGAAATGCTCCTGAACAAACGACTGGCGGGTGATCGCAAGAGCGTTGCTATAGCCGCTGACGTCACGCCAGTCCTGAGCCAACCCCTGACGGAGCTGTGTACCGCGCTCAAGCAGACGCACGTTACGGACCTCCTTTGCAACATCCTTCAGTCGCTCACAGGCCCCAGCATCCAGCACGCCGCGCACCGCGACCCAATCTGCGCCCGGATCGCCCGTGAACGTCAGCGCAGCAATTGCCTGATGCACGGCATAGGTTCCCTGCAAGACGCTGTTACCAGGCGTCGGTCGTCCTTTCGCTAGACATTCGTTCCACTTGGACAGCGCCTTCCGGAACCGCGCAGCCTCGTCCATGTCTCTCTTGGTCGGCGTTGCACCACCTCGACCGTGGAAATAGCTGCACATCAACTCGACAAATTCGTCGAAACATCCGTCATGCCCGCGCTGTTGGAGCAGGAAGGCGATGATCTCCGCAGCCAGGATCGGGCCTTCCATATCGACGGCGGCCATATGGGAAATGGGCGGGACATTGCCGAATGGCTCGCGCAGAATATCCGACACCATCCGGGTCATTTTCTTGGTCGGCACGAGAATCGCCAATGACCAATCGCTCCGGCCAGTTTCGATCAACCGCTTCCGGGCTTGCAGCACCTGACCGACCAATGAGGCATAAGCTTGGTTGGGATTCGACTCGAACAGCGCGCAATCGATCCCCTTGTAGTCGTTCTGGCAAAATTTCCCCGTAAGGATGTCGTTGCCGAATAGAGCAATCTCAGTCCCCTTACTCCGATGGTTGTCACCGGCGAGATCGTGAACCGTCGGCGCGAAGGCTGCCGTGAAGTGGTTCAGCCTTTCCGGATCGGCGCCGATGAAATCGAAGATGCGCTGCTCCGGGTCGGCAAGAGCGATCAACGTGCTGTTGGCACCGAGGGCCTGGACCACCCGCCATTGATCGGCGCTGGTGTCCTGAAACTCATCCAGGATAATGTACGGATACATCGTAGAGATGAGCGCTCGAACCTTATCTGAGCCGTGAAGCAGGGTTGCCACGCGGTCTGCAAACAGGTCGAAGCAGACCTTCCCTTCTTCGGTCGCCAACCGGACACGCTCCGCCACCTCCTTCACGCGCTTCTCGGCCTTTTCCTCATCCGACAGATTCCTGGCCGCTTTGTAGCCGCTTCGAACCGCCGACAATGCAATCGCCTCATTCGGAGGCGTGAGGATCGTCATCCGCCGTGGGAAGCCGACGAGATAGCCATGCGTTTTGAGGATGCGCCAGAAGAACGAATGGTAGGTATCGACCTCGATCCGTCGCCTCTCCTCCCGCGTGATCGCGCTTTCTTCGTCGATCGCCTCAAGGACGCGGGAAACGGTGGCCCGCGCGAAGCTGAGGAAAAGGATACGCTGACCGGGCTTCAATTCCTCGCGCGCGATCTTCGCTGCCTTGAGGATGGAAACGGTGGTTTTCCCCGAACCGGGACCGCCGGTGACGAGCTGATGCCCAATGGACTGGAGAATTGCCTTCTGCGTTTCGGTTAGGTCGACCACCGCGCAATCGCCTATCCCAAGATGTCAGCAAAAAGATCTTCGCCATCGGCCTCGGCCGGTTGAGGTGGCGGGTCACACGCTGCCTTCAAGGTGGTGCAGGCATCGCGCAGCCACTGAGGGATTTCGACTTCGGAGCACTGGGCTAAGAACTCGGCTATTCCCCAATTACCTTTTGACCATTTGAAATAAGCTCCAAGCGCGGCAGCCGCTTGTGCTTTTGGATTCGGATACTGGTTCAGCAGATGCTGCGGCCAATCGAGTTGATCGGAAAATCGCTCCAATGCAGCCTGCGTGGTGTTGTTGAGGATCAGATCCTCAATGCCCTTCTCGTCGTGCATGAACAGGCGTTCCACCTGGGCCTCAATGGCAGCCTTGGCGGCATCTGTCTGCTTGTCGCACAATGCAAAGGTCCGCTTCCCGAGGCTCTTGTATAGGGCCCCAAGGTCGGCGATCTGGGTCTCGCTTCCGGCGTCGATCACGCAGACGCCCAAGGCTTCCAGAGACGCATAGGTAGCCGGACTAAGCTCGGCCAGTCGCCGCGCGACGACCGGGAAGGAGGTCGCCTCCGTAGCGCCTTCGGCGATGAGGACACGGCGCGAAAGTAGCCCCTCGCAAAAACGGGTCCGGAAATCCTGCCGATAACGCTTGTGCTTAATGCTCTCCGGCAACTCGATTTTGGATTGGCTCAGTTGGCCGTTGTCCGATCGCGAAAGGATGACGGTTTCGTCGAGGCTGAACTCTTCGAGCACATACGGCGAGTGCGACGTGAAGAGCGACTGCGCCGACAGTTTGCGCAGCTCATGGACAATCCGCTTCTGCGCATATGGCGGAATTGCCGTTTCGGCTTCCTCCATCGCAAAAATGACATTCTGCTTGTCCTCGGCGATCTGTGACAGCATCGCGAGCACCAGCATATTGATCGTCCCCGTTCCCTGCCGAAAGAAGGGAGCGGCGTGATCGCCCGCACCCGTGGCGATGAACGCGGTGATGACCTTGCGCAAATGCTCGCGCGTCAGGTTCGACACCTTCAGGTGCGGCTTCACCCCCCATTCGCGTGGGACGTATTTCTTCAGCGACTTGTCGATGCTCTCGAGCACGCCCGAAATGCCAATGGCCGGGTCGCTCGCTACATCGATGGCTGCAAGCGTTCCGATCGTCCCTTCCCACATCTGCGGCCGGATTTCCTTCAGCCGGAGGATGATGTCCAGCAGGCTGCCGTGTTCCAAGCTGAGCGCCCGAGATCCTGTCCTCAACGACCGCAGGAAAAGAAATCCGCAGTGCTGCTTGTCCTTCTTCGAGAACGATGCAGGTGTCTCATCCTCTGAAAGGCTGCGCGTGAAATAGCTGTTGCCGACGAAGTCATCCTCATCAGGATCGTATTGGCCGACGAATGTGACACGCAGCGCGGCCTTGATCTCGGCAGCATCGACCCCGGCCGGGTCGGCCTCCTGATAGAAGTCTCCGGTAGTAGTATTCAGCCACTCGACGTTGGCTCCAAATCGTGCCTCCTGCTCCGGCGACAGATTGGTGATCGTCACCTCGACCGTGATTTTCGGCGCGGGGCCTGGCTCCGCGCCCTCGGGAGCATCGGGGTTTGGGCTGGGAAGATAGCGCCCCTGATAGAAATCATGCTCATCCACGGGTGGTCGCCGGCTCAGCCGGTCCGGCCCCAAGGCGAGATCGATCGCCTCGAATACTGACGATTTGCCGGTATTGTTGTCGCCGATCAGTACGGCGTGATCAGGCAGCACCAGTTTTGCCGACTGGATGCCGCGAAAATTTTCGATCACTACCGAGAATATCTTCAACGCCCCGCCCCCTTTAGGCCCCCATTCGGTTAGCCCGCGCAGCTATATTTGTACATCGCGCCATGAGCGCTTCGAACGGCTCGGCGTCATCGAAGAGCAGCCCGTCCTCGACCATGTGGGCATAGTCTTCCTTCAGCGCCTTCGCGCCGTCGCCGACCGGCACGAGCTGCAAGCCGCCGCTGACAGCCGCTGCATAGTCGATCGGCGTGCGGTCGGCGGCTTTCTCCGCGAAGAACATCGACTTGTGCCGGGCGACAGCGCTGACCAGTTCGCGATCGGCGAAAGCAGCTTCCGCGAAGCCGGCTTCATCCAGCCGGAC
>NZ_DAITQL010000125.1:0-8972 GCF_036833075.1 Hyphomicrobium sp.
CAGCTCCTGGCTGAGACCAGCATCGCGCAACCAGCGAGCCGGTGCGCCTGATGGCGCCAGCACGTCTTGAGGCTCGGAAGCCCTACGACGGACGGTTGCCGGTAGATCCAGAGCAAGACGGCCAGAATTGAAACGGAATTCATCTATGTTGATCATGCAAACCATATAAACCGGTTTGTTAGGTTTTTCAAGTTTTCATTATCTGAGCGTCACCTGCCGACTACTGCCTCCACGCGGACATCCTGTCTACGACGTGCGGAGCCACTTTCACGCTACGCCGCCTCTGGAAGCACTGTTGCCGCGAACTCGTTCACGCGCCTGCGGCGCGCGCCAACAGCTTTCGCACAGCTCCGTCGTTCACTTGCCGCCGGTGACGTCCAGGAATGTACCGGTGATGAAAGACGCTTCGTCACTCGCCAGCCACACAATCGCGCGGGCGACTTCTTCGGGCTGACCACCCCTTCCCATGGGAATCGTGTCCCTGACCCGATCCACCCGTCCGGGCTCTCCGCCGCTGGCGTGCATCTCGGTATAGATATGGCCGGGACGAATGCAGCAGACGCGTATCCCTTCCCGCGCAACTTCCTTGGTGAAGCCGATTGTGAATGTTTCGAGAGCACCCTTCGAGGCGGCGTAGTCGACATATTCGTTCGGACTGCCGAGCCGGGCCGATGCCGACGAGATGTTGATCACGACACCACCCCGCCCGTTGTAGCGGGTAGACATCCGCTTGGCCGCCTGCTGGGCACAGAGCATCGGGCCGATCGCGTTGACCGCGAATATCCGTTGCATGCGCTCGAAGCTGAGGCTTTCCAGCCGGGATTGCTTCGCAATGATTCCGGCATTGTTCACCAGTACATCGATCCGGCCAAACTCCCGGTCGATGGTGGAGAAAAGCTGGGTAATTTGCTCGGGGTCGGCACTGTCTGCACGCACGGCCAAAGCCCTGCGCCCGGCGGCTTCCACATCGGCAGTGACCGCATGAGCGGCGGCCTCATTGGAGACAAAAGTGACGACGACATCGTAGCCTTTGGTCGCGGCAAGCCGCGCAGTCGCAGCACCCACGCCGCGGCTTCCTCCGGTTATCAACATCAGGGGTGTCTGCGAAACTGTATTCATTGTCTGGCCTTTCTCAAGGGATTGAATGAGGCCAGCCAAGAGCCGGCCGGTTATTTGAGCCTCAGACTGATTACGCGGCTCTTGTGGCCTCGGCTGCTGGGCTTCGCAGGTAGCGGCCTAACGCCATTACGAGTGGAATGATCAGAACGGCGGTGGTGGCCGCTGCAAGAACGCCGACTGTGCGGGAGCTGTGATCGGCAATGGCGCCATAAAGGATCGGGGCGAGGCCACCGGAGCCGATAACGCTCGTATAGAAGATCGCGAAAGCCCGACCTGTATCGCCGTCCGAAAGTTCAGGCACGGTGCCGTAGAGCACCGACGATGTGCCGTTGAGAACAACGCCGAGCAGCGGCAGCAAGATGAGCGTCAAGGGAAGCGGCGTGAACAGCGTCGCGACGATCAGCGAGGCTGTCGTGGCCTCTGCTATCATCACGGTCCTGACGACGCCCAGTCTTTCTCCAAGGTCGCCAAAAACCGCTTTCCCGAACGCGCCACCGATAAACAGCAGGGCAAGAGCGACGCCTACCGTCGGTAGGCCACCACCGCGTCCCTGAACAAGAAAGGGAAGAAACAGCAGATACCCCATGCGGGTGGCGGTATCGAAGCCGCCAATCACCGTCAGAATACGGAAGCCGCGGCGTTGACGGCTGATCGTGGCCTGCTTTCTACCTTCCATGGAGGAGGAAACGGAGGGCACCAGTTGCACCAAGGTGAAGATCAGGACGATTCCGAGCATCGCCATCAATCCGAGCACCGGTTGCCAGGTAAGAACCGTCAGCAGTAGCGCAACGAGCGCCGGCAACACCGCCTTTCCAAGATCGCCCGCGAAATTATAGATACCGAGAGGGCGTCGCGCGGCATCCCCATAACTGTCGGTGACAAGCATGGAAGCGCGCGGATGCTGAATGCTCGACCCAATACCTGCTACGACGAGGCCGACGCAAAGTCCCGCCAGTCCCAATGGCAGAGCCATGATCACCAGGCCGGATGCCGCGATTGCTGTCGAGAGGATCAGCGCAGCGCGCGGTGACCAGCCGCGAAGAAGCCGATTGGCAGGTAGCTGAAGACCGCCCATGGTCGCGTAATAGAGGGCACGGATAACGGCAAGCGCTGCATAGGAAAGCCCGAACTGCGCCTGCCATACCGGCATGAAGGCATAGAGGGCGTCCGTGTAACCATCATGCAGGGCATGTGTGAGACTTGCTCCGACAAGGCTACGTTTTTGATTATTCCATCGATTCCTGCGGTTCATCTCTCACTGTTCTGCCCGGAGTGTTGGTTACCCTGCCATGCTTGGCCATCTTCTCATTCGACGGTATACGCGTGAGCTTTCATCGACTAGTATGGATTTGCTCACTCATATCGTTCCCTTTTCTCACGGTTACAGGATGCGTCGCCTTCCCCCTTTGAATGCCCTGCGCATATTCGAAGTCGCTGCCCGGACGGGGAGCTATGCCGAGGCGGGAGCTGAACTTGGCCTCACCCATGGCGCAGTGAGCCGGCAGATCGCTGCATTGGAAGGCTGGCTGGGGCAGAAGCTGTTCGTGCGGGATGGTCGCCGAATGGTCGCTACGCCGACTGCCAAAATCTTCGCCGCCGAGGTCGGGCTTTCATTCGACCGTCTGGCTGTCGCAGCGGAAGCCTGCGGTCGCCCGAACGCGCGTCGCATTCTGCGCGTGAGTGCCCCGACTAGCTTGGCAATGCGCTGGCTCATCCCCCGGCTTGGTTGCTACCACGCCGATCATCCGCATGTCGAAGTCGTCGTTACCACCGTGTCCTGCGTGCAGGAAGAATTGCGCGGTGGCGTCGATCTCTCGATCCGGCGGGGCGTTGCGCGGGCCGATACCTGGCCCCAGCATCATGTCGTCCCGGTGCTGGACGACGTGGATACGTTGATTATGAGTCCTGCCTTGTTTGCCGAGCGCCCGATCCTCAAGCCTGCGGACATTGAGGGGCATATGCTGCTTGCCAGTGAGACGCGTCCCGGCGATTGGGTGAACTGGCTTGAGGCGGCAGACCTCCAGCATCTGGCCGGACTGCCGCGTCAGACATTTGACCACTTCTTCGTCGCCCGCCAGGCGGTGGAAGACGGGCTTGGCATCGGGATCGGCCCACTCCCCATGCTGGATATCGACATTGCCAGCGGAAGGTTGATGACGCCTCTGCCGGACATCCGGGTTCCTAGGACGGGATATGTCGCCGTTATCCCTCGCCAGGCCGATTCTGGAAATCTGGTTCGCGGTTTCGTTGACTGGCTCGTTTCAGAGGCGAGCGACGACTGACGAAGTTCAGCGGAGCACTGGCAGTGTCTTTAGTTGCCTGCTCGGTCCGGGCCATCCCTCTCGGGATGTAGGCAGGATCGTCGCGGAAGAATATCCTTAGATCCGCATCCCGCCGGAAACCTCGATCCGCTGTGCGTTTACCCACCGGTTATCCTCCGACAGAAGCGAGGCGATCATCGGTCCTATGTCGTCAGGCTGCCCTGGCCGACCGAGAGCGGTCATACCGGCAATAGCCTTGGCGACGTCGGGATTGTCGCGCACCACACCGCCGCTGAAATCGGTCGCAATGGCGCCGGGTGCAACGCAGTTCGCGGCGATACGCCGCGCGCCCAGCTCGAACGCCATATACTTGGTCATCGTTTCTACCGCCGCTTTCATCGTCGCATAAGCGGCGCGGTTCGCCATGATAATCCGGGTCAGGCCGGAAGAGATATTCACGATGCGACCACCATCCCTGATCAAGGGCGCAAGCTTCTGGGTGAGGAAGAAAACGCCCTTCACATGTATCCGATAGAGCGTATCGAATTCGTCTTCCTGCGCATTCAGGAAACCCATGCCGCTGGAATTGCCGGCATTGTTGATGAGGTAGTCGAATTTCTCGGCGCCGAGGATCTGTAGTGTCCGCTGGACGCTGTCGACGAATGCGTCGAAGCTGCCGGTATCACCCGTGTCGAGCTGAAGCGCCACGGCCTTGCCGCCAGCCTTCTCGATCAGACTGACGACCTTGTCGGCTTCCGACCTGTTCGTGTTGTAGGTGAAGATCGAAGTAACGCCGCGATGGGCGAGCGCTTCGACGGTGGCGCGACCCAGGCCGCGGCTGCCGCCGGTAACCAGTGCGATGGGAACATGCATTGTCATAAGGACCTCCTGAGATTGATGATCCCGATATAGATGCGCGGTCCAAACGGGATTAGATCGCGATTGCCGCTCATACTGTTTTGCCATACAGAATAATCTTCATGGATAGATTGTCCTCTATGGAATTATTCGTGCGGATCGTTGAGCGAGCCAGCTTCAGCGCAGCCGCCGCCGATATCGGCGTTTCGCGTCCCGTCGCGACCGCTACGGTCAAGGACCTGGAACGGCGGCTTGGCACACGTCTGCTCCAGCGCACCACCCGGCACGTCCAGCCAACCGTCGAGGGAGAAATCTATTATCGCCGCTGCCTGGCCATTCTCGCGGATATCGAGGATGCCGACAGGAGCACGAGCGGAGCCGTGACCGGCCTCCTACGGGTCGATGTTGCTGGCAACCTTGCTCGAACGATGTTGTTACCCGCATTGTCGGCTTTTCTCGCCCAGCATCCGTCACTCACTGTCCATCTCAGAGAAAGTGAACGTTATGTCGATCTGGTGCGTGAGGGCGTTGATTGCGTCGTCCGCAGTGGGCAGCTTTCCGACAGCGACATGATCGCTCGACCTATCGGCGTCATGGAGGAAATCACCTGCGCGAGCCCCGACTATCTGGCAAGGCACGGTATTCCATCGTCACCCGACGCCCTCGAAGGCCACATGATGATCGGCTTCGTGTCATCGCGCACCGACCGCGTTATGCCGCTCGAGTTCACGATGGATGGAAAGACCGTCGAGGTCTCGCTACCGTCGCGTGTTCTGGTTTCCGGTGCGGATATGAATGCAGAGGCGGCACGTCTCGGACTTGGCTTGGCGCAGGCACCGCGCAGTCGATTCGAAGATGATCTTGCCTCAGGCGCTCTCGTAGAAGTATTGTCCGAGTTTACGCCGCTATCAACGCCCATTTCTGTGCTGTATCCCAGTAATCGTCATCTTTCTCAGCGGGTGCTCGTGTTTGTCGACTGGCTTATCGCCACGCTGAAACCCTCGTTGTCCTAAATGCTTAGCCCTCTCTGTTTTCCCAACTGCCAGGACACCGCTCCGCCCTGAACTATGCCCGCGACCTCGCGGCCGAGCTGGCGGTCGATGACCGGCCGCCAAGGGACAAGCGTGAACTCATGCGCCTTCTCGACAACGGCAAACTTGCCACTGGATAGCTGCACGATGCCGGTGAACTTGCCGCTGATATTCTCGCCGTCCGTGGCCACCCGGAACGGCAGCGCCTTGCTCTCAGCCATCTCCGCGCCGACGCGGGCGACTTCGCGTTCGCGCAGCGTGGCAAGAAGGCTGCGCCGGTAGAAGATGCGGCCATCCCGCGTTCGGGTGGCGTCGCCCTGTTCGATATGGTGTTCGCGCCGCTGGTCCATGGCGTCGCGCACCTGTTGCCCGAATCCGGTCGGAGCGATATCCGATGCGTCAGGCGTCACCAGCCGCCGGTCGAGCCAGGTCGCGCCGTCCGAACCGATCTGGCTTTCCAGATCGAAGGTCGAAATGACGCGGATGCTGGCCTGCCGGTTGCGGCCGGCATCATAGGCGGCGGCGTGGCTCTCGAAATCCTCGGGAATGCGCCATAGATCGGCGTCGATCCGCTCGACGATTCCGGCGCGGCGCAGCGCTTCCAGCCGCCGGACATGAGAATCGACAAAGCCCTCATAGTCGCCGCCCGGAACGCGGCCCTCGAATTTCGCCTGTTCGAGATGGCGGCTCGGCCGGTAGATGCCATCCTCGGCGATGGACGCTATCGCGCGGTCGGATGGCCGCTGCGCCGTATCGGCCGGGCCGATCTCGATGACGCTGCCGATCCGGGCATCTTCGACGCGGGTGGGGTCGATACCCGGAACGTGATGCGTCCGGCCGTCGATGCCGTCCACCACAAGGGTCAAGTTCTCGCCCATCTCGTCGCTGAGATATTTGTCCACGACGCGACCGACAATGGGCGTCTCGGGCGGGGCATCATGAAGCCGGAACGTCATGGGATCGCGCTCCAGCCCATCGGCCTTCAGCGCCTTGTGCATGTTGCGGATGATGTCGCCACGCTCGCCCAGCTCGCGCAAGGTCGGCTCCATCCGCTCGCTCAATTCCCAGACGCCAGGCGCATGTTCGGTGGCGAGGCCCATCTGCTCCAGCTTGCCCAAGCGGCGCAGGCGTAGCGTCCGGTCGAACTGGCGACGCGGATCGGCGGGTTCATGGCGCAGGTCTAGGAACCGCTCGTCGGCTTCCTCCGTCATGGCGCGGTCGATCCGGGTGAAACGATCCTGGTCTTTCTCGGCCGATAGCTTGCGGCTCTGCTCGATCTCGGTCACGGGACCAAGCTCCAGCGTGGTCAGCTCGCTCGCCCGCTCGCGAATGCCGTTGGCGAGATAGTCGCCGTTGATGACCAGATTCTCTCCCAGGTCGTCCTTGCCCCGGACGATGACATGCGCATGGGGATGGCCGGTGTTGTAGTGATTGACCGCGACCCAATCGAGCTTAGTGCCAAGGTCGGTTTCGATCTTGCGCATGAGGTCGCGGGTGTGCGCCGTCAGGTCGGTCAGGTCCGCACCATCCTCCGGCGAAACGATGAACCGGAACTGGTGCCGATCCTCCTTGCCGCGATCAAGGAAGGCATCGCCATCGGCGCGTTCCTCGGTCGCGGAATAGAGCTGGCCGCGTTCGCCGTCGCGTGACGTGCCGTCGCGCTGGATATAACGCAGATGGGCAGCGGCCTTGCCATTCCTACCGGCGTTCTGGACGTAGCGGGTCTTGACGACGACGCGGCGCATTCCCGGCGTGCTGTGCTTCCAGCCGCCCGACAAGGTTCGGGCACGGACGAACGACGCACCGCGTCCACGCTTGAGGCCCGGCCCGCCACTAGTCCGAGATGCCTTGCCGCCCTTGGCGCTGGCTGACGATCTGGAGCGCAGCGAGGATGATGCGGATGACCGCGACGGGCTGTTGCTGTGCTGGCGGGCGAGTTTCTTCGCCTGAGTGAAAAAGCTCCTGGTCTTGCCCGCCTTCGGCGTGTCGGATCGGATGCGGCCGGGCTTTGGCCGGAAGCGATCTTCGTCGTCGGCGCTCATGGCTGCGCCACCGGCCAAAATCGCGGAAAATCGGGCAATCGGCGGCCATGGTGCCGGTCAAAATCCTGCAAAGCCAAGAGTTTGCGCCAGATCGCGGCACGCGAGGCCGAAAAGCACGGTGCCGCTCGCGGCCCCGCAAAACAGTGTGCAGACAAGGGCTTGCCCAGAAACCGGCCCAACAGGGTGCCGGTTTGCTTTATCTTGCCCTCCCTTCCTTCCGGCCTTTCCGCCCAACCTGCCCGGAATCCAGCCAGACACGAACCTGCCTGATTGGCCACTGAAACGCCCGCGCCCGGGTGCAGGAACGCCGTCCTCATGGCGCTCCCCCGTCATCAGCGCGGGCGACGAAAATGCTGCCGTCCTGCGGCTCCGTGCGGGCGAGATCGCGCACCGGAACGGTCGCGCGGGTGTCGCCGGGCTGCGCCTCGGATGACGGTGCAGCGGCAATCCGCATGTCATCGGGGCGCATGACGAACAGCGGAGCCTCGCGCCAGTCGGGCGGGGGTGCAGGTGCTGCGACGGGCGATGCCGATGCGGTCGAGCCGCCGATAACCGGCACCAGAGCGGCGACATAGGCGTGGGTTTCGGCGGGCAATGTCCGGCCCGTCGAGAGATATTCGTCATAGCGGCCGGGACCGGCATTATAGGCGGCGAGCATGGCGGCGACATTGCCGTATCGGTCCCACATCTCGCGCAGATAGGCCGCGCCCGCCATGATGTTGTCGCGCGGGTCGTAGGGATCGCGGCCGAGCCGGTAGCGAACGCGCAGGCCCGCCCAGGTGTCGGGCATGACCTGCATCAATCCCATCGCCCCGGCCATTGAGACCGCGCTCACATCGCCATTGCTTTCAGCGCGCAGCACGCCACGAATCCAGTGTTCTGGAATACCGAATCTCTGCGACGCCTCCGCGATGTGGGCGGCATATGGGTCAGCGGCGACCGGACGGACAATCGGCGCAGATTGCGCGACCGCGCCGCCCGATCCGGTGCAGATGGAAAGCGCCCCGGCGACCAACAGGACGGCACAACGCCATGTCGTCCTGTCTCCGCTACGCCACCAGCCTGCCAGCGTGCTCGCTGCGGTCAAGGGTACGCGCGAGGCGCCGGCCTGTGGCCGCCCCTGACCTTCGCTGCGCGCGCCGGTCGTCCAGTCGGCGAGCGGGACGAAGGGATGAGACGGCTTTTCCGCGAACAAAGGGATGACCGGAATGAGCACGGATCAGCTCCGATCCTCGCGCGCCCTTGGCCGCTTCCAGACCAGCCGGAAGGTGTGCCCCTCGTCGTCGACCTGGAACAGAGCCGGACGAAACAGCGCGGAGAAAAGCGGGCTGTCGATCTCCAGAGCGATGTAATCTCCGGCCCGCTCGCCGACACGTTTCCAGGCACCACCGATGTCGGGGCCGTCCTCGTCGTCGAGATGGATGCGGTAATCCGGCGCTTTCTCGGCGTCGCCCGGTTCGATGGCGACGAGCACGATTGCCTCGTCTATGCCGAAATGTCGGACGCGGCCCGCGTAGCCGTTGGCAGTGGGTTCAAAGATGGTGGATGACATTGTCAGGTTCCTTTCGATGGTGGGGGTTCAGTGCGTTGGCGCGCGCCATTCGTGGCGGCCGTCGCCTTCCTCATCGGTCCAGAGCGGGACCGCCCGGCCGATGACGGAA
>NZ_DAITQL010000126.1:0-8480 GCF_036833075.1 Hyphomicrobium sp.
GCAAGGAAGGCGTGAAGCCATGAACGATTGCTGTGCAACCTCCTCCCGGGACAACCCGGCCGTTTCTCAGCCCGCGACACTGGCGAGCTTTGCCGTTCGACCGGGCGTAACGTTTCCGGATTGGTCGGCGGTCACGTCGCCTGTGGTCAAGAACGCTCTGCAGGCGATGGTCGGGTCCGACCACGTGCTCAATCGCTGGAGCGGTTACGATCCCGCCACCGACAGGGTGCGTGTTGCGTTGCTCCGACTCTACGCCGACCACGGGGGTGCCCCGACCATAAGCGCGCTTGCGGAGCGTACAAAACTCAGTGAGATGGTCATCCGGCCACTGCTCGACGAGCTCCGCCGGCGCGACCTCGTCGTTCTCGATGGCGAGCTGATCGTCGGCGCCTATCCGTTCAGCGATCATAACACCGGCCATCGGGTCACTCTGGACGGACGCACGCTGAATGCAATGTGCGCGGTCGACGCGCTGGGCATCGGTGCCATGACCGATCGCGACACCGCGATCGCCTCGCCCTGCGGCCATTGCGGCGCACTGATCCGGATCACCACGCAGGACCGAGGGCGGGCACTCGCCGACGTCGAGCCACAGTCGGCCGTCATGTGGCAGAGCGTCCGTTATGAAGGCGGCTGCGCCGCGAGCTCGCTCTGCGCGACGACCGCTTTTTTCTGCTCGGACGAGCATCTTTCCGCCTGGCGCGACGAACGTTCCACCGACGAGCCAGGTTTCCGGCTGTCGATCGAGGAAGGACTGGAAGCCGGCCGTGCTCTGTTCGGGCCGAGCCTCGCTGGTCTCGATGTGGCGTCGAAGAGCCTGGTGGTCGCCAACCGACCCTTGCGCACAAACGGTCGCAATGGAGGCGCTTACGATCTCGTCGTCATCGGCGCCGGCTCGGCCGGCTTCTCGGCCTCGATCACGGCCGCCGATCAGGGCGCACAGGTGGCGCTCATCGGCAGTGGCACCATCGGCGGCACCTGCGTCAATGTCGGCTGCGTGCCGTCGAAGACCCTGATCCGCGCGGCCGAGACGCTTCATAACGCTCGCGTGGCGGCACGTTTTGCCGGCATTACTGCTGAAGCCGAACTGACAGACTGGCGCGGAACCGTTCGTCAGAAGGACACGCTCGTGTCTGGGCTGCGCCAGGCCAAATACGCGGACCTGCTCCCCGCGTACAATGGTATCGCCTATCGCGACGGGCCGGCTCGCCTCCTCGACGGCGGTGTCGAAGTTGACGGCGCGCGTATTGCCGCTGGCAAGATCATTATCGCAACCGGCGCGCGGCCGGCAGTTCCTGCTATTCCTGGCCTCGAGACCGTACCGTATCTCACCAGTACGACGGCGCTCGACCTCGAGGAACTGCCGCGATCGCTGCTGGTGATCGGCGGCGGTTATATCGGCGCGGAGCTCGCCCAGATGTTCGCCCGTGCCGGCGTCAAGGTGACCCTCGTCTGCCGGTCCCGACTGCTCCCCGAGGCCGAGCCCGAGATCGGCGCGGCGCTCACGGGGTATTTCGAGGATGAAGGCATCACCGTTATCTCCGGCATCGCTTACCGCGCGATCCGCAAAACCGAGGGCCGAGCGTCACTGACCGTCACGCGTGACGGTCACGATGTCCAGATCGACGCCGATCAGGTGCTGATCACCACGGGCCGCACGCCCAACATCGAAGGCCTTGGGCTGGCCGAGCACGGGATCACCGTCTCGGCGAAGGGCGGCATCGTGGTCGACGACCGCATGCGCACGACCAAGGCTGGCGTCTATGCCGCCGGCGACGTCACCGGCCGCGACCAGTTCGTCTACATGGCCGCCTATGGCGCCAAGCTCGCCGCCAAGAACGCCCTCAATGGCGACAGCCTGCGCTACGATAACAGCGCCATGCCCGCTATCGTCTTCACCGATCCGCAGGTCGCAAGCGTAGGTCTCACCGAGGCGGCGGCGCGTGCGGCCGGGCATGAGATCCGCGTTTCGACGATCGGTCTCGATCAGGTGCCGCGCGCACTCGCCGCCCGCGACACTCGTGGGCTTATCAAGCTCGTGGCCGATGCTGCTGGCGGTCGTTTGCTCGGCGCCCACATCCTCGCGCCGGAAGGTGCCGACAGCATTCAGACCGCGGCTCTCGCGATCCGCCAGGGTCTCACCGTCGATGACCTCGCGGACACGATCTTTCCTTACCTCACCACGGTCGAGGGGCTGAAGCTCGCAGCACTTTCGTTCGGCAAGGACATCGCCAAACTCTCCTGCTGCGCCGGGTGAGCACAATCGGCGTCAAGGGCGTTTCCTGCCGATGATCGGTATGACGTCGGCGGTGCGGTTATCGCGCCGCCGTTCCATAAGCTGGCACAGCGCGCGGACTTGACGATGCTGGGCGAGCACGGTTTCGACGGCGCGCCGCTCCTGTTCGGCCCGGGCCGTCCCCGCCGGCCGATCCGTCGCGTTGCGCCGGGCTCTCGACTCGGCAACTGCATGGCGGAAGGCTTCCAGCACCTCGGAAGCGCGGTTCGCGGTCGCGCGACTGACACCTGCCTCGATGGCCAGATTCACAACCGTCAGCCTGCCATCAGCCACGCGGGGGCACCCATAAAGGAGGCGCGCCATCGCCTCACGAAGCGCCTGTTCCGTGGCTGCACTGACCGGCTTCATGATGTGCGTTCCTTCAACGGCGCGATGAGCCTGCGTTTTCTGTCGTTGTCCAGGCGCAGCGCTTCGCGTTGCAGCGGGGAGAGACGCTTGTCGGCGAGAAGATCCTCCGCCTGTGCAATGGAGGCTTCCCATGGCGGGAGATGTCGCTCGACGAGGCAGGCGTTGGGACATCGGTCGGGCGCGCATCGCGACAGGACCGGCACCGAGGCTGAAGGTTTCTCAGACTCCCGCAGGCAGAGCGCCGTCAATGGGTCGAAGAAGCAGTCGTTCAGATATCCGACATGCAGCGTGCGCGCCAGATGCGCCAGCATCGCCTTCAGGCGCTTGCGATCGGCCAGTTGCCCCGGAAGCGGGCCGAGTTCGCGGCCGACCCGCTCCAGTTCCACGCCGACGCGCTTACCGGCGGGTCCGCCTGGACCGTGACCGCGTCGATGGTTTTCGAAGTAGTCGATGATGTCGTCGAGTTGTCCGAGCGCCAGTTCCTGTTCGACCTCCTGCCTGAAGCCGGATGCGGACGAGCCGGCATAGCCGTTGAACATGGCCACGGAGGCGTGCTTGTACTGGATTTTGCCGGCGACAACCCCGAAGGGCCGGTTCGCGATGTACCAGGCCAGCGTTCGCCTGAACTGACGGGTGTTGAAGCGCCAGACGTCTTCTCCCACTCGGGGGATCACAGGACTATCGTCCGCGCCATATCGCTCATCGAGATGTTCTCGGAATTGGTTGATCTTCTTGGCGATGAGTATCGGCGTCTCGGCATTGTTCGTCTCGCGGTCGTCAAGGGCAAGCCATAGCCGCTCTGTCCCCGCATTCCGGCGGAATCGTTCCGAAAGACGCTCGGCAACCCGGATCGCCTGGACGGCGGCCTCGATGGTGATCCATTCGACCTGTTCGCCGCGAGCGCCGCGATCCTTCCAGGTCACGCCCTCGATCGCCAGCCTTTCTGTTCGCCCGTCCCGGTCGAGATTCCGTTTCAGGCAGCCGGATCGCAGCGACTGCACCTCACCGTCGCGCATGCCCGTCAGATAGCAACACACGATATAGGCGGCCGTCTGCAGGTGCCGTTCTTCCCGCGCCAGGCTGATGGCATCGAAGCGCTCCCGCCACGGTCGCCCCGTGTCGGGATCCGGGGAGATCGGCGTGTCCATCCCGCCCACCTCGAACCCAAGCTCGTCGACAGCATCATGAACCATCGACAACAGGGCCGGATCTTTGTGGACGGTGGTGAGATGCAGCCCGCATTGCATCGTCAGGAGCTTCAGATTGATGACCTCGCCATCAAACCTGCCGCCCCGCGACAATCTGCCGGTCAGCCCCCCGATCGAAAGAGGTCTTTCCCAGACAGGAATGCCTCTTCCTTCCTCGCGACGCTTGTCGATCCAGGAGGCCAGCATTACCGCGGGCCGCGTGTGGCGGGCGCGCGAGCGTGCTGCGAACCGGCTGTTCAGTGCATCGGCTTCAGCCCGGGCAGTGAAGATGTCGTCGCAGAGGTGCTCGACATATTTCAAGGCCCATCGCAGCATTGCGCCGATGACCGGCTCCGGGATGCGCGCGGTCCGGTTTTCCGAACAGCGCGTTCCCTGGCCGGTTGCCCGATAGACCGGTCGGCCGCGCCACGGGGTGAAGGTGATGCCACCGCACGTCAGATAGGGCGCCAGGCGATGAAGCTGGACGATGGGCCTGAGGCACACACCCACGCGCCCCGGCGTGATCGGCCGCGCCCGGTGATGGGTCGCGTATGCATCGATCAAATCCTGATCGACGTTTGCCAGATCGAGCTTGCCGATCCGCGAGCGCACGAAGTCCAGGAACCGGCGCAGCGTCGCAAGCGCAGTATGGCCGGAGACTGGCCGCAACCGCGGCTCACCGTCGGCGCGCCGTTCATTCATCCAGGCATAGATGTATTCCTTCGCAAGCAACCGCTCTGCCGCGCAGGGGATCACGCCGAAGTCGACCGTTCGAAAGGCCTTTCTGGCCATGTTGAACATCGCCGGCGCCATATCCCAGACATCATCGCCGAACCGCGAGAGCGCCGCTCGGTCGGTACCATCCCTGAGAGGCATCGAAGCCAAAACGATGTGGTCATCGACCCTGAGGCGTGAGACGGCACGCTCATCGTTCAAAGGAGAGGTAGTGGTCATGAGCCGTAAGCCTCCGGCGGAAGATAGAGCAACCGCGCCGAGGATTCTGCCGCCTCAACCCGTGCGCCTCCGACGACGGAGGACGGGAACATCGGCAGAATTTGCTCCGTGATCCTGCGGTATGGCCGATCGAATTTCTCGTTCCAGTCGCCAGAAGGCAACGCCTCCCGCAGCTCGTCCATGAACGCCTGGAACGCGATCAGCGCCGGTAGTTTCCGTGCGGTAATGACCGCGTTGGAGCATTCCAGGCACCCCCAGAACGGCGTCGGACAGGCTTCGCCTTCCCGACCGAAAGGGCTGACGCGGAAGTTGCTGCACGCCGCCAGCCAAAGATCCTGCTCTCCGTCCAGGAGCGGGCCGATCTTTTCCGACGGCACCGGCAGCCCGGTCGCGTCGGCTGAGGTTCGCAGCCGGGCTTCATCCGCGGGCACAACGATCCAAGGTCGCAGAGCCGGCGCCATCGCGTCGGTCAGTGCCTCGACTATCGTCTGCTCATGCAGATGCCGAAGGGCGGGGATGTCGGCATAATGGTTGGCCGCCACCGCTACCGTGTGGCCGACGGCAAAGTTCTCCAACTGCCCTCCGGTCCGCTTATACCAGTCAGCCTTCTGGGTCTTGCGCAGCCTGGAGAGATTGAGCGCCAGCGATTTTCCGGCGTCATCGACGATTCCGTACTTCTCGACAAACGCGGCCACGCAGGTCCCCAGCTTTTTCGGCGACGACAGGCGCCCCGGCTTCCAGGTGATCCAGAGCTTGCTCGATCCAGTGTGCTGCCGAGCCTTTTCCGTCAGCTTGATCGCCAGCCGCAGGACGGCTCCGGGCGTCTCCCGTCCGCCATCGCGGACACGCAAGCGCTTCCACTGGGCATGATGCGCGCGCCGCTTTCGATACTCGATCTCGACATAACCCCGGTTGGGATTGCGCAAGCAGTCAGCCTCAAGCCCACGCAGCGCTTCGATCTCCATGCCGGTCGTCAAGGACAGCCAGACGAGGAAGCCGACGACATCGTACCGGGTCAGATGGAAGCCGGCATGCAGTTCCTCGACCGGAGGCGGCTCGAGCCCGCATCTATGAGCGTGGTAGCGCAGATTGTCGAACAGCGCGCCTTCCCCGGCGACTACTCCCGCCGTCACAATCTGTTCGACCACTAGGTCATAGCGACGGCGCAATTCTGGATCACGGCCTACATCCAGAAGTGGGGGAGGCAGAGCCTCGCCCGTCGCTATCCGGTCGCGAGCCTCGATGATCTGGCGCATCGCTGCCTGCAGCAACGTCGAGGCAATCCTCCCACTGTAGGCATCGCGCGGCTTTGAGACGCCGTGCTCGCCGTGACCGATGTATTTCAGGCGCAACAGTGTTTCGGGCGGAAGCCTTTCAGGATTGAGCTCGGCGGCGACGCGCAGCACCCCGATCAGAGCACCGAGCACATTGCGCTGATTGGGTCGCTCGCCGCCGTTCTGCTCCAGCCAGTCCTCATAGGCATTGATTACCGCCGGAGTTAAGTCGTCGAGACGACGAGGTTTTACCGACGCCCCTTCCAGGAACAGCCAGAACCGCCGCAGACGGCGGATAAAGGTGCCTGCGGTTTTCCAGAGTGGTGCCGGCCCCATCCGGTGGAGATACTCCTGCAGGAATGGCGCAACCTCATGGGTCAGCGCCGTCAGCGGCCAGGAAGACAGATTGACGTCGATCCTCCCGGCATCTTCCGTCCGAAGGACGAAGACGAGCGGATTTTGCGGATTTTCCTCTTGAGTGTCGAACAATTCGATTCCAACTGGGAAGGTGGCACGACGACCGCGTTTCATCACAGGGGTCCACCAGCATTAACGCGCAGTTCCCAGGCCTCGACCGCAGCGTCGATCATTTCCTGGCTTTCTTCCATGCAATCCAGGTAGATGTGAGTGCTTTCGATGCGGCTATGGCCCAGCAAACGCTGCAACTTCAGAAGAGGATCGCCAATCAAGCGGCGGTACGCCGCGCCGATATGGGATCGGCGTTCGTCGAGTACCCATCCGATCTGTTCACGCACGAGCAGCGACAGCATATGAACCGCAAAGGTGTGGCGCATCATGTGCGGAGTGACGTCGAGGTCGATCCCGAACCGCCTGCACCGTACGCTTGCCCTCCGGAAGACCACCTCCCAAGCGGCCGGGGGCATGGGCCGCGCCCCTTCCGCCAGCCAAAGACACAATGGTTCGGATGTTTCCGCCCATACCAAGCGGCTGCGTTCGCGCGGCGCCAGCACGTCGACACTGGCTCGAACTGTGTCCTTTTCCAGAAGGAGCCTTCCCCGATCGTGGCTGACGACACGGATCGGATGTTCGATTGACCTATTGCGCGGTTGCGAAAGGCGCATGAGGACATTGGTCCGTTCCAACGCCGCGTATTCATGCAGACGCTTCAGCACGCGCTCGGGCAAGCGGATCTCGCGCCCCTTGCTACCCTTGGCAATGGCCGGCGCCAGTCGGAAAGATCGGCTCCTCAATGCACCGACCGGCTCCGTCCTCGGGAACTCGATCCAGAGCAGACTTGCCGCTTCCTGGAGCCGCAGGCCCGTCGTGACGAGCAATTCGGCGAACAACGCATTGCGCTCGCTGTTGCGGCCCTGCCAGGTGGGATCCTCGCTCCCGTCTGGAAGACGACCACGCAAGCCGATCTCGCGAAACAGGAGATACCGATCCAGGGAAAGGAACCGGATATCGCGTGTCCGTGCGCCGCGCTCGGTGGCAACATTGGCAGCGACCGCTATGGCCCCGCCGCCGTTCGTCCGTCGCCATGATTGCCGATAGGTGAAAGGCGATTTGGCGATCATTCCCTCTTCAAGAGCCCATCGGTAAAGCTTGTCGAGCGCTGCTACCGACCGGTTCCAGCTCGCGGCCGAGATGCGCGCCGGAGGAAGCGCCAGACGTCGCGCCGCATGGAAGGCTGCGACATCGTGCCGATCAGCCGCCCAGAGGGCTCTGTTGTCTCGGCGCTCGGCAAGAAAGCGCATCCAGATCAGGATATCCCAACCATAGGCGCGCAAGCTGTTGGGCGAACGAACCCCCAACGTGGGGCAAGCTCGAAAGAACCGGTTCAGGTCGTGATCGTAGCTGTCGTCATCGCCAAGAATGAACGGCATGCCGTCCACGAGGTTCAGCTTCTCGGCGGCTGCGACTTCATCCACCGACAGCCTGTGGACGACGCCATCAACCGTAACAGACTGCCGCAGCGTCGAAAGATCCGTGAAGAAGAGCTGGGGCATCCTGTTCTCCTCGGCCGCGATTTTCCCGCCGGGACGGGCTCGAGCCCGTCCCGGCGGGAAAATCGCATCGCCTCACCTCAAGCGAAGGGGAATGTCGTCAACGTTGATCGTGTGCTGCGAACGTCACAGCGGTAAGACAGAACACAGAGTCAGGATAAGAGCGTCATGCCCACCGCCGAATATGATGGGGAAGCCGACACCATCGTCGGTGAAATCGATCCGTTCGCCTGAGCCGGTTGGGATTTCGGCCTCGCCTTCGGCGAGGCGATCGCGACCGAATCAGTCGCCCGCCGGTTACTCTCGCCCCAACGCCTCAAGGTAACTTACGGCTGGATGGAGGTGCCAAATACGACTATTATAGTCGTAGTTCTGGCAAGTGCGTTCGCGTCGGTGGGCGGTGATCATGCATGATCACCGCCCGACAATCACGGGCCGCACGCGCGTTGCTGGG
>NZ_DAITQL010000127.1:0-8290 GCF_036833075.1 Hyphomicrobium sp.
CACCTAAATTCATGCATAGCTTCAAGATCAAACGCGAGGAGAATATTAAATGAGTCGAGAACAAGGGAGACTACGGGCTAAGCAGGGGCCACTGCACAACGTAAAGGTGCTCGATTTCACGCGGATATTATCGGGACCCTATGCCACGTTGTTGCTGGCAGATCAGGGTGCCGAAATCATCAAAGTGGAAGCTCCCAGGCGCGGCGACGAGACGCGCCATTACCCGCCCTTCCGTGGTGAGCTAAGCCACTATTTCACGGCGCTGAATCGCAATAAAAAAAGCATTGTGCTCGACCTCAGCAAAAAGGGGGGGAAGGAGATCGCGCGGGAGCTGGCCGCACAGTCAGACGTGGTGATCGAGAATTTCCGGCCTGGGGTGATGGACCGCCTTGGTCTCGGCTATAAAGAACTGTCTGCCCGCAATCCCGGTCTGATTTTCTGCGCAATCAGCGGTTTCGGCTCTGAAGGGCCTTTGCGCGACCGGCCCGCCTTCGACATCGTGGCGCAGGCACTATCGGGGGTCATGAGCATCAATGGCGAGCCAGGAGGACGCCCGACCAAGCTCGGCTTGCCGATAGGCGATATGATTGGAGGCATATACGGGACCATCGGTATTCTTTCCGCGCTGCACGAGCGGAAGGAGACCGGAAAGGGGTGCTTTATAGACATTTCGATGCTTGACGGGCTTTTAGGGGCACTTGGTTACCTGGCACAGATCTATTTCGTTACCGGCGAATCACCGCAGCCATTCGGCACAAAGCACGCCAGCGTCGTTCCCTACGGAGCATTCAAAACCAGCGACGGTTACATTATTATAGCCTGCCTAACCGACGAATTTTGGCAGAAGCTGGCGGCCGCGATCGAGCGCGAGGATCTGGTCTCGGACCTACGCTTTGCTAAAAACAAAGACCGCGTAACGCGCCGCGAAGAGGTCGACGCCCTCGTGGAGGAGCGCACCGTCACACGAACGACCGCCGAATGGGCCGAACGCTTGCGAAAGTTTGATGTCCCTCATGCTCCTATTTTAAGCGTTGGCGAAGCGCTTAAGCATCCCAGTACGTTGGCGAGAGGAATGGTGGGGACAGTAACACACCCAGACCTAGGTGATATACAAATGGTAAGAAACCCAATACGCTACGAAGGCAAAGAACGGACCCTGTTGATGCTGCCTCCTGAGCTTGGCCAGCACACGGAAGATATCTTACGAAGCATCCTGCACTTCACATCGGAACGCATCGAAGAGTTGCGTGACGAAGGGGCGATCAATTCACTTTAGAAATCTCTGAGACGCGAGACGCTGGCGTGGCTGACCCTTCTGATCATGCGACATGGCACAATCTGCCTGTGGCGGCTTGCGGCGCACGTCGCGACAATGGCAAGGACCGACTCGGTTCGAAGGCGGTTCTATCGGTTCTTTCAACACGTCGATCTCGGCGGCGCCATGACGGCGCCTGTGGTCGCCGATCTGTTGGGACTGCACGGCAAGGCATGGGTTCTGGCGATGGATCGCCAATTGGGAGTCGGCAAGACATCCATTAACATCCTGATGATTTCGGTGATCCGGAATGGCATGGGCGTTCCGTTGATCGTATGCATACGACGAAGACCGCCTAATTGACGCATGCGCGCGGACGGCGAGCGCTATAATGACGTTGTGTGAAGATCAGGCGGCCTGCTGACCGGCGGGCTTGTCGGCTTGGCGCAGGAGCTTCCATTACCCGGGCAGCAGTTCGTGCAGACGCGATGCGGGAAGGTCGGCGATGCGGGTGAGGATGTCGGCGAGCCAGGCCTTGGGTTCTACATCGTTGAGGCGACAGGTGGTGATCACGGTCAGCATAGTGGCGGTACGGTCGGCGCCACGCTGGCTGTCGGCGAAGGTCCAGTTGCGCCTTCCCAGTGCGATGCCCTCAAGGCGCGCTCAGCACAATTGTTGGTCAAGCAGATCCTGCCATCGTCGAGGAAGCGGGCGAAGTCGTCCTAGCGCCTGAGCATGTGGTTGATTGGCTTCAGGATGCAGCGCGACAATCAAGATAAGAATCCCGCGACAATCAGGGGATCTTCCGCAGTTTTGGTGCAGCGCGGCGCTGTCGAGCAGTGCGTTCGTTCGCGCTCATGCGGGGGCGAGCACGCGATGCCGCAGGAGTGGGTAATGCGCTCGCCGTACATCGCCCGCTTGATCATCTTCAGCCGGTTGATCTGGCCTTCGACCGGGCTGGTGCTCCAGGGATGGGTCATCGAAGCGCGAACGGCGTCACGGTCGCGTCCGATGCCGGTTGCGAAGGCGCCGAGGGCGCTGGAAACAGCGTCGGCGAGCCATCCATCGAGTTCCTCATGCCGTCCATTGCGGATCATACCCGCAAACTGGCGTCCCAGCGCGGCGGCCTCGGCAAGCGTCGGTTCGATCTCGAAGAGATGCAGAAGGAAGGCCGCTTCGTCGTTCTCAAGCGTGGCAGGATCGCACGACAACAGCCACGCGCACCGTCGTCGTGAAAGGGCTTGCCACCGAGCGACACGCGCCTCCGTTTCCGCAGCGCTCAATGGCCGTTCCGCCCGCCGGCGCGCTGTCCATCGACTGACGGTCGCCAAGCTTCCGGTGAACCCCCGCTCGACCAGTTCCTTAAGGAGCTGCGGGTTGGTCTGGCAACCGTCCTGCCATCGCTGTTCGAGATAGGGCCGGAACGGCTCGATGAGGTTCGTGGTCGACCGCCGGCGGCAATATTCCGGTTCACCGCCGGCCGCCAGCCACCGTTCGACGCTCCGCTTGTTCATTCCGACCAGGCCAAATGAAGAGGCCTTAACCGCCGACATCATTCGGCTGGCTTCTCGATATGGCCGCTATGGCTATCGCAGGATCACCGCGATGTTGCGGTCCGAGGGCTGGACGGTGAACGCCAAACGCGTCGAGCGCATTTGGCGGCGGGAGGGGCTGAAGGTTCCCCAGAAGCAACCGAAGAGAGGCCGTCTCTGGCTGAATGACGGATCGTGCGTCCGGCTTCGGCCCGAACACCCAAACCATGTCTGGTCCTATGACTTCGTCGAGGGCCGGACCCACAATGGCAGGAAGTTCCGCATGCTCAACATTATCGACGAGTTCACTCGGGAGTGCCTGGCGATCCGCATCGATCGTAAGCTCAACTCGACCGACGTCATCGACGTCCTGTCGGACCTGTTCATCCTGCGCGGCGTGCCGGGCCATGTTCGTTCCGACAACGGCCCGGAGTTCATCGCCAAGGCCGTGCGGGAATGGATCGTAGCTGTCGGTGCGAAGACCGCCTCCATCGAACCCGGCAGCCCGTGGGAGAACGGCTATTGCGAGAGCTTCAACTCGAAGCTGCGTGACGAAGTAAGCGCTGTTCCGGCCGCACCTTTCGCGCGTGGCCTTGAGGAACGATGTTCGGAGCCTTCGAGGGCTTCGACACATGACGATTTCAGAGCTTACGCTTAAATCCAGCGATCTTGAGCCGGCGCGCCGTTTCGAGGTGTTCACCGGTTCCGGTCGGCGTCGCGACTGGTTGCCGGAGGAGAAGGCGCGGATCGTGGCGGAAAGCTACGATGCCGGCGAGACCGTGAGCGCGGTGGCGCGGCGATATGCATTGTCCCCGCAGCAGCTGTTCGCCTGGCGTCGGGCCGCCCGTCAGCCTTTGGCGGAAACGCTGGCACCGGAACCATTGTTCGTGCCGGCAGTGGTGGCGGCTCCGAAGCCGGAACCGACGGGGAAGCGGCCGCCGCAACGCAAACGGAAAGCCGCCCGGGATGGCGGCGTAATCGAACTGGAGATCGACGGCGTCACCATGCGGGTCGGCCGTGGCGCCGATGCGAAGACGGTGGCGGCGGTGATCCGTGCATTGAAGGCAACGTCGTGATCGGGCCGACGGGCGCGGTCAAGGTCATGATCGCGACGCAGCCGGTGGACTTCCGCAAGGGCGCGGAGGGCTTGGCGGCGCTGGTGCGCGATACGATGGGCGCCGATCCGTTCAGTGGCGCGGTCTATGTCTTCCGCGCCAAGCGGACGGACCGGATCAAGCTGATCTTCTGGGATGGCACGGGGGTCTGCCTTTACGCCAAGCGGCTGGAGGATGGCGAGTTCCGCTGGCCGAAAGTGCATGACGGCATGATGCGGCTGACGGCCGCGCAACTGTCGGCGCTGCTCGAAGGATTGGACTGGCGGCGGGTCCATGAAGCGCGCCGGACACGTGTTCCGATGCAGGCGGGCTGATCCGCGACCAAGTGAATCAGCCCGGATTCCATTGTCGCCCGCTGCCGGCGAATATGGTCTGATCGGCTCATGGCGATGACGGCTGACCAGCTTCCCGACGATCCGGATGCGCTGAAGGCGATGGTCCTGGCGCGTGATGCCGAGAATGCCCGCTTGATCCAGATTATCAAGGAACTGCAGCGTCACCGCTTCGGCCGCCGCGCCGAGACGCTGCCCCAGGATCAACTGCTGCTGGGGCTCGAAGAGGCGGAGCAGGTCGAAGCTGTCGGCGAGGAAGAGAAGGAGCGGTCCGACCCCGCCGAACGTCGGATCCGTGCCGCGAAGCGTCGCACGAATCGTGGCGCGCTGCCTGCCCATCTTCCTCGCATCGAGACGATCGTCGATATCGAGGACCATACTTGTCCGTGCTGTCGCAATGGCCTGCATAGGATAGGCGAGGACGTGAGCGAGCGGCTCGACATCGTGCCGGCTCAGCTTCGCGTGATCGTGGTGCGCCGCCCAAAATATGCGTGCCGCGCTTGCGAGGACGTGATTGTTCAGGCTCCGGCGCCGGCCCGGCTGATCGAAGGCGGCCTCCCAACAGAAGCGACAGTCGCCCAGGTGCTGGTGTCCAAGTATGCCGACCACCTGCCGCTCTATCGCCAGGCGCAGATCTACGCCCGGCAGGGCATCAATCTCGACCGCTCGACCCTCGCCGACTGGGTGGGACGTGCCGCGTGGCACCTGCGTCCGGTCCACGAGCGACTGCTGGCGAAGCTGAAGTCCTCGCCCAAACTCTTTGCCGACGAGACCACGGCGCCAGTTCTCGATCCCGGCCGGGGCAAGACGAAGACAGGTCAGCTCTGGGCCTATGCCCGCGACGATCGCCCATGGCAGGAAGCCGATCCGCCAGGCGTCGCCTACGTCTATGCGCCGGACCGAAAAGCCGAACGTCCGATCGCTCATCTCGCGGGCTTCACCGGCATCCTGCAGGTCGACGGCTATGGCGGCTATCGCGTGCTCGCCGACAGGAATGGCGTGACGCTCGCCTTCTGCTGGGCGCATCTGCGCCGGCGCTTCTACGAACTCTCCGCAGCCGGTCCCACGCCGATCGCCAGCGAAGCGCTGAGAAGGATCTCGGAACTCTACAGAATTGAAGACGACATCCGTGGTCGATCGGCCGAGCAGCGCCGCGCCACGCGTCAGGACAAGAGCCGCCCGATCGTCGCCGAGCTCGAGCCGTGGCTGCGCGAGAAACTTGGGCTGATCAGCCAGAAGACAAAGCTCGCCGAGGCGATCCGCTATGCGCTCTCGCGTTGGGAGGGCCTCTCGCGCTTTCTTGACGATGGCCGCATCGAGATCGACAGCAACACGGTCGAGCGCTCGATCCGCCTGTCACCGGTCCTGCAATTCTCCTTAAAAGTGGGCTTTAAAAATTCCCTGATTGGCATTTCTTTCGGTTCATTCCGGCGGGGCTAGCCCTGCCGGAATGAACCGAGCCGCCATTGGTGCCATGCCCCTCTGCGTGAGGGAGGCGGCGATGGTGCGACTTGGAGAGCTGATGATGATTCTGGAATTGCATCGACAGGGACTATCAATCACGGCCATTGCGAGGCGGACGGGGCGTGACCCCAAGACCGTGCGCAAGTATATCGACCGCGGTGTCGAGGCGCCGGTCTACGGGCCGCGTTCGGTGGGCCGGCCAAGCAAGTTGGCGTCCTACATGGACTTTATCCGCGAGCGCGTGACCGCCTTTCCCGATCTCAGCGCCGCGCGCCTGACGCGCGAGATCCGTGAACTCGGCTATGTAGGCGCCTATACGGCAGTGAAGCGATACCTTGCTGCGATCCGTCCTGAGAACGGACCGAAGCCGTACGAGGTCCGCTTCGAGACACCGGCGGGCGTCCAGGCTCAGGTCGACTTCGCCCGCTTCGTCGTCAACTTCACCGACGATCCCGGCACCAGCCGGATCGTCTGGCTGTTCAGCCTGGTGCTTGGCCATTCGCGCTTCATCTTCGCGCGCTACGTCCTGCATCAGGACCTGCAGACGCTGCTGCGTTGTCATATGCAGGCGTTCGCCGCGCTCGGCGGTGTGCCGATCGAGATCCTTTACGACCGCATGAAGACGGCGGTGACCGGCGAGGACGACCAGGGCCACATCGTCTACAACCGCTCGCTGCTGGCGCTGGCGCAGCACTACCGCTTCCAGCCGCGTGCCTGTCGTCCCTACCGTGCCAAGACCAAAGGCAAGGTCGAGCGACCGTTCAGCTATATCCGCCAGGACTTCTTCCTCGGCCGCAGCTTTTGCAATCTCGATGATCTGAACGCTCAGCTGATCGACTGGCTCGACACGGTTGCCAATGTTCGGGTCCACGGCACGACCCAGCGCGTCGTCGCCGAAGCCTTCAATGCCGAGCAGCCCGAGTTGCAGACTCTGCCGGAGCATCGCTTCGACGCCGTGCTGAAGCTCGAACGCCGCGTTAGCCATGACGGCTTCGTTGCGGTTGGCGGCAATTATTACAGCGTGCCCGATCGCACCCGTCGTGTCGTCGAGGTGCAGCAACTGCCTGATCTTATCCGCATCCTGGACCTCGGCAATGTCGTCGCCGAGCATCCCGTCCTCGAAGGCCGTAAGCAGTACCGCATCGACCGCAGCCATCGTACCGGCGTCGTCGTGAAGCGCAGGACCGGTGTCGCCGCCGGAATCTCCATCGGTCGCATCGGCGACCATGTCCCGATGCGGTCACTGGCCATCTATCAGGCGATCGGCGCGCAATTGGCGATCGGAGAGCAGCCATGACGCTCGCCACCGCATCGTCGCGGGTCGACAATATCCGCCATAGCCTGATCGGGCTGAAGATGCCGCGGGCGCTTGAGATGCTCGACACTACCCTGCGCCGCATCGAGCAGGGACAGATTGACGGCATCGAGGCGCTGGACGAATTGCTCCTCGAGGAACTGTCGCTCCGCGAGAACCGTCGGATCAAGGCGGCGCTGCGCATGGCCCGGCTGCCGACGGTGAAGACGCTCGCCGGATTCGACTTCTCGTTCCAGCCATCGCTCGACCGCAATCGTATCATGGCATTGGCCGGCCTCGACTTCATCAATCGCGCCGAGGTCGTCCATCTGCTCGGCCCGCCAGGAACCGGCAAGAGCCATCTTGCCACCGCTCTGGCCGTCGAGGCGGTGCGCGCCGGCAAGCTGGTCTACTTCATCCCGCTTGCCGATCTCGTCGCCCAACTTGCCAAGGCTGAGCGCGATGGAACTCTGCGCGAGCGCATCCGCTTCCTCTGCCGGGCATCGCTGCTCGTCGTCGATGAAATAGGCTACCTGCCTGTTACGCCCGGCGGTGGCAATTTGTTCTTCCAGTTGGTCAACGCGCGGTACGAAAAAGGTGCGATGATCCTCACCTCGAACCGGGGCTTCGCCGAATGGGGCGAGGTGTTCGGAGACCCCGTGGTCGCCACCGCGCTTCTCGACCGGCTCCTGCATCACGCCGTCGTCGTGCAAATCGAAGGCTCAAGCTATCGCATGCGCGAGCATGCTGCACTCGTTCCCGAAAACCTCCGCGCCAATGCACTCACCAATCCGCCCATGCCGAAACGGCGTGGCCGCCCGCCGACGAAAGGACAGAGCGATCAAGGCGGCTGATCACCGACCCCAGACCCGCCGCCGATCTGGGGAATTTTACACGCCCACAATCGCGGAAACTTCGGTGCCCGTTGACACCGCCCGATTGCGCTCAATCGCAAGAACGCACTCTTCGCCGGATCGGACGGCGGCGCCGAGCACTGGGCAATCGTCGCCTCGCTGATCGAAACCTGCAAACTCAATGCTGTCGAACCGCTCGGCTACCTCGCCGATGTTCTCACCAGGATCGTCAACGGCCACCCCAACAACCAGATCGACGATCTCCTGCCATGGGCCTACATCCAGGCTGCGGAACTCAGCGCCGTGGCCTGAGAACACCGCTTACGTGACGAACTGCTCAACGGTGAGATCTTCTATAGTCTCGCCGAGGCAAAGGTCATCATCGAGGCATGGCGGCGCTACTACAACACCGAGCGGCCGCACTCATCGCTCGGCTATAAACCG
>NZ_DAITQL010000128.1:0-8084 GCF_036833075.1 Hyphomicrobium sp.
ACAATCAACCTTGGGACAACTCGCTTCACGGCGCTTGACTTTGCAGACGGTTACTTGTATGCCTCGGCGTCGACGCTGGCGATATCGGTGCCACCTTGATCGTTCGGTGCCACAACCACAACGGACGTGATCTTGAAGCGGTCCTTGGCAGCCTTGACGAGGGCCGGCGCCCAAGCACTGGGGCTAGACACCTGGCGGAAAGCGGTCGGCCACTGCGTCCCAATGGCGTCTTTAGCCATGGCGCTATTGAACGTCAGTTGCCCGTTGCGGTGAGCGACCGGCTTGATGCCCGTGGCCTCCGGCGACCCGACAGGTCCGATGATCAACTTGACGTTCTGACTGGCTAGGTAGTTTGCGCCGGCCGCCGCGCCGTCCGCCGTGTACTTGGTGTCGTACGTGACCACCGTCACCTTGCACTTGCGATTCCCCACTTGGAGGCCGCCGCTCGCATTCGCTTGCGCTGCCACGAACTCGGCGCCGGCCTTCATGGCCAGACCCCAGGCGGCGGCTCCACCAGACAGCGGTCCAAGAGCTCCGATTTTCGTCTCGCATTCCTGAGCGAAAACCGGCGCGGCCATTAGGAACGAAACCAGAGGCGCCACCATGGCCAGGCGGCTGCCGAATCCTGCAATAGCTCTCATGATTTGTCTCCTTTCAACATTTACTAGACACACGCTCATGTCAGGCAGCAGCGCCGCCTGCCTAGGCACTCTTCACATGCCGATCCGATCGGCCATGTCGATGACGTTCTTCACGATGCGGATAGTGGCGGCGTCGATCATTTCACCGTTGTAGGTGACAGCGCCGAGGCCTTGTTCTTCGGCTTCCCTGTACGCTTTGGTCATTGCGCGGGCGGCATCAACCGCAGCCTGGCTCGGGGTGAACGCCTCCAATGCAGGGTCGATCTGCGCGGGGTGGATCGCCCATTTCCCAACCATTCCCACGAGGCGGGCACGCCTACACTCTTCCGCATATGCCGCGATGTCCTTGAAGTTACCCATCGGACCATCAATGGCGTCCAGTCCATTGACGCGAGCGGCGATCGTGATCTTGTGGCGCCCGTAGTGCCACATGTCGCCGGGGTACCCTGTCGGTCCACCGATAGACGCGAGATCGATTCCCTGCGACGCCGAATAGTCGCCGACACCGTAGATCAGCGCCTCGAGACGCCGCGAGGAGCGGGCGATCTCTTCCACGTTCATCATGGCCTCGACCTCTTCGATGAGGACCTCGATTCCGATTCGGCGACTCGTCTTGAGCTTCCTCTCCATCTGCGACAACAGCGTGTCGACAAAGAGAACGTCGCTGCCGCGCAGTACCTTCGGGATCATGATGAGGTCGAGGTGCTCGTGAGCGCCTTCGACGACGCTGATGATGTCCTCGTACGCCCATTCCGTGCCGAGGTCATTGATGCGAACGCAGGTGGTTTTGCCGCTCCAATCCAGCTCTTTCAAGGCGTCGACGATCATTGACCGGGCGCGCACCTTGGCGTTTGGTGCAACGGCATCCTCCAGGTCCAGGAAGACTAAGTCGGCTTTGCTTGCCGCAGCCTTGGCCATCATCTTCTCGCTTGAACCGGGTACTGCAAGTTCCGACCGCCGGACCCGTTTAGGTTTGTTCACCACTTTTCTGCTCCTTTGAAATCTGTCAGCCAACCACGCCGCGGTCGCGAAGTGATTTGAGGCGCTGCTCATCGATGCCGACGCCAGTCAAGATCTCGGCAGCATGCTCAGACAGCATCGGTGCGCGGCGGCGCACCCCCCCAGGCGTCTCCGTCATCTTGACGGGCACACCCGCCACCGCCATGCGCCCCAAGGCGCCGGGGTGCTCAAGCTCCACCAGCATCTCGCGCGCGGCGAAGTGCGGATCAGCGGCGATGTCCGCCACGTTGTAGACCGGACTGAAGGGGACATGGCCGCCCAATTCCTCTAGCAGTTCGCGCTTGGTACGCTTCATGGTGTACTCGGAAATGGCGCCGTAGACGAGATCCGCGTTCTCTCGGCGCGCCACCTCCGTCTTTAATCTTGGGTCGCTCGCCAAGGCAGGCCGCTCCATCAGCTCACAAAGACGGCTCCAAAAGGCGTCGGTATGGCAGGCCAGGGTGATGTGACCGTCTTTGCAGCGCACAATCCCGAAGGGAGTCAAGAATGGATGCCGCTGACCCTCCGGCTTAGGCACCTTCCCTTCGTACGAATGCTGGTAAATGATGCGCTCGGACAAAGCGAGCACAGCGTCGACCATCGACACGTCCAGGAACTGTCCGCGGCCCGTTTGTTTGGCGCGGTACACAGCGGCGAGGACGCCGAATGCGCACATAATCGCCGGGACAATGTCGCCCACACCCGGGCCCACTTTGGCAGGCTCACCGTCACTGCTGCCGGTGATCCCCATAATGCCCCCCATGGCCTGCGCGATCGGGTCGTAGGCGGGCCAGTTCACGTAGGGACTGTTGCCCGTGCGGGGATCGCCGAAACCGCGAACTGCCGCATACACGAGCTGCGGACGAACGTCACGCAACGTCTCGTAGGAAAGACCCAGCCGATCCATCACACCAGCCCGGTAGTTCTCCACGAGCACGTCCGTCTGCTTCACCAGCTCGATTAGGATCTCGCGGCCCTCAGGCTCCTTCAGGTTGAGCGCGATCGACTTCTTGTTGCGATTGACGCTCTGGAAGTAGCCTCCGAAGTTTCGAAGCTGGTCGTCGGGGCGATACGGTCCGACGCTCCGAACGTAGTCACCCTCCAATGGCTCGACCTTGATCACTTCCGCGCCGTGATCGCCCAACAGCATGGAGGCGTATGGTCCAGCCATCATCAGAGTCAGGTCTAGAACGCGCAGACCGGAGAGCGCGCCCATTGCGGCGACCGTTGTCATCGATTCCCCCAATGACTGCGCTTCTTCACAAGGACACGACGCTCGCCCTCAAAGACAACCTTGTCGTCCTGATTCACGCCCCAGTGTTTGAAGACCACCTCGCCGGCGTCCTCTTGCCGCCCGCCATCTTTTCCGATGACCTCGGTGTAGGCGTACAGCGTGTCGCCATGGAATACGGGCGCGGCGAAGCGGACGCCAGTTAGCCCGAGCTCTGCCAACGCGTTCTCAGAAGTCTCCTGGCTCGCCATGCCAATGATCAGAGATGCGGTGACGCCCCCGAATTGCAGCCGCTTCTTGAAGGGCGTATCGCGCATCACGACTTCGTCGAAGTGAGCCGAGGCCGAGTTCATGACAAGGTTCGTGATGACCACGTTCTCCGTAGCCTCGATGGTCTTGCCCCTGTGGTGCCGTAGCACTTCTCCTACAGTGAAGTCCTCGAAGTAGTTGTCGTTTCCGGTGAGCTGAGAAACCTTCATTTTTTTACCTTTCCAAGCAGCGCATCGGAAATGACCCTTAGCTGGATTTCGGAGGTTCCCTCGAAGATCTTGGTGAGCCGCGCGTCGCGCCAGTGCCGCTCCATGGCGTGCAGCGTGGTGTAGCCCGCTCCGCCCAGAATCTGCATACCTTCACTTGTGACGCGTTCAGACATTTCGGCAGCGTAGTACTTCACCATCGCCGCTTCCTTGTCGCAGCGCCGGCCCGTGTCAATAGCGTCGTTAACGAAGTACATCAGCTGGCGCGCCGCCTCGATCTCGGTCGCCATCTGGGCGATCTTGAATCGGATCGCCTGGAATTCCCCGATCGGCTGGCCGAATTGGACACGCTCTTGTGAATAAGCCATAGCATCTTCAAGCGCCGCACGCGCAAGACCGATAGATCGCGCCGCGGTCATGGCCCGCGGAATCTCCAAGCCTGCGGTGGCGTAGTAGAACGCCTTGCCTTCCTCACCGATCAGGTTCTCCGCCGGCACGCGACAGTTGTCGAAAGCCAGTTCCCAGGTCTTCCACCCGAAATAGCCGATCTTTGGGATGGGTGCTCCCTGCACGCCGGGAGGCAGTTCCCCGCGCTTCTTCGGCACGATGAACATGCTCATTCCAGCGTGGCGACGCTTGGGTTCAGGAGGCGAAGTACGCGCGATCACCATGAGGTAGTCGGCGCCATCCGCAAAGGTGCACCAGTACTTGTTGCCGGTGATGAGATAGCTGTCGCCGTCCTTCACCGCGCGCGTGCTTACACCCGCGACGTCGGATCCCGTCCCTGGCTCCGACATCGCGAAGGCGCCCAAGAACTCACCGCGTGCAATGCGCGGTAGGTAGTTCTTCTTCTGCTCCTCCGACATTTGCTGCCACCCGATCATGCCGTTGCCACGGAAGATGATGCTCGCCACGCTCATCCAAGCACGGGCCAACTCCTCCACGATCAGGCAATACTCGAAGCAGCCGAGACCCAAGCCGCCGTACTCCTCGGGGAGCAGCACGCCGAAATAGCCCATCTCAGCCATCTTCTCGCGCAACGACATTGGAATGTCGCCTCGCTCGGGATCCAGCTTGTTAGCGATGGGCAGCACCTCCTTCATCGCGAATTCACGGGCGGTCTCCTGGATCATCCGGCGCTCATCGGTCATGTACGTCATTTGGCCGTCCTCCGGTAAATCAGGTTTGAGCGTTTGAAATCGATCACCAGTTCGCCCTTCTGGTTGAAGCCCTTGGTGTGCCAGGTGCAGATGCCTTGGCGTGGGTTTTTTGCGGATGGTCGCGTCGCATGCACCGTCGATGTGGCGGTCAGCGTATCTCCTGGGTAGACGGGCTTATGGTGTGTGAGATCGTCGATGCCCAGAAAGGCGGCGCCGTTCTCGCTCAGGTCTTCTACCGACAAGCCGAAGACCGTCGTGAACACAAGCATGGGGTTGACCTGCTCACGCGGGTGCCCATGGGCGATCGCATACTCCCGGTTGAAGTACATCGGGTTGAAGTTGATCGTTACCGTTGTGAAGTACGAGTTGTCACCCTCGTTGATGGTGCGGCCCCAGTGATGGACGAACTCGCGCCCGATCTCGAAGTCTTCGTACCAATGGCCGCGCGATCGCTGGACCGCCTTACTGCGAAAATCTGCTTCCATATTTCCTCTTCGGTTCTTAACCAGAGTGCCCGCCGCCCAGCCTACGTGCCGCAGCTCGAGCGAGCACATCTCCGGCGAGTGCGTAGCTCCGGTAGACATCTTCATCTCACCGCGTTCTGCAGCATTTCTGCCGTTAGATTGCGAAGGCTGTTCATGACATGAGTCGGCGGCTTTGCATAACCGCCACGTCGGCCGACCAACAGCCCCGTCCTTCTGCGCAGCTGGGCAAGCATGTGCCCGTACTGCAACAGGGCGCCATACGAATCGAGCACCGGGACTCCATCGACGTCCCGCACCTTGTTGCGCACAAGCACTGTGTTCAGGACACCCTCCGCCGGGATGAGAACGTCCACGTCGGTACGCTCTAACAGGCCTCTTGCATGCGTGACGAATCGGTCGATCATCACGCCGCCCCCCGAAAATGCGTCGTCCAGCTCGAACTCATCCACCGCCGGGTGCAGCGCCTCCACGGCTCTCACTCGCGCGCCGAATCCATATCGGGTGACGAGTCGATTCAGGATTCGGACCATGCTCTGATCGATAGTGATCAAGCCGAGGGAGGTACCTACGCTCGTGCCCACTATCAGAGCGGTCTCGCACGAGCTCACGACAGGAATGTCCACGGCGCTTCGCGCCAGGTCGAGAGCCGGGTCAACAAAGCAACTGATTGCCATAGCCTCATAGCCGTCGGCCTCCGCGCGAACTGCCGCCTCGACAAACTGGTCGAAGATGAGGTGGTGCGCCCACGGATATCTCGTGAGTTCCACAGGCGGCATCCCTGCTGGGTAGGTCCCCGGGCGCACTCCGTGCAAGTGAACCGAGAAGTCGCCGTGACCTGCGAGCTCAGCGTGCCCCGCGAGCATTGCACGGTAGCCCGGCAGGCGCTCTAGGTCCGTCATGCTTTGGTGCCAGATCTTGGCTTCCATGCCTGCTGCACTCCTATGATGAAACGTTTCACTGCTCGGCGGACAAAAAGCTCGAGTCGAGACTCGAGCTTGCCGCGATCCCGCACGGTCGGTTTGGCGGCTCCAGATGAAACGTTATACGAGTTCTGCGCTCTGTGCAATAGGGGTCACCAGAATATTCGTATCGGTCGCGAGCCGTTACACCCCCGGGATGCTCCGGGGGGCGTCCGAGCCTCAGAAGTCGGGCCCAGCTGGAGAACTCGTAGGCGCCAACTCCAGACTGACTGCCTCGGCATCATCCCAGTATCTCTTCGCCCGCTGACCGCACATCGCGCACCTCGAGACGGACATTCGTGTGAAGGAGGTGCCGGCCCCGCGTCGGCGATGGCCGCCTCGCTGAGGCGGAGAAGTTGCAATGCGTAGCGGGCGCTTAGCACGCGGTTGAGGAGATGCCGCGGGGGGTCTTCACGAGACAGGTCGAACATGGCGTCAGGTCGTCAATGAATAGAATTGCCGGACGGGCCACGAGCATGAATGGCGGTATGCCGAAACCAACAATCAAGGATGTCGCACTTGAGGCCGGCGTATCGCTGGGGACCGCGTCGCGCGTCATCAACCGATTCAGCGATGTCAATGTCGAGATGAGGCTGCGTGTGGAGCGGGCCATCCGAAAGCTCGGCTACACACCAGATGCTGTTGCGCAGAGCATGCGATCCCGCTCCACTCGCACAATCGGAATCCTCATCCGAGACTTCTCTTCGCCAGCGTTCGTCTCCTTTGCGACTGTGGTCCAGAGTCTCCTTTATCGCGAAGGGTATGTACCGCTCCTCGCTGGCTACGCCGACGAGCCTAGGCGAGAACTCGAGATCCTCAGCGCTTTCGCGCAGCGCAGGATCGATGGCTTGATCGTGACCACATCAAGCGATAGCGATGCCAGACTCGCGGACACCCGGAGGAAGCTCGCGGTGCCCACGATCCTTTTTGATCGGGACCCGGATGGTGAGCAGGACACTATCGCGGTGGACCACCGAAGCGGCATCCAGCAAGTGATGACCTACCTCTTGAAGCTGGGTCATCGCCGTGTCGCGCTCCTCACTGGAGCCCATCACGTCCGGCCAGCGCGAGAACGGATTGAAGCTTTCATCAAAGCCCACCACGATGCGGGACTTGTACTAGATCCAATGTTATTGCGCACTGGCAGCTTCACTGCCGAATTTGCCGAACAGCAATCAGTAGACTTGCTGGCTTTGCCAAATAGACCCACAGCCATCATCGCCGGCGGCGTCAACATGCTGCCTGGAGTCCTCCTTGCAATTCGTGCCGCCGGGCTCAGTATTCCCAAAGACATCTCGGTAGTGAGTTCTACCAACCCGGAGCTTTGCGAACTCTTCATGCCCACTGTGACCGAGTTGAGAGTTGACTATGGCGCAATGGGCGTCGAAGCGTCGCAGCTGATGCTCGGACGTGTGCAGGGGACAATCAAGGGCCCACCACGGATCCTTCGCTTCGACACTACCCTGATAGAACGCGAGTCATGCGCACCGCCGCACGTATGATTCGCCCGCCCCCTCATAGCGCCCTACCCCTCAGCTCTTCACTGACAGCTCGTCGGGCAACACTGCCGATCGATTTGGTTGCGCTCGAGGATCACGCGGCACCCACCGGCCGCGCTCGACCGCGCTAAGAAAGTCACGCATTGAACGGTTAAAGAGTTCCGGCTCCTCCAGATTCACCGCGTGACCGGTCTTGGGGAGCACTTGCAAGCCGGCGCCGGGCATCCAGCGCTTGATAGACAGCGCGATGTCCAGCACTGGGTCGTCCTCGTCACCGGCGACGACCAGCGTCGGAACCTCACACGCCCGGATCTGAGCCTCGAAGTCATAGAGCGACGGGCGCAAGGCCTGGTAGTTCCGCATCGTCAGCGCAGATCCTCTCGCGGAATGCTCTCCCAGATGCCGACGAAACTCCTCCCAGGATCGAGGATCCTTGTTGAGCAGTTGAATGCGGGTCGGGCTGTAAGAGAAGGTTTCGACCAGCGGCTTTATGCCCGCCTTATCGAGCAACTCCGCCGCCTTCAAGGCCTCGGAAACAAATCGCTCCCGCGTAGCGCGCTCTGAGCCGGATCCACCGCTTGTTGATGATCACTGAAAACTGACCCACCTTTTGGGGGTGCGATCGGCCAAAACT
>NZ_DAITQL010000129.1:0-8030 GCF_036833075.1 Hyphomicrobium sp.
TGCGGACGAACACGGGGTCATTCTGATCCCGGATGTAATTCGACACGTAGGGCGAGAGCACATCCTTCACCTGCGTCGGCGTCATCTTCATGTCCGGCTGCGCCTCGGCAAATGCCTTCGTGGCGGCGTCGATGTTGGCGTCGAGCCCGGCCGCCTGGCGCTCCATGACCTCGACGAACTTGCCCACCGCGGCCTTGTTCTTCTCGTAGAAGTCCTTGCGGGCAACGATCGCCAGCGCCACGAAGGGCTCCTTGTAGTGGCGTTGATAGACTTCGCCGGGACGGAACGCAATCTTCACCCGCCCCGACTTGACGGCATCGGAAAGGTAGGGCTCGTAGAGCGTCGCACCATCGACCTCACCCCGTTCGAGTGCAGCGATCAGCCCTGCGGGCGGCAGCGTCGAGACCTTCACATCGCGGAGCAGGTCGACGTTGGCCGACTTGAAGGCGAAATAGGTGACGCCGTAATTGGTACCCGAAAGCGAGACCACACCGAAGCGCTTGCCCTTGAAGTCCTCGGGCTTCGTCAGCGTGGAGTCCTGGCGGGTCACCACGGCCCAGATGTCTGCCGGCGCGACTGCGCGCAGCACCACCAGGGGCACGCCCGCGCTGTACAACTGGGCCGCATTGACGGCGCCCATGTTGATGTCCACGTCGATGCCGCCGCCCTTGAAGGTGTCGTACTTCTGGTTCGACTGGATGAAGGAGCGCGTCTCGATCTCCAGCCCCTCCTTGCTGAATTCCCCCTTCTCGATGCCGTCGAAGAGCGCGGCCGAGGCGACGTCCGTGGTGACCGTATTGCCCACCCGGATCTTCGTCGTCTGAGCGTGGGCCAGGCCCATGGCCATCGCCATCAGCGCGCCAACGGCAAGGTAGTTCCTAAATTTTTTTGTCATTTCAGTCTCCTCCTATCAGTTACTGCTAAGAACAACATGAAAGGCGCCGTCCCATCCGGGAGTCGGGCACGAAATCCCCTACTTGGTCATGACCGTGTCCCGGTCGCGTGTCCGCGCGGGCCGATGATGACCTCATTTGCGACAACGAGCGAGGCGCGGCCATCCGACGTACCTTGGCCAGCTTGGCTTGCGCGCCGCCACCGACGCACGAGGCGTCTTCGAGGACGCGCAACTGCCTCAGGTATTTGCCGTGGGCGAGCCTGAGGGCGCAACACGGGCGGCGCGAGACCGCCCGTTGCTGCGCCTCAGATCTTCGCGGTCTCATAGGTCGCCGGATGAAACAACTCCTCGATCTCCATCCGTCGTGCCGACAGGCCTTGCCCGTGGTGGTGGCGGACGAAGGCTTCCAGGGTCGGGCGGCTGGCCTCGACGCCGTAGGCCCAGTAATCCAGCCCCATGAGCTCCCGCGCCCCCTTCAGCTGCTCTTCCACGAACGGCAGCGTAACCTTTGTCGCCGAGGTGTCGGCGAGCTTCTCGAGTGCCATCGCCTTCGACTGCTCGAACGCCTTAAGCACGGCGGCCGGCAGCCACGGATGCCGCTCAGCGAGGGTCCGTCGGACACCGACCACGTGCATGATCGGAAACACGCCCGTACGGCGGTAATAGTCCTTGGCGACCGCGGTAGGATCGGGGAACAGCCAGGCGACATTCGGGTTGCGGCCAGCACATCCGGGCGGCCGCGGAGCAATGAAGGCATCGATGTCGCCGCGATCGAGCATCGCCGAGATCGTGTCACCTTCGGGCGCGCTCTCGAGACGAATGTCGGACGGCAGACTGAGCTTGATCTTTTCCGGCCGGCCCGGCTCGTCGATGCCACCCCGCACCCAGGTAACGTCGCTCGCCTTGATGCCGTATTCGTCCTCCAGCAGCGCCCGCGCCCAGACGATGGCAGTCAGCTGGTACTCGGGAATCCCGATCCTGCAGCTGCGCAGATCCTCGGGCCGCTTGATACGGTCGGTGCGCACGTAGATCGACGTATGGCGAAATGCGCGCGACAGGAACACTGGCACGGCCACGTAGGGACATTCCCCACGCGAAGCCTTCACCAGATAGCTCGATAGCGACAGCTCGCTGATATCGAACTCGGCATTCCGAAAAGCGCGGAAGAATATCTCTTCTGGCGATAGGGTCATATAGACGGACTGGACGCCATCGATCTGCACCGACCCATCAAGCAGGGGGCGGGTGCGATCGTAGTCACCCATCGCCACAGACAGTTCAAGTTTGGCCATCTCTGTTCTCTCTGTTGGGTTCCGTCCTTAGTCGAGGCCGAGCGCGCGCCAGTCGGTTTCCTTGGGCACGATCTGCTGGTAAGAGCGTACGCCGATCGGAATACGCGTCTCACCGGTACCGATGGCCGCTTCACCCGCCTGGAAGTCTTTCGCGGCCTGCACCATCTGGCGCCGGAACTCGACGATCGCCACGTCGCTTGCGCCGAGCACGTCGCGCTCCCGGTCGGCGATCTGCCCCATCGTCACCCACATGGCAATATCCTGATTCGGAATGCCACGGATACCCGTGAAGTTTCCGGCCCGCATCGCATGCCGATCCTGCCAGAAAAGATTCTCGGGCGTGCGGCGCATGTCAAAATTCTCTTCCAGATCGATACCCACTTGGGCGCCCAGGAATTTGCGCCAGGTTTCGGTGTCCGGCACGTCCTCGGGAGTGTCCGCCCATCCAATGAAATGGAATGCCGTATGCGTATCGTCGATGGGCACGTTGACGTTCGCCACGTTGTAGGAATCGTTGGGCGGGATCAGCACCGTCATCGGTGCCACGAAGACGGTCACACGCACGTAGTCGTTCTTGTCGGCGCCCGTAATCGGCCGGCGCAGTGCCGCATAGCGGAAGCCGTAGCCGGTCGTCTGGCTCTGCAACCGCGGCGCCTTATCGGTGGACGGGCGCAGCCAATTGATCGCCGTCGCCTGGGCACTATCAACCCGAGCCGGCACCATATCCGACGAATGCAGGCTCGAACTGTGGGCGGAATCGATGGCACCCTCGAGAATCTGGGCCCAATTGCAGGGGATCACGATCTTGGCAATGCTGACCTTGGTAGTCGCCTTCGGCGCCCAAGGCGGCGGCTGGAACACGGGCTGACTCTCCACCGGCCCCATATAGGTCCACACAACACCGGCCCACTCGATCGTGGGGTAGGCCTTGTGTTTGATCTTGTGCTTCAGTTCCGAGCCGGCTGGCTCGGAAGACATATCCACAACCTTGCCGGCAACATCCATTTTCCAGCCGTGATAGAGACAGCGCAGACCGCCATCCTCGTTGCGACCGAACAGCAGGGAAGCCCGGCGATGGGGACACTGCTCGTCGATCAGGCCGACCTTCCCCTCGCTGTCTCGGAAAGCCACCAAATTCTCCCCGAGCAGTCGCACTTTCACGGGCTTACCATCGGCCTCCAGAATCTCTTCAGACAGGCACGCGGGAATCCAGTGCCGGCGCATGATCTGCCCCATCGGCGCATCACCTTCCACACGGCACATCAGTTCGTTTTCTTCCTTCGTCAGCATAGCTCCTCCGTTTCGGCACGTCACTCAAGAAACCGGCCAAATCCGCGCTGCTCTGCACAAATACTTATCCGGCTAATGTTCTTAAACTATAAACCAGAAGATTTTTGATGTCGACGCTTTTTTTATGAAACTAAAAGGAAAATTATTCCATGTTGGCCACCTCGCCGAGCACTTGGTTCCGAGCTATAATGGAAATTGCTTCTCCACCTAATATTTTTCGCGGTCGGCTCGCAGCGGGCCGTCGCGAGCAGCCAACGAAGAAACCATCATGTACGAACGGAACGAAACCCTTACGGAAGCCATCGCCCGCAACGTCCACGACGCCCTGTACGAAGACATCGGCCGCTGCGACTGGACCGCCCTGCTCGTGCCGGGAGGACGGCGTACCCGCGCGCGCGTGATCACCCGGGATGCCGCCGTTTTGTGTGGCCGCCCCTGGTTCGAAGGCTGCATCACGACCCTGGATCCCACGGCAAGCTTCTCCTGGCAGCACGACGAAGGCGCCGCGATGTCGCCCGACAGTGCCGTGTGCGAGGTGGAATCGGATTGCCGGGCGCTCCTCTCCGCCGAGCGCCCGGCACTGAACCTCCTCCAGACCCTGTCGGCGAGTGCCACGACGACGCGGCAATACGTCGACGCGGTGCACGACGTGTCGCCCAATCCCAAGGGCTGCGCGATCCTCGATACGCGCAAGACGCTGCCGGGCCTACGCCAGGCGCAGAAGTACGCGGTCCGCGTCGGCGGCGGCGCGAACCACCGGCTCGCGCTGTGGGATGGAATCCTGATCAAAGAGAACCACATCGCCGCCGCCGGCGGAGTGGCCGCCGCCTGGCGCGCGGCAATCGCGCTGGGTTCGGACGTCGGGATTCAGATCGAGGTGGAAAACATCGAAGAGTTGGAACAAGCGCTGGCGGCTGGTGCCGACAACATCCTGCTCGACAATTTCACGCTGCCCGAGATGCGCGAAGCCTTTTCGCGGACGGCCGGCCGTGCGGTACTCGAAGTATCGGGCGGAGTGGATCTGCAAAGCATCCGTGACGTGGCAGCCACGGGCGTAGACCGGATCTCGATCGGCCGCCTCACCAAGGATGTTCGCGCAGTAGACTTCTCGATGCGGGCCCTCGCCTGACGCCGGCGCAGGGCCACAGTGCCTGGCGGGAGCTCAAGGCTGTGCTTGCTTCGCGGCGGCAGCCGGCTTTCTCGGCTTGGCTCTCTTTCGGCGGCTGCCGTTGCCTTGCGCCGCGGCCTCCGCCTGAGACAGTCGGGCCTCGTCACCAGCAAGGTTTTCCAGTATGGCGAGCAAGACCTTCCGCGTGGTCGCGATGTCTTCCGCCGCGACGCCCTCGGTGGCGATCGCGTTGACCTCTTCGGCCAATGGAACCAGGGTGTTCTCGAGCCAGCGCCCGGTGGGCGTCAGGAAGACATAGATACTCTTGCGGTTGCCGGGCTTCTGTTCCCGCAGGACGTAACCGCGAGTCTCCATGGCGCGCAACGCGGTGACCGTGCTCGGCTCCATGACCCCCGCCGCTTGGCTGAGCTCGCGCTGGGTCAGCCCGTCCTTCTCCCACAGGATGCGCAGAAAGGTCCACATGCCGAGCGGCACGTCGTGCTTGGCCAACCGCACCTGCAACGCGCGCAGGAAGGCGCGCGTTGCATCCTTGACCAGATGCGCCATCCTGTCGTCGGGCACGACTTCACGCCAGTGCTTGAGCACGACACGGGACAGATTCTCTTCGCTCGATTTGCGACTTGCAGCCACGTTGTTCCTCATTCGCCAGACCCGCGGCCCGGATCCGTCTGCGGGCTAAGATGAACCTCTCGCCGTTCCCGCGCGGACTGCAGGAAGGCAAGGCACACTTCCAGCGTTCCCATTGCCCAGAAACCATCGTGGATGGGCCGCCGTCCATGAACGACCGCATTATACAGTTCGTCGATGACCTCGAAGCGAGGCACCTCCGGCGTGGCCAGTGGATGGCGCTTGATCGCCGCATCGCCGTAGACCATCACGACATCAGGCAACGGGCGGATGTCGCCCCGCTCGCAAGAAACGAGAATCGGGCCGAAGTGCTGGTTTGCAGGCCGGGCGCCGCCAGCAGCCGGCGGCACATAAGTCGGCCCGCCGAATGTTGACGAGGATTTCAGCGCCGTTTCGGCAGCGCCCGTAGGAATCTCGCGCAGCCGCCGCCGGGCCGCGCCGTGGCTTTCCGGCCCTTTCGCCTGGCCCATCTCACCGATCCAGCCGCACCATTCGTCGGAGTCGAAATGACCATAGCCGCTGTAGGTCAGCGAAGCGAAGGCGCCGTTGGCAAACCACACCAGCGCGGTATAGGCGCCTTCCGTCGGACGCGCGTCATCCCAGGCGCCTAGCACCGCCCGCACGCTCACGGCGGGACTGTCCGCCAGCAGGCGCACCACATCGACCTGATGCGCCGCCTGGCTGAAGACCACGCCGCCGCCCGCCGAGGTGTCGAGTTCCTCGGGCCGGCGCGGGCGATAAAGGAAATCGGTGTAGTTGAGCGCGTGGATCATGCGCACGCTTCCCAAGCCGCCGCCGGCGATAATCTCCCGCGCCTTGAGGATGGGCGTGTCAAAGCTGTGGCAATGACCGACGATCAGCTGCACCCCCGCCGCGCCGCAGGCGGCATTCATGCGCCGGCACTCGTCGAGGCTCAAGGCCATCGGCTTTTCCACCAGCACATGCTTTCCATGCGCCGCGGCGATCTCGGTCTGGCGCGCGTGAAAACCGTGCGGGCTGGCGATGTAGATGACCTCGACCGCGGGATCGGTAGCCAGGGATTCGAACGATTCATGGGCGCGGCCCTTGAAATCGGCAACGAATCGATCGAGGGCGGCCGGGCGGGGATCGGTGGCGGCAACCAACTCGATGCGCCGGTCGCCGAGAAAAGTCGGCAGCATCAGGGTAAACGCCCGGCCCAGGCCGGCGACGCCCACACGCAGGGTTCGCTGGCTCACAGGTCGAGCACCAGGCGTTCACAACGGGCGCGGGAGACACACACCATCACGTACTGCTGGCGTTCGTCCTCGGTCAGGACCATGTCGCGGTGGTCCGCTTCCCCTTCCAGCAACCGCGTGCGACAGGATCCGCAGGTGCCGCTTTCGCATGAAGCCGGAACGCTGTGCCCTGCCCGGCGCAGTGCCTCCAGCATCGTCGTTCCAGGCGCAACCTCGAGCTCCTCGCCCGAACGGGCCAAGCGGATCGTGAATGGCTGATCCTCGGGCCGCGCCAGCGCAGAACCATCCACGAAACTTTCGAAATGGATGTTGGCGGGGTTCCAGTGGCCGGTCATGTCACGCACGCCGTCCATCAAAGGCCGCGGCCCGCAACAATAGACGTGGGCCGTGCCTGCTTTCTCGAACAGCGGCCAAAGGTCGAGCGACTTGGCTGGATCGCCGTAGTCGTGATGGACCTTCACCCGCCCCGCGAACTCGGGAGCGCCGAGTTCGTCGAGGAAGGCCGTCGTTTCAGGCGCCCTCGAGCAATAGAAGAGCTTCCAGCGGGTGTGGCCGGCGGACTCCAGGCTGCGGATCATCGCAAGAATGGGAGTGATGCCGATGCCGCCGGCAACGAAGATGTACGAAGGTGCCCCCTCCTTCAGCGGGAAGAAGTTCTCCGGCAGCGAAGTCGGCAGCAGATCACCGACCCCCGCCTCGTCCGTCAGGCTCACCGAACCGCCGCGCCCCCCGGCGTCACGCTTCACCGCGATCACGTAGCGGTGGCGTTCGGCGGGATCATTGCAGAGCGAGTACTTGCGAATGGCGCCGTTGGGCACCTGCACGCTGATATGGGAGCCCGGGCTGAAGGGGGGCAAATCACGCCCGGAGTCGTCCCGCAGATCGAATTGCCACACCCCCGAGGCAATCTCGTCGATGTGGGTGATGCGCAGGGGAACCAGATCCGTTTCGGGGGACTGCATGCTTGCTTGCTCCTCTCGTAATTTTTTCGGCACCGCGCCAGCCGCGCGGCCGCTGAAATAATATTAGCCGACTAAGCATTTACATAGCAAGCCTCCCGAAGAGGGATCAGCCGTCGCGCAGCGGATTGCGCTTCAAGACCACCGGCGCACCGCCGAAACGCCGCTTGACCATCCACTGCGCAAGCGCCGAATCGAGGTAGTCGGCATGGCCGGGAAACCACGCAGCCAGTTCCTGTGCGAGATCGCGCGCGATCGCGAGATTGCCCTCCGCCACCAGCTCGCGCACCTCGCGGACCGACTTGAGAACCGCCGCGTGCTCGTCGATATGGCACTCCCGGGCCGGAAAATCCGTTTCCCGCATCCAGGCGTCCTCCTGCCCGAAGTGCGACTCGGCATGGCGTTCGAACGCCGCGAGAAGATCTTTCACGTCGGCGTCGGGTGCGGTCAGCAAGGCGTCGACAATCGACACGAACTCCCGGTGGGTTTCGTCCAGCGCATCGAAGCCGAGCAGGAATGCATCACTCCAGATCAACCTCGTCATCGTCATCGTCATCGTTATATCAGTCCAAGAATAGCGTACGGATCGCCCGCACGGACTCATTATTCTTCGTGCCCTTA
>NZ_DAITQL010000130.1:0-7726 GCF_036833075.1 Hyphomicrobium sp.
CATGGCTCCAGTCTCTCAAGAGTTGGAGCCTCCGGCAAACCCGGGGCGGTTCAGGCAGACTCATGCCAGCTTCAATTGCAACCTGCGAAAGGGGCTTCGCCCGGTCAGAGTTACACCCGCTAACGAGGTGATGACCGGCCGAGAGGTATCGAGATATCTTGGCTTGGTACTCCGATGGCCTTAGGACCCCTCGCCGCGCCTTGCTAATGCCTTTCGGGGCCGCGCTTGAAGCGGTGTGGTAGTGCTTCTTACTAGAAGTCACTGCTGGTGCCGTCCGGCAATCGTTGCTTGATGTCTCGTCGGGCGGCGCTTCGGTCGCGCATCGACAATTCCTGCTTAATGCCTCTTGCGCTGAGCATAGCCCGCTCTAGAAGTCATTGATGGGTGCTCCCTCAACATCGTCTTCGGCTTCCTTTACCGCCGCCGCAAGCGCCGCGACGATTGCTTCCCGTGTTGTGATCCCAGCTTCATACGCTTTCCCGAGCATCTTCGAGATTTCGCCCTTCGACTTGCCAAGCGCCGCTGCGGCTCCGGATTGCGTTCTGAACTCGCCGTCCAGGAGGCGGCGAACAAGGTCGCGAACATCGGTGCTGACTAACGTATCCCAAGACCATCCTTCGCTGGTAAAGGCGACGGTAAACGTCCGGCTGGCGTCCTCTGTCAGCATTCTCGTTTTCACAAAGTCCAGAAGAAACGCGGCACCCGCCCGGTCGAAAACGACGGTACGGGGCCGCAGCCTCACCAGCGCGTCAAACATCACGGGGATCTTGGACGAACCATTGTACGTCTCTCCGCCCTTGTTGGCGTGATGCACGACCAGCACTGCGGCCCCCGCGCCTCTGATCCGCTGTAGCAGCTTGAGGAACGGGTCCCATGCCGATGCTGCGTTGGTGTCGTCAACGGTGGCAAGGGTGCTGAGGTTATCGAGCACGACAAGCTGCGGGCGCACCTGACGAACGCGTTGTAGGATGCGCTCGATATGCTCGTCGCTGCCGAAGTCTGGGAATGACGTGTCGCCTTCGGGCTGATCATGACGCGCATAGAGGATGATATTCTGCCCGATCATCTCCGCCTTCGTATCACGCGCTGCACTGATCGCGGCCTGAAAGCGGCCCTTAAGGTCGGATGTGTCCATCTCGCCGTCGATGTAGAGCACACGGCGCGGCTCGGGCGCCGACCAATGGCCGAACGATCCGCCACCCGCGACGGCGGCGGCAACGCCCATCGCAAACCAGCTCTTGCCCACGCCGGTCGGCGCGAACACCATCGTGAAGCCGCGCTCTAAGAGCCACGGCCCACAAAGTTGCTGGCGAGGTTTGATCGTGTCATCGTCCAGTAGGTCGCTTAACGGCCGTATGCGGGGGCCTCTGTCGCCGTGCTTCCGAGAAATGGCCGTCCTGCGGCGCGAGGTTCCCGTAGTCTGATCTTTAGTGGGAGTGATTGTGGTCTTCATTGTCTCCGTTTTGACATGCACAAGATGCGCGTCTTCCATAATGGGGCACCCAAACCCCGGAAGCGTTGCTCCAAGGGTTTCCAGACCCCGGAAACCAACGCTCTTTGAAGTGCGAAACCGGGGCGGAAACAGCGCCAGACAGCCCAGCGCCTAAGTCATTGTGGAAAAACAACATTTCCAGGTTTCCATCCCTAGTAAGTAAGGGAAACCGGAAACAAGCTTGCTGGCTCGGGGGCAGCCCCTCGCCTAAGAGCCCCGAGATTGCTAGTGCGAAATAGGTCACCAAATAGCCCGGCGAGGCACCATCGGGACCCTGAGAGGGTGACGTTCCGTTGATCTAAAATGGGGGGCCTTAATCTGAAGTAGGGCCGTTAATCCATAATGGGGGTGGTTATCCTCGTCCGCCGCACGGTTCCCCCAAGGGGTTCCCCACCGGCCAGCCTTGGCCCCGAACAGTCCGGTTCCCTACCGCCGGCCTCGTCCAGGAGTCTCCCGGCTGAGTCAGCCTGCCGCACCCTCGCAGGGGCTCCTGGGACGCCCCTACAGACTCGTTTGGGGTTTTCCGAGTCCCTTACCCCAACCAGCCCCCAAACGGCCCTGTACGGACTCGCGCGGGGCCTCTGCGGCGGCTCCGGAAGTCGCCTCAGAAGGATAGAGGTGCGCGAGGGCGAGCACCGCCTCCCGAGTGACCCGTCAGGGCGACGTGATGTCCTCGCTCTCGACTAGCTCTGCGTCTTCCGCGATAGACGGTGCCGGTTTCTTCATCCTAGCCGAAAAAGCGGCCGAACAGTCCCTTGCGTTTCTGGGGGAGGCTTGCGGGTTCTGCCGGTGGCACGGTCGGCGGTGTATAGTTCTCAGGGCGGCTCCAATAACCAGGCGGAGGCACTTGAGTTGCCGACTCGACGATCTGCGGAAATGACTGTCTAACTTGCTCCGTAGGGCGAGACGGTTGACCGCTGTCCGATTCCAAGCCGACGAGGCCGTGATACGTTGAGGGAAGATCCAGAACTTCCTTTGCCCTTGTGATCGCAACGTAGAACAGACGAAGCTCTGCCGGATCAAACCCTTTATCCTCAGAATCTGATGCAGTTGGCGGCTTCGTCGCGCGGGACTTGAGGAAATCATCTAGCAAGCGGACTGAGGGCCACTCTTGCCCTTTCCCTTTGTGCGCCGTTGAGATTGTCACATCCGCTTCATCCGGCCCCACGGTGCGGTTAAGCGCCCACATAAGTTGACGCTCCCCGCGCCCCTCGACAAGATTCACAAATGTCTGAAGGTGACCGCCTTCGCCGCTTTTCGCAAAGTCTACGACCTCTTGCCAACTCTCGAAGCCAAAGAAGTCGGGGACGGTACTCGGCTGTCCCTCCTTAAGATCCTGCACACCTTTCAGCATCTTCATTAGCTCGTCGTTGCCACCAACGAGGTGGGGCCGACGGTCAGTATCAATCGCCTCGATTACCGCGCCGATGGTTGAAGCATTTGTGCGAGCTAGAATGGTGCCACCGCCCGCACCCTCTGCGATCCTGCTCTGAATCTTTGGGTTGCCCGTCAGCGGCTTCGTTTCACCGAGCAATGAGAGAATCGCATTGGCGGCATCTGCGATGGCAGGGCCAAATCTGAAGGACCGCGAGAGACGGACGGCGTGATCGGTCTCAATCTTCTCCATCGCATTGATGGCACCGCGCCATTCATAGATCTGCTGGTACTTGTCCCCGACGTAGACTATTTGTGCCGACTGCTTGCTCAGCACGTCGAGAACAACCGGATTCGTGTCCTGTGCTTCGTCGAGTAGGATGAAGTCTCCCAAGATCTTCGGCTGAGAAAGCGCCCAGAGCTTCAGATATCCGTCGTGGCCCAAAGGAACTGCATCGTCGGCATCGACCATCTTAGCCCATACGTGCTTCGCTCCGGCCACCGCGAACTCATCAACAAGCTTCAAGGTCTCTGGGGGAGCGGCGGCCAACGAACCGTGCCGAGGAACATGTACGGCGCTCGGCTCAGGATCTGCACTTTGAGCAAAGCGCCGAATTGTTTCGAGTATTAGGAATCCCTGAGAACGGGCAACAAGCGCGTGGTCCTTGTCGATACGCCACTTTTTTAGCTCAAGAATCTCAGCAAGCTGATTGGCGTTGATGCGCTCAGTCAGTTTTGTCGTGCTGCCGTAATGAGGCATAACGGCCTTGAATGCGAGCCCGTGCGTGGTTGAACAGTTCACCGTGTCTGGAAATCGTTCACGAGCATCGCGAACGATGGATCTGTTAAACGCAATGTACTGACCTCGACGAGTCGTGCTGTGGGCAAGCATTTCTAGAGTGGAGGTTTTGCCGCTGCCCGCATAAGCGTTGATCTTCAGAGATCCGCGCGTCCCGAAGCAATCGAGCGCATCTTGCTGCTCGTCCGTGGGCGAGTGCGTGGGCTTCTTGCCACCGGGCCGGCATCCACTGCCTGACCGGCCGCCAGATTTGTTGCCGGCGGTGTGCGAGGGAGCTTCCTTTTCCGTTTTCCCCCGGGTCTCTGCCAGCACAGCATCCTGAAGATCTCGGGCTCTCGGCGTTTTTCGGAAAGTCAATTCCTTAGCAAGCACCTTGAGCGCCTTCTTGTCGTTAGAAGTACGCGCCCGGTCAAATTCAGCTTCAAGCTGATCAATCGAAAAGCTCAGGTATGGTCGCATCCCCGCCAGCAGTCTGTTTGTTGAAATGATCAGTAATCAGCAAACTCTGCCCCCGGATGGCGCGTATGTCGAGAGACCCGCAGAGGTAGTCACCAGATCCCTCGTCAGGCGAGTTGGCTAAAGACGGCGGCCCACAAAGCCCCGGCAACGGCCACCATCAGCGCCCCACCCAGCGCCCTCCGCCACCACGTCACGGGCTCCTTACGGCTCCCCTGCCGATGCCGCTCGGCACCGATCTGCTCCCAATGCCCCACGGTCAGGACCTCCTATCCCGAGACAAGCTTATCCCCGGTACGCCGCGATCCGCAATGATGAGCCTGTGGAACGAATCGAGGGAAGCCGACGATGGCCGATCCGACCGAGCAGATCGTGAGTGAGCTACGCCAGATTCTTATCCGGGACGAAGCCCTGTCCCGCCGGCTAGACGACCCGACGTTGAGCATCCTACTGCGCCGCGCCCTCATCCGCGCGACGCCTCTCCCGTCACCGGCACGAAGCCACTGACTACGCCTCAGCGTCCTCCAGCGGCCACGCGAAGGTCAACTCAGTCTCCCCGCCGTGCGCCCAATGGAACCGCAGCTTGCCGTCTTTGCGGTCCACGACGACCGCCCGGAGCAACTGCCTCAGAGCCGCATTGATCGCGGCCTTGTCAGCATCGCGAGCGATGAGATCATGCGCGGTTGCGAGCCTCTTTTCGATGCTCGGCCGGGACACCGCAGCGATCTTTTCGAGAAGCGCATCGTGCTCCTTTGACCGCAACTCACGCTCCGCCTCAAGTGCCCGCATACGAGCCCGCAGTGTGGGGCTATCTGCACCTGATGCGATGGCGTCCGCGACGTTGCTCAACTGATCGTCAATGGCCATGCGCAGCGTTTCGAGACGTTCTAGCTCGGAGTCTAGATGGTCGTCTCCCGCCGGAGCCGCCCCCGTGAGAAAGCCGATACTGTCGGCAATCGCCTGCTCGACATCCTCCACGTTGACGCCGAGGTACTCGCACCCAGCACCGACCTTCGCCACGGAGCAGACGAGCTTGGGCTTCCCGCCTTTGGGACCGGCCCCCTTGAACACGCGCGTCATGGAGGCCCCGCAGAGGCCGCACTGCGCTAACCCGGCGAGCATATGTGTCGGACGACGGGAGCCCTTGGGCGACGGCTGCCGCCGACCTTCAAGGCGCATCGCTCGAACATCGTTGAATAGCTCGTCGTCGATGATGCGGGGATAATACCCCGGCACCTGCTTCCCCGGCGTCCGCACCCGCCTACCTGTCACGTCATGAGATTGCGTGTGTGGCGTCAGAGTCCCGACGACGGCCGCGCTCTCCAAGAGCTTCTTTACGAAGGATCGGTGCCATACCTTGCCGCGACCAAACGTCGGAACGCCCTCACTGTTCAACGTATGCGCAATGGTGTGCTGGCCGATGCCCTTCGCAGCCATCTTGAAGATGCGCTTAACGGTCCTCGCGCGATCCTTGAGCACGACCCACTTCGGCGGGGCCTTCGTCCTGTCAAGGCGCAGCCAGCCCGGCCCTCGCGCCGTTAAGGGTTCGTCGGCCGCCTTCCGCCGCTTCGCATCCCAGGCCGCACGAACCCTTCGCCCCTTTATCGCGCTTTCCTCATGGGCTCGCATCATGGAAAGCAGCGAGATAATTAAATCGGTCGGACTGGCGTTCACGCTCTCAACCGAATACGAGCGCCGATCCGCCAACGTGACGATTGTCACCCCCGCACTAATGATCTGAAGGAACAACGATTGGGCGGGCACGATATGGTCGCGCGTAAGCCGGTCAAGATTTTCGACAAGTAGGAATGACCCTTGGGGAACTACACCATCTTCGACCGCCTCCAAGAACCGCCGCAAAGCGCCCACTTCGACATTCTTGCCCTTGTATGCAGAGATGCCGAGATCAGCGTAAGAGCTGTCGTCAAGCTCAAGGCCGTGCTCCTGAGCATATTGCGCGGCGAGATCGGCCTGACGACGGCGACTGTCGCCATGCGCCTGCTCCGGTGTGGAAAAACGCAAATAGGAGTACGCCCTCGGTTTATGCCGACCATTCTTCATCGGTCGTTCCCGCGCTTCTCAAAGAGCTGCGGATAGCGGTCCATAAAATTGACGGAGTACTTTTCGATGGCATCGCGCACTCCGTCGCAGAATAACTTTCTCTCGCGCTCACTCATCGCCTCATGCATAAGCGCGTTGGATCTGACTTGCCCCTGTAGCAATTGGATGTATTGTTCTCGCTCCGAGACGTTCATGGCCGCAAATTCAAGCCTGCTGATCCCGCTTGATATGTGAAAAAATTTGTCTTTCTCGCCGCACGTCTGATCCAATGTCGAGCGGTTCGCCGTGAATACCGCTGCAATCGTCACGTCAATTCTGCCGAGAACCTTCTTTGCAGTCGCCTCTACATCGCTAGGGACTGACTGCGCAGTTGCCGCCGACATCACAGCCAAGGCAAAGAGTCCCGCCAGTAGCGTTCGTTGCATCTTCCCTCCATTCGCGTTCAACGATTGACACGCACAATCAGCTACGACCTAAAAGGTCTATTGTAAATATCGTACTGATGATCGGCCCGCCGGGCTCCGGCAAGTCCATGCTGGCCGCGCGCCTGCCGTCGATCCTGCCGCCGCTCTCGCCCGAGGAGATGCTCGACGTCTCCATGGTGCACAGCCTCGCCGGCGAGCTCATGGGCGGCAAGCTCTGCACCGAACGGCCGTTCCGCGCGCCGCACCACTCCGCGAGCATGGCCGCCCTCGTCGGCGGCGGCACGCGCCCACGCCCCGGCGAAGCCAGCCTTGCGCATCTCGGCGTCCTCTTTCTCGACGAGCTTCCGGAGTTCCAGCCCGCCGCCCTCGACGCCCTGCGCCAGCCGCTCGAGACGGGCGAGCTGATCATCGCGCGGGCGAACCACCGCATCGCCTATCCGGCGCGCCTTCAGCTCGTCGCCGCGATGAACCCCTGCCGCTGTGGCGGCGGACCGGGCATGGCCTGCAAGCGCGGCCCGCGCTGCGCTGCCGACTATCAGGGGCGCGTCTCGGGGCCCTTGCTCGACCGCATCGATCTGCAGATCGAGGTCCCGGCGGTCTCCGCAGCCGACCTCGTGCTGCCGCCGCCGAAAGAGGGAAGCGTCGAGATCCGCGCCCGCGTCGCGGCGGCCCGCGCGCGCCAGCGACAGCGGTTCGAGGCGCACGGCGCGACCGGCCTGCGCACCAATGCCGAGTGCGCGGGACACCTGCTGGAAAAGATCGCCGAGCCGGATGAAGCGGGACTCGCGCTGATCCGACAGGCGGCCGACACGCTGCGGCTCTCCGCGCGCGGTTTCCACCGCACACTCCGCGTCGCCCGCACCCTCGCCGACCTCGACGGCGTCGACACCGTGGGCCGGGCCCACATCGCCGAAGCCCTCTCCTACCGCGGGGAAACGCTGCGTCAGGAGCGCGTGGCGTGAGGCAGTGATGTGATGATCGTTCTTACCGCGATCTCAAAGTTTGGCAGTTGGCGATGGAATCAACGCGCTGATCCGATCACTCAATGCAAAGCAGTAGACAGCATCCCTACTGCCTACTGCCTACTGCCTACTGCCTACTGCCTACTGCCTACTGCCT
>NZ_DAITQL010000131.1:0-7527 GCF_036833075.1 Hyphomicrobium sp.
GCCCTTTCGGAGCACCTGCAGGATGCGTTGTGGAAGCTGGGCGGTGCGCCGGCCGAACATCGCAGCGATTCCCTGTCAGCCGCCTACAAAAACCTCGACGCCGATGCGCAGCGGGATTTCACCCGAAGCTATGACGAGCTGTGTCGTCATTACGGCATGCTTGCTACCCGCAACAACCGCGGCGAGGCGCACGAGAACGGATCGATCGAAGGTCCCCATGCCCATCTCAAGCGACGGCTCGATCAGGCCTTACGCCGGCGGGGCAGCCGCGATTTCGTCAGCATCGAGGCCTGGCGCGAGTTCGTTGAGGCGCAGGTCGCCAGACAGAACCGGCGGCATGCTGCGCGCATCGATACAGAACGCAGGGTACTCAAGGCGCTGCCCGCAAGGCGAACCACCGATTTCGCGATGGCCACCGTCGATGTCACCCGCAACGGCACCGTCGCCATCGATCGGGTTACCTATTCGGTGCCTTCCCGCCTCGTCGGACGGCGCCTCAACGCGCATCTCTTTGACGATCGCATCGAGCTCTTCCTCGGTCCGGACAGGGTAATGTCCACGCCGCGTGTGCGGATCAGTCATCCCCACCGGGGGCATAGCATCGATTTCCGGCACATGATCGGTAACCTGCGCCGCAAGCCCGGTGCACTGCGCAACCTCGTCTACCGCGAAGCCCTCTTCCCCGATCACGCCTACCGGCGGGCCTGGCAAGCCTTCGATGCCCAACTCGATGGACGGCAGGCCTGCCGCGATGCCGTCGCGCTGCTCGATATCGCCGCCAGGGGCGACTGTGTCGACGTGCTGGCCCGGCGGATCGATGAGGCTCTCGACAGCGGGCGCTTGCCCGATGTCGATGCGCTCAGGGACGAGTTCCTGCCAACCGCAAGATCGCAGCGCGATGTCGCTATCCCGCCACCCGATCTGCACAGCTACAACAGCCTGATCGCCAGCGGGGAGGTGCACTGATGACCCGCACCAAGGATCAGGCCGCCGCCGTACTGCCTACCCTGCTCAAGGCCTTGCGCCTGCCGAGCATCAACCGCAACTGGAAGCGCCTCACCGACACCGCCGATCGCGATGGCTGGCCGGCCGCCAACCTGCTGGCCTCGCTACTCGAGATCGAGATGGCTGATCGCTCCTCCCGGCGCATCCAGCGCCATCGCGACCAGTCCGGCTTGCCCGCAGGCAAGACCTTCGCCACCTTCGATTTCGACGCCGCCCCCGGCATCCGCAAACCGCACCTCTTGTCCCTCGCCGCCGGTGACGACTGGATCGAGAACGGCGGCAACCTGCTGCTGTTCGGCCAGAGCGGGACCGGCAAGACGCACGCAGTTGCCGCCATTGGCCATGCCCTCATCGACACGGGGCGGCGCGTCCTGTTCTGCTCCACCACCGACATGGTCCAGAAGCTCCAGTCCGCGCGCCGCGACCTCAGCTTGCCCGCCATGCTCGACAAGCTCGACAAGTTCGATCTCATCGTGCTCGACGATCTGTCCTACGTCCGCAAGGACCAGGTCGAAACCAGCGCCTTGTTCGAGCTCATCGCCCACCGCTACGAACGCCACTCGCTCGCCATTACCGCCAACCAGCCATTTTCGGCATGGGACAACGTCTTCCCTGATCCCGCCATGACTGTCGCCGCGATCGACCGCCTCGTGCACCACTCGACCATCATCGAGATGAACGGCGAAAGCTACCGCAAGCGTTCCGCCGTCGCCCGCATCAACGCCGGCGATTACGACCCGCCCAATGGCGCCCCGGACCGGCCATCATAATTGTCGCTGGCTTCGCGCTCGGGAGCACCCTTGCTGAGGCAACGGGTAATTGTCGCCAGCGGCAATTACATGCCAAACCATCCCATGCGCTTCAAACCCTCGCTTCCGGCCAGCGCCAGCGACAATTACCCAGCGTCGTAATTGTCGCTCGACGGTTGCTCCTCGCAACAGCAAATGGTAGCCAGAATTCACCAACCGGCGCGGCCACCTATCGGCCATCAAAATTGACGCCGACCGGACACCGTAATCGTCGCGCTACACTCAGCGGGAAGAGTTTGCGTTGCGGGTAGCCCAGGACGCTTATCTCAACTTTCGCCGGATGTTTGCGCGCGTGCTTGCCGAGGCGGGCCCCAATTTGAGCGATGCGCAGCTCATGGCTCACGCGACGTTGGTCACTGCGCAGACCGAGGGCCTGGTGGCCTTCATGCGGCCGGACGATCCGGCAGGGCTGTCGGTCGAATCGATACGCGAGGCGCTCGACCTGTTCGCCGAGGGCATCTTCGAAACAATCGCGCGTCAGTCGTCGCGCCTGACATAGGCGAAGCCGCCCTGCGCGTCAGGGGAGACGCTTCGCCGACCACCGTCCCAGGACGAGAAATCCAGCTAAACCGGCCGCGATTGCGCCCGCAAACAGGGCATAAAGCGGCGCGTAACTCTGCGCTCCGTTCAACATGGCGCCGGCCGATATCGGTCCGGTCGCGGTCCCGATCGCCAGCGCTACCGGCATCAATCCCGTTACTTGACCTCGCGTGTCAGACGAGGCGATCAAGCCCATCTGAAAAGCAATCGGGAAATTCCATACCCCAACCGCAAGCACGACGCCGATGAGATAAGCCGGGAAGCCGTGGCCCCATTGCAGGGACGCGGCGCCCGCGATCGCGAGCAACATCCCGGCCGCGATAGGCCCGAGCCGACCAAGCCTGTCGCCGATGGCGATCGCGGCGATCCCGCTGATCCCGCTCGTGACCAGCGCGGCCATAAAGACGCTTGACGCGGCTTGGTCGCCGACACCCAATGTCGGAGCAAGCTCGGTGAGAAACGCCCACAGGGCAGAAATGCCGGCAAAGGTGAGCGTCAGTCCGGCCAATCCCGTCCACAGGGGCCAATCATGCTTCGTTGCGCGAAACCGTCCGCCATGGCCGTACAAAGGCCACGCTTCCTCCACCGGGATGATTGCGCGGCTGGAGGGGAATGCGGTCAACCCGGTAATTGCCACCGCGCCCACGATAGCGGCCAGCGCGAACGCCGCGCCCGGAAATCCCCAGCGCGGGATAGCGAAGCCGGAAAGGAAGAGGAGCACCGCTCCGCCGAGGAACACTTCTGCAGTCAGCTTCGTGCCAAAGGCCGCGTCGGGCCGGTGACTCTCGGAAACCACGGAAATGCACAAAGTATAGAGAACGCCCAGGCCAGCCCCGGCTGCGGCCAATCCCGCCATCAGCATGCCATGGCTCGAGACAATGCCGCAGGCGAAGAGTGCGGCAACGGAAATGAGCGTTGCGCAGCCTACAAGGACGCGCCAGTTGAACCGGGTCAGCCACCGGCTGGAGGTCGCCGCAGCCAGCGCGATACCGGCCAGATAGCTCGAGCCGAGCATTCCGATCTGGCTCTCGTCGAGGGCGAAACGCCCCGCGGCGGCCGTGAGCAGCACGGGCATGACGTTGAAGGGTAAGGCTGCGGCCGCCGACACCGCGGAGGCGGAGACAACGGTAGCGAGCGGCTGGCGGTAGACCATAGGCCCGGCCAACAACGCGGGCTCGACCAGGGCCTGCAAATCTTCCGGCATCGTCATTTCCCCGCGTCTGGCACCGGGTTCTGAAACACCCTGGTCGAAAGCTCACTGACCCTTATGCTGAACTTTGACAACCGTCAAACTGTGCACTCGCGCGAGAAGAAATTGTCGGGCCTGCAACGCCACCGAGGGCCGGGTGCGAGCCTTGTCTTCGGGGCAACCCTTGGGGGATTCAGGCGGGTGCCATGATGGTCGCGATCGAAGTCATGAGAAGTTCGATCCTGTTGGGCTGAAAATGCTCGCGTTCAATCGGCCGCATTGCGGTCAAGCCATCGCCGATCGCGCAGAGAAGGTCGGTGATAATCGTGCCGGAAATGTCAGCTCTGAATATGCCAAGTCGCTGCCCTTCCTCCACAATGGCCGCAAGCTTGGCCCGATAGCGAGAATAGCGTGTCTCGATCAACGCGGCGAACGGACCACCGTTCGCGCTGGCCAGAAGTTGCGAAAGGACTGGCCATGTCCCTTGAAAGGGCGTTTCAACCGGATCGAGCCATTGCCGCACAATCGTTTCGGCATCGATCGTTCCCCGACCGAGGTTTAATGCGAGGAATTCCTCTTGTTCATCGAATGAGTTATCGATCGCTGCAAGGATCAGTTCGTCCTTGCTCGAAAAATAATATGTGATCGCCCCCGTCGAGTAGCCGGCCTTTCGAGCGATATCCCTCAGCGAGGTCTGGCCATAGCCGTTCTCGCTGATGACCTGCATCGCAGCCGCGAGAAACGCCGCCTTCTTTGCTTTTTGGTCGCCGACGGGGCGTCCCATTCGAGGACCATCGCTCTTGTCGGCAAGCGCCTCGACGTTCGGGATTTCAGACTGCATGGACATGGCAATTAGTTCGAGAACGGGATCTCGGCAAGCAGCCCATCCTCCATTTCGGCCCACGCCCGCGCCTGCCGCGGTCAAAGCACCGGCCCGCCGGGGCGGACCGGTGCCTCAAACTAGTTTCAATCGTTAGAGTGTCAGGCCGGCTCATCGAGGCCGAGGACTGACCCCACGTCGTCAAATTTCGCCAGCCAAAGAACCTGCGGGTCGTGCGGTGCGAGCGAAAGCCCATCAGGCGCTGAGCGCGCGGTGAGAGCGTCTTGACGGTCTCAAGGCTTGTCGTCAGCGGGAAGGCTTCTTCGGGAGTGAGGAACCCGGCCATCAACGCCATCCCGAGCGACCGGCGAGATTCGGATTTTGTACGATTTGCACCGCCTCCGTGGATGACTTTTGCCGAGAACAGGAGGGCATCACCAGCATCCATTTCCACGGGGATTGTCTTGCTCGGGTCGCCCTCGATTGCGAAATCCTGATGCTGTGTGCCGGGCAAGAAGCGCGTGGCGCCATTTTCATCGGTGAAGTCGGTCAGCGCGACCATGAAGCTGATGATGACGTCGGGGCCCGACGGACCCAGATCGTGGAAATGACGCCAGTTGTCGATATCGCGGTGCAACTCTTGCGCCACGTTACCGGGACAGATTTCGATCACCTGGGCGGTCGCCAGCCAATAGGTTTCCTCATTCTCGCTGAAAACCTTATCGCCGATCGCGTGCACCAGATCGACTTCGAGCACGTCCTCCCGAAAGGTCTTGCTGAGTTCTGCGACGCCCATGAGTCGCTTAGTGGCGCGTCCGAAGAAATCGGCGGCTCGATCGTCGATCGTCTCGCGCGGCGCGCCTGCAGACAGGCCATTGAGGTGGGGATCGAGATCGGCATTGAATGCCCTGACCTGGTCCGACGAGATGAAATTCTGAATGATGACGCCGCCATCACGATGATAGATCGAAAGGATTTCATCGACAGGCGTCGTGTTGGGGACCTTGCGAAGTCGGCGAACGGCGTTGCTGTGCAAGTCCGCAACAACTTCCGACGCGGTTTCCGTCCCGCCCTTCATAACGCTCACGGTATCCATAAGATCTCTCCATTCTGCAAATCCCGACGCCAATAGTCTACATGGTATCCGACTTAACACAACAGAAATTTTAATAAGCTTTTTTTCAGTAGCTTGGGCATTTATGGACCATGATCGCGCGCCCCTGAGCCATTCAAATCTCGGCGTCTTGAGCAGTTACAGACCGCAGTTTTATCATTCGGCGGCTACCCGCGAGCGAGCTCGCGCCTTCGTGCGCCGATGCCGGTTTCGGAGCGTCAAGGCTGTTCATTCTCCCGGCCTTTTTGCGAGGAAAATATCCTGGCGACCGATGCCTTGATTTTCATCCAATACTCTTTCCCCTGAATGGCAATGACGACGAGCGTCAGTGCTTCACCGCCAATGATCATGGCTGATATGATTGCCGCCTTGTTCGGTATATCGAGGAAGGGAACGAGCGGAACGGCAACCCAGTAAAGCAGGACCACTCTAAGGAGCACCAGGCCGATCTTCTTTCTGATGCCGGATTCTTTTTCGGCCATAGGCTATTTCATTTCTGTCCTTAAAACGGCTTTTCGGATCATTCCTTGACGGAAGCACCTCGACCGCGAATCCGTATCAGTTGGACGACAAAAGCCGGTGCAGATCACGCGCCGTGGTGATGCCCTGTTCGATTGCGCCGTCGATCGCACTGCGCCAGGCGCTCGCCCAATCTCCGCTCGCAAAAAAGACACGCCCGTGCGGCGCCTGCAACGCCTTCAGGGCTTTGGATATTTGACCGGGACGCGAAATGCACCATGCCCCCTTCGAATAAGGGTCGCTGTTCCAGTCATGGGCCTTGGAATCGAGCACGACGACGTTGGGCAGGAACTGGTCCAGGGCGGATTCGATCTCCGCTTTGGACATGACGTCCAGCGGATGATCGGCTGACCCGAAGGCAATCAGGTGGGTGCACCCGTTCTCGATGCCATCCCAAAGGATGAAGTTGATCGGGCTGGTTCCGGTCCCTGGGGCCCAGCCGGTGAAAAGGGGGCGCTCGCCGTCGACCAGGACATGGATCTTGCTGGCCTTGCCGGCGTGGCCTTCCACCGACACCTTGCGCTTTTGCTCCGGCAGGGGCGGCGCGAAGGCGACATCCTTCAACGTGTTGAGCGGAAGGGTCGAGATGGCGGCCTTGGCCGAATAGACCTTTCCGTTTGCGCCGACGACGCGCACGCCGTCGGGCGTCGTTTCGATTGCCGTCACCGGGCTGCCAAGTTCGATAGTCGCGCCGCAATCGTCCGCGAGTGCCGTGTAAAGCGAACGCATACCGCCTTTGACCTTGAAACGGCTGAGGACATCGCCCTGGAGTTCGAGGCTGTAGCCGCTGAGTGCGATGAGCCGGACAATATCGATCCACGACACGTTTTTCGAGGCGGCACCGCTGTTCGCGGCACAGATCGTCGCTGCTATGATCCGGCCTTCGGGCGTGAGCGCCGAGGCAGCGAGTTTGTCGGCGACGGACAGTGTGTCGGCGTCGATCCAGCGTGTGTCGACGAAGGGCTCGGCTGGACGCGGCATGATCTCGCGGGCTTCGGCGAACAATGCCATGATGGGACCGTAAACTTCGGCGCCGAGCGCCGATATCCGGGTCTGGTGGCGCTGCCCGGTCTCGTCGAGATAGATTACATCGTCGGCGAAGTTCCCCGGCGACTCAACGATGTCCATGCCGTAACGGCTGATCTCCGCCCAGACATGGGGCTGGAACCAGTGGATCCAGGTTCCGCCGAGATCGTTCGGCTTGCCATTGAAGTCGGCGGTGTAGGCACGCCCTCCGACACGATCGCGTGCCTCCAGAATGAGAACGCGATAGCCAAATTGCTTCAATTCGCGCGCGGCGGTCAGGCCGGCGAAGCCGGCACCTACGATGATCGCATCATATTCACCAGGGCGCTGGCCTTTGCGATTTTCACTCGGTCGCGCCTGTGCCATCGACGACGTCACAGCCCCCGCTGCTGCGAGCGCCAATATCGTCCGGCGCGATGGCCGCGCTGAATCCGACCGATCGTTCATGACAGGGCTCTGTTGCAAAGATTGGCGGCAGTCAGAGGTAGGCTGTCGCTCTGCGCCG
>NZ_DAITQL010000132.1:0-7515 GCF_036833075.1 Hyphomicrobium sp.
CGGCATGACGTGGAGTGGCGTTTGGTGGCCGAAGACAATTCCCGGTTGTAGGTCCAGCGCGCAAGCGCCGTCATGACGGAGATGGCGACGACTATCGATCCTCACCGATCCTCCTGCAGGCCGGCGCGCTGGGCGCGCCACATGGCAGCCGCGAAGTGATCGCAAGGCGAGAACATCCCCCATCGCGAGGAGAGCCTTGAGTTCCCTTGCCGGATGCCTCTAGGCCGCCCACAGCCTCCCCTGGAGGCCGATCCGTGGCGCTTCCCTTCAACCCTACCGATCAAGCCAAACGGCCGCCAGCGGGCTTGTACGGGCTTCGTGGGCACCGACGCTCAGCACGTCTCGCGTGATCCCCCTGGAAGAATAGCCCCCGGCTTCGATTTTCCGAAAATGTTTGGGGATTTGAACTGGTGATTTGAAAACGCACACACCAGGCGCATCCGACCGGAGCGGCGGCAGATCGCCGGCGACACGTCCACCGGCACCCCTACAGGCAAAGACCCTCTGTGCCATCGCACTAGGAGGAGAGACACATGGGCGGTACGCGGGCGGGAGCCCCGCCAACGGCGGGCGGCCCCACCACACGCTGCGCTCACCAACGCATCGCACACGCCAAGGCAGGACGCCGCCGGAAGGCGCAGGAGGGCCGTCTAGCACGCGCCGCACCAACCCTAGCGCACGTCGCGCAGGCCCGCCAGTGGGCTTCTGAGGCGGTCCTGGGGGTCATGGGGGTGCACGGATAGGTTCTTCCTCGGCTCCGCGCGACATGCGGCGCGCCGCCCCGCATAAACTGAGCGTTTTCCGAAAATCGGTTTTGCCACTTCCGTTTCGTTTACAACTTCATCGACCGCGCAAGTCATTGATTTTCCGCACGGTTTCTGGAAACGGTTGCAGCCGAACGGAAACGGACAGCATCCGGAAGCGCCCCCCGGCTCGGCCAACTTCTCATCTTTGCATCGATAACTGCGCCTGTTGTTATATTTTCGCCACAATCAGTTGGTACCAAGTGATCCAGCATAGGAAGCTACCTTTCCGTCCTATTGAGGATTGCCAATTTGAACATTCGAGACGTTGCCCGACTTGCGGGTTTATCCACGAAGCAGATTGATCTTGCGATCAATCGTTGGAGCGTGACACCGCATTTCAAGAAAGTTGCGCCGGGTTCACCGAGGGAATTTACAAAAGCCGATACCTTTGTTTTTTGCATTGCCGGCGAGCTGGTGAGGATGGGGCTTTCATGGCCCGCCATCCGTGAAATTATTTGGTCCGCGACCACGATGGTCGAGGTTAATCCGACGACCTTCGAGCAACTCCAGATTTTTCCGGGTGCGTCACGCTTCGTAGAGGCGGTGCTCGTCGTGCGCAATTTCTCGGCGGATGAGCTGCCCGAGGCGACCCTCATCGAGCGCGACGAGCTTCGGAAGATCGGCTCGGACGCCGCCATCATCCTGCCGGCGTCGCGGATCGCTCGCCGCATCGAAGCCGAGGCGGCCGCCTGATGCCCGCCGAGCTGATCTTCCGGCGCGCGCCCAAGGGCGCGGCGTCATCCTGGAACGCGGAAACGCGAACCTTTCGTGCCGTCATCGCCGCCGGCGCAGCGGTGCGTCGTTGGGACCGCGCCGGCGAATACATTGAGATCCTGGATCACGCCGGGGTCGAATTGCCGGCGAAGATCCCCCTCCTCAACGCCCACCGCGCGCACGATGTGCGCGACGTTATCGGCACGGTCGAGACGGTTGAGCGGGTCGATGCTCGCATCGAGGCAGTGATCCGGCTGTCCGCGCGTGAGGGCGTCGAGGGCGTTGCTCAAGACGTAGCCGCGGGCGTCCTGTCCGGCGTGAGTGTCGGCTACATCGTCAAAGCTTGGCGGGAAGAGATCAGCGAAGCGGGTGAGCGCGTGAAGACCGCCACTAAGTGGCGCTTGCTCGAAGTCTCGCTAGTTCCAGTGCCGGCCGACGATGCTGCCCGAGTTAGGAGTTTTAACGTGGAAAACACTGAAGAGAATGCGATGGCCCCCGCCATCGAGACGCGTGCCGCTGATCATCTCGATCGCGCGGAGATCACGCGCCGCGAGAGGATTATGGAGCTGGCCGACCGCGTCGGCTTCCGTGAGTTCGGCGAGCAGCACGCTCGCTCCGGTACGGATCTGGAGGAGTTTCGGACCCTCCTGATCAACCACATCGCCGAGGAGCAGGAGCGCACGCAGCCGCGCGGCGGTGGCAGCATCGGCGCGACTATGCACGTCGGTGGGATCGCGCCCGAGCAAAGATCAGCTGCGATGGCGGAAGCTCTCGCCGCCCGGATCGATAGCACGATCGCACCGTCGCCAATGGCGCGGCGGTACGTGGGCCTGGGCCTTCCTGAACTCGCCCGCACGTTCTTGGCCGAGAACAACGTACCCGTGGCCGGCCTCGGCCGATCCGCGATCGTGAGCCAAGCTCTGAGCGCGCGCGGCCTTGGCGGCCTGCACAGCACAAGCGATTTTAGCACCGTACTGTCCGGTGCCGTGCACATGGTCTTGCGACGCGCTTATGAGGCAGCTCCGAGCGGTTTGAAGCCCATCGCGCGACGTGTCGAGCTTGACGATTTCCGCGCTCGTACCTTCGCGTCCATGAGCGGTTTTTCCGGCCTTGAGAAGGTCGGCGAGCACGGCGAGTTCACTCGCGGAACCATAAAAGATAGCGGCGAAAGCGTCCGGCTAGAAACGTTCGGAAAAGTCTTTGGCATCACTCGTCAGGCACTAGTTAACGATGATCTCGGAGCCTTCGCCGATATGCCTCGCCGTCTTGGAATTGCGGCGGCCGCCTTTGAGGCGGACCAGCTCGCGCAGCTCTTGATGGCAAACCCGCTGATGAGTGACGGCAAGGCCTTGTTTCACGCCGACCATGCAAACCTTGCCTCGCCCGCGTCGGCGCTCTCTAAAGACGCACTGTCGGCCGCTCGAAAAGCCATGCGAGGCCAGCGCGACGCGAGCGGCCAGATGATCGGGATCGGGCCGCGCTGGCTCGTTGTGGGGGCGGAACTTGAGACCCTCGCGGAAGAGCTGATGGCGGCGATCACGCCAGCCGAAACTGAAGCAGTTCAACCGATCCGTTTGCGGATCGCCGTCGAGCCTCGTCTGCCCGGCTATGCTTGGTACGTCGCCGCCGATCCTGCGGAATGTGACGGGCTGACCTATGCCCATCTCGCCTCCGAACCCGGTCCTGTTGTGGAGCATCGCGTCGGCTTCGACATCGATGGCGTCGAAATGAAGGTGAGGCTCGATTACGGCGCGGCTTTCATCGACTGGCGCTCGTGGCATCGAAACGCGGGCTCCGCTCCGGGTCAGTGAAAATGAGTTAGCCGGCCGGTTTTCTTTCCTTAACCGGCCGGCCTCGCGGCGCGCGCGTACTTGCGGCCGCATCGGGTCGAGTGCTGATGCCGGCGCTCCCCGCGCCCCGTCGTCGGTTCGTCCATGCGACGGCGGGGCGTCTTCCGCGTCGTGGCGTTCCTCTCCTGTCGCAGCGACGCGTATCTGCGCCCGCTCGCTTCTTTCCTTCGGCGAGCGGGCGCTTTGTTCTCTTGAGGTGATCCCCCATGGCCGATCTCACGTCACGATTGATCGTCCGCCTTATCGACGGCGTTTCCGGCCCGGCCGCAAAAGCTGCGGTCGGGCTGCGCCGCCTCATGGGCGTGACCAAGAAGTAAGCAGTCAGTCGCTCATCGCACGGCAGCTTCAATGCGCTCGATGAACGCCAGTGACGCCAATGTGCAATCGATCACGAACTGTGCTTCTGACGGGTCGAGCAACTCATTATCATGAGCGAAGGATCGCTTGTTGCGCGCTTGGTTCAGACCATCGAACAGCTTGTGCTGCACCCGGAGCGTGGGCAGTGCGAACTCGCTAACAGCACCCGTTTCCTTCAAGTTGCGTCCATAGGCGGCGAACAAGGCGTCAAGCGGGGTAGTGGCATCGAAGTGCTGCCCTTTGGCCGCGAGCAGATGGCGAAGACGCTTCACGCAGTAGGTATGCACACGGTCAAGCGCCACATCGGGTTTCTCGGCAATAAGGTCCGAAGCAATTGACGCACACAGTTTGGCGAGGGTGGTGTCGCCGGAGAAATCGCGGATCGCCTCATCGATAGGCAACGTAGATGCGGTATCGAGTTCTGAGACGAACTGCTTAAACCATGCTGCAAGCCGAGCCTCCTCCGCGGGATCAGTCTCGACGTATTCTGACATACTGCACCGGTATGCCCATAGGGCGCGTAGGACACGCGCCACAAGGCGCGGCTCGGCGACGGCCACGAACCCGCGCAATGTTTTACCCTTACTTGTGCCCTCGACCTGGAAGCGAGGTTGAAAGATATTGAGACCGCAGGTTTCCTCAAACCACTCGGCCATGGTTCGCAGGCTAAAGTCGAGCAAGTTGCCATTACCGCTGTGAAAGATGCGGTCGAAGGTCTGCTGTTGCTTGGTCGGAAGCCGCATCGTGCGGCCCAATATTCTATTCACCGGCAGCTGAGACATGCGTCAATGCTATCTCCCATCTGCTCCCTTCGATAGGGGCGCGCCTCGCTTGCTAACGGCTTTCAGCGTGGGTGGTGTGGTTCGCAAGCCATGCAGCGACCGAGCGCAACAACGCATTTAGCGCCACCCAGCGTAGCGAGCCCACGAGCAAGGGCTTGCCCGCTCGACAACACCACAGTAGGAGTTGCTCTACTTTCTTCATTGGTGCTTGCAGCGGTGTCCGCATTGATCGATGCGTGAGCCTGCGGAGGATCAAATGACGAGATCACCGAGTGCGCTCTTGGCCATCCTAACGGGGCAACATCGTACTCCCCAAGAGAAGGCTATAAGCGACATCACCTGTCCGACTGGAGACGATTAAATCGCAATCGCCGAAGTTGGGGCGGGAGGCGGCACCTGTCGAATTCCTTCACGCACTTCGCACATGCCCATTATGAATAGGATCAATGAGCCAACACCTGCTGCAATCGCCAGCACGTGAAAGACGTTTCCTGTCCAATCCCAAATCTTTGAGGACCGTGTCGGCACCGTGAACGGATGCTCCCACGTCCGAACTAGGCTGTTAGCGAGGCTAGTGTGGCAGTAGTTTGTAAAGTAAGCAGCGCCCATTCCGGCTACGGCCACACCAACACCCCAGGCGAACCATTCAATAGTTGACGCCAATCGTGAGACCTGTTCCATGCCGACGCTTGAGGAGAGCGCACCCAGAAAGGCTAACACGGCAACCGCCGCACCGCCGTTGATCAACATGGCCATCCTCAAGGCGAGCTGACCCGACTGAACGGTCGCCGCGTTCACCTCAGTGCAAAAGTCATCAAGCTTATCGTGGGCGCGCTCGGCTTGTCGTTGGTTGCGTTCGAAGGCCCATTTGCGGGCTTCAAGATCGCTGTTCATACTATCCCTCTTTGCATTCCCCTATCCATTGCTAGGAAATTTACATCGACAGCGCTCCTGGCCAAGGCCGTCGTCGCGTCAGAGCCGCGCCGGATCAGGGCGCTGACGTTGATGCGCGCGCAGCGCATGTGACGGTTGAGCTGTGCTATGTCGAAGCGTAAGAGCGAGCTGTCGAGTAGCGGGGCGAAGTTTGAACAGCACGAGGGCCCTTCAACTGGGAGTGAAAGTATCATGATGGGGAATAGGGGATGTCGCGGGGGAGACGAGTGGGACGCCTTCTCCCGCCGCTCCCGGCATTTGCTGCATTGGCGACGCGGCATGCTGAAAAAGATTAAGCGGCGTTTTTCGAAACGCATGAGGAAAGCCGCAAAGGCCCGCCTGAAGGACACGGCGGAAGCGACGCATTGGTGGCGCGCAAGATCTCCCTAAAGTAAATGAGGAGGCGATGTGACGCTGAAAGGAATTCTGGCGATGACGCCGACCTCAATAAAGACGCCCCGGGAGTTCTTCGACCACCTTGTCGAGAAGGACGTTACTGAATTCATCAAAAACCCCAATGACCTCCGCATAGCATACCATGCATGCACATCACTTCTCAGTCTGCGTGACTGGGTCGTGCACGAACACGCGAACAAGCCTTGGGCGCATTCTGGAACATCTCAGGTGCTCTTCAGCACCACAGGCGGCCTTCAATCTGCGCTTGAAGAGATCGATAGGCGCTTTGCCATCATAACTGATATTGCGAACGCATCGAAACACATGGTGCTAGATCCCAAAAGGAAACAGCGCACCAATCTATGGGGCGCCGCCAACACCGCTGTGATGACGATTGGCGGCCCTGTCGGGGCCGCACCTGTTGGCGCTACGCCTGTTGCCGGCTCCGTCAGTAGTATCATGGTCGAGATCAACCATACTTATCATTGCGTCCTCGAGTGCGTGATTGCTGGACGCGGGATCTGGAGGACACTGATGACCGAGAATACTTGGTAATACGTCGACGTCGGCAAGGTCTGCGCCACGCTTCAGATCGACGAGGATGGCGTGAGCTGTTCGATCCATCAAGCCCCGGAGGCACGCCGTGATAGCTGGGTCCTTTCGGACGTTACACCTTATGCGGTGCGCCGCCCCCCATTATTTGGACGTTTTTCGGATTTCGATTTTTGGACTTTGCTTTGCCGCTGGCGGGCATTTGGCCGGCCATAGGGGTCAACCACTCGACCAAGCCGAAAACCGCCACACGGGCAAATTTGGCGCGGCGATCGCCATGCCTACATGGACGACGGCGGCCGGAACGCAATTCGGTCGAGCCACGACTTCAAGTGCTCCAACGTCGGCCCGGCACCATACTTCGGGCGCGAGTGTTTGTGCCCCATGAGTACGGCGATGATTTTATCCGGCGGATCGATCGCCGTCAGGCGATCCTCGAAAGTATGCCGTAGCGAGTAGAGCGAATGATCCGGCGTCGGGCGCATGCCGCGTGCGGTCATCGCCTTGTTGACGAGCGCCGACAATGACGCCGCCTTGTCTCGATACCGCGGGAAGCCTTCGGGCTGAAGCTTCATCGCCGCGAGGGCGCAGCCGACGAGCGGCATCTTGCGCGCGCTGTGCCGTGTCTTGAGCTTGCGCCCTTCAGCGACGATCTCGACGTGAGGGACGGCCGCCTTTAAATGGATGTGATGCGGCAGAAGGTTCACGATCTCGGACAATCGCATGCCCGTGTCCGCGCACACGTACACGACACGCCGTGCCTCCTCATTGAGGCCGTCAAGCGCGCCTTCTGCCAGGATGACCTTCTGCACGAAGTCTGGATCGAAGGCGGTCCTCTGCCCGCTCTCCTCGCCTGCCAAGCGCAGTCTCGCGAAGGCGTCGCAGTCGATGCCAAGGCGTTGCGCATCCTCGATGGTGCGGAGCATCTTCGAGATGTGGCCGAAATCCTTGTTGGCCGTGCCGATCTGCACATCGCCCGCCAGGACGCGATCGCGCCACCAATCGCGGAACGCTAGCGCGTCGTCGCGCTTCAGATCCCTCACCGGCTTGTCGCCGACGATCTCGATTAAGTTCTCGATCGCTGCCTTTTTTGGGTTTCGCCACTTCCGAACCTGGTCGGGCGAG
>NZ_DAITQL010000133.1:0-1492 GCF_036833075.1 Hyphomicrobium sp.
TCTTCGAGAACACGAAGGCGACCTCGGGGAAACTCCTGACCACGCTCTCGACCTTGAGCTGCATCTCCGTCGACTGAGTGAGCGACGTCGAGGGGATGCGCATGGCGTGCATAGCCAAGTTCTTTTCGTCGAGCTGCGGGATGAACTCTTGGCCCAGCCGCATGAAGAGAAGCAGCGAAAAAACGAACAGGCCCGCCGCCGATAGCATCACGAAGCGCGGCTCGCTCAGCGCACCCCGGAGAATAGGTTCGTAGCGAGCCTTAGCCGTTCGTATGATGATGTTGTCTTTTTCCTCTACGCGGCCGGTGACAAAGATCGCCAGCATGGCCGGAACGAAGGTCAGGGAAAGGACGAAGGCACAAATGAGTGCGATGATTACCGTCAGCCCCATAGGCTCGAACATCTTGCCCTCGACGCCCGTGAACGTCAGGAGAGGCAAGTACACGGTTATGATAATGGCCTGACCGAACACCGTAGGCTGGATCATCTCCTTACTGGCGACCATGACTTCATGTAGCCGCTCCTGAAGTGTGAGGAGCCGCCCCTCATGATGCTGTCGCTCGGCGAGACGCCTCAGGGCATTTTCGGTGATGATCACGGCGCCGTCGACGATGAGACCGAAGTCGAGCGCGCCGAGGCTCATGAGGTTGGCCGAAATCCCTGCTTCCAGCATGCCGGTCAGGGTCATCAGCATCGTGACCGGGATGACGAGCGCCGTAATGAGCGCGGCACGCAGATTGCCGAGCATCACGAATAGAATCACGATGACGAGCAGAGCACCTTCAGCCAGGTTCTTCGCCACTGTCTTGACGGTAGCATCGACAAGCAGAGTGCGGTTCAACACCGTCTTGATCGCGATGTCGGGTGGGAGCGCCTTGCCGATCGATTGCATCTTCTCGTCAACAAGACTGGAAACGATGCGGCTGTTGCCGCCTTTGAGCATCATTGCCGTGCCGACGACAACTTCGTTTCCATCCTCGCTTGCCGATCCTGTTCGGAGCTCCCGCCCGATACCGACTTCGGCAACGTCCTTGAGGAATACGGGCACGCCGTTCTTGTTGGCGACGATTACGTTCCCGATATCTGCAATGGTCTCGAGGCGGCCGTCGGCGCGAACCGTATAGGACTCGCCTTTCTGCTCGATGTAGCCGGCACCCACACCGATGTTGTTTTTCTCGAGCGCGGAGATCACATCGGAAAATGACAGGCCGAACGACAGCAGCTTCTGTGGATCGGGCTGAACATGGAACTGTTGCTCATAACCGCCAATCGAGTCGACCTCCGCGACACCTGCGATCCCTTTGAGCTGCGGGCGAATAATCCAGTCCTGGACCGTCCGCAGGTACATGGCCAACTCGAAATCCTTCGTAAGCCGCAATCCTTCGGGCGTGAGGTAGCTGCCGTCGCTCTGCCATCCCGGTTGTCCGTCCTTGATCTCCGCGCCCTTTCCGCGCGGATGATCGAAATGCACGGTCCACATATAGATTTCGCC
>NZ_DAITQL010000133.1:1592-7491 GCF_036833075.1 Hyphomicrobium sp.
TCCGTATTGATCTGAACTTGATTGTTCGTGATGTCCGGCACGGCGTCGATGGGAAGCTGCTGAAGCGAGCGGATGCCGAAGGCGGCAACCGCGGCTGCGAGAAGCACCACAAGGAAGCGGTGGGTGAGGGAAAAGCCGAGAATGCGTTCGATCATGGCTGTTCCTCTAGTGCTCGTGCTCGGCTTCGGACTTGCCGAGCTCGGCCTTGAGCGTGAAGGTGTTTGAAGTTGCAATCGTCTCGCCGAACTCGAGCCCGGAGAGCACTTCGACATTCATCGAGTCCGAACGTCCGGTCGTCACCTGGCGCGCACGGAAACCTCCGCCCTCGCTGACGAAGACGACTTTGTTTCCATTCACCGTTTGGATCGCAGCTTGCGGCACGATCAGGTCCGCTTCCTGCTCGCCCGACATCAACCGCGCGTTAACGTAGTCACCGAGTTTCCAAATATTGCCCGCATTGTCGAGTTCTGCGATGGCCTTGGCCGAGCGCGTTTCAGGATCAATCACCGGGCTCAAAGCGATGATTTTCCCTACGCCTTTCTGCTCGCCAGCCGAGACGCGGATTTCCTGGCCCTCACGCGCGAAGGCGAGATCGCCGGGAGGGATCGCCATTTCCACCCAAACCTTGGCTAGATCTGCGATGGTAAAGATCTCTCGGTCGGTGCCAACGACCTGGCCGAGAACGATGTCGCGAGCGGTCACGCGGCCATCGATCGGAGAACGGATTTCGTAGAAGCGATATTGCCCTTCGTCCGCGATCTTTGGCAGGCTTTTGATTTCGTCGTCCGAAAGACCGATCGTGTGCAGCCTTTGATGCGCGAGATCGAGCTTAATCTTGGCCGCCTGATAGCCGTTCTTCGCGGTCAGATAGTCCTGCTCTGCAGTAACCTTCTGGTTCCAGAGCCGCTCCTCACGTTCAAAGATCGAGCTAGCCAGTTCTTCGGCGCGCCAAGCGGCGAAGTATTCCGCTTTCGCATCCGCCATTTCCCGGCTTTCGAGCGCGGCGAGCAAATCGCCCTTCTTCACGGTTTCACCGAGCTGCTTCTGGACGCGTGCGGCGGTGCCGGAGAGCTTTGGAACTATCTTAGCCTGGGCATCGGCGTTGATAGCGATGCGCCCAGGAACAGCCACTTCCTTGACGAGCTTTCCCGACATGACGGGAGCCATGCCGATGCCAGCCCCCTCGATCTGAGCAGCGCTCAGTTTGATGAGCCCTTCGCTGTCCTGCTCACCACCACCCTGTGCATGGCCGTGACCATCATCACCCGATTTGTCCGTTGCTTCCTCGCCTTCGGCGTGCTCGTGTTTGGCCTCACCACCAGCGGGCGAGGACGGCAGTGCCTTTGGCTGGGAAGAGAACAGAGCGTCCTGCACGGCACCGAGTACGCCCATCTCGCAGACCTTGGTGCCAAAGCCTTCTTCAGCGTGCTGCTCGGATTCGCCGTGCCCGTGTCCATGCGCATCAGCTTTTGGTGCTGTTGCACAGGAACTTTGCATCTCGCGTACGCCGATGGTTCCGGCCACAGCTACCAGCGCCACCGCAACTATGATCTTCGTCTTCCAGTTCATCACGATCCTCAAATCTCACATTCCGCTGAGGTCGCGCCCGACAAGGGCTTCGACCCTGACCCGCGCCTTTTCGTAGTCAGCGCGCGCCGTCAGCACTTCGAGGCGCGTCTCGAACACAGTGCGTTGGACATCCAGAACGCTCAGGATGTCGAATTTTCCTTCGTCAAAACCGATCTTGGTTTTGTCGTAGGCTTGCTGCGCTCCGGGCAGGACGTCCTTCTCCAGAGCCTTGAGCTGAGTGGCTGCAACGTTGAGTTCGCCGAGCGCTTCGACCAGCGTGGCGTAGAGATCGTTACGCGTGGCCTGATGCTCGCTTTCCGCCTTGGCGACGCGTCGCTCGGCGGCTGCGATGTTGCCCTGGTTGCGATCGAAAATGGGAATTGGCATCGAAACGGATGCCACCATGGCCGCGGAATCGTTCTCTTGATACGTTCGAAGACCAGCCCCGACCGTGATGTCGGGAATGGCCTTGGCGTGCTCGAGGTCGAGCTGCGCAACACGGCGGTTGATCTCATCGCCCCATCGCGCCAAGGCCGGATTGTTATCGAGAAGCACGAGAAGCGTCTCCGGCTGCGGCGCTGCATATCCATTGCCGAGCCGACCGACCGCGTGCCTGAAGTCTATCTTCGGAGCTCCCCAAAGGGCGGAGAGTTTGCGTTTGGCAGCATCAATTCTGACGCGCTCACCCTTTTGCAGCGCTTCTGCGCGAGCGAGAGCGACGGCTGCGCGATCGAGTTCGATCGGACTGGCTTTACCGCCTTTCACACGCGCGTCGATACTGTCCTTTGTTTTTTTGGCAATGGAGACAAATTCTCCAAGTACCTTGAAGCGTTCTTGGGCTATCAGGACATCGACAAAGGCCTGCGCGGCATCCGTGGCCACTTTGACGCGCAACGTCTCATGATCCCAGCCTGCGAGCGATGTATCGAGATGCGCGGCCTGAAGGCGCTTTAGGCGCTTGTCGCCTAGCTCAATCATCTGCGCAAAACCGAAGGTTTCCTCGGCGGAGTCGAAGCCACTCTTATCTTTGCTCCCGGCAAAGTTCTCGACTTCGACGAGCAGTTCGGGGTTTGGCTTTACGGCCGACTGAGCCTCTTCGCCCCGACGCGCATCGATCTCGATGAACGCCGCTTTGATGGCTGGGCTAAAGAGGATGGCCCGCCTCACTGCATCTCGAAGTGAAAGCGCCTCCGCATAGCCTGGCTGCGCCGAATCTCCGGGCACAGGCTGCGGGGATGGTACGACTGGCCGCAACGGCAGGTCGCGATCTGACGCATAGGCATCTGGCGCAGGCAGGCTGCTGGTCTCAAGAGAACTGCAGCCAGCCAACAGTGACGCCGCGAGCGCCACACAAAATCCAGATCGAAAGCCAGTGAGTGCTGGCATGAATTCCCCCAAGCAAAGTTGAATGACGCCGCCAACAAAAATGTTCGCGCGCGCAAAAAAGTTGGGAATTCGAAGATCTAGATTAGGAGTACAACAGTCCTCAGTGCGTCGAGCTGCGGCTCGCGACGCACGCCATAGTAAGGCTGTGGTTCTTCAGCCTCCGGCAGTTCTGAGAGAGCAGGGGAGGCCACTATCGTCAGCAGCACCGCGAAGCTCAGCAAATCCTCAAGAGCGAGCTGACGCTCAAGGTCGGCCAGTGAGGCCGGCTGCTGCGCTTCACTCAGAAGCTGGCTATCAGTGCACGCAGACGACGGAGCGGCGTGTTGATCATGGGGCTCGGCACACTCAACGCTCTGAGCGCCGGCTGCATGGTGATCAGCTGATATGACAAACTCAATGGCTCGATGACCGTCTTCCCCGACGCAAAGTCGCAACGGCGTCCCTGCCAGCACGGAGGCCGGCAAGAAAACCACCATCATAAGGATGGCTACAACTCGTCGCAGAAGACCCATTTGACCAATCAAACCTTAACTTTGCGGAACAAACGTAGCCGAGTCCGGCAGAACGGACAATTGCAATGATGGCACAGCCAGACAGCGAAAAACTGACACGCCGCCAGGCTCCCCCTTCCCCTCGCCCTCCCAGAAAGTCGAAGTAGGAACCGTATTTACACCGCAATTTGTAGCGAGCAGTCTCCGCCTCTACTAACTACTGGACGCCTAACATGTCACTTTCTTACTCATTGCCAGACCTCGATCTCCGCGCCGTCCAATGGCGACGGCGCATTGTTCTAGCGATTGTGATTCTATTCGTGGCGCTTTTGCTGCCATTCGTCTGCGCTGTTTGGTTGCATACCAACCCCCTACTTTACGCCCAGATCGAGCATGCAGGGATATTGCTGATCTTCATCGCGATTTTCGGCCGCACCTGGAGCGCGCTGCATATTGGCGGGCACAAGAAGGCTACACTTATCGAAACTGGCCCTTACTCCCTGGTTCGCAACCCGCTCTATGTCTTCACGTTGATCGGCGTGGCTGGCATCGGCGCCCAGACAAGTTCGCTAGTCGTTGCGGGTCTGTGCACCTCGATAACCGCGGCCGTGCTGTTGTTTGTCGTGTTGAAGGAGGAGGATTATCTTAGAGCCAAGTTTGGCGCAGCCTTCGACGATTACACGCGACGTGTTCCGCGTTTCATGCCGAGTTTTACTGCCTATCGCGACGTCGAGGAGCTTACGATCCGCCCCAAGATCGTCTACCGCACCTTCCTCGAATCCAGCTTGTTTCTCATCTCTATCCCTGCCATCGACGCCATTGAGCTTGCGCGTCACTATGGATGGCTCCCGGACGTGCTGCATCTTCCCTGACACTTCGCGCAAGGATGCCGGGACACTCACTATGCCCGGCATCTTGCCGACGCTCAATGGTGTCCGTGATGATGCCCGTGGCCGAAACCATGATGGTGGTGATGGCCGAATCCGTAGAAGCGCGGATAATAGCCGTAACCGTAATAGGCGTACGGATCGTAGTAGTATCTGCGGTAGGCTCGGTATCGTGCGCCACGGCAGCGTAACCGCCCGCGCCTGTCATATCTGCAGCGTCGAGCGACCTCCTCTACGTTGCTTCGAGTATGTTCGGTAGTCGCACCTTTCAAAAGTGCCGGCACCATGGTCGCAGCCGACGCCGGACCAGTGGCAACGAGCGACAGGCTCGCCGCCGCCGCGTACAGAAATAGACGATATCCTTGCATGGCAAGCCTCATGGTTTAAAGGCGTCATCCGGTGCTTCGGCCGGATGACGCCTTCTGGAGGTCTACTTCTTGTCGTGATCGTGTTTGCCGTCCTCGTGTCCCTCGCCCGCATGCGACGAGGCCTCGAACTTCGCGCCGTCGATCTTGGCGCACTCGTCCTTGGTTAGCTCCTTGTAGCCCTGCTTTTCGCAAGCGGCATCGCCCTGGCACACATTTGCGCCCGTGCAGTGGCCGTGCTCTTCACCTGCGAGTGCCGGAAGCGAAAGAGCCCCGAAGCTGAACGCCAAAACGGTGATGCGGATAGCAGATTTCATTCTTTGTCTCCCAAATTGGATGGTGGTGAAGTCACAGCGGCCGGAATAGGCCGCGCAGTGCTGTCAGACTTGATTTAGTGGCGATTTCCTCCATGTCTGTTGCCGTGTCCCTTGCCGTGACGGCCCTTGTGGCCGCCCGCGTGCTTGCTACCGCCGCAGACCAGACCGCCATATGTGAGACGACAGCCCCTGCGCTTGGAATGTTTCCGATGATGCTTAGCGGCGACCCGTTGAACGACGTCGATGCCTTCAGCCGTTGCTGCGCGCGGCAACACATTCGATGTCAGAGCCGAGGCTGATGGCGCAGCGAGAAGTATACCGGCCGCAATAAATGAGGCTTTAAGTACGATACGCATTTGGATCTCCCATTGTCCTGGGCAAGACGTCGGTCTCACCGTCACTTTCGTGACCGAGGACGGCCGGATGCCAGGCTTAAAACGAGGACGCGATTCAGCACCCCGAGCTCGCAAAAGCGTCGATCAATGCTCGGCATGCGAGCGCTGTGGAGAGTGCTTTCGAAAGTCGTGTTTCGCGCCTGCATTTTACAGGCCGAAACGGCGCAAAAGGCGCGAGAACCTAAATCAAAAGAACAACGGTGCGCCGCAAATCTACCCGCGGATCGACCTGCTGCTGACGTCGACTTGGAGAAAGGGAATTTTGAGCTAAATGGGACAGTGAGAGAACCGGCACCGTAGTCGGTGCCTGAGCAAGTAGGTGCGTTACGGGCAGCAGCTTGATGTCCACCGATGGCGGCGCCGATGCGGTATCCATCAAAGGCTTATCGGTGCATCTCCCCTCATCGGCGAATAAACCAGCACTATTCGCGCCGTCGCAATCAAGAGCATCCTGAGTGAAGGTTCTGTGACTCGCATGGTTTCCACCAT
>NZ_DAITQL010000134.1:0-7216 GCF_036833075.1 Hyphomicrobium sp.
TCGATCGCGCTCGGGTTCGCGTTCCTCTACATCCCGATCCTGCTGCTGGTGATCTACAGCTTCAACGAGTCGCGGCTGGTCACGGTGTGGGGCGGCTGGTCGACGAAGTGGTACGGCGAGATGATGAGGAACCAGGGCATCCTGTCCGCAGCCTGGGTGACGCTGCGCGTCGCCATCATCTCCTCGACGCTGGCGACGATCCTCGGCACGCTGGCGGCCATCGTGCTGGTCCGGATGGGCCGCTTCCCTGGGCGCACGCTTTTCTCGGGCATGATCTTCGCGCCCCTGGTCATGCCGGAGGTGATCACGGGTCTCTCGCTGCTGCTGCTGTTCGTCGCCATGAACATGGACCGCGGCTTCTGGACCGTCGTCATCGCGCACGCGACGTTCTCGATGTGCTTTGCCGCCGTCGTCGTGCAGGCGCGCCTCTACGACTTCGACAAGTCGGTGGAGGAGGCGGCCATGGACCTCGGGGCCACTCCGATCGGGACGTTCCGGCAGGTCACGCTGCCGATCATCGCGCCCTCGGTGGTCTCGGCCTGGCTGCTCTCCTTCACGCTGTCGCTCGACGACCTCGTGATCGCGAGCTTCACGACGGGACCGGGCGCGACGACGCTGCCGATGAAGATCTACAGCCAGGTGCGGCTCGGCGTGACGCCGGAGATCAACGCGATCTCGACGGTCATGATCGGGTTCGTGACGGTCGGCGTGCTGGTGGCGGCCTATACGACGAAGCGCGCCGGCGAGCGGCGGATGCGCGAAGCAGCAGCCGTCGATGCGGGTGCGAAATAGGATCGTCCGGCTGCGATTGGCCTTGAAATCCGCTTTCCGGCTCGCTTCTTCTGCGATCCGGTTTTAGAGAAGGTCCATGCCGGCCACGCACGTTAATTCCTATTATGCCGCCACCGCCAACGACGACACGCGCTATCCCGCCCTTAGGGGAACGGAGACGGCCGATGTCTGCGTGGTCGGCGGGGGCTTCTCGGGGATCGCGACGGCGCTGTCGCTTGCCGAGCGCGGCTATCAGGTCGCCGTGCTCGAGGCCGAGCGCGTGGGCTGGGGTGCGTCGGGGCGCAACGGCGGGCAGATGATTGCCGGCATCAGCGGCGAGCTTCGTTTGGAAAGCCAGCTTGGGGAGGCGGGGCGACGGCTGCTCGCCGACATCCGCTACCTCGGCAACGACATCATCGAAAGGCGCGTCACGCGCTACGAGATCGAGTGCGACCTGAAGCGCGGCTGGATGGAAGTGGCGGCGCGGCCGCGCCACATGGCGGCGATGCGGGCCTATGTGGAGGAGCTCCGTAAGGCCGGCGACGGCGATACGCTCGAGATCGTCGAACCGGGGGACATGCCGCGGGTGATCGGCACGTCGCTCTATCACGGCGCGATGCTCGACCGGCGCAGCGGCCATCTCCACCCGCTCAACCTGTGTCTCGGCGAGGCGCGTGCGGCCGCGGGGCTCGGCGTCAGGATCTTCGAGGAGTCGCCGGTGACGGAGGTCGTGGGCGGCGACAGGCCGTTTGCGGCGACGGCTGCAGGACGCGTCGAAGCCCGCTCGATCGTGCTCGCCGGCATGACGGACCCGCGGTTTCAGACGGGGCCGTTACGCGGGCTCCTGTTCCCGACCGGAAGCTACATCGTCGCCACCGCACCGCTGCCGGAGCATGTCGCGAGCGAGATCAGTCCTGAGGATCTGGCGGTGGCCGACAGCAACGTGGTGCTCGACTACTTCCGTCTTTCGGCGGACCGGCGGCTCTTGTTCGGCGGGCGCTGCAACTATTCGAACCGCGATCCGCGCGATATCCGCGCGACGCTCCGGCCGCGGCTCGTCGAGGTGTTTCCGCAGCTCGATGGTGTGGCGCTCGATTATGCGTGGGGCGGAAAGATCGATATCGTGTTGACGCGCGTGCCCGCCATCGGACGGCGCGAGCCCAACGTCTACTACATGCAGGGCTACTGCGGGCATGGGGTCAACGCCACGCACATTGCCGCCGAGATCGTGGCGGACGCCATCGCGGGGACGATGGAGCGGTTCGACCTGTTCGAGAAGATCCGCCACATCCGCCTTCCGGTCGGCCAGTTCCTCGGCAACCAGATGCTCGCGCTCGGCATGCTCTATTACCGGCTCAGGGATCTTCTCTGACGCCGTGGGTTGAGCTCGAGTCACCGATCCTCGCGTGGAAAGAAAAGGGCGCGCCCGTTGCCGAAGCGCGCCCTGGATTTTGAAACCGTGCCGCACCTCTACGCCGAGGCGGCCTTCTCGAGCAGCTTGGCGATGGCCGCGTCGGCCTTGGCGATGGCCTCGTCGCAGGCGATGTAGGCGGGCGTGGCGTTGCCCCAGTTCTGGCTGCGGACGGCATCGACCATCCGCGTCGCCTGGGTCTGCGCCGCCGCAAGCGCCGACGACAGGTCGGAGACCAGCATCGCGCCGCCGCCGGTGGCCTTGCAGACCTCCTCCGCCTCGGCCATGACGCCGGCCTGGGGAAGCAGCGGCGCGGCGGCCGGAGCCGGCATCGTGCCGAGCAGGATCTGGGCGAGCTGGCGCTTCCAGAAGAGCACCTCCGCGCCGAGGCGCATCAGCGCCTGGCAGCGCACCGGGAGCGCTGCGCCATCGAAGGCTTTGCGCAGGATGTCCTCGCAGTCCTCGAGACGCTTGCCGATCTTCTGCACCTCGTCCTTGCTCTTGCTGGCCTTCTCGGAGATGTTTCCGACGTTGTGTGTGATCTCGGTGGTGGCAGCGCGCTGCTGCTCGAGCACGTTGGAGAGGCTGCGGATGCGCTCGGCGACCTCGGAGACCTCGTCGCCCAGGCTCTCGATGATGGCGCCGACCTGCGTCACCACCGAGCTGCCGGAGGCGACGGACTTGAGGCTGTCCGTCACGGCCTGACGGATCTCGTGCATCTCGCGCGTCAGCGCCTCGACGCGCGAGCGGATCTCCTGCGTCGCCTTGCCGGTCTCTACGGACAAGGTCTTGACCTCGGCGGCGACGACGGCGAAGCCGCGGCCGGCCTCGCCCGCGCGGGCGGCCTCGATGGTGGCGTTGAGCGCCAGGAGATTGGTCTGGCGTGCGATGGAATCGATCGAGGTCGCCATCTCGCCGATCTGGTCGACGGCGGCCTGCAGGACGGAGACCTGATCGCCGATCTTGCTCGATTGGCTCTGGATGTTGGTCATCGCGTCGACGGCGGCGCGGGCATCGTTGATGCAGCTTCGCATCGTGTCGCGGGCATTCTCGGTCTGGCTCGCGCTCTGGGCGGAGACGGTCGACAGCTCGGCGATGGAGGCGGCCATTTCCTCGACCGCGCTCGAGATCGAGGCGGTCGACTGGGCAACCTCGCTGAAATCATGGGACAGCCAGCCGACGTTGACGGCGGCTTCGCACGCCTCCTTGCCGAGGTTTCCCGCGAGCATGAGCTGATCGGAGTAAGCCTCTTTCACGAGGCCGACGAGACGGCCCAGGGCTTCGCCGAGCGCGCCGTCCACAGGCACGCCGGACTTGAGCTTGCTGCGGACCAGCCCTTCGAGCGCAGCAACGAGCTGTTGCTCGGAAGCGGCAGCGGATGCGTCCGTCTGCGAGGGCGCGCTGGCATGTGATCCGCTGGGACGGCGCATTGCAAACACTGGGGTCTCTCCTTGTCGCGAGGTTCCTGTTCCGAGTGTCCGGTCAAGGGAGGCTCTTCGGCCTGGGCCGTGCCCGGGCGCGTTGCCATAAGTTCTGATCCGACGAACAACGCCCATACAATTGGGCAGCAGCCGTTAAAGGCCACTTAATGTATCTGTCGTGCGATAGAATTTGACTGTCAGCGGACCTTTCACGGCCCTGGCAGCGGCCGCAGGGGCACCGCCGTCCGCAGCGGCTCCTGCTTCGCCGGGGGTGGGTCCGGGCCGATCCGGACCGGCCGCCGGTCGTGCCGGAAGGCCATGGACCCGCCAGGGCTTTCATCGAGGAGCCGCGCTGGGGCGCGCGCTGGCGGCCCGGGTGCCGGCGCATCTTTGCCTAGCTTCAGTCATCGTTGTAGCCTATCGAGGGCTCGCTCCGGGAGGGTAGCTCGCGCGTCGTGCAGGGGGAGGGTTCACGTGGCCACCGTCGTCACCGTTCACGGTACGTTCGCGCATTCGGGGGGCACGGCGGATGCGCTCAACATCGACCCGGAGAGCGAGGCGCAGTGGTGGCAGCATGGCAGCGCGTTCGAAGCCGACATCAAGGCGCTCGTCGCCGGCGCGGACGGCACGCCGGTCGACGTGGTCCCCTTCGCGTGGAGCTCCCTCAACAGTGAGATCGACCGGCGCAACGCGGGCTCGGCGCTCCTGCGCCTGATGCGGGGCCTCGACGCGCAGGGCGAGCCCTACTGCGTGGTCGGGCACAGCCATGGCGGATCGGTGATCGCCTCGGCGCTGATCGAAAGCGTGGCCCGCAAGAGACCGCTCACTCACCTCAAGCGCTGGATCACGGTCGGCACGCCCTTTGTCGGGATGCGCAAGGAGCGCTTTCTGTTCACGCGCCTGACGCTGCCGCGCAGGGTGATGTTCGTCGCCTCGCTGATGCTGTTCATGATGTTCCTGTTCTACGTCGGGGGCGAGCTGTTCGCGAACGGATTCCGGGTGCGCGGCGAGCGCTATGTCAGGGCGCTGCTGTTCAACGGCGTCATGATGACATTGCCGATCCTGGTCTTTTATACCGTGTTTCGCTTTCTCGACGGGCGCGAGCTCATGGGATACGGCCGCGGCGCGGTTCAGCGGGCACGCGATCATTATGGAGACAAGTGGCTGCCGCTCTGCCACAAGGACGACGAGGCGGTGCAGGGCCTGCGCTATCTGCCCAAGGTGCAGTATCGCTTCTTCGACCGGGATTTTGCGACCTCGACGCTGACGAAGGCGGCGGTCGTGGTGCTGCCGCTGGCCTACCTGCTCGTCGTCACGTCGCCCGGCATCATGCTCGGGATCTCGGACTTCCTGCAGACCCGCGTCTACGGCGTGCAGGAGTTTGCCGACGACGACGCGGCCGCGACGCAGGCGCGCCAGGAGCTCCGGGCGCTTCAGGAGCGTATGCGGGTCGCGCGTGAGGCGGCCGAAAGCGGAGGGTTCGATGCCGCGGCGGCTGAGGAGGCGCGTCAGCGCATGCGCGGCATCCGCCTGCAGATGCAAGCCAAGCGCCAGATCCTGCAGCGCCAGTTCCCGGAGTTCGCCGCCGTTGAGCGGGCGCAGCGGTTCAAGCGACGGTTCCTGATGCGCGACGGCAAGCCTTGCGAAGGCGGCCGGCTGTGTGGCGGCGGGCACGATTATGCCTTGAACAGCAAGCTGCTGTTCCACGTCGTCACGGACGAGCTATCGAGCGCCGTGGTGGACGACGGGCTGTTCTCGGGTGCGCTCGGCAACGCGCTGAGGCTGCTCGTGCCCGTCGTGCTCGTGCCGCTCGTGTTCGCCATGATCGCGCTCGGGGTGCTGGCGGTCATCGAATACATCGCCGCGTTCGTGAGCGCACTTCTCAGCCGCAGCCTCAACGCCCTGACGCTCTCGGAAATGAAGCGCTCGACGTTCGGCAACGATACGGAGGGCGAGGTCGTGCTCGGGGCGGACTACGGCCCCTCGTGGCTCGAGCCGGTGACGTGCCTGCTCCCGGACGACGTGAGCCACGAGATCACCGATCACAGCAACGCCATGGCCTCGCAGTCGCTCGCCAAGTTCCGCAACGCGATCAGCACGCTCGCATTCTCGGAAGAGGACAACAAGGGCGGGCTGATCACCCATTACCTCTCCTGGAAGGAGCTGGTGCACACCTGCTATTTCGACGTCGCGTCGTTCCGGAAGATGGTTGCGCTGTCGATCTGCCAGGCGGAGGGCTTCATGCCCACCGAGGCGTTCCTTGCCGATGCCGGCTTCGCGCGGACCGGGCAGTGGGTGGCCGACCTCGGCCGCCGGATCGAGACCGATCCCGAGACGGGCCTCGTGCTTGCGCCCGTGCAGCGGCCCGTCGCGTTTCCGGCCTGACGTCCGAGGCTTGCGACGCTCCTGCTCCCATCCCGCAACGACAGCTAGGTCTTGATCTCTAGGAACTCGATCTCGGGGTTCTTGCCGGCGTTGTAGTTCAGGTTGAAGATCGAGGCGGGGAGATAGACGTAGTCGCCGTCGAGATCGGTGGCGATGGTCGAGCGGTTGGACTCGATGAAGCGCTTCAACGCCGCCGGATCCTTCGAGCGGATCCAGCGCACGGCGTCGCAGGGTGCCGGATCGAAGGCGGTCTTCAGCCCGTACTCGTGCACGAGCCGGTCGGCCAGCACGTCGAGCTGGAGCGCGCCGATGACGCCGACGATCGGCTGCGTGCCGTCGATCGGATTGAACGCCTGCACCACGCCTTCCTCGGCCATCTCGCGAACGGCGTCCTTGAGCTTCTTGGCCTTGATGGCGTCCTCGAGCCGGATGCGGCGCAGGATCTCGGGCGCGAAGCTCGGGATGCCGAGGAAGATCACGTCCTCGCCTTCCGTCAGCGCGTCGCCGATGCGCAGCACGCCGCGGTTGGGGATGCCGACCACGTCGCCGGCATAAGCTTCCTCGGCAATGGAGCGGTCCTGCGCGAAGAAGAACTGCGGTGCCGAGAGCGCCATGGTCTTGCCGGAGCGCACATGCTTCACCTTCATGCCGCGCGTGAGCTTGCCCGAGCAGACGCGCATGAAGGCGATGCGGTCGCGATGGTTCGGGTCCATGTTGGCCTGGATCTTGAAAATGATGCCGGTCATGGCCGGCTCGCTGGCCTTGATCTCGCGGTTCGCGGCGTGCTGCGTGCGCGGCGGCGGCGCGTAGGTCTTGAGGGCATCGAGCACGTCGCGCACGCCGAAGTTCTTCAGGGCCGAGCCGAAGTAGACGGGCGTCAACGCGCCATGCTGGAACTTCTCGAGATCGAACTTGCCGCACGCCTCCGCCACGAGGTCGATTTCCTCGCGCCAGCGCTGATAGGCCTCGGGCTCCATGATCTCGGAGAAGAGCGGGTCGTCGGGTCCGCTGATCGGCGTGCCGTCGAAATTCTCGTCGAGACGGCGCACGCGCGGCTGGTTGAGATCGTAGGTGCCGCGGAAGTCGCGGCCCTGGCCGATGGGCCAGACCATGGGCGCGGTGTCGAGCGCCAGCGTCTTCTCGATCTCGTCGAGGAGGTCGAGCGGCTCCTTGGCCTCGCGGTCGAGCTTGTTGATGAAGGTGACGATCGGGATGTCGCGCAGGCGGC
>NZ_DAITQL010000135.1:0-6775 GCF_036833075.1 Hyphomicrobium sp.
GGCGGATGGGGCCTGAAGTGATCAAGGTCTAGAGTCGTTCCGAAACATGGTCATGTGAGCAATTGGCGTGTCTGGATCCCGGCCGTCCATGCGGAGCATGGCTCCGCCATGATGCCGGGATGACGCCATTTGTATGCAGGCGGGTTACGCAAATTCAACGTCACTCCGGCGAAGGCCGGAGCCCAGACGGGCTTGCGCATGTCGAACCGCTGTTTCCATCTGAAACGGAAACTCTCTAGATGTCGCCTTGCCGCTTCTCGCCCCGCCAGTTGGGCTCGAGATCGCCGGACTGGAGCGTGCCGCGGTCGCTGGCGAGCTGAGGGGCGAGGGGGTCCTGCCGCAAGGTCTCGGACGAGGCGATCGCCACGTCGTAGGCGAGCTTGCCCGCGAACTTCGCCTTCTGCACGAAGGCGTCCCAAAAATGTCCGGCCACGACGCACTGCTGCGCGTTGCGGTCGCAGTAGGTCATGGTCCAGTGCGCGGCCGTGGCCGCACGCTGGTAGAGAGCCGTCTGCTGCTCCTCGTCAGAGGGCATGAGGGCGACGCCGAGCGAGAGAACGACGGCAATCCTGAACAGGCTCATGGCAACGGGCTCCGGTCGTGGAACGCTTGGGCCGAGACGGCCTCAGATAACCGGCACGCTACGGCAAAAATTTTGAGGAACCGCGGCGGAAATCGGACGGAATTGAATAGAATTCTATCGATTTCGAAACGACCGTCCCGTTGAGAGTTCGCTCAGGTTAACGGGATCTTAACGTCCGCCTCCCGATACTCGGGCCCTCCGAAACCATAGGGCCCGGGGCCGCAAGATGACGCCGTCTGGTGTGAGGTTCGCGTTCCTGTCGTTTGCAGTCCTGACCGGCGCAATGGTGACCAACATCTTCGTGCTGCAGCCTCCGGGCCGCCAGCTCGCTGGTCTCGCCCCCGCCGGGGAGACCGCCTCGTCCGGCTGGACCGGCGGGACGCCGGCCGAGCCACAGCAGGCCGTCGCCGCGCGCGGGGAGGCGAGCGTTCCCCGCCTGGAGACGGGTGCGGTGAAGCCGCTACCCGTCGCCACCGATCGCACCGATCTCGTGCGTGCCGTGCAGCGCGAGCTCAAGGCCAAGGGCTACGAGACCGGCGCCGTCGACGGCGTGGCGGGGCTCGTGACGCGGGGCGCCGTCATGGCGTACGAGACGGACTCGGGGCTGGCCCTGACGGCCGAGCCGAGCGAAGCGCTGCTCCAGCACCTTGTGCTGGGCTCTGCCGATATCCGCACCTCGGCCGGAAGCGACGCCGCCCCGGGGCCTGAGGCCGAAGCCGTCGTCCGCGCCGTTCAGCGCGCCTTCCGCCAGCTCGGCTACATCACCACGATTCCCGATGGCCGCTTGAACGAGGCCATGAGACGTGCGATCCGGAAGTTCGAGGCAGACCGGAAGCTCAAGCAAACGGGTCGCATCTCCGGCGAGTTGCTCGCGAAGCTCGCGGGCCTGGCGAGCGATGCCCTGCAGGCCAGCCGATAGGGCGTGATCATATTTGATTGAATCGGGATCACGCTCTCTCTTCGATGAGACCGATGAGACACCCTTCAGGCCGATAGGGTCTGAAGGGATCATGGTCTAGGCAAACCGGCGCCCCAGCCGCCGGCGGGCGCCCCCGAAACAGGCCGGAGCGATGCGGCTCAAGTCCGAGATCTGGGTCAAGGCTTACGTGCGTCGGCTGGCGGGCGGCGGACGGCACGCCTACATCGTTCGCCATGGCGACGACGATGCCGGCGCGATCTACATCCGGGTCAATTGTCTCGACGGCACGTCTCTGCTCTTCGGACCGGCGCCGGCCAGTCTCTCGAGCGCCGAGACCGACCGCCGCTGGATCGCCTTCTCAAAGGGGGCTGCGCGCCCCGATCCCGAGGTGGACGCGCTCCTCGAACGCGAGGCTCGCACTGATCCCGACCTTTGGATCGTCGAAGTCGAGGCGCGGGACGGCGCCCATGGCCTCGAGGGATGGCTGACCGAGCTCTGAGGCTCTGCGGCCACGCCGCGACGCCAGCGTGCGGCAAGCTTCACGCCGTTAACTTTTCGTTAACCGAAGCAGGAGCCCCATCAATGCCATCCGCGAGGGGCGCAGGCCCGGAAAGGGAAGCCGGGCGAGCGAAAGAGGATGCACGGGCACGGGGGATGACACGATGGCCAGCATTCTGGAGTTCAGGCAGCCGGCACTAGGGTCCCGGCAGATGACAGCGCGGCGCGGGGCAGTTGCTTCCGCCGATATCGTTTTCTTTCCGGGCGTTCGTTACGAGCGCTGGGCCGAAGCCGACGCAAGGCCCGCGGAAAAGTCGCGCCATCGGACGCGCCGCCGCGACCATCTCGACCTCGACGATTGAGGGACGAGGCGCGATCTACGACGCGCGCGTGCGCCGGAATTTGCACTCTGCGCGCTTGAGATCCGCGAGCGCGCGCGGATTGTAGGCTTCGCCGCGATCCGGCGCGCGGACGATGGCCACGCCTTCGTTGGCGGGGATGGTGAGGGTCGCCTCGCGGGTGACGACAGGCTCGCCGGATCCCGCAGCGCCTCCCCCCGTCCGCCAGCCATCGTCGCCGGGAACCAGCAGGAGCGAGACGTTCGGCCGTTGCTCGGGTGAGGCCACGGAGGTGAAGAAGTTGCCGCCGTCCGGAGAAAAGAGCGCCAGCACCCAGCCGGGATCGGGCAGGAAGGCCTTGATGCTGACGGCGCCATTGCGCGTGTCGAAGCGGCAGACCGCATAGCGCGCGTCCGGTGAGAGAAACGGCAGCGGCTGGGCGCCGGGGGCCACCGCGGGCAGGATCTGCATCGTGTTCTCGGGTAGATCGCCCGCAAGGCGTCCATAGCCCGAGGTCGGGATCAGGTGGGACGTCGCCAGCGTGGCGAGGATGTGCAGGATCGCCGCCGCGAGCAGGGCGGCCGCTGTCAGCGGAATGTTGATCGAGGTGATGCGGGCCCAGAGGCGTTTGAGCATTGTTAGCACCCCTTGCGCGTGATGGTGGGCACGAGGCTCTCGAGATCGTCGTCCTGTGCCACGGCGCGCGTGCCGAGATCGAGCACCGTGAACGCGAGCGCGAGCCGCCCCGCGCCGCCCGTCGGCAGCCAGTTGCCCGCATGGGCATCGCGCGAGAGCGTCGCCCTGTATCTGCCGTCCGGATCGATGGCCATGGTATCGCTGGTGAAGGCCGAGCGTCCGAGAGCATTCGGAATTAGCCGGCCATCGGCGTCGAACACGGTGAGGCTCCACCAGAAGTCGGGCGCCTCGCGACCTTCGATCACGTAGTCGCAGGACGAGTGCAGGTTGCGCCCCTCGCCGTCGGCCCGCGCGATGAAGGTGTGCGAGACGCGCGTGCTGAGCGGCAGGATGCCGAGGCGAGCCGCGTGCGCGCGCGTATAGGGGTCGGCGTCCGGCTGCCCTGCCGCCACCCACGAGACCCATGGGCCGATCGTGACGGTCGTGAGCGGCGAGCCGCGCTCGATCATGTACCAGCTCGACCCCAACCCGAGGATCAGCACGACGCCGATGAAGAGCGCCCAGTCGGTCGTGTAGCCGATGAGCACGGCGAGCCGCTTCCGCAGCCGGTGCAGCGTGAAGCTCATGAAATTGAGCGAGGTGAGAGAGCGGAAGGTGCTGGCTGCGGACATGGATCAGGGAACGGCAGGAGCGGCAGGAGAGCTTCTGCCGCTGGTTTCGGAGGCGAAGGCGGGGTTGGCGCCGGTCCCGGCCCGATTGCCGCGCGGCTGCGTCCCCGGAGCTTGGGGAGCGGTGGGTGCCGGGGCGGGCCCGGGGGGCGGTTCGGCGACACCGGCGGCCTTGCGGAGCGCGGTCGCGATGCGTTTCAGGGCTTCGCGGGCGGGCTCCGCCATGGTGGGCGATTGCAGCTTGGCGGCGCCGAGCTCGGCGGCCGCGGCGGCCGGGTTGGAGAGCCTCAGCTCGGCAATGCGCTGCTGCTCGGCAACCTGCACCGGATGCGGCTGAAGTCCGGGCAAGTTTGGGATGTTCATGTCGCGATGCGCCACCGACATGAACGACTGCCAGAGCGGCGCGGCGAGCTGCCCGCCGGTGTTGCCGTGCGCCATCGGCCGGTTGTCGTCGTTTCCGAGCCAGACCACGCCGACGTACTTTCCGGTCGCGCCGACGAACCAGACGTCCTTCGGGCCGGAGCTGGTGCCGGTCTTGCCGACCACGTTGGTGAAGTCGAGCGCGGCGCGCTGCGCGGTGCCGTCCGTCACCACCTTCTGCATCATCTGGTTCATGCCTTGGGCCACCTTCTCGGAGACGAGCTGCGCCGGCTCCGGCTCGTCCCGCTCGCGGCTGTAGACCAATTCGCCCCTGGAGTTGACCATGTCGAGAATGGCGTAGGGGCGTGCGCTCTTGCCGCCGTTGGCGAACGTCGCGAGGCCGCCGGCGTGTTCGATCGGCGGGATACCGTAGTCGCCGAGCGCCATCGAGCAGGAGGTGCGGATGCCGGTGATGCCGAGGCGCTGCGTCATCTCGACGACCTTCTCGCGTCCGACCGCGAACGACAGCTCGGCGGCGACGGTGTTCAAGGATTTCGCGAGCGCCATCCAGAGCGGCATGCGCGAGCCGCTGCCGTGGCTGCCGCCGTAGTTCTGCGGGTGCCACCGCCCGCACGTGCGCGATGCGTCGCGCACCACGCTGGTCGGCGTGTAGCCGTTCTCGAGCGCGGTTGCGTAGACGTAGATCTTGAACGACGAGCCCGGCTGGCGGCGCGCATGCGTGGCGCGGTTGAACTGGCTCTCGCCGTAGTCCGGCCCGCCGACGAGCGCGCGCACCGCCCCGGTCGTCTCCATGGCGACGAGCGCCCCCGAGTTGATGCGCAGGCCGCGCCCCTTCTGCTTGAGGAAGGTGATCATCGCCTCGTCTGCCTGCTTCTGCATGGTGAGGTCGACGGTTGTGCGCGCCGTCAGCACGTACTGGTTCTTGCCTTCGGCCAGCCGCTGCACCTCCTCGTAGGCCCAGTCGAGGAACCAGTCGGGGCTGGTGGTGGCGCGCGTCTCGACGATCTGCGCCGGATGCAGGCGCGCTTCCAGCACCTGGGCCGGCGTGTAGAAGCCGGCTTCGACAAGGTTGTCCAGCACGACGTTCGTGCGTGCGCGCGACGCCGGCAGGTTGACGTGGGGAGCGTAGGTCGTCGGCGCCTTGTAGAGTCCGGCGAGCAGGGCGGCTTCGGCGAGGTTCACCTCACGCACCGACTTGCCGAAGTAGAACTGAGACGCGGCTTCGACCCCGAACGCGCCGCCGCCGAGATAGGCGCGGTCGAGATAGAGCTTGAGGATCTCGCGCTTGGTGAAACGTGTTTCAAGAAGCAGCGCCAGGAAGGCTTCCTTGATCTTGCGGTCGATCGAGCGCTCCGACGACAGGAACAGGTTCTTGGCGAGCTGCTGGGAGAGCGACGAGCCGCCCTGCACCACGTAGTTGGCGCGCAGGTTCTCGACCAGCGCGCGCGCCGTGCCGAGCACGTCGATGCCGAAGTGCTCGAAGAAGCGGCGGTCCTCGGTGGCGAGCGTCGCCTTGATGACGGCGTCCGGGATCTCCTCGAGTGGCACGGCGTCGTTGTGCAGGATGCCGCGCTGGCCGATCTCGTTGCCGGCCGCATCGAGGAACTTGACGCTGTACTTGCCGGTGAGGAAGCGCCCCTCGTCGAAGTCGAGGAACGCCGGCAGCGCGAGCGCGTAGAGAATGAGCAGTCCGCCGGTGGCGAGCGTGAACGCGTCGGAAGCGCCCTCGTTGAGGAGACGCCGCCAGCCCGTGAGCTTGAAGCGCGCAAAAAAGCTCGAGCCGGCGTCCCACAGGTCCTTGCAGCGCGACCAGAATTCCGAGAACGAGGAATCGAGCTTGGAATCGAGGGCCATCCAGTCGATGCCCTCGCGCCGGCCGCGTTTGAAGAACCAGTCGCTCAACGTGTCAGCCCCGAATTATGGCGCAATAGGACGGCCGTCGTCCTCGGGCGGGGGTCGCCTACCCGGACGCGGCCTCACGGACTCAGATCACTCGGGCATTATGGTTATTTATGCGGCTGCCGGAAGGCGGTCGCGCGAGTTGTAAGGGGATGCCGGCGGCGCATCGGGGTAAAGTTATCCCCGGCGTGAAATGGGCGGATACTCTGGAGTGTTCTCTCTGTTTAAGTAGTTTCTAATATTATATTATGGATACGAAAATAATACAAAGATCACGTCAATTCGTTATTGACAGCGAAACGGTCGATCGATAGTATTTCAGTATGGCTCGCAAAGTGTCGCTGGCGCTACGGCGGCGGAGCCTTCATCTCACAAACCATCGGCGCAAGAGACAGCACGGCCCGCGGCCCGACCGGGTGCGGATCGGGTACGGCGTGGCAGCGGCATGCAGGATGACGAGCAGACGTGGGCTCAGGTGCGTCGCGCATACGCCGATGCCTCGGTTCCGCTCTCCGAGATCGCGGGCCGCTTCGCCCTCAGCTCGATGCGGATCGGAGCGCGGGCGAAGCGGGAGAACTGGCCGGGGCGCGCGGAACGGACGCGTCAGCGCCCCCGGCGCGAGACCGCTGCGTGCGCAGGCGACCGACAGAAACGCAACCATCCGGGCGCCTTGCCTTCGCGCGGCGCGCGCCGGGCGCTCATCGCGCGCCTCTACCGCGCCATCAGTCTGAAGCTCGAGCACATGGAGAAGAGAATGGCGAGCGGTAAAGCCCGTTCGGCCCAGGACGAGGAACGCGAGAGCCGCGCCCTCGCCACCCTGATCAACAATTTCGAGAAGGTCACGGAGGCCGTC
>NZ_DAITQL010000136.1:0-6739 GCF_036833075.1 Hyphomicrobium sp.
TGGGGTGACGAACGGAGTCTACATTATTTCGGGTACCCGTTGAGGGGGAGGGTCATCCGCCACTTCCGAGGAGTTCTTCAGAGGTTCCCTAACTTTTCAGCCGTCTCGGCGTCGAGGCCATAAGACCTTCCACGCCTTCCCTCAAAATCTTGGGATCTAGTCCGCCGACGACGGCGGCTTGGACCACGTACCCAAGCACGAGGGCAAGCAGCGCCCTCGCGATGTGATCGTCATTTGCTGAAGACGTGACGAGACCCGCCTTCTTCCATCGCGAGACGCAGCCCGCGAGTTGCGCAACAAATCCGGTGTAGAAGGCATGCATGATCCCCTTCAGCGTCTCATCGCGCTGGCTCTCCGCCCAGCCGAGCAGAGCAAGCCGCTTGAGATCGAACCCGTCGCGCTTCGTGTAGTCCTCGACTGCGGCGGCGATGCCTTCAAGGAGGATGACGGGCGGCGGCGGTTCGTCGCTCTCCAGCATCGGCCGCAGCCGTTCGGAGAGGCCCGTCATGGACGTCGTCAAAGCGGCCCGGATGAGGTCGTCCTTGTTCTTGAAGTAGGAATAGACGGCGCCTGCAGAGAGCTCCGCTTCGGCGATAATGTCGTCCATCCGCGTCGCGTGAAGGCCGTTGCGTTCGAAGCATCGCCAGCCCGCATTCAGGATCTGCTGGCGCCGAGCAAGTCTTTGTTCTTCTGATAATTTTGCCATATCTCTTTCATAGAACGAACGTTCGTTCTTGACAAGGACTGTCAGCGGCATTTATTTAGAACGAGCGTTCGTTCTATGTATGGAGCTCGCAATGATCCGCGTTTTTCCCATCGAGACCGGCAAGGCCCGGATGAAGACGGCCCAGATGACAGGCCAGGATGGTCGCGGCGGCATCGGTCGAAAAATTGATATCTTCCGCGACCCGCAGTGGGTCGATCCGCTGCCGATCCTGTCGTTCCTCATCGAGCATCCGGAAGGGAAGTTCATCGTCGACACCGGCGACACCTGGCGAAACTCGGTGCCTGGGTATCTGCCCTGGTGGAATCCGTTCTTCACCAAGCAGGTGCAGATCAAGGTCGCACCGCTGGAAGAGATCGGATCGCGGCTTGCCGAGATGAACGTCGATCCGGCGCGCGATGTTGCAGCCGTCATCCTCACGCATTTCCATCATGATCACACCGGCGGCCTTGACCACTTCCCGCACAACCGGATCATCGCGCCGCGGGAGAGCTATGAGGCGTCCGCGGGATTGAAGGGCAAGATGATGGGCTGTCTGCCGCAGCGCTGGCCGATCTGGTTCAAGCCCGACCTGATCTCTGCCGAAACATCCGCCTCGGGGCCTTTTCCATTCGTTCATCCGATTACCAAGGACGGTCGGATCTTTATGGTGCCGACGCCCGGCCACAGCGAAGGGCACATGTCCGTCGTCGTCAGGGGGGAGGACGTAACCTATTTTCTGGCTGGCGACGCGACCTACACCGAAGCCAATCTGCGCGCGGAGAAAGCCGATGGAGTGACCAACGACCCAGCGCGCTCGATCGCAACTCTACGTGCCATCAAGGCGTTCGCAGCCAAAGAGCCGACCATCATTTTGCCGGCTCATGATCCGGACGGCCCCGGGCGATTAGCGAAGCGGGTCGTTTTTTCCTGAGGTGTCCGCTGGCCCGCGCGGCGTTTCGCACGCCAATGCCTCTGCTCCCCGCGTGACAAGTCCGCCGCGGGCAGCTATCGGCTACCCAGCCATGCTGCACATCAACGATCTCACCTACCGCATCGAAGGCAAGCCGATCCTCGAGGGCGCGACCGCGGCCATCCCCGAAGGCCACAAGGTCGGCCTCGTCGGCCGCAACGGCGCCGGCAAATCGACGCTCCTGAAGCTGATCGCCGGCGATCTCCACGCCGACCAGGGCACCATCACCATCCCGCGCGGCGCCCGCATCGGCCGCATCGCCCAGGAGGCCCCCGGCGGCGAGGAGAGCCTCATCGCGTGGGTGCTCTCGACCGACACCGAGCGCGCCTCCCTGCTCGCCGAAGCGGAAGCGGCGACCGATCCCAACCGTATCGCCGAGATCCAGATCCGGCTCGCCGACATGGGCGCCCACGCCGCCCCCGCGCGCGCCGCGAGCATCCTCGCCGGCCTCGGCTTCGACGAAGCAGCGCAACAGCGTCCCTGCCGCGCGTTCTCGGGCGGCTGGCGTATGCGCGTCGCACTCGGCTCGGTGCTCTTCCTCGAGCCCGACATCCTGCTGCTCGACGAGCCGACCAACTACCTCGATCTCGAAGGCACGCTCTGGCTCGAGAGCTATCTCAAGAGCTACCCGCACACCGTCGTGATCGTGAGCCACGACCGCGATCTCCTGAACCGCGCCGCCGGCGCCATCCTGCATCTCGACCGCGGCAAGCTCACGCTCTACAGCGGCGGCTACGACGACTTCGAGGAGACGCGCCGCGCACGCCAGAGCCTCGAGCTCAAGCTCAAGAAGAAGCAGGACGAGGAGCGTCGTCGCATCCAGGCGTTCATCGACCGCTTCAAGGCCAAGGCGACGAAGGCCAGGCAGGCCCAGAGCCGCGTCAAATACCTCGCCAAGATGCAGCCCATCGCCGACCAGGTGGAGGATCGCGTCGCGCCCTTCGCGCTGCCGAGCCCGGAGAAGCCGCTCGCGAGCCCGCTGATCCGCATCGAGAAGGCATCCGCCGGCTACGATCCGGCGCGCCCCGTCCTGACCGGCCTCGACCTGCGCATCGACCAGGACGACCGCATCGCGCTGCTCGGCGCCAACGGCAACGGCAAATCGACCTTCGCCAAGCTCGTCGCCGGCAAGCTCGCGCCGCTCTCGGGCGACGTGTTCGGCATGGGCCGCATCACCGTCGGCTATTTCGCCCAGCACCAGCTCGACGAGTTGAACCCGCTGTCCACGCCCTTCGACAACGTCGTGAGGATGATGCCCGAAGCCACAGAGGCCCAGCGCCGCGCCCGCCTCGGCACCTGGGGCTTCGGCGCCGACAAGGCGGACACGAAATGCGCCAACCTCTCGGGCGGCGAGAAGGCGCGCCTGCTCCTGGCGCTGACCGCCTTCCACGCGCCTCATCTCCTCATCCTGGACGAGCCGACCAACCACCTCGATGTCGACAGCCGCGAGGCACTGATCCACGCCATCGCCGAGTACGAGGGCGCGGTGATCCTCATCAGCCACGACCGACACCTGGTCGAGGCGACCGCCGATCGCCTGTGGCTGGTCGCGGACGGCACGGTGAGGTCCTACGACGGCGACATGGACAGCTACCGCGCCGAGCTGCTGCAATCGCGTGCACCGAGAACGGAACGGCGCGCCCAAGCCGACGGCACCCCGGACACGCGCACGAGCCGCGCCGACCAGCGCAAGGCGGCAGCCGACCGGCGCGCCGAGCTGGCGCCGCTGAAAAAGACCATGCTGGCGGCAGAGAAGACGGTCGAGCGCCTGTCGGCAGAGCTTGCGAAGCTCGACGCGCTGCTCGCCTCGCCGGATCTCTACGCCGATGCCGCAAAGGCGAGCCGCATCTCGCTCGAGCGCGGGCAGATGGCGAAGCGTCTCACCGAAGCGGAGGAAGCCTGGCTCGCCGCTACCGGCGCTTACGAGGATGCCCTGTCCCAAACCACGACGGCTTGATCGGGCCCTATCCCACCGAAGCCTCACGCAGCGGTCTCATTGCGGACGTGGAGCGCTTCCGCTGCCAATAGAAACAGCCGCGCACTGTGGATCAGATGAGGTGAGGAGCGGATCAGGTGAACTGAGGCTGTGCCTCGACGATCTGGCTCAGGAGCTGGCAGGCCGTCTCCTCGGGCCGCTCGAGATCGATCGCCTGCGCCTCGCGCCGCGTGACGCCGTCCGGCCCCCAATAGAGAACCGAGACGACACCTCCATCGACACGAAACGTCGCGTCGTGATACTTGCCGTCCTTGGCGATGCTGAATGCAGTGGATCGGCAAGCGTTATCCATTGTCGCCTTCCCCTTCCCGAGATCGGCGCAGACTAGACCGAATCGGTCTCCTGTCGATCTACGGGCGACTACGTACGGGGGCCGGCTGCATCGTCCGCCGCCGAGGCCGTCCCAGCGCTCGTGCGCACACGGGATCCGTCATCCCGAGATGCGGGAGAAGTCGGCGACCGTCAGCGTTGCAGCACGAATTTCCGAGAGCAGCTTCAGGCGGTTCTCGCGTAGCTTCGGCTCGGCATCGTTAACCGTAACCTTATCGAAGAAGGCGTCCACCGGCGCGCGCAGCTCCGCGAGCGCGTTCATGGCCCCCTTGAAGTTCTCGACGTTGATCGCCGCGACCGTATCCTGCTTCACGCTTTCAATGGCCGCCGCCAGCGCCAGCTCGTCCTTCTCCTTGAGGACGGCGAGGTCGTAGCGGCCCGCGTAGCTGGTCCTGTCCTTCTTCTCCTCGATGGCGAGGATGTTGGAGGCGCGCTTGACCCCGGCGAGCAGGTTGGCGCCGTCGTCGGTTTTGAGGAACGCACCCAGCGCCTGGACGCGCTTCACGATCAGAGCGAGATCGTCCTGTCCGCCGAGCGAGAACACGGCATCGATCAGATCGTGGCGCGCGCCCTGGTCCTTGAGATAGACCTTGAGCCGGTCGGCGAAGAACGACAGCAGATCCTGCTTCACGGACGACGGGAGCGCGAACGTCCCGGTCAGCGCCGCGAGCGGAATGTCCTTCTGCCTGTCCTTCAGATAGGTCTCGGGCTCCTTCACCGACCAGACGCTGATGCTGTTCCAGCCCGCCTCCTCGTCCACGTCGATCCATTTCGAGCGCATCATTTCATCCTGCGCCGTGTCGGCCACGACCTTGGCAAACAGGAACAGGTTTCCTTTCCTCGACGCCCCCTGCTTGAGCTGATCGTACGCATGATCGAAGGCGGTGAGGAGCGGCACCCTGAGATCGTTCTCGACCGCGATCCGGATCACGCCGAGCGCCGCGCGGCGCAACTGATAGGGATCGCCCGAGCCCGTCGGCTTCTCGCCGATAGCCCAGAAGCCGACCAGCGTGTCGAGCTTGTCGGCGAGCGCGACTGCGATCGCGACCGCATCCCCCTCCTCCTCCTTCGGCACCGTATCGGAGGGACCCTTCGGCTTGTAGTGCAGCTCGATCGCCCGCGCGATCGCGGGAGCGGTCCCCGCCGCCATCGCATAGTAGCGACCCATAAGGCCCTGCAGCTCCGGGAACTCGCCGACCATGCCAGAGACGAGATCCGCCTTGCAGAGCTCGGCGGCGCGCCGCGCGTCCTGCGGATCGGCATCGACCGCGCCCGCGATCCGGAAGGCGAGCTCCTTGATGCGCTCCACCCGCTCCTTCTGCGTGCCGAGCCTCTCGTGGAACGTGATCCCCTCGAGCGCGATGATCATCTCGTCGAGCGGCCGCTTGAGATCCTGGTCCCAGAAGAACTTCGCGTCCGAGAGCCGCGCGCGGATCACCGTCTCGTTGCCGGAGACGATCTCAGCCCCGCCGTCCGTCGCCGTGAGGTTCGAGACCAGGATGAATCTGTTGGCGAGCGCCTTCGTCTTGGGGTCGCGTAGCGAGAAGCACTTCTGATGCATCTTCATGGACGTGATCAGGCACTCGGGCGGAACGTCGAGGAAGCTCCTGTCGAAGGTGCCCATGAGGACGACCGGCCATTCGGTGAGCCCGGCGTTCTCCGCGAGCAGCCCCTCGTCCGCGATCAGCTCGAGGCCCGCCTTCCTGGCCAGCACCTCCGCCTGCTCGCGGATCTCCTCCACGCGCTCGGCGGCATTCAGCATCACCGCGTGACCGGCGAGCTTGTCGGCATAGTCCTCGAAGCTTTCGACCTCGAACACCTCGTTGCCGTGGAAGCGGTGGCCGCGTGTTGCATTGGAAGCTTTGAGCCCCGCAACCTCGAGCGGCACAACCTTTCCGTCGATGAGGCAGATGATCGACTTCAGCGGCCGCACCCATTGGAAGCTGCCCGAGCCCCAGCGCATCGACGTCGGCCACGGGAATTTTGCGAGCACGCCCGCCACGACCTCGGCCGTGATCTCCGCCGCCGACCGGCCGGACTTCTCGATGCGCGCGACGTAGTAGTCGCCCTTCTTCTCGTCCTTGACGATCTCGGCCTCTCCGATCGAGGCGAGGCCCGCTGCCTTGAGGAAGCCCGCGACCGCCTGCTCCGGCGCTCCGACGCGCGGCCCCTTGCGCTCCTCGGACACGGGCGGCGACTGCGCCGGCACGTCCGAGACGGCGAGTGCGAGCCGGCGCGGCGTTGCAAAGCCGTGCGCCTCACCAACCTCTAGCCCCTCGGCGCGCAGGCCCTCGGTAACGAGCCGTTTGAGATCGTCCGCGGCCCGCGCCTGCATGCGCGAGGGGATCTCCTCGGAAAAGAGCTCGAGCAGCAGTTCGGCCATGGCGCATGCCTCTTGAAGACGGGAAAGGCCGCGCGACGCGGCGACCGCAAAGACACATACGAGCCCGGCCGCACCCGGGCAACCCGGGACTGCGTGTTCGGGAAAACGGAAAAGCCACGGAAAAGCCGAGGACATGCGGACGGCATGCCCTCGGCTTCGAACGAGATGTCGGCGAGGCCCGTCCTTACGGGGCCGGCGCGGGCTCCGTATCCGGCGCCGTCTCAGGCTCCGCAGGCGCTTCGGGTGCGGCCTCTGGCGCAGGCGTCGGCTCAGCCTCCGGTGCCGTCTCCGGCGCGGGCGTCGGCTCAGGAGCGGGCGCGACCTCGGGAGCCGGCGTCGGCTCGGGCGCAGGCT
>NZ_DAITQL010000137.1:0-6681 GCF_036833075.1 Hyphomicrobium sp.
GCTCCCTGGTTCATAAAAGGTCGTTGTTGTTAGGGTGCGGATTACTCAGACACGGCCTAGAGTCGCTCCATCAAGAGGATGGAGAATCAGATGCTCAAGACCAAAGGGTCACGCTGGGAGACGGTGGATGGGGTACCGTCGATCGTGTTCAGATCCATCGATGTCAGAGGGAAGGTAGTAGAGATTTCAGTTCCACTTTCGGCTTTCATACTGCTCGGAAACCAAGCAAAAGTTCGTCTCACCGCGGCGGAATTCGCGAAGGTCAAGGCTAGCGGTCCGCCTCAGTGGCATCACGCTCTCTTTCATGAAGTTCAAACGATGACAGTTGGTACGGTTGAGACCACAGAAACTCAAAGAGTGGGTCTGATCCTGGATCAGGGTCTGGGGTCCGGACTGTCCCTATCGTTGTCCCCTTCGCACGCACAAGACCTTGCACAGGCGCTCGTGAAGACTGCGAAAGAGATAGGACAATCGTCCGGTGAACCGGCGAAGCATTGATCGACATGACATCTTTCCCTAAGTTCCCGATCGGGAACTTATTGTTGATTTTGAGCGTAAGTCGCGCTGTAAGTTCCCGTACGGGTACTTTGCCCTCGCACTGCCGGAGGGACTGACAAGACGCGATAGCTGTCGACGGAAGGCATAACCACGGTCGTGATACCTTCAGACGCCCGCCTGCACCTGCCGGTTCGGCCAGCAACTGACAGAGAGCATATCCGCGCCGCGGGCCGCAGCCTCGTTCTCCGCAGCCCGGCGCGCCTCGTCTAGGTCCTTGAAGTAGCCGACGTTGCTCCACTTCCCGTCAGGAAAGAGGACCTCCACGGCAAAGAGCGTCCCCATTCCCTCCTCGGCCCCACCGTTCCGCTCGCTGTATTCGGAGATCTGAACAGACACCCGCGAGACGACGCCCTCAGTCTCCGGAAACAGCTTCGTGATCATGCAGGAACCCCTTGCTTGGCGAAGATCTGCGCCAGCCGCGCGAGGCCTTTCGGGGTGATCATCATCTGCACCACCGTGCGATGCTCTCCCCTCGTCTGGTCATAGAACGTGTGCGCGCGGTGCTCGAGGTAGCCGGCGTTGCGTTTGTCGACGTAGGCTTGCAGTGGCCCGATGCCGTTCTGGCGATAGGCCCAGCTGTTGGCCTGGAGCCAGCCGATGAACTTGCGCTCCGGCGATTCCAGCATCTTGGCCGCAACACGGACGTTCACCGAGCCCTCAGAGGCATCGAGGATGTCAAAGGCTTCCGCCTTGGGAGCCAGTTCTGATGCCTTGGCCTCGGCCGAGGTCGCCCGCTGTTCCGCCTCGATGCGCTTCGTGGCATGCTCCGTCAAAAGTTGCACGAGCACAACCGGGTCTGAGAGATCAGGGAGTGCCGCTGGACGGCTCCGCAACTCGGCTTCCATCCGGTTGAAGGCCTCAATGTAGCGGAGCTTCCATTGGAGCGCCTTCGATCCGGTGAAGCCCATGGCCAGGAGGGTGAAGCCGTCGCGGTCCATCTCATAGTGCGACGTGCTTTCGCCAGTTAAATCATTGATTTTAAACGGCGCAAAATTGCGCAGCTCTAGAGACGGCTCGGCATCAATCAAGTTTCGGATCGCTCGAAGCACATCGCGATGGTTCTTCTCGAAAGCATCTGCCACGTCCCGGCTGCTAGTGAAGACGGCGCCGTCCTTGGCGAACACAACCGGATTGCGATCGACCATGAGGGAGAGCTCATTCATGCTGCCTCTCCCATCATGCTGGTGTCAGACTTGGCCTGGCTTGCCGCCTTGAACAGATGCATATGCGTCGCAAGGATGCGCTGGCAGGCCTCATGAAGATCAGAGGTCACGCGATTGAGGCCCGCGCACTCCTCCGCGCTCATGGAGCCAGCGCGTTGCATGTGCGAATTGACGAGGCAAGCCAGGTCCAGAGCCAGCCGGATGTCGTCTTCGGCGTCGAAGATCGTGTCCCAAAGGTGGGTCAGTGCAGGCTTGTTCATGCCGAGCCCTCCTGCGAACCGACGGGCGGAACATCCGTTTTTCCACTGGCTCCACGCCATATGCAGAGCATTAGCTTGTTGTGGATCGCCTCGCATTCTTGATCATAGTCTTCAGACCCCGGCAAAATGCCCGGGCCGTTGATTTCCCAAAGGACATGAGCGAGGGCTGCGATACCGGCCATGCTGGTCGGCGTCATTTCGGCCAGTTCATAAGCAGCGTCTTCCTCGCGCTCCTGCGCCGCCAAACATTCCGCGGTGTCCCAGTTCTCGTTGCCAGGCTTGCGAGCAGTGCGCCGCCAATCCTCGCGGGCTGCACACCACTCGCGATAAACGGGCACGATCGGGTCTTCAGGCTCGCTAGCAACGGCCGGGACCACGGCAGCAGCGCAGACAACAGGGGCAGCCTTGATCACGGCCCGCCTAGTGGTAAGGGTAGAGTCAGCCTTGGCCATGGGTAATCTCCTTGGCTCGGGGTTAGGCCGTGCTCGGTGGTGAGACACCTTGCGCGGCCGCTTCGTTTATGACATCATCAACCTAATAAAGCGCATCAGGGTTGTCAATGTCAAAACTTCAAAAACCGAATAGAGGTGGACGACCGAGGGTCGATACGGAAGCGGTGACGCTCCGGCTGCCACGCGAATTCATCGGTGCCATTGACGATTTTCGTCGAACAGAAGACGACTTACCGACCCGGCCGGAGGCTATCCGGCGTGCGCTCTTAGAGTGGCTCCGCGAGAAGGGCTACCTCCCCAAATGAGCCTCTTAGAAGATATGCGAACCAATCCAAGGGGCTGGCGCATTGAAGACGTGGTGCGTGTCTGCCGGCAGCATGGCGTGTCCTGCAGCCCGCCTTCTGGAGGCGGGTCGCACTACAAGGTGTCACACGAGAGCCAACGAGAGATCCGAACGGTCCCTTTCAAGCGGCCGATCAAGCCTGTATATATTAAAAAGCTCGTAGCCTTCATTGATGCTGTGAGGAACCATGGACGGCCATAAGTACAAGATCGAGATTACGCCGCTGTCCCAGGTGGACGGCGGGGGCTTTCTTGCGACCGTTCCCGATCTCCCCGGCTGCATGAGCGACGGGGAGACCCCTCAGGAGGCGGCCCTCAACGTCCAGGACGCGATTTCTTGCTGGATCGAGGAAGCCAGAGCAATCGGGCGACCCATACCCAGGCCGCTTGAGTTCGCCAACTGACATGACCGGGGAACTGTTCTTCTGGTACGTACTCCCGGTTATTGTTGCCGCGGTTGTTTGGGCCGCGATCCTCGTCCACGAGCGATCCGACCAGGGAAAGTGAACGGGGGCGCGAACGATGGACGAGAAGCCGTTCAGGGAGTTAGAGGAAAGCATACTCGAGAGAGTCTCGGATGGCACTTATCGCCTTAGCCGGATGATCGAGTACAACGCCCTTGGCACATTCCGGGTTTTCTGCGCAGCTCTGCTCGCGGTACTGATAGGCGGGTACATCGTCAAACATTGGCTCTGACACATGCTCAAAACGCTGTTAATGCTAATCTTTGCTCCCCTGGTCCTGGCTTCAAATGAGGACGAATACCGCCCGTCCCGGACGCTCAACTAGTGGATGTCCAGACACGAGCCGCACTTATCGCCGCGACTATTGCGGGGCTCGCGATCGGGTATTTCATTGAGCGACCGCTCAAGCTGATACTCCTTGGCTACTGATTGCCGACCATCTGCCTGGGAACGCCAGACGCGTTGGACGCCGCAAGCATCCTCTGTACCATCATTGCACGCACTTCGGGGATGCGCGCGGCCTGGTTCAGTGCTTCCCGCAGCGCCTGAGGAACTTCGTTCCCACTTCTGGTCATAGCTGCTTCAATGATTGCGTTGGCTGACGTTGGTGTCAGGCCAGTGAAGTTGTTTGCTTGGCGACCTAGCCACCTCATCAACGGTTCGAATCTGCCAGTTGCCGCATTCGCCATGGCGGAAAGAGCGGCTACGTCCTGACCTGCCTCCGCGCCCTGTACGAGCTGCTTCGTGGTCGTGGAATTGCCTTGGACCGCTTTGCGCGTGTCGGCCATCCGAGCTTCCATGATCAAGGCACGCTGGAACTCGCGGCGTGACCTGCGATCGGGAAGAATTGCGTTCAGTCTCAGTTGCATGTCCGGTGAGGAGAAGACGTTTTCAGTGCGGTCTCGCAGTTTATTACCTTGCCGCACCTTCTCCGCAAGGGATCGTGACGCACCAAGCCGCCACATCTCGCGCTCGCCGGCCGTCATGCGTCGAAGCATGGGGCCGATCTCCTCTACGTGCATCCTTAAAGCATTCTCAAAGCCATCCTCGGCAGCGCTCGCAAGGGCGCTCTCGCCGGCATAGTTATCCAAGGCGCGGCGATAGGCAGGATTGTTGATCGTGGCGAGCAAATCACGCTTAAGAATGGTCAAAGTTCGCTCGTCCATTCCGGCCGTGCGATCGTTACCCATTGCGCGCGCCCTGCGCGCCTGTCCAATTTGATTGTCGAGTTCGATCTTTAAACGATGAAGCGCCTGCATTCGCGTCTCCCGTCCAACCGCCTGTCCCTCGTTTTGGAGGGCGGCCTGAACGTTCCGCATAATCGTCTGCATGGCAGGACGTTCAAGAACACTGCGCAAGGCCGGAGTAAGAGGAACGTCAGCACTCATCGCCGCATCGAAATCTGTAGCTGCCTGTTGGCCACGGCGCGCAATCACATCACCGACCGTGGTCGCATACTCATCCGGATTACCAAGTGCGCGCGTCATGTCGCGTTCGATTCTACGCCATTGGTGCGTCTGACGAACATCTAGAGTCTTCCTCAGCCGTTCCGCGCCTGTACTTGGCACGTTCGCAGCCGACCGCAGGAGATTTCGCGTGTTCTCACCGCCCATGTCAGCGAGCATCATTTCCGGCTTGGTCTGGCGCGCAGCGGCGAGCCGCTGGTTTACGCTATCAAGGGCCGCGGGAAGATTGTGCGGCTGAGAGCCCGGTATGCGATCGCGGAGGAGCGCCTCGGCCAGTTTCTGATTCCCAACACGCTCAGGATTTGCAAGCGTGCTCACGGGGCGCGAGACAAGCCCTCTCCACACTGCCGAACCAGCATCAACTGCGGCGGGGAACACCGAACCGACCGCACCGCCGGTAACGCCGCCAGTTGCAGTTCCCAACACTTTTCCTTCTATGCCTTCGCCATGGCCAGCTCCGAAGGCCGCACCATAGGCCGCGCCTTCCCTCGCCGCAGCCGCCGATCTTGCCCTAAGTCCTGCATTCGCAGCGACTGATGTCCCACGAACGCCAAGGCGGGCCAGCCCACCAGGGAGAACAACTGCGCCGCCGATTTCGCCTCCGTAGTAGGCAAGTGGCTGGTCGTCAGCCGCTTGTTTCAGACGTTCCCTCGCCGCTCCCACGCGTTCCCCATAAGCATCGGAAAACGACTTGTCTGAAGTCAAAGCATCAAAACCGCCGCGAACCGCTCCTTCCAGTTCATCCGAAAATCCGAACGTAAGTCCCTGGCCAATCCCATGCGCAGCTGCTGCGAGAGTACCCGTTTGCTTTTTAGTGCTCGAGGGCGTCTCTCTGAACTGCTTAAAGGCGCCAACTGCCTCATCGGCACTCGGCGCGTCCACCTCGTAGGTTTTTCCTGTCGTTGGGTCTTGGAGCTCAAAGATCGGCATCAACGCTTCTCCCTGATTCGGAAACCACCTACGTCTGTCCAGCCACCATCAGCATCGGACGCTGATGTGTTTGTAGCATCGGGATTCGGGACACTAGCCGCACCGAAGCGGGAGACGTCCTCCTCGTAAGCCCGCCGCTTCATTTCGACGAACTGCTTTTTGATCTGCCTGATGCGCTCAAGGCCCTGGCGAAGCTGGGCCTCAGACTGTGATTGCTCAATGCTGCCCCATGCGGATTGCAGAAGCTCGAGCTCCATTTCACTTACTTGGCCCAGCGCGCCCCCCGTAGGAGAGTTGTCGCGCATGTCTTGGAGTGTTTCAAAGCCCAGGTTGGCCTTAATGCCAGTGAGGGTCTTCGAAAGGTCGTGTGCCGGTGTGCCAGAGATGAAGCTGAGCAGATTGCCGCGGAAGCCGGTCGTCCAGGGTCCAGCTTGATTCAACGCGTCTTCAATCATGTTGGACACTGCGGCGCTCTTAACCTCGTATGACTTCAAAGCGCGCTCGGCTTTCGGCAGTGCCGCCTGTCCCTCTCCGGCCTCTCGACCGAGCACCTTCTGCCGTTCTCCCTCTGCAATATTTCCACCGACGCTCCTTACCGCCGCGCCAGTCGCATTGTCGTACATCATGTCTCCAGCAACAGAGACACCGCGCATAGGCGTCAGAGGTATATTGCGATCAGCCGGTGACGGCTCACCTGTAAGGCTGGGTGATGCAAATCTTCCTACTCCCGCGTCACCCACAGGTTGAGAGGGTGCTGGCGGTATCTGCCCTGGCGTCTCAACTGGTAGGATCACACGACTTCCGTCAGCCCCGAACTGAACCGTGTAGGCACGTCCACTTGCATCCTGGAAGACGGTCCCTGACTTACCATAGGTGGTTCCAGCATCTGACGCCTCCCTCCTCAACTTCTCCATTTGGGCGCGCTTGTATTCCTCGTCCAGAGCAAACTTCCGCTCATCGAACGCACGAGAGTGCCTGCGATCCGCCTCCTGGCTTCCCATCTTCAGGAAGTCCACTCCCTGCGATGGATCGAGAGCGAGAAGCCT
>NZ_DAITQL010000138.1:0-6652 GCF_036833075.1 Hyphomicrobium sp.
TGGTGGTGCGGCAGAACTGGCTCAAGGCCTACGACTTCGTCACCGACAAAGCGGCAATCACGCTCAACGAATACGCCCGCGACAATGACCCCTTCGCCCGTATTGGCCGCCAGACCGTGGCCGTCGAGGTGACGAGCGTCGTACGGGCCTCCGACACCTCGTTCCAGGTGCGCTGGACCGAGCGCACCTTCGAGGGCGGCGCCCTCAAGGACACCAAGCGCCTGACCGGCCTCTTCTCCATCGCGCTCACCCCACCAAGGACAGTCGATGCCGTGCGGAAGAACCCGCTCGGCATCTACGTGCACGCCTTCAACTGGTCGCAGGACGTCACCACCGGAGAGTCCAAATGAGTACCCACCGCACCCTCGTCGCCCTCCTTATGACATCGAGCGGGCTTGGCGCCTGCGCCACCAACATCAAGGTCCCTGAGATCCCAATCTTCGACAGTCCGGCGATGGCAGCCCATCGCGAGCCGGATCCCAAACTGCCGGTCCGCTACGTCGAGGTCCCGACACCGTTGCCCCTTCCCGGTCAGCTTAAGCCCGTCGGCAAGGACGCCGGCAAGAAGAAGGACACGCGACCGCCAGCGGATCGCGTGACCGGAGCCAATGAGGCTGCGCGTCTCGAGCCGGTCAAGGACGGCTATATCAATGCCATCCAGGTCTATCCCTATACCAAGGGCGCGCTCTATCAGCTTTACGCCGCCGTCAATCAGGTCACGGACATCGCGCTCGAAGCCGGCGAGAAGCTTGTTTCAGTCTCAGCGGGAGATACGGTGCGGTGGGTCGTCGGAGACACGAACAGCGGCGAGGGCAAGGACGCCCAGGTCCACATTCTGATCAAACCAGTTGGCGCCGACCTCGAGACCAACCTCGTTATCACCACCGACCGGCGCACCTACCATCTTGAGATGCGATCCTCCGAGGCGACCTACATGGCCTCGGTGTCGTGGACCTATCCCGCCGCCGAGCTCGTCTCCCTGCGCAAGCAAAGCGAGGAAGCGGCCTTCGCGGTGGCCGCGATCGCCGAGGGCGGCGTCAACATCGACGAGTTGCGCTTCCGCTATCGCCTCGAGGGCGATGCGCCGTGGAAGCCGCGGCAGGTCTTCGACGACGGCAACAAGGTCTATATCCAGTTCCCGTCAGGCATCACCAAGAGCGAAGCCCCTCCGCTGTTCATCATCGGCCCCGACGGCAAGTCTGCGCTCGTCAACTACCGCGTCCGCGGCACCACCTACATCGTCGACAGGCTGTTCGCTGCCGCCGAACTCAGGCTTGGCACGGAGCCGCAACGGGTTGTTCGCATTGTCCGCACGGATGCAATCTGGCGGGAGACGCGCTCATGAGCGAGACCGACCAGGCCAAAGAGCCGGAAGAGAAGAAAGCAGCACCCGAGACGCTGGAGTTGCGCGCACGCCCGCAGCCCGTGACACGCATCAATCGAAAGGTGCTGATCGGTGGTACGGCCATGTTCCTAGTGCTGCTCTCGGGGATCGTACTCGTCGCCCTGAAGCCGCCAAGCTTCAAGGTCGCGGAACGGCAGGAGCTAATCAACGTCGATAACAAGCCGATCACCGATGGGCTCAGCAGGCTACCGGCCACCTACGAAGGCCTGCAACCGGCCAACCCCGCGCCCCAAGGCACGCAGCCGCCTGCGCCCAAGCTCATCCTACCCGACACTGGCCTACCGATCGATGATGCCGAGAATGCCGAGAAGACGCGCCTTGCCCGCATGGCCGGGCAGGCCCGGGAATCGCAGGTGTTCTTTCGTCTGCAGCTCAAACAGCCGCCCCAGGACTCGACGTCGGGCGATGCGCCATCCGAACCGACGCCACGCTCGAGCACGACTACAGCCGACGGAAGCTTCGCCACGCTCTCCCTGCTCCGCGCCACGGAGCGGGCGCAAGCTCTCGCAACAGGCGACCTCGAATACACAGCCAACGACACGACCGAGGCGACGCGCAAGCTCACGTTTCTCAAGTCGGGACCGGACAAAGACATCTACAATCCGCACGGCCTGCAGATGCCGGCATCACCCTATCAGTTGATGGCCGGAACCGTGATTGCCGCAAGCCTTGTCACCGGGCTCAACTCCGATCTCCCCGGCTTTGTCATCGCGCAGGTGATAGAGAACATCTATGACACCGTCTCCGGCCGATTCATCCTAATTCCGCAGGGAGCGAGACTGATCGGCAAGTACGACAACGTCGTCGCGTTCGGCCAGGAACGCGCGCTCGTGATCTGGCAGCGCATCATCCTTCCCGATGGCAACTCGATAGTGATCGACAATCTGCCGGCGACCGACACCGGCGGGTATGCAGGCCTAGCCGATCAGGTCGATCTCCACACCTGGCAGCTCCTCAAGGGCGTTGCATTGGCCACCGTTCTCGGCGTCGGTAGTGAGCTTGCCTTCGGCTCGTCCGACAGCGATCTCATCCGCGCCCTGCAACTGTCGACGCAGTCGACCACGAACCGGGCCGGACAGCGACTTATCGAGCGCAATCTCAACACCCAGCCGACCATCACGGTACGTCCAGGCTGGCCGTTACGCGTCATCGTCCACAAGGACATCATCCTCCGACCCTATCGCGCCGCAGCCAACTGATCAGAGCCATCGGCCATCCAAGGTAGACGCACATAAAAAAGGGAGCCCAGCCATCATGCCAGTGATCGGAAATTTCTCTGCCGTCAAGGACGGCTATGCGGGCACGATCCGCACACTCATGATCAACGCCAAAGTCCTGATCATGGCCAACGACCGCAAAGACGGCGACAGCGGTCCCGACTTCCGCATCACGACCGGCACCGCCGAGATCGGCGTCGCCTGGCGACGCAAGCGCAACGGAACCGAGGAGACCTACCTGCGCATCAAGATCGACGACCCAACACTTCCCCATCCGATTTGGGGCGCCTTGATTGAAGCCGGTGATGAGGGGGGCGCACGCCTGATTTGGCGTCGCGAGCGGCAAGGTGAAGCTGAGAAATAAGCTATAAAATGCATTTCCCCATCGTCCATGCCTAAAAGCCATCTCAGGCTGCGTTGTAGGTGCGCACGATCGGCTCATATCGGCTCAGGCGATCGAACCAGGCACGCAACGAGTTGAGTTTTGCGCTCTCGACAAGATCGAGGCGCATGTTGATGACCGGATAGAGCGCGAGATCGGCAATCGACAGCTCACCTGCGATGAACTCGTTGCTGCCGATCTGACGGTCGAATGCTTCGAACAGCACGCGCAGGCGCTCCAGGAAATAGGCGTCGTTCGCCTCCGATTTGTCCGGCGCGTTGAACTTGATGTAGCGCGTCAGGGTATTTCCGACGGCGGCGTCCGAGGTCGCGGCCATGAACCATTGCAGAGCGCGCAGCCGGTCGCGTGGATCGGTGGGGATAAATCGGCCGCTCCCTTCCGCGGCGTGCAACAGGATCGCACCGGATTGGCTCAAGACCAGGGGGTGGCCTCCAGGTCCATTGTGATCGACGATCACCGGGATCGCCCCCAGCGGATTGAGGATCAGAAACTCCGGCGTCTTGTGCTTCCCACCTTCGATGTTCACGACGATACGCCGATGCGGGATCTGGCAGGCTTCGAGTGCGATTGCGGCGCGATATCCGTTGCCGGTCGGCGCGAAATAGAGATCAATTTCCGATTGTGGCTGGCTCATTGTCGGTCCCTTGAGGCGCGCCGAATGGTGTGGCCGAATTGAAGTGCTGTGCGAGGCGCCCCTTCAGCGCGGCGTAGGGGCCCTGGGCAACGGGTTTCGGCCTCGATCTCGGGCGCGCGATCGGAACCTCCACGACGTCCTTGATCGTCGCCGGAGAACCACCCAGTACAACGACCCGATCGGCGAGGTGGAGAGCCTCGTCGAGATCGTGAGTGACGAGAACGACGGTTGCGCCGGCTGTACTCCAAATGCTCAAGATCTCGTCCTGGAGCGTTCGGCGCGTGGCAATGTCGAGGGCTGAGAACGGCTCGTCCATCAAGAGCAGCGCCGGCTCAAGCGCCAGGGCCCGTGCGATGCTGACGCGCTGCCGCTGCCCGCCGGAAAGCTGATGCGGCCAGCGGGTCTCCAACGCTTGGAGCCCAACGAGGCGAAGCGCATTGCGGGCGCGATCAGCCCGCTCGCTCCGTCTGGGGATGGTGCCCTCGAGCCCGAACTCCACGTTGCCGCGCACGCGGCGCCAGGGCAGCAAGCGTGCATCTTGGAATACGAGGGTCGCAAACTTTCCAGATGTCTGCCGCCGCCCCGTGGCCAAGATTGTCCCTCGGCTCGGAGCGACCAAGCCGGAGATCGCTCTCAAAAGCGTGGATTTTCCGATGCCCGACGGCCCCATGATCGCAAGGAATTCTCCCGCGCGGATCTCAAGGGAAACGTTCTCCAAAATGGATCTCTGCGCTTGGCCGGGTGCGTCCAAGGCGACATCGGCTATCCGCACAAGTACGTCCGAGTTTTCGGCCTCGGCACGTGAAGCTAGTGCTTCCACGGCAGCAATCTCCGGGTTAGCCATTCGAGTGCGGAGTCGGTGACGGCATAGAGCGCTGCGATCGTCGCCATGTAGAGGACAACAAGGTCCGTGGCGAGCACGCCAGACGCTTCGAGCAAGCGCTGGCCCACGCCCGCGACTCCCAGCATCTCGGCAGCCAGAACCGCGATCCAGCCCATGGACACACCGGCCCTGACACCCGAGAGAATTCCAGGCGCTGCGCCAGGCAGAACGATCTTGCGGACGCGCGTGAAGAAGGCTCCCTGACCAAACGCATGTGCGAGCTCAATCTTGTCGGCATCGACCGCACGCGCGGCAGATTGTGTCGCGATGTAGTTCAACCAGAACACGCCGGTCGCAATGATGAAGGCCGCCGCCGCCTCGCCGATTCCAAACCAGATGATGGCGAAAGGAAGCCAGGCGATGGGAGAGATCGGGCGCAGTAGACGTGCAACTCCCTCGGTGAGCGCATTGAAAAGCGGCCATTGGGCCGTTGCCAAGCCGAACCAGATGCCGAGCAGCGTGCCGATACCGACGCCGACCGCGTAGTGCGAGAGGCTTGCGAGAACATTTGCAAGCCAGCGGCCGGAATGAAACTCGCTCTCAAACGCCAGCGCGACGCTGCTCGGCGCGGGAAGCAACGTGGCCGGCATAAGATGGAGCCTGGCAACGATCTCCCACAGCAGAACAAACCCCACCGCACTTGCAATCGAAACAGCGCCTAGCCGGACCGGCGAGGAAACCGCCGCGCTCATCGCGTCGCCTGCAATTCGTTGTAGCTCGTCCAGTCGAACAGCTCATTTTCCGGAACGATCTTCGGCTGCACGCCGATTTCTACCTGGAACTGCTGCAGCGCTTTCGTTCCTTCGGCGAGCTGGCGCAGGTCATCGGTGATGGGATTGTTGGGGGACGTAAGGGCTGCCTCGATGACCTCTAACGGGATCAAGCCCTTCCCGAGATGCACCTCCGTCGAGATGGCCGCCCGTTTCGGATCGCTCTTGATCAGCGCGATGGCTTTGCTGTTGAGTGTGACCAGCGCTTTCACCTTGTCCGGATGGTCCTTGAGGATCTTCTCTCTTACCGAGAGCACGAAGCCCGGATGCCCCGGCATCAGATCGTGACCGGTCGCAAGCAACTCCGAAGACGGGTCCTTGCTCTTAACGATGGTGATGATCGGCTCCGGCATGGTCGCGGCATCGACCGCCTTTGCGAGCAGGGACTGGCGGACCTGCTCCTCGCCCTGGCTCAGAATCGAGACGTCGGCCTCGCTGATGTTTTGCGTCTTGATGTAGTGGCGCAGGGCCGTATCGGGAATGGTGCCCTTCGGCAGGGTCGCGATCGATACGGGTCGGCCGTGTTGCTGGCGAAACGCTTCGAAAGCCTTGGCTGGACTGGCCGCGCTATCGTAGCCCCTGGCAAGGTCGGCAAGCCCGATGAGCGAAACGATCTCGACGCCGTTCGCGGCTACGATCTTGAGATCGATTCCGCGCGCGCGGGCGACCACAACTGGCGATACCGCCATGTACACTGCGTCGAATTCACCGGAGGCTAGAGCCTGGATCAGCGTCGTGCCGGAAGAGAAGCGTGTGAGCTCCAGATCGACGCCGGCCTCTCTCGCCCATCCCTCATTTGTCAGGATGAAAAGCGGCGCCATGTTCACCATCGGAACGTAGGCAACGCGCAACTTGAGATTTTCCGCGTGAGAGAGCTGGGGTGAAAACAGAACGACCAGTGCAGCACAAGCCGCGAAAGTCCGGCGCAAGAACGACATACCGCCCCTCCTGACTGTGGTTGCCGCTCTTTGCGGCGAAGGGGGAACTTAGATGCGCCGCAAGCACTCGCTACGAATTAGAATTCATATCCTTATCTTTCAGAAGTTCCATCTCAGCGGGCCGCTCCGAAACGCCGTGGATATAAATCACATGCATTGCAATAATGCGGTAAGCTGAAGGAATTCGTGATCTGAGCCAACAAAGATCTCGCTAGAAAAGTTGCCCTCGTCAGTAAGAACAAATCGCGAAACTTTATCCAACAATCCATCCAACAATCGAATTGTCCCTGAAAATTTATCGTTAGATATCAATTGATTATGTGGTCACAACTGAGGAGATCGAAACTCCTCGGCTCCACCACTCCGGTTTTGCGCAGAATCTCGTCACCTAACAGCTTGAAC
>NZ_DAITQL010000139.1:0-6411 GCF_036833075.1 Hyphomicrobium sp.
ACCACCCAAGCGAGGACTACAAAATGGACTTTGAAAATCTGACGGAAGCCGACGCGATCATTCTTGCCGAGGCGAATGATGACGGGATCTCAGACCCGGACTTCGATCTTTAAGGATGAGTTGGCCCGGAGGCGCAGCAACGCTCTCCGGGCCGTGTGTGAATCCACCCAAGCGATTTGGAGAAGGAAACGACACGATGAAACATCATATCACCGGACGCGCCATCGCGCTAGCGGCTGGCGTCATCTCCACCCTCTGCGCTCTCGGCATTCTTCTTGAGGATGTCGCCTCCGGAGCCGCGGAGTTCAGCCTGAAACATGCCCTCGTGATCGGGATTGTCTCGCTCGCGATTTTCTTCGGACACCTTGTCGTTGATGCTTGGCGAGCTCGCCACGCTCTTGGCGTCGTCGGCTTTGCCGTCCTGTTTCTAGTTGCCACCGGATTGGTGGTCTACAAAAGCACGGGCCGGCAGGCGGAACACACGTTCCAGAGCCAGGCTGAGGCCGATCTCGCTGCCGAGCAGCGGGCCACCACCAAAGCCGCGGTAGCGCGGTCAGAAGCGAGACTCGCAGAAGCGCAGGCTAGCCTCGTGCAGGAGTGCAAGTCCGGGCGCGGCCCGAAGTGCCGGGGCATTGAGGCTGCCATCGAGGTGCACGAGGCCATCCTCAAGGGGCATAGGGCCGATTTGGACCGCATCGGGCCTCCGAAGCCTATCACCCCCGAGGCGGACAACTTTGCCGCCCTGGCAGCTGTATTTGGGGCAGAGAAGGAGGTTGTGAAGGCGGGGTCGGTCTTGGTCGTCCCGTTTCTCACCACACTCCTGTTTGAGTTGGGCTCCATCCTCTGCCTCGGCTTCGCATTCCGGCACCGTCCGGTGAAAGCCGAGCGTCCGTCCGCGCCGGCAACCGACGTGTCCGGTCAGTCTGATTTCCCTGTCATCGATCCGTCCGAGGTGAGCAACGTGATCGCGTTCATCCGTCCGACGGACGATGATCCGAAGCCGCCGAAGCGGTCTAGGTCATGGCGTCGGGAAGAAGCCCTGGCTGACATCGCCGGCAAAATGCGTAGGGGAGATGCGTTCCCTAGCCAGCGTGAGATGGCCCGGACGTACGGCGTGCCGAACTCAACGCTCTCTGACTGGCTCAACAGCCCCGAGGCAGAACGGTTCGGGATCGTAAGGCGGACGGAGGGACGTAGGAAGGCCGTGGCGGCAGGATGAACGAACTACTAGAAAATATCTAACAGTTGGACCCCGGGGCTACAGCTCCGGGGTTTTTATTTCCACCGCGCGCAAATACCTATTGCAAGGTGCATCTAGATGCACTATATTGATTTGTATCGGGACGCACCGATACCCGCGCCTCGGGGTTTGCGGAGGCTCTGGAAAGGACCAGGATATGATTGATCTCACTCTCTCTCCCCTCTCTATCGCAGATCTCGACCACAATTTGCGTGCCGAGATCGAAGACACCCCGACGTCTGAACTGACCGCCTGGGAGCACGGCTTCGCGGATCGTGACGGCCTTATTGACGGTCTGCGCAGCCTGCACATCGTCCACAGCGCCGAACATCGGCGCGGCGGTGTTGTCCTCGTCGGCTCCGGCTCGTCGGGCCAAACTGTGTGGACCGACGCCGCGACTCCTGAGGAGGTCCTGCAGCGTTATCTCGACGATGAGATGATTAACTAATGCCCTACGTCCTCCACGTTCCCGGAGAGACCGCGCGGGCTCTCCGCTGGACCGTGCACGATAGCCGATCCAGCTATGGGAGCGGCGTCCTGCTTTATCGCAATAGCAGCGAGATTCTTGACGGCGCCACGTTCCGCGGACTGCGTGACGGCCGCGGTGCGTGGTTGGAGACAGACAAACCTGGGCGAGTTCGTACAGCCTTGGGCCTGAGGAGCGACGAGAGCCTGGGCGGGAGCGGAAAAAATGCCTGATTTCTTCGAAGACCTAAACGCATTTCGTGTCGATCTCGAGCGTAGGGTATGACCCCCGCCGACGTCCGCTCCGCTCGAGAGGCACTCGGCATCACGCAAGTGGCTCTAGCCGCGATTCTTGGCCGGGGTGTGCGGGCGATCAAATACTGGGAGGATGATGACGCTCCCGAAAAGCAGCGCATCCCGCACGACGCCGCCTTGTTGCTCCGCTACATGCTCCGTTATGGGCTGCCGGACGCGGCGCTTAAGGGGCGGCGCAAATAGACCCCGGAGCCTCACCGCTCCGGGGATTTTTTTGAAAAAATCCGCACGGCCCCCATTGACGCCATACACCATCGGTGTATACTGAGGACGTTGACGCGGCGGGATTGGCCCTCCGCAAGAGGTAGGAGACCTTACGATGGCACGCTATACGGTTCTGACGCAGTACGTTTCCGGCGGCGATGGCGACAGCGGCTTCGACAATCTCAAAGACGCCGAGGCCGACTTCGAAGACACCACCAACGACCGCACCAAAGTCTCGGTGGAGCTCTGGGACAACTCGGGCGACGAGCCCACGCTGATCGACAGCCGGACCTGCGAATGACCCCCTTCTCCCTCCTGATCGACCGCTGCGGCCTCTCTCACAGGGAGGCCGCAGAAGTTTTAGGAGTCCGTCTCGACACGGTGAAGTCCTGGTCTTCGGGGCGCAATCCAACGCCAGCGTCCGTCGTTGATGAGCTGCGCGCGCTCTACGCCACGATTGAGCGGGCGGCAGGCGAACTCATCAAGCAGGCCGACGCGTTCGCGAAGAAGCACGGGGATGCTGCCGAGATCAGTCTTGAACTCGCGTCGAGCGACGACGAAGCGCGAAAGCGCGGGTGGCCCTGCGTTGCAGCCCAGCGCGCCGCCTACGGCCTCGCCATCGCCAGGAGCAAGGCCGCATTTGTGCTGGATGGCCGTCTCCGCAACGGCTAATCCCACCCCATGACCCCGGAGGCTCAGGCTTCCGGGGTTTTCTTATGAGACGAGAGAACGCAGCCACCTGCCGGCAGCTCGCATCGTCGCGTGCTCTTCGCGCGCTGACCATTCAGCAAACCGAATGCCCAGCACGAAGACAAACAGGTGCGTTGCGATCAGCGCCGCTACTCTCATCATCGCATTTCCGGCCCAAACGGGATCTCTTGATCGAACGCACGTCCGCCACCATTCGACGAAGACCGTTCCCGCCCCTCCTGTGGCTCCTGGCGGGGTTCTTGACGGTCTCCGCTACCCTTGCCGTCCAACATCGTAAGAACGCCGTTGAAGCCCTGTAGGACGATCTCCGTCGAGTAGCGGTCTTGTCCCGATTGGTCCTGCCATTTTCGCGTCTGCAACTGCCCTTCGACGTAGAGTTTCGAGCCCTTGGAGACGTACTGCTCGACGACGCGGACTAGGTTCTCGTTGAAGATCACGACCGAGTGCCATTCGGTGCGCTCCTTGCGCTCACCCGAATGTTTGTCCTTCCAGCTCTCGCTTGTGGCGATGCGGAGGTTCGCGATCTTGGACCCCGACTGTGTGGAGCGGATCTCGGGATCGCGACCACAGTTACCAATGAGAATTACCTTGTTGACCGATCCGCCCATGTGATGTGCTCCCCTCAATTCCAGTGCGTCGGCTTTAGGCTATCAATGTCCCTGCCTGCGCGCTGTCGTTCATGCATGACTGCCGTGCGCAGCATTTGTAGAGCCTCGTTGAAAATGCTCTCGCGGAACAGAGACGAGGAGTAGACGGCCGCTCTGTTGTGCGCCTCAGCGGATTCCACCGCGTAGTTCGCTACGCGACGCGCCAACCCTTGGAGATCGTCGTCTGTAAAGTCCTTGGCCGGGTCGATTGGTGCTGTCATGATCTGCCTCTATTCTGCTGCGAGCGGAGCGGCGTCGGCCCTATAGCCAAGCCGGTCGGCCGTGTTGCGGAGAATGCTTTGAAGCTGCGGCGCAACACTAAAGCGCTTGCACGCGGCACCGATGTTCATCGAGCTTTCTTCCCCGCGTTCGCTTGCGGCCTTCCAGTCGAAAAACATCTCGATCAGGTCAAACAGGTCCATCCCCTCGACACCGTTAGGATGGTACTCTGGGTGGTGGCTGTTGTTCGCATAGTGATGCTTCAGCATCGGACCAAGCAACGCCGTTCGACGCTTGTATTCATCGCTTCCGTAGGGTGCCTGCCCTTCCGCGTCGATCAGATCCTGCATACGCTGGAGCGGCACAAGCTCTACGTCTGACAACTTCGACTTATCGTGCGCGGAAGCGCGGCGGATCATCTCGCACGCGGCCTCTCCCAAAAGCTCTGAAACCCGCTGCATGTGCTTTCGCGTGACGCACTCAGCGCGGTCTGTGTTGATCTCGTCTTCCGTCATCCTCTATCTCCCTTCCTAACGCGCACTCGTCTTCGACCCGCATATCCTGTCCAACAGTTTGGAAACATGCTCCGGATACAGGTTCATCTTCCCTGCTAAGGGGACGTCTTCTCGTATCCAGTCGAGAATGTGCTGACGGACTCTCGCGTATTCAGCAGCGCCCTCTAACCCCTCGATGATTTTCTTACCGGCCTTGCTCATTCCGGCTCTCCCTCATGTGGCCAGGACATCAGCGCAGCGTGCGCGCCATGATGCGTCCCTGACAGATCGTCCGACACGACCCATCCTCTCGCGATGTACGCTTCGACTTCGTGATGCCGGACATATCGGACGTACTTCCACGAACCTCCGTCCGATAGGATAGGGATACGTGTCGGATGCTTCAGAGGCTCTGCTTCCGGTTCTGGAATACGGAGCGGAGATGATAGCTCATGGGTGGTGAGGGTGATGGTAGGGTCGGTCATGCGGCCTTGATCCGTATAATTCTGTCAACCATGTCGATGCGCTCGCCAATCCACCGCATACAGTTCACGCTCATTGAATTACCAAGAGCCTTGTAGCGCGGGCCGGCGAGCACACGTCCCCTCGCCTCATCTTCTGCCCCTCATAATACCCTGCCGAGAACATGAGAACCGGGAACAGGGCCACGAACACCATGACGGCAAATCTCACCAGAGTCTCGCCGTCTCGGTCGTGTCCCATGTGGGTCTCACTGGCGGCGGGGTTTCATCGTGGATATTCACGGGTTCACCTCCCGCATCTCCCGCACCCGCGCCTGCCGGAACCGCTGATCCATGTTGTACGCGTGCCAAGCCTCCACGAGGATGTCGCCGGCAATCTTCATTGCGGTAACGCCTGCCGCGTGACACGCATCCTCGCCCCTCCACCATCCGACGATGTAATGGCCAACATCAGCCGGCGTCGGGCGCTTGCCGTTATCGAGGCACTCTCCGATCACCAGCCAGCGCACGACGGATTGGAGTCGTGGTGTCAGGCTCTCCATCAGGTACGTGTAGCGGTGGTAGGCCTCAATCTGCGTTGCGTGAGCCGCTCCGAGGCCGCCCATTCGGTCGCTTGCAGCGCGGCAACCAGTACGATCGTAGTTGAGCGTCACGCCCTTTACGTCGGCGGTGGCGGCGTCTTCAACAAGACGGTCAAAGACGAACTGCACCTCGTCTTCCATCTTCTCCCGATACCGCTCGTAGGTCGTCGGTTTCGGGCGATACCTGACCCCCAGGTATTTCACCACTTCCTTCTCGATGTCGCCCTTGCTGAGGCGCTCCTTTGTGGGCCGCGATGCCTCACGCTCAGCACGTCGAGCATTGCGTTCGCGCTCTTCCGCCTCCCGGCGTTTTTCGTCTGCCAGACGCTTCTCGTATAGTTTCTGGGCTAGATGCTTTTGCTCGGGCGTAGACTGCAAAGTGTTCAAGCGTGTCCCTCCCTTTCACGTGGAACGCTCGGCAGAAATCCAATGCGCGCCGGCGAGCGCATGATGGGGTTGCCGTCGGCGTCCAGGAGCCCGGTATCCACTGCCTCAGACGGATACACCGTGAGAGCTGGAACTGCGGACGGCTCGTAGTGCTCCGGCATGTCTTGCCACCAGCTTTTGGCTCGCTCGCTCATGCCGGAACCTTTCTGACCACGCGCTGCTTCTTGCTCTTCCGCTGACGAATGCGAGCGCTCGCATCCAGCCCGTAGCAGGGGATCGGCTCGAGGATCACCTTCGAGCCCTTGCGGGTGACGCGGTAGCCCTTGAGGCGGGTGGAGCGAGAGGTCATTAGGCGGCCTCTCCGTTGTCTGGCGTCCAGACCTCGTGCCCAAGCACAATGCCGAATAACGTCCTGTTGCCGACCCCACGAGTCCACAGGACACGGATGTGACCGCAGTCGATCAAACGGTCTACCGAGACCCTGCGCACGGAGTCCTCCGTGCTCATAGGGCAGAATTCCACCGTAACGTGCTCGCCATCGCTGTCGCTGAACTCTCCAACCAGCTTCAACGCTAGCGCCTTCTCATCAACGCCAAGCCCTTCGTCGTCGCTCACCGCCTCAGCCCACATCTGCAACTGTGTGCGGTTGATGCGCTCAAACCCGTA
>NZ_DAITQL010000140.1:0-6050 GCF_036833075.1 Hyphomicrobium sp.
GAGCCGCGCCCTCGCCACCCTGATCAACAATTTCGAGAAGGTCACGGAGGCCGTCGCTGAGCTCGACACCGATGGGAACGCCCGCGCCGCGGGAGCCGGAGCCGACGCGGAGCGCATGCGCCGCGAGATTGCGGAACGCCTTGAGCGACTCGGCGGCGGCGGGCCGCCTCGCCGGGGATCTCGCAAGCCTCGATCCTGAGACGCTCGCCTTCATCCTGTCGGACTGGCAGCTCTGGGCGCGCGACGACCAGCTTCCGCCGGCCACGACGGCCGCGGGCGAGGACTGGCGCGTCTGGCTGATCCTCGGCGGGCGCGGCGCCGGCAAGACGCGGAGCGGCGCCGAATGGGTGCGTGCCAAGGCGCTCGGCATTCCGCCCCTCGGCGATACGCCGGCGCGGCGCATCGCGCTTGTCGGCGAGACGCTGGGTGACGTGCGCCGCGTGATGATCGAAGGGGTCTCGGGATTGCTCGCGATCCACCGCGAGGATGAGCGTCCGGCGCTCGAGGTTTCGAAATCGCAGCTCGTCTGGCCGAACGGCGCGGTGGCGCAGATGTTCTCCGCCGAGGATCCCGACAGCCTGCGCGGACCGCAGTTCGATGCCGCCTGGTGTGATGCGTTTGTAAATGCTGTGCTCGGCGCGTCGGGCGTTGAGGGTACGGGCAAGTTGACCGCGCGGTCATTCCTGAATTTCGGAACGGCGACCGATCGACCTCAGCCGGGCGACATCGTCGTGCTGACGCGCGGCAATCCCAACGGGTCGCAGGGCCACGTTGGGTTTTTCCAGGGGTTCGACCGGAGCGGGCGGGTTCTCGTGCGCGGAGGGAACCAGCGCGACGGCGTCAACACGTCGGCATACGATGCACGCCGCGTCCTCGGGTTCCGCACTGCCGGGACCGTCACCGAGCAGACCGCGAGCCTGCCGAACTACGGCCCGGCCGGGCTGGCGGATATCGACGCTCGCCTGATGGCGATCAAGGACCCGAAAGAGCGGAAGGCAACGCAGGACGCGCTGAACAGCTATTTCACGTTGCAAAAGAAGCAGATGGATGCGCAGCGCGAGCAGGTGCAGTCCTGGGCCGAAGGCGAGCTGATGCGCAATCCCGGTCTGGAAATCTCGAAACTGCCGCTCGATTATCAGCAGGCGCTCGGCGCGTCGGGCATGACGACGCTGATGAACTATCAGGAAAAGCTCCGCAGTCACGGCGAGCCGCAGACGGATGACCGCACGCTCTACGATTTGCAGACCGAGTTCGCCAACGATCCGGAAGGGTTCGCGAACATCGACCTGTTCCAGTATCGCGACAAGCTTTCCAATTCCGATTGGGAGAAGGTGCGCGGCTGGCGGCAAGATGCGTTGAGCGATAAGCGCAAGGCTCGTGAGGCCGGCACGGACCTCTCGCAGGCGTTCACTCAGGCGCAGAAGCAACTTGATGCTGTCGGCCTCACGACGACCGGCAAGAAGGGTTCCGCGCGTGAGGATGCAGCCCAGCAGGTCGTTAAATTCCAGAACGCCTTGGCCTCCGAGTTGGAGGCGTTTAAGCGCCAAAACGACAACCGGGCCCCGACGCAGATCGAAGTGCAGTCGATGATCAACAAGCTTCTCCTGCCCGTGGTCATCAAGACGCCTGGCATGATTTGGGGAGAGAACGAGACGAGCGCGTTGCTATTCCAGGGTGCGGGCCGTGGGGATGATGCGACGGTTGAGATTGCCGTTGAGTACGATGATATTCCGTTTGATCTCAGACGCGGGCTTGCGATTGATCTAGAGCGCGAGCTTGGTCGCAAGCCGAGCCAAGCCGAGGTCGTTCAGAAGTACGAGGATTTCGTGCTCGACCGGTGAGGCATCGAGGCCGGGTTTCCCCGGCCTCGTAAGCTCAGCGCATCGCGGCCTTGATGACGTGCCGCGCCATGCTCATCTGGCACGTTCCGTAGTCCAGGTCCTCGGCGACGCCGAGCGGATATGAAACGTCGGCGTCGATCTTCGTCCCGACGCTACGGAGCACCGCGTAGCCCTCCATGAAATCGCGCGCCGTCTCCCAATCCATGGTGATCGTGATGGGCTTGCGATCGGCGGCGGGGGCGGCGCGGGGCGGGCTGTTGTCGGCCGGTTGGGACGCGGCCTTCGCAAGCTCGGCCTCCATTTTGTTGAAGGCTTCAATGTACTTGAGCTTCCAGCCCAGCGCCTTCTTGCCGGTAAAACCCATGGCGAGCAGGGTGAAGCCGTCACGGGTCATGGCGTAGGCTTTGGCTAAGCGCTTGGCACCGCTACCGATTTCGACCTCAGCGACCAATTCCTCAAAATTGAGGAGAAGGTCGCTAGAGCCCTGCGCAATGAGGTTGTCTATGTCGCGGAGGACGTTGTCGTGCCGCTTCTCGAAGAACGCCGCGACGTCGCGGCTGTTGGCAAAAACAGTCCCCTCGAAGTCGTAAACGATGGGCGTATAGCGCGCCTGCTCGGCGTCGCGATTGCATCGGTGACGAATGATCTGACGATCGCCGGCAGAAAGAATCAAGTGACATGGAGCGCCGTTACTGGCGCTGGCCGTTATGTCGTCTACAAAGAGGACAACGGCGTCTATGGCTATATCGGCGGGACCTCTGGTCTCTCCTTTGATGATGAGAACATCGTAGCCGACCTTTCTGACACGCCGCAAACCGCGCGAAATCCATTCACGGGCTCGGGAAATTATCCGCGCTGTGCAACCTTCATTGAACAGCGCCTTGGCCTCGCGTCAACGAACAATGACCCTCAAGCGGTCTGGCTGTCGCAATCGGCCAACTATGAGAATTTCGGCTATTCCCAGCCGTCGAAGCCGTCCGACGCTGTAACCTTCCGCATCCGCGCCCGGCAGGTGAACGAAGTCCGCTCGATGCTCCACATGAAGGGCCTCATGCTCCTCACGTCCGGCGCGGAATGGGTCGTCTCTGGCGGCTCGCAATCGGACGCGATCACGCCGTCGGCTATCAAGATCGACAATCAGGGCTATCGCGGCGCGGCTCGCGTGCAGCCGATCGTTGTCGGGAACACGGTCCTGTTCGCTCAGGACCGCGGCTGCGTCGTGCGCGACTTCTCCTATCAGTTTGCGGATGACGCCTTTGTCGGTAAGGATCTGACGATCCTGGCGCGGCATCTGTTCGAGGATCGGAACATCAAGGCATGGGCCTATGCCCAGGCTCCGCACTCGATCGCATGGGTTGTGCTCGATGACGGCTCGCTCGTCTCTCTGACCTACATGAAGGACCACGACGTTTGGGCATGGACGCGCCACGAAAGCGGGGCTGATGCGTTCTTCGAAGACGTGTCCGTTGTCGCGGAGGGCAATGACGACGTGCCCTATTTCGTCGTTCGCCGCACCATCGACGGGCAGACGAAACGGTATATCGAACGGCTTCATTCCCGGAGCTTCACCAAGATCGAAGATGCGTTCTTCGTTGATTGCGGTCTGACCTACACGGGAGATCCAGCCACGACGATTTCCGGCCTGGGCCATTTGGAAGGGGAGGCGGTCGTTGCACTCGCCGACGGCAATGTCGTGCGCAACCTCGTGGTGGTAGACGGGACGGTCACGCTTCCGAACCCTGCCGCCAAGGTGCACGTTGGCTTGCCGATGACGGCGACACTCGAGACGCTGAACCTCGACCTCGGCCAGTTGTCCGGCCTCGGAACCGTGCAGGGCCGACAGAAGTCCGTCAGCGAGGTCACGCTTCGGGTTGAGAGGACGCGCGGAGTATTCGTTGGGCCGTACGACGGCGACCGCGATAGCGAGCACCTCGTTGAGTACAAGCAGCGCGCAGCGGAGGAATGGGGCGAGGCGATTAAGCTCTATACGGGCGATATAGTAATTACGCCACAGTGGGATTGGAATACGAACGGGCGCATGTTCGTAAAGCAGTTCGACCCCCTCCCGATGACCATCCTCGCGATTATGCCAGACGTGACGCTCGGGCGATGAATCCTGCAAGCCAGGTCGTGCCGGCGCGGCCCGAGCACATCAGATCCATCGCCAAGAGGATGCGGGAGGCCGACCGCTTGGAGGTCCAAGCCGCCGCGGGGAAGACGCCCGGCCAGGCGCTCGCGTTCTCGCTCCGCAAATCGTCGTTTGCCCGAACGTGGATCGTCGACGGACGCCCGGAATTGATGTTCGGCGTTGGCGATCTCAACGTTCTTGCCGGGGTCGGCGCGCCTTGGCTGCTCGGCACGGATGTTGTGCTGAAACATCAGGTCGAATTCCTCCGCTCGTCGATCGAATGGAAAGACCAACTGTTCAAGCGATATTCGACACTTAGGAATTTCGTTGATGTCCGCAACGAGATATCGGTTCGCTGGCTGAAGTGGCTAGGGTTTTCGCTGTCTGATCCGATCGAGCATCGCGGCCATTCGTTTTACATTTTCGAATTGGGGTCGGACGATGTGCGACGTGACCATGGCATTGATGATCGGCTCGACGCTGATAGGCGCGGCCGGACAGGTGCAGCAGGCGCAGGCTACGGCGAAGGCCAACCGCTACAACGCGCAAGTCCAGAAGATGAACGCCACCATTGCCGACAACCGGGCAAAGGATGCGATCGAGCGCGGCAAGCTGGAAGAGCAGCGCAAGCGGCAAGAAGTCGCCCGTCTACAGGGTGCGCAAACTGCGGCGATGGCGGCCAATGGTGTTGACCTGAGTTTCGGGTCTCCGCTCGACGTGCTTGTTGACACTGCTGCTCTTGGCGAGATCGACGCCCTCACGATCCGCACCAACGCGTATCGGGAGGCATACGAACACAAGGTCGACGCCGCGAACAAGCGGGCCGGCGCGCAGTTGAGCAGCATGAGCGCGGACGCCGCGAAGACGGGCGGCTACCTCAGTGCGGCCGGAACGATCCTTGGCGGCGGGGCGAACGCCTACGGTCAATATCAGAAATCGACCATGGGCGTGATTTCGTAAGGGGGCGGAAGTGGTTAAGGTTCCGGAATACACGCCGAGCGTTTCGCTCCGCCCGAACTTTCGGCAGGACATCGACGTTCGCGCGACGCCGGAAGCGTTCGGCGCTGATATCGGCCGCGGCATACAAGGGATGGCGCGCGGGCTTGACGCCGCGGCTGGCGTGTCTGCGCAATTGCAGGCGCTCGACGACGCGAACCGCGCGAAGGACGCAGACAACGGCTATTCGGATTGGCTGCGCGAGCGCATGTACGGTGACGGCGGGTACATGACGCTCGAGGGCAGAAACGCCGTGGATGGCCGCGACGCGTTCGAGCGGGAGGCCGAGGAAAAGCGCAAAGAGTTCGGGAAGGATCTGACCGGAGGGGCAGCGCAAAACTATCAGAATTCGTCCCAGGCGCGCCTGCGCTCGGTCTTCCAGCAGTCGATTGTCCATAGCGCACGGGCGCGCAAAAGCTGGTTCGACGAAACGTCGGCGGCGCGCGTCGGCACGTTCGCGAACGACGCGTTGGAGAACGCCAGCAATCCCGAACTGGTCAACAGGAACATCGCGGCCGGCATCATGGAAATCCGTGAGCAAGGCGCGATGCACGGATGGGACGCCGCGACGCTCAGCCTGAAGGAGAAGGAATTCACGTCCGGGGTCCACAAGAACATCGCAACGCGTCTTGCCCAGAGCGACCCTCTGGCGGCTAAAACGTACATCGAAGATCACGCCGCGGCGATCTCGGCCGTAGACAAGGCCAATCTGGACAAGGCGCTCGAGGGGCCGGTGATTGCTGAAAAGGCAAACCGGAACGCCACGGATATCATTTCTGGCGTGCCGTCGCAGACCTACGACGAGCAGCCGGGGCCGACGCGCGAGAGAGCGACCCGCATGGGGCTCGATGAGCCCGCCCCTGCGCCGGATCGCGAGGCCGGCGCGGCCGTGCCGGCGCGTGTGCGCGCGAATGATATCGCGTCGCGGTTTGACGGTATGAGCGAGCATCGGAATGCGGGGGCGATATCCGATTTCATCCGGCGATCGGCCGGGCTCAACGTAGACCCTCGCGTAACGCCGTGGTGCGCGGCGTTCTGCGGCGCGTGTCTCGAGCGGGCCGGCATCGGCTCCACGCGCTCGCTGC
>NZ_DAITQL010000141.1:0-6049 GCF_036833075.1 Hyphomicrobium sp.
GCGAAGCCGCCGACATCGAACACCACCCAGTTGGCCGGAACGAGCGAACCCGAGCCGTCGACCAGGATGGCCGCGTTGTCAGACGCCATCGACTGCAGGCCGATGCCGACCTTGCCCCAATGATCGCTCTTGATGAACCAGTAGGACTGGAGCGTCTGCACGTAGTTCGGGTTGCCGGTATCGAGGCCGGCGCCGTCGACGTTCGACTGGTTGGTGCCGTAGAGCGTGTCGCTGCCGTCGGCTTCGAGGTGCAGCACGTAACCCGCGGTCCAGCCCGGGACGATGGTCGCCTGGCCGGTGAACTTCACGTTCGTGCCAAGCGTCGTGCCGGTGCCGCCGACGTAGGTGTTCGACTCGCCGCCGTCATCCCACCACACGACCTGCTCGGCAACCCAGCCGGAGATCGTCAGCGAAACCTTGCGGTTGCCCTTGCGGACGGTGGTCGCTTCGAGTTCAGCAATCCGCTCCTCGAGGTCGGCGCAGCAGTTACCCCCAAGGTCGGCTGCATTTGCGCTCGTAGCGAGACCGCCTGCGAGCAGGCCAGCCGCCGCCAGGGCGCTTAAGCTGTATTTATTCATAGACCTTCTCCCAATCTGCGTTGGTAATCGAGATGGCGGACGCCCTTACTCGGTACGGATACGCAAACGAGGCCGCGCTCTACGATAATGACGGCGCGAAGATTCCCTCGGAACCGCCGCTGGCCCGGAGAGTCTGCGATTCTCCCCTGGCCAACAATCGAGCAATGCGATTTTGCCCCCGACTTGCCGGCAACTGTGGCACCCCGGACACGAGTGGCCGCATTGCCCCCGGATTGATGGGCTTTTCCCTAAGCGCAGCCAACCGAACGGAAAGGGAAAGCGCAGTGGATGGGCGGGGGATAAGTGTCCCTGTCGTCGTTGTGCGACGCGATGCAGGCTCACGCCTCGCCCCGAGAGCGGGTCGAAGGCGCACGATTCGCGAGCCGGAATGATGGCAGCTGATTCGCTGTGCGCGCGGCAGCACCCACTGAAGGCGCCGGATCGAAGGTCGTGATCCAAAAGCCGCCTGACCTGCGGGGGGGAGCGCCCGTTGTCCGTTGCGACGCCCTATAAAGAAAGAAGCCGCCCCGAAGGGCGGCTTCCTGTTCGTCTGGCGGTTCTCAGCTTCGATTAGAAGTTGATGAGAGCACCGGCCTTGATCATGTCGAAGTCCTGGAGGCTCGTGACGGGATTGTCGTTCACGTCCTCGATATCACCATAACCCGACGCGCTGAAGTGACGGTAGCTGAGCCACAGCGACATGGCGGCGTTGTCGATCTCCTGCACGACGCCGAGACCCCAGAACTCATGCTCCGGACCGCTGTCCAGCTCGCTGTTGTTGTACTCGCCGTAGAGCACCGTATGGCCGAGCGGCGTCCAACGCTGACGGAGACCGCCCTTGAAGTACCAGGTATCCATCTCGTCGTTTACGTTCAGCCAGGCGGAATTGGGGTCGGAGGGGTCATCCCGGACGCCATCAATATTCAGATGGCCGTAGTTGACCAGGCCGAACAGACCCGTGCCGATGTGCTGCAGGTAGAGGCCCGCCTGGAAGTAGTCGGTGTCCGCATGGCCGGCATAAGTCGAAAACACGCCGGGCGCGCCCCCGGGCTCGCTCACGTAGATCTGGCCGAAGTTGCCGCCGGTGTTGTCGCCGTAGGCGGCAACCGCAGCGAGCTTGAAGCCGGCGACTTCACCCGCATAGCGGAGGGCAACGTCCCAGATGTCGTCCTCGCCCCAGGCAGCCGATGCCGAGAAGCCGGCGAACGTCGGCGTGTCGTAGCGGACCGAGTTGAACGGGATGCCGTAGCAGTCGCCACCGCCGTTGCAAGCCGGGCCGGAGAGGCCGACGTCGGTGAGTGCGCCGGTATTCCCGCGGTAAGCGAAACCGCCAACATCGAACACCACCCAGTTGGCCGGAACGAGCGAGCCCGAGCCGTCGACCAGGATGGCCGCGTTGTCAGACGCCATCGACTGCAGGCCGACGCTGACCTTGCCGAGGCTCTCGCTCTTGAGGAACCAGTAGGACTGGAGCGTCTGCACGTAGTTCGAGTTGCCGGTATAAAGGCCGGCGCCGCTGACGTTCGACTGGTTGGTGCCGTAGAGCGAGTCGCTGCCGTCGGCTTCGAGGTGCAGCACGTAGCCTGCCGTCCAGCCCGGGACGATGGTCGCCTGGCCGGTGAACTTCACGTTCGTGCCGAGGGTCGAGCCGATGCCGCCGATGTAGGTGTTCGACTCGCCGCCGTCATCCCACCACACGACCTGCTCGGCGACCCAGCCGGAGATCGTCAGCGAAACCTTGCGGTTGCCCTTGCGGGCCGTGGTCGCTTCGAGCTCGGCAATCCGCTCCTCGAGATCGGCGCAGCAGTTCCCCCCAAGATCCGCTGCGGACGCGCTGGTCGCGGACAAGCCACCTGCGAGGAGGCCGGCCGCCGCCAGGGCGCTCAAACTATGCTTTTTCATTTACCTTCTCCCGTCTACTAACTTCGAAACGGGCGCTGACGCATCTGTATTCACACGCCACGCGCACACTTAAGCTCGAAAGACAGCGGCAGCACGCTCGGACCGAATCACCGCCTCAGGCCGAGATACTACGCAGAACTCGCGCGCCGTTGGAATGGTGAAGATGGCCTTTCCAGAGGAATTCACCCACCATGTGGCGTGATTGCAACGAGTTCGAGAGCCACCATTAACATACTGGGATAACAGAGGAATTTAAAAATCACTTAACGGCGCGAGCAGCGGCGCGACGACGCATGTTGCGCGGGCTGTGGATAGCGGAGCAGGGGTCATACGAAGAGCATCGGGCCGGTTGCGCGTCGGGAAAAATGCCCTCCGAATGCCGATAAAAATCCCGGACTCCATCTACTGACGTGGCATGCGCACCGCCGCACCGAATGATCCGGCGCGGCGGCATCCGGGAACTGGGATGCCGCCGGTCTGCGTCGGGCGATTGCCCGGCTCTTTTGGGTCGGGGGTGCTCCGGAGAAGGAAAGTAACGAAGGTCGCAATTTCTCCCCGGCAAAGATCTTGCGGCCGTACACGCGCTCGCTTATTTCGGACCCGACGCGATAAGCTCGGCGCGGTTGCGCGCCGCCGCCCAGAGGCTGCCTCGCTGGAGGCGCGATAAACCGATAAATGTTGCCACAATCGGAGTTTATCTGCATCGAGCGGCGCGGGAGCGAATCTGCGCCATGGGAATCCGGTTTGCCCCGGGGGGAGCAATCGAGACCGGCAGGTCGGGCGCGGGAGCGGCGCCGATCGGTCAGGACATCGGCATGGCGGCAAATCGGCGGGGCGTCTCCGGAACCATATCGAAGATGAGCGACGATCCTGGCAAGGGCCTGGGCCCAAATCGCCGTAGGGTTTTGATGGGCGCTGGCGCCTGGGCGGTGATCGCGGCCCTGGCCGACAACGCTTTTCTTCTTTCCCGGGCGCTGGCCCAAGAACCCCAGCCGCCGGCCGACGAGTCGTTCGCGGCCGATCACGTGCGCAAGCTCGCCGAGGAAATGGCGGCGCGCGAGTTCGTGAAGCCGCATCTCGACGTCCCCGAGCCCTTCAATGCGCTCACCGCCGAGCAGTACCGCGACATCCGGTTTCGCCCCGAGGCGTCGGTGTGGCGCGGCGAGAACCTCGGCTATGAGCTGCAACTGCTGCCGATGGGCTGGCTCTACGACACGCCGGTCGAGATCTGGCTCGTCGAAGGCGGGAGGGCGCGCAACCTGCGGGCCGACAGCGCGAGCTTCGCCATCGGCCCGTCGATCGAGAAGGCGCCGGATGCCGCCCCGTTCGCGTTCTCCGGGTTCCGCGTCTCGGGCACCATCAACACCGCCGAGACCCTGAGCGAGTTCGTCTCCTTCCAGGGGGCGAGCTACTTCAAGGCCGTCGGCCGCAACGGGGTCTACGGCCTTTCCGCGCGCGGGCTGGCGATCAATACGGCGCGCCCGGGCGGCGAGGAGTTCCCGGTCTTTCGCGCCTTCTGGATCGAGAAGCCCGAGGCGGCGGCCGACGGCATCGTCATCCACGCCCTGCTCGACAGCGAGAGCACCACCGGGGCGTACCGCTTCGTCATCCGCCCGGGTGGCGCGACGCGGATCGAGGTCGACTGCACGCTCTTTCCGCGCCGCTCGCTGACCTATGTCGGCATCGCGCCGCTCACCAGCATGTACTTCTACGGCCCCGCCCAACGGCGCATCGATCGCGACTATAGGCCCGCCGTGCACAACAGCGAGGGCCTGGCGGTCATCAACGGGCGCGGCGAGCGCCTGTGGCGGCCGCTGTCCAATCCGAAGATGCTCCAGACGAGCGCCTTCGTCGACAAGGACCTCCGGGGCTTCGGCTTCGCCCAGCGGAACCGCTCCCTCGCCGGCTACGAGGATCTCGAGGCGCGCTTCGACCGGCGGCCGACGGCCTGGGTCGAGCCGTCCGGCAGTTGGGGCAGCGGCTACGTCGAGCTGATCGAGATCCCGATCACCGAGGAGATCCACGACAACATCGTTGCCTACTGGAAGCCGTCGAAGCCCCTCGAGCCCGGAAAGAAGTACAGGTACGCCTACAGCATGACCTGGGGCGAAGCCGTGCCGGCCGTATGGTCCGGCGCCTGGGTGGTCAAGACGCAGGTGGGAGCCGGCAGCGCCCCGGACACCACGCTCTTCGTCGTCGATTTTGCCGGTCCTTCGGCGCGGGAGGCACGCGACCTCCCCGTGGCCGATCTCACCGCCACCGCAGGCTCGACCTCGAACCTCAGTATACAGCGCCATCCCGATCTGCAGGGCTTCCGTGTGAAGTTCGAGCTCAATCCCGCAGGAACCGAGCTTGTCGAGCTGCGTTTGGCTTTGAAGCTGGGCGGCCAGTTGATCTCCGAAAGCTGGCTCTATCGATGGACGCGATCATGACCGCCAAGGATCTGGCGCCGGGCGCGGGAGAGGAGCTGGCGGCGCCGGTGTCCTCTCGCTCTGAGTCCGTTGTCCCCCAGGCTGCCATCCACGACGCGAGCGACCCTGCGCTTCTGCCCGGGCTCGCTCCGCTCGCGATGCCGGCCCAGGACTTCGCGGCGCAATCCGCCCGCGTATGGCCTCTGAGGCGCGGCAGCGCCATCCCGCGCACGGCGGTGTTTCTCGGCGCAGCGCTGATGACGGCTGCCTTCGCCCATGAGCTCTACGGCGTATTGTCGTTCGTGCAGATGACGCCGTTCCAGTTCCTCTTCCTGGTGCTGTCGACGGTGACGTTCGCGTGGATCTCGGTCGGCACGCTCTCCACGGCCCTGGGTTTCCTCCCGCTGTTTGCCGGCGAGAAGGCCGACACCATTGCCATACCCGATGCCGACGGGCCGCTCGCGGCCCGCACGGCACTCTTGTTTCCGGTCTATCACGAGGATCCGGCCCGCATCGCCGGCACCATCTCCGCCATTGCCGAGGAGCTGGCCTCCCTTGGCAAGGCGTCCGCGTTCGATGTCTTCGTGCTCTCCGATACGCGCGGGGCCGAGGCGGGCATGGCGGAGGAGGAAGCCTACGCCGCGCTCGCCCGCAAGCTCGGCGGCGAGGTCGGCGTCTATTATCGCCGGCGCATCGAGAACACGGCCCGCAAGGCCGGCAACATCAAGGACTGGGTGGAGCGCTTCGGCGGCGCCTACGAGACCTTCGTCATCCTCGACGGCGACAGCATCATGTCGGGCGTGGCGCTCGTTCGCCTCGCGCGCGCCATGGAGGCCGATCCGTCCGCGGGCCTCATCCAGACCGTGCCGAAGCTGATCGGCGGCACGACGCTGCTGCAGAGGCTGATGCAGTTCGCCGCCAACATCTACGGCCCCCCGACCGCGGCCGGACTCGCGTTCTGGAGCCGCGACCAGGGCAACTACTGGGGGCACAACGCCATCATCCGGACGGCAGCCTTCGCCAGCGCGGCGGGATTGCCGCATCTTCCGGGCTCACCTCCGTTCGGCGGGCACATCATGAGCCACGACTTCGTCGAGGCGATGCTGCTGCAGCGCGCCGGATGGGGCGTGCACATGGCGCCTTCGATCGAAGGCTCCT
>NZ_DAITQL010000142.1:0-5558 GCF_036833075.1 Hyphomicrobium sp.
GCAAGCCGGAAACGAACTCACGGGACTCGGAGTCAAACAGTCGCTCGCACTCCAAAGCCTGGTCGCGGCTCAGGCGCGAGCCGAAACCGTCGCGCGCGCACGAGAGCTCGCGACGGAGGATGAGGCCCGGCAACGGTTCAAGTCGTTTGTCGGGACAGAGGCAGGGTACGCGTCCAGGGATTGAGGCGTTTTTGAGCTGAGTAGACTACAATCGCCATTGGCGCCGCTAGTAGTGGCGTGGCTCGACATCGCCAAAATTCAGCGCGATCTCGGGACGGTTGACGTCAATGTCCAAGGTTTCCGGTTCCCCTTCGAGTTCCCGCGCGATCGTGATGGCTGCCGAGAAGGGCACTTTGTCCTCGATACTCTCCTGAGTCCACCCCATCGGAAACAAATCACCCTCATCATCGTAGGTCTTGAAGCTAAAGTGCGCCGTGAACTCGACGCGAGCAATCAGATCCACGGTAAAGGTCACAGCCTCTTCATCGGAATCCACCACGAGAGGTTCTGCGTTCGGGGCAAGTTGGAACTCGATCACCTTTGCCGATTCCGGCGTGGCGTCGAACGGATACCCAGTGCCCGCATCGATTATGAAATCAAGATCGTCCAAGCTGCTCTGAACCGCACCTTCGAGCTCCTGCAGGAGCTCAGAAGCTTTCTTGTCCCGCATCATGTTGAGTACCCGCGTGACGACAAGGTTGTCCGCTTTGTTGAAGAGCGCTAGCCCGCGTTTCACATCGTCAATATAGAGGATCTGCTCGGAGGTTTCTGCGAACTCTCTCCAGCCCCCGTCCTTGCTGACCGCCAGTATCAGCGTGTCATTGTCCTTGGCCCATGTCTCGAGAGCCACGAGCGCGAAAGCATCAGGAAATTCGGACTTCTTTTCCTTAGCAGACGCGAAGGGCGGTTTCGTCGAGATGTACCGTTGCCATACTTGGGCAACCGAGACCTGCCCTTCCACGGGAACGGCGTGACAAGCTGTGGCGGACAGGAATTCTGAGACAAGCTTCCTGGCCCTCTCCGCGGGATCTACGCTAAGATCGACGTCCTTCGAAAGCGTGAGAGACGAGGGGAGGTTCAATGCCTTTTCAAAGGATTTAACGGCGGCCCTGAGCTTGGCAGCCGCCTCCTTAATATTCTCAGACATTTGGCGAGCAACCTCATCGACAACGATGGCCGAGAGGACAAACTTGACTTGGGTGCCGCTGAACTGACCGAGGCTTCGGAGAATCCTGTATTGAAGGTTGTGACCGTACTGACGGAAGATGGAGGTATCCAGCGTGATTGCTCGAACCTTCCCTTTCGCAATCAGAGCTTCAATCTCTTCGATGCTCAGAACTGGCACCGTCGCCTCCGGACCTGCTAGCGCTGCCACCAAAGATCGAAATCAAGTCCATGAAGGGTCATCCTGTCATTCCCGCGCTTGTAAGCTGGCCCCGGAGGCTCCAAGCGGAAAGCTATGGGCTTTGCACGACTGGCAGTATGTCGTTGATGTAGCCTTTCCACTGCTCATTCTCCACCAAAGTTGACCGATTCAAGCGAATATTCTCGCATCCTGGTATCGAGCGGATTGTCTCTTTGACGGAATCCGAGAGCGCCCCCGGCATCCACGGACTGAGATTGATCCGCCTGATTGCGCCGAGATCGATTTCAAAGTCCTTGAAGCTGAGCAGCTGCTCCGTATCGACATAGACGATCCGGAACTCCTTCTCGTCCTGGTAGGGAAAGCGCTTGATGAACGGAAGCTCCTCCACTGTCAGTGGCGCCTCCCTTAATTTCCGCAGTTCGTAGTATTCGACCGAGCCATAGCGAATCTGCGGGTTTCCTTCGAATGCGGCGAGCAGGCGTTCGCGGTCGAACTCCAAACACACGCCATCCATGCCTTGTGAAAATACCCGCCAATGATGGTACGTCTCGAACTGCTGCGCAAAACAAAGAGCAAGGATAGAGCGCGCCTGCACAGCTTCCATATACTTGCGTATGCTGTAGATATCGTTCCGATCATCCCATAACTCGGGGTTCAACAGCGTAAGGCGCCGTTGCCGAAGGATCTGGATAGCCGCAACCAGGCTCGTATATCGACGCAAGGATGGCTCGCTCATGGAAAGCTCCGAGGCACGAGGTTTCGAGGCGCACTCTAGCACGCGCGCATGGTTCGGCCCGTCGCCGCGGCCACATTCGAACTCGGCAAGAACAGCGACCGCGAACTGCGCATCTTGCGTCAGCGCCACGTCGCCACGACCATCATGACGGTCATTCGCCTGACTGAAGAGACATCAAACAGGTAACATACTGATTTAATTATTGTTACCAGAATTGCCAAGAGGGTTTCATGGCCAAGCCCGCGCCTGTCCGCACAACCGGACCGCTCCACTTCGAAGATCTCGAGCCGCACCGGTTCGAGGATCTCGTCAGGCGCATCGTCTACGATTTTCGGCCGTGGACTCAGCTCGAAGCCACCGGCCGCGCGGGCAGTGACGACGGCTTCGATGCACGCGGCTTCGAACCTGTCCTGCAAGCCGACGCCGCATCCCGTGAGGACACCAGTGAGGACACCGAAGGAGCCGATGCAGAGCCATCCATCGAGCGCGTCTGGCTGATCCAGTGCAAGCGGGAAAAGACCATCACGCCGAAGAAGCTCGGCCAGCACCTTGACGCGATCGATCCGCAAATGGCAGGCACGCTGCACGGCATTGTCTTCGCCGCCGCCTGCGATTTTTCCAAGGCCGCGCGCGATCTATTCCGCACGCGCACGCGTGCCATGGGTGTTGCCGAAGCCTACCTATGGGGCAGGGGAGAGCTGGAAGATATGCTTTATCAGCCCAAGAACGACGACGTCCTCTTCACCTTCTTCGGCGTGTCCCTGCGTATCCGCCGCCAATCGATTGCCGCAGACGTGCGACGCCGCCTCGTGGTCAAGCGCAAGGCGACGCGCCTCTTTCAGGCTAGAATTGGCCTCGATGTTCTTGTTCGTGACGCGAGCGACGAGCGTTACCCTTATCCCGACGACGCAGCCCAAGACTTAGAGGCCCGCCGGTGGAGTATCTACCGCTATGAAGGCTGCCATCACGACGGCCTTCACGTCTTGCGGAAGCGGTGCTTCGCCTTCATTGATGACGACGGAAGGTCCTGGGATTTAGCCGAAGGCATGAATGACGCCAACCCGCACGACAATCCCTGGAGGACCGAAGCCGGCCGCAGACAGATGGAGGCGTACGCCGCCGCGCGCCAGGCTTGCATGCCCACATGGGACGATCTGCCGGAGCAGAACAAGGCATGGTACGAGGAGTTCCTCGTCCTGCCCTACGAACAGGTCATCGACATCGATGAGACCGGCGACGAATGGTTCGGCGGACCGCATATCTACGTCATGCCCTTCTCATCGCAGCGCGGTCCCTTCCACGATTACGTCCGCGTCAAGCTCGCCACCATCAGCTCGTGGGATCCCCGCAGTGCCGAGGCAGACCCCGCCAAGCGGGTGCAGCGCTTTCCGCGCAAACCCGGCCCAAAAGGCGTATCGTCCGATCCACCATGAGCACCGGAAAGCGCCTCATCCATCTCTCCGATCAGAGAGTTACGCAGCGTCTCGCATCGGGCCTCACCATCCGGCAAGACTTTCGCCAGGCCGCGCGCTTCGTCCTGTTCGACACTGGTCTCTCCGAATGGCAGTATGCGACGCATGGCGGGACGCTCTTTGTCGTCTCGTTTCGCGGTACGCCTTACGCGCTGACATGCGGCCATGTCCGTCAGGATTTTGAGTGGAGCCAGCTTGTCGTGACCAACAGGCGCGACGGACGAGCCATTGCCGGCCTATCCGCGGTCTTTCACGCAAGCTCCCCGAAAGGAGCCGCGATCGATACCGATATCCTCGACGTGACGGCGATCCGGTTCAGCGACGACATCGATCCCGACTACTTCGGGAACGCGACTTACCTGCTGGTCGAAGGCACAGTCGGACCGACCCGGACGGGCGATACACTGCACGTCTCCGGCGTACTCAAGGAGCTCAGCCAGATCGGTGAGACAACGATCTCCCCAAGGTTTTGCCTTCTCGAGATGGAGGATGACACCGCCTTCAGCCATGATCCCACCCTGCGCTCGGCCTGCGGCCGGTTCTCGGAACCCGAATTCACGAGCGTGACGGGCTTGAGCGGAGCACCTGTCTTCAACGTTAGGACATCGCGTCTTACCGGCATGGTCGCGCGCGCGACACTGCAGAACAATCTCTGCCGTATGCGCTACATCGACATGTTCGACATCCTGCAACTCCTCACCGCCGCACATGACGGCCGTGCCGAAACCGCCTACACCAAGGAGTTTGTTGTGTCGAATTCGCGGCCCTAGAAGAAGATTCACGTACTCCCTGAATCCGCGATGGCCGTGACGTCGGCCTCGTCCGCTTCGGACCAAACTGCGAAGTTAATTTCGCCTTCATAGCAACAATCGCCTTAGGCCCCGGACACCAACTGCCCTCACCTGCACGACTATGAGCACAGGGCCCAGTTCACGAGTCCGCCCATTGAGCCCACGCATGGGCAACGCGCATCGTACTCGCACAGTCTTCCTTCATTTCATCTAGAACTCCCGACGACTCCCGCGTATTGCGGCGTTTCCTCATTCACTGAGCATCAACCTCTCCGGCATCATCGCACTGCCCGATAGCCCTGGCATCGGGTGGCGCCGGAACTGTGACAGCCTGTCTGACCCGCCGCCTCTAACATTCTTCCGCTGATGTCCCCCACGGCCAACGCTGCTTGCGCCGATGGCGGAGCCTTGCCGGTAGCATGGGGCGCGCGCAGACATGGACGATCTTGCGATCATCGACCGCTTCACGGAGACCTTCAGCCGCTACATCGACAGCGGATTCGGCCTCCTCGCCGGCGACGTCGCGTTCCTGACCAGCATCCTGGTCGCCATCGACATCACGCTCGCCGGCCTGTTCTGGGCCTTGATGGGCGAGGACAACGTCATCGCCCAGCTCATCCGCAAGGTGCTCTACGTCGGCTTCTTCGCGCTGCTCCTCTCCAACTTCCAGGGCCTCGCCGACATCGTCTTCCAGTCATTCGCTGGGTTGGGCCTGAAGGCGTCGGGCACCTCCCTGACGGCCGCCGATCTCATGCGGCCGGGGTTCGTCGCCTCTACGGGCTTCACCGCATCAAGGCCGCTCCTCGAGAAAGCCGGTGAACTGATCGGTTTCACGACGTTCTTCTCAAACTTCGTCACCATCGCCGTCCTGATGTTGGCCTGGGTGATCGTGCTACTTGCCTTCTTCGTGCTCTCGGTTCAGCTCTTCATCACCATCATCGAGTTCAAGCTGACCGTGCTTGCCGGCTTCGTACTGGTGCCGTTCGCTTTGTTCGGCCAGACGGCCTTCCTGGCCGAGCGCGTGCTCGGCAACGTCATCTCCTCCGGCATCAAGCTCATGGTGTTGGCCATCGTGGTCGGCATCGGCGCCTCGCTGTTCGGCACCGTGATACGTCCCACCGGTGAAGTGACGCTGACGCAGGCCGCCTCCTGCATCCTGGCTGCGATCGCCGTGTTCGGCCTCGCCATCTATG
>NZ_DAITQL010000143.1:0-5422 GCF_036833075.1 Hyphomicrobium sp.
GCCGCCTCAACGGCATTCAGACTCTACCGCGATGGTCTGGGCTGAACATACAAGCAACCGAGCCTCATTTTCCGTTCCATTGCTGATCTATTACTGAGCCACCTATGCTTCCGCTTCGTTCCGTGCTTTACCTGCCTGCTTCCAACCGTCGCGCCATCGACAAAGTGAAGACGCTACCCGCCGATGCGGTGATCTTTGACTTAGAGGACGCGGTAGCTCCTGACGCCAAGATCGAAGGTCGACGTAACTTGGAACAGGCGTTCGCCGAAGGCGGTGTCGCATCCTCCATGGCAGTGATCCGTGTCAATGCGCTTGGTTCGGACGAACTTGAGGCAGATCTCGAAATGGTGCGCAAGTGCTCTCCTCAAGCCTTGTTGCTGCCCAAGGTCTCGCGGCCGGAAGACGTCATCGCTATTCGACGCAGCCTCGAAGGCAATCACCCAATGTCCTTGTGGTGCATGGTGGAGACGGCTCAGGGTTTGCTACGAGCGGCCGAGATCGCTGGTGTCTCTGAACACGAGCTTTTTCCGTTGTCGTGCTTTGTGATCGGCACGAATGACATTGCGCGAGAGACCGGCGCCTCAATGGAGGAGGGCCGCCAATTCATGGTGCCTTGGCTGATGAGCGCCGTCCTCGCGGCGAAGGCCAACGGCTTGGCCATCCTCGACGGCGTGTGGAACAACTTCCGCGATGTTCATGGCTTCGAGCGGGAAGCTATGCAAGGTCTCCGGATGGGATTTGACGGAAAGACTCTCATACACCCAACTCAGGTGGAGCCTGCCAATCGCATCTTCGCGCCTGCGCCTGAGGCGGTTGAACAAGCTCGAGCAATCGTCACGGCGTTCGCCGACCCCGCGAATGCCGGCAAGGGCGTGATCAACATAGGTGGGCGGATGGTGGAACTCCTGCACTTGGAGATGGCCCGACAGCTGCTGTCGAAGCATGAGGCCATCCAGCGGCGCTCCGTCTTGGACCGCTAGTTGTGGTGCGGATTTCTCAAGCACCATCTCATCGATGCGGTGCCGGAATGTTCGAGACACTCTAGGGGCATGCGATGGATTTCACACTGACGCCTGAACTGTGCGACCTGCGGGATCGCACCCGCGACTTCATTCAAACGCAGGTGATGCCGCTCGAGGGCGAGCAGTCGCATCATGATCACGGCCCTAGCGAGGCGCTGCGCACGGAGTTAGTGAACCGGGCACGGACCGCAGGTCTTCTGACGCCGCACGTTTCGAAAGCCATGGGTGGCATGGGACTGTCGCACGTCGCGAAGGCGCTGGTGTTCGAGGAAGCGGGCTACTCATTCCTGGGTCCCATCGCGCTGAACATCCATGCTCCGGACGAAGGCAATATGCATCTTCTGGATGAAGTGGCGACCCAGGATCAGAAGGAACGCTGGTTAAAGCCCCAGGTGGAAGGTCGCACCCGCTCCTGTTTCGCGATGACGGAGCCCGATCCGGGCGCGGGTTCCGATCCGGGCATGCTGAAGACTACGGCGGTGCGCGACGGTGATCACTACGTCATCAATGGGGTGAAGTGGCTGATCACGGGCGCGGACGGAGCGCACTACGTGATCATTATGGCGCGCATGGAAGACGGCTCGGCCACCATGTTCCTAAGCGACATGGAACGTGAAGGTATCCGATTAGAACGCAACGTGGACGCCATGGACCGCTGCTTCGCCGGCGGTCACGGCGTTGTGACGTTCGAGAACCTCCGCGTGCCGCACAGCGATGTTCTCGGCGAAGTCGGCAAGGGCTTTCGCTACGCGCAGGTTCGGCTGGCACCGGCGCGCCTGACGCACTGCATGCGCTGGCTTGGCCAAGCCCGACGCGCCCACGATGAAGCGGTGGCGTATGCGCGGACCCGGGTCGCGTTCGGCAAGCCATTAGCGGAGCACGAGGGCGTTGGCTTCATGCTGGCCGACAACGATATGGATCTCACGACGGCGCGGCTGCATATCTGGCACACCGCATGGTTGCTCGACCAGGGGCGGAAATGCAACTTCGAATCGAGCCGGGCCAAAGTGGTGTGCTCCGAGGCGGAGTGGCGCGTCGTCGATCGCAGCGTGCAGATCCTCGGCGGTCGCGGCGTAACGGCGGACTGTGCGGCGATGCGCATCTTCACTGACATGCGGGGATTCCGAATTTACGACGGCCCGAACGAAGTGCATCGCTGGAGCATGGCTCGCAAGATCACCGAGTTGAAGGAGCAGCAAGGATGACGGCGTTGGACTCGCGTGCACTCGCTGGTTGGCTGCGGACCCACTCACTCACTCGCAGCGAGGATGTGCGCGCCAAGCCGCTCACCGGTGGCCAGTCGAATCCCACCTATCTGATCGATGATGGCGAGCGGCAATTCGTCCTTCGGAAAAAGCCGGCCGGGACGCTTCTCGCTTCCGCCCACGCGATCGATCGTGAATACAGGGTCATGAGCGCACTGGAGTCCAGTGCTGTCCCGGTTCCGCGGATGCTTGGTTATTGCGACGAGGTTGAGATCCTGGGTACTCCGTTTTACATTATGGAGTTCCTGCAGGGCCGCGTATTCGTCGATCAGTCTCTGCCAGGCATGCAAGCAGGGGAGCGAACCCGAATGTATGCCGAGATGAACCGCGTTCTCTCTGAGCTGCATGCCGTCGACCATGAGGCACTTGGGCTGGCTGACTTTGGCAAGGGCGGAAACTACTTCGCGCGCCAGTTAAAGCGCTGGTCAAGTCAGATTGCCGGCTCCGCGCTGCCTATACCTGAATCGATGCGTTTGCTCTCGGAGTGGCTTCCGCAGCATATACCGCCGGGTGAGGAAACGACGCTGGTGCACGGGGACTTTCGATTGGACAACCTTGTGTTCCATCCTAAAGAGCCTCGGATCATCGGTGTGCTTGATTGGGAGCTCTCCACGCTGGGTCATCCCTTGGCGGACTTGGCCAATCACTGCATGAGTTGGCACATCCCCGCGCATCTTTGGCGTGGCATTGCGGGCCTTGACCTTGGTGCGCTCGGCATCCCTGGTGAGGACGAGTATGTCCGCATGTATATAGCGCGAACCGGCCGTGACCCTCTCCCACACTGGAACTTCTACCTTGCCTTCAGCCTGTTTCGAATCGCGGCCATTCTGCACGGCATCGGGCAGCGCGCGGCCATCGGTACGGCCTCCGCTCACGACGCCCATGAGACGGCAAAGAGGGCCGAGCCGCTAGCTGATATCGGATGGGCATGTGCGCAGCGCCATCTGGCTTGATGGCTGGGCGAGTCTAGAGATGGTTTAAGGAAATGTCAGGGCTCGGAACCCTGCTTAAAGCTTCTGACCAATGAAGACGTCCAGTCATGAACGAAATTGACCTGAAGAATCGCGTCGCAGTCATCACTGGAGCGGCGAGCGGGATCGGCTACGCGACGGCGGAGCGCATGCTCAAGTCCGGCGCGCACGTGGATATTTGGGACCTGCACCAGGACAGGGTAGAGGCCGCCGTATCCCAGCTCTCGACCGCAGGGTCGTGTACAGGTCGCTCAGTGGATGTTTCCAAAAACGCTGATGTGCAGGTTGCGGCCAAGGCGGCGATAGAAGCGCTGGGGCGCGTGGACATCCTCGTCAACAACGCGGGAGTCGCGGACATCGCTCCGCTGAGCGAGACGACCGAAGAGGTCTGGCGGAGGAACATCAGTGTCAACCTGGACTCGGTGTTTTATTGCACGCGTGCATTTGTCAGCGGCATGGTTGAGCGCGGCTGGGGCCGCGTCGTCAATGTCACGTCCGTCGCAGGCAAGGAGGGCAATGTTTTCCAGTGCGCCTATTCCGCTGCCAAGGGCGGGGTCATTGCCTTCACTAAAACGATCGGAAAGGAGCTTGCGACAACGGGCGTCACCGTCAATGCAGTGGCCCCGACGGTCTTCGACACACCGTTTGCGCGAGCGATCATTCAGGCCAATCCTGAAACGCTCCAGCCCATCGTCGCGAAGATCCCGATGCAGCGAATGGGCCACGTCGATGAGGCTGCCGCGATGATTGCTTGGATTGCTTCTGAGGACTGCTCCTTCACGACCGCATTTACGTTCGACCTGTCGGGCGGCCGATCTACGTACTAGCAGGCGAGCATCACATCCGAAAACTGGACAGACCGAGCCTGTTCTCGATAGTGACGCCAACGTAGCAAGTTGCACTCGAACCTGTTCCTCGGGCAGCGTTACTTTCCAGAGCCGGAGGCGTACCCAGCTCAAGCATCGACACCTGCGGCCTTGCTCTACCGTCTATGAGCGAACCTGCCGAGAAGCACACCGTCGCTATGCAGTTCGTGACGGCCGCAGTGGCGCATCTGTCGGGTGACGCGAAGGAACGGGCTCTGTCAGCCGCAGGCATTCCTCAGGCCCTTCTGGAGCGACCCAGCGCTCGGGTGCCGGCCACCTCGTTTTCCGCATTGTGGCTGGCCGTCGCGAGGGAATTGGACGACGAGTTCTTTGGCCTGGACCGCCGCCCGATGAAAGTCGGTAGCTTCGCGCTGGTCTGCCAGGCGGCGCTTTCGTCCCCTGACCTGGATCGCGCCCTGAGGCGGATCCTGCGGGGATTTTCGCTGTTTCTGGAGGATGTTCGCGGCGAGCTGCACCTGGAGGGGAAGGAGGCCATCGTGCGGATCTTCAATAGCATCCGGGAGGAGCCTGACAGGCGATTCGCAGAGGAAACGATGATGATCCTTCTGCATGGCTTGATGTGCTGGTTGGTCGGCCGGCGTATCCCCTTGGAACTGGTCGCTTTCACGCACGCCCGTCCGCCCTACTCGCGCGAGTACCCCTTGATGTACTCGAACAATTTGGCCTTCGCCGTTGAGCATGCGGAGATGCGTTTTGAGGCGCGTGCGCTCTGTGCGCCGGTTGTCCAGAACGCGTCGACACTCCAACAGTTTCTTCGCACCGCGCCCCAGTCCGTGTTCCTGAAATACCGGAACGAGGAGAGCTGGACCGCACAGGTCCGGCGAAAGTTGAGAGGCAGCGTAGGTGACGCCGAAAGCTGGCCAGTCTTCGAGACACTCGCGCGCGAAATCGGCATGTCGCCGACTACGCTTCGCCGCCGCCTGGAGCGAGAAGGGACGACCTATCAGACCATCAAAGACCAGCTGCGCAGCGACGTGGCCATTGATTTAATGTGCAACACCCAATTGAGCATAGACGAAGTCGGGGCTCGAATCGGCTTCCAGGACGCAAGCGCCTTCCACAGGGCGTTCAAACGGTGGAACGGGGTTCAACCAGGGGAGTACCGTCGCCGCCGACGCGAGGAAGAGAACTGAGGGAACTGTCCGTACCGGTCAAGCCATCGACGTAAGAAGACATGTTCAATCTGAATTTGAGGCCGTAGCCTCGCTCCATCATGACGCGGCAAATTGTTCGCAACCTCAAGCGGGTCGTGCGAAGTAGCACCCGCGCTGATGCCA
>NZ_DAITQL010000144.1:0-5279 GCF_036833075.1 Hyphomicrobium sp.
CCGGCAGGGCGCCGCGCAAGGATACCGCGATGCCGCCCCCCGGTCGGGCTCCGACAGCTCTGGTCATGGCGGAGACGCGGCCGCAACTAGCGCCGCTGCGTCCGGCCCACCCGTCTGGGCACAAAGCCTCGCCCGCCGGCAGCGCATGACCCAAGCCGGTCTCATGGCGGCACAGGCCCTTCGCGATGGCGACCGCCCGGCAAGCGGCGGCGGCCCCGATCTCAAGAACAAGAGCTAGAAGGAGGCGTCGACCATGGTGTTCAAGCGATCGGCCTTGCGCTACGGCGAGACACCGGAGCCGGTCACGCCCTATCAGAAGGCGGCCCAGGCCTGGGACGAGCGGATCGGCAGCGCCCGCGTCCAGGCCCACAACTGGCGCCTGATGGCGCTCGGCAATCTGGGCATGTCGCTGCTGTTGGCAGGCATCCTGTTCTGGATGGGCCGTACGAGCGGCGTCGTCCCCTATGTCGTCGAGGTCGACTCCCGTGGCGGCGCCCGCACCGTTGGCCCTGCCGACGAGAGCTACAAGCCCAGCGACGCGCAGATCGCCTATCACCTGGCGCGCTTCGTCGACAATGTCCGCGCACTCTCGATCGATCCCGTGGTCGTGCGACAGAACTGGCTCAAGGCCTACGACTTCGTCACCGATAGGGCGGCGGTCACGCTCAACGAATATGCCCGCGACAACGATCCCTTCGCTCGCATCGGCCGCCAGACCGTAGCCGTCGAGGTGATGAGCGTCGTGCGGGCCTCCGACACCTCGTTCCAGGTGCGGTGGACCGAGCGCACCTTCGAGGGCGGCGCCCTCAAGGACACCAAGCGCCTGACCGGCCTCTTCTCCATCGCGCTCACCCCACCAAGGACAGTCGATGCCGTGCGGAAGAACCCGCTCGGCATCTACGTGCACGCCTTCAACTGGTCGCAGGACGTCACCACCGGAGAGTCCAAATGAGTACCCACCGCACCCTCGTCGCCCTCATCATGACATCGAGCGGGCTCGGCGCCTGCGCCACCAACATCAAGGTGCCCGAGATCCCGATCTTCGACGCTCCCGCGATGGCGGCCGCCCGCGAGCCGGATCCAAAGCTGCCGGTCCGCTACGTCGAGGTCCCGACGCCGCTTCCTCTTCCCGGCCAGCTCAAGCCTATCGGCAAGGACTCCGGTAAGAAGAAAGATGCGCGGTCGCCGGCGGACCGTGTCACCGGAGCCAACGAGGCCGCGCGCCTCGAGCCAGTCAAGGACGGCTACATCAATGCCATCCAGGTCTATCCCTATACCAAAGGCGCGCTCTATCAGCTCTACGCCGCCGTCAACCAGGTAACGGACATCGCGCTCGAGGCCGGCGAGAAGCTGGTCTCGGTCTCGGCCGGAGACACTGTGCGGTGGGTCGTCGGCGACACGAGCAGCGGCGACGGCAAGGACGCTCAGGTCCATATCCTGGTGAAGCCGGTTGGCGCCGACCTCGAGACCAACCTCGTCATCACCACGGATCGACGCACCTATCATCTCGAGATGCGTTCCTCCGAGGCAACGTACATGGCCTCGGTGTCGTGGACTTATCCCGCCGCCGAACTCGTCTCCCTGCGCAAGCAGAGCGAGGAAGCCGCCTTCGCCGTGGCCGCAATCGCCGACGGCGGCATCAACATCGACGAGTTGCGCTTCCGCTATCGCATCGAAGGCGATGCGCCGTGGAAACCGCGACAGGTATTCGACGACGGCAACAAGGTCTATATCCAGTTCCCATCCGGCATATCCAAGAGCGAAGCCCCGCCGCTGTTCATCATCGGCCCCGACGGCAAGTCGGCACTCGTCAACTACCGCGTCCGCGGCACCACCTACATCGTCGACAGGCTGTTCGCCGCTGCAGAGCTGAGGCTTGGCACGGAGCCGCAACGGGTGGTTCGCATTGTCCGCACGGACGCGATCTGGCGGGAGACGCGCTCATGAGCGAGACCGAGCAGAGTCAAGAGCCGAAAGAGAAGAAGGCTGCGCCGGAGACGCTGGAATTGCGCGCACGCCCGCAGCCGGTGACGCGCATCAACCGCAAGGTGCTGATCGGCGGCGCAGCCGTGTTCCTGATGCTGCTCTCCGGCATCGTGCTCGTTGCCTTGAAGCCACCAAGCCTCAAGATCGCAGAGCGGCAGGAGCTGATCAACGTCGAGAACAAGCCGATCACCGACGGGCTTAGCAAACTACCGGCCACCTACGAAGGCCTGCAGCCGGCCAGCACCGCGCCCCAGAGCACGCCGCCGGCTGCGCCCAAGCTTATCCTGCCCGACACCGGCCTGCCGCTCGACGATGCTGAGAGCGCGGAGAAAGCACGCCTTGTTCGCATGGCCGGGCAGGCCCGGGAATCGCAGGTGTTCTTCCGCTTGCAGCTCAAACAGCTGCCCCAGAACTCGACGTTGAGCGATGAGCAATCCGAACCGACGCCACGCTCGAGCGCGACCACAGCCGATGGGGGCCTCGCCACGCACGCCCTGCCGCGCGCCACGGAGCGGGCGCAAGCTCTCGCAACCGGCGACCTCGAGTACGCAGGCACCGATGCAACCGATGCCACGCGTAAGCTCGCGTTCCTCAAGTCGGGAGCGGAAAAAGACATCTACAATCCGCACGGTTTGCAGACGCCGGCCTCGCCCTTTCAGTTGATGGCCGGAACCGTGATTGCCGCGAGCCTCGTCACCGGGCTTAACTCCGATCTGCCCGGCTTCGTCACCGCCCAGGTGACAGAGAACACCTACGACACTGTCTCCGGCCGATTTCTCCTGATCCCCCAAGGGGCGAGACTGATCGGCAAGTACGACAACGTCGTCGCCTTCGGCCAGGAACGCGCGCTCGTCGTCTGGCAGCGCATCATCCTCCCCGATGGCAGCTCAGTGGTCATCGACAATCTCCCCGCGACCGATACCGGCGGTTATGCGGGCCTAGCCGACGAAGTGGATCTGCACACCTGGAAGCTCCTCAAAGGCGTGGCGCTGGCCACCGTGCTCGGCGTCGGCAGCGAGCTCGCCTTCGGCTCATCCGACAGCGATCTCATCCGCGCCCTGCAGCTCTCGACGCAGACGACCACGAATCGCGCCGGCCAGCGGCTCATCGAGCGCAATCTCAACGTCCCGCCGACCATCACCGTGCGTCCTGGCTGGCCGCTCCGTGTCATCGTCCACAAGGACATTGTTCTCAGACCCTACCGCGCCGGCTCTGCCAACTGATCAGAGCCATAGGCCATCGAGTTGGACGCATATCGCAAAGGAGCTCAGGCACCATGCCAGTCATAGGAACCTTCTCAGCCGTCAAGGACGGATACGCAGGCACGATCCGCACGCTCATGATCAACGCCAAAGTGCTGATCATGGCCAACGACCGCAAGGAAGGAGACAGCGGTCCTGATTTCCGCATCACGACCGGTACCAACGAGATCGGCGTCGCCTGGCGGCGCAAGCGCAACGGAACTGAAGAGACCTACTTGCGCATCAAGATCGATGACCCGACACTGCCCCATCCGATCTGGGGCGCGCTGATCGAAGGTGGAGACGAAGGTGTCGCGCGCCTGCTTTGGCGACGTGATCGAAGGGAGGAAGCGCAGTGAAGATGTTGAATTGACCTGGATATTCGCATGCAGCTTCCGGACAAATCGCGTGAGGACCGTCTCCTCTCCATCGGCGAATTGCAGAAGCTCATGAATGTGAGCAGACCAACCATCTACCGCTGGATCGCCACCGAGGGCTTCCCTCAATCCGTAGCTTTGGGTCCCCAGGTTCGCCGCTGGTGGAAGAGCGAGGTCGAGCACTGGATCGCGTCACGCCGCGTTTCGGAATCGCCGGCTCGACAGTAGTGCCGCTGCAGGCGGCAGGCCCTCCAGAAGCAAATCGGCCCATTCTTGCGCGATCTCTTTACGGAGCTCCAAGTGCTCAGCGCGGTTGTACGCCGCCTCTACATTGTCCTTCGGTACGTGCGCCAACATCATGTCGATGGCTTTGGTATCCGCAGGACGCCTCTCGTTCATGATCGTCGAGAACGTGGCTCGCCACCCGTGCGGGACGTGACGGCCCTGGAAGCCGGCGCGTTTCAGCAGGTACCCGAGCGCGTTTTCGCTCATCGGCCGATGGAACCACCGATCGTTCGGAAACACATAGGGGCTCATTGAGGAAAGCTTTTTCAGCGCCTCAATGACCTCCAGGGCTTGGCGCGACATGGGCACCGGATGATCGCGCGCCTCATCTTCCTTGTAGTGCAAACGCAGCTTCATGCGTTGCGCCGGTACCGTCCAGAGCCAATGGTCGGCGTTGAGATCCTTTAGTTCATCCCAAGGACAGGTCGCCACGACGCCCGGCCGCACGACTGTCAGAGCCAGAAAGCGATGCGCCAGCTTCGTGGTCGCACTTCCCGCAATGGCCTCGGCAGCTCGCAGCACCTCCCTCGCGTCCTCGAGCTTGCGCATCGCTGGGAAGCGCCGCCTCTTCGCCGGCGACAGTACCTTTCCCATTGCGGCAGCCGGGTCGCGATCTACCCGCCCGGTCGCCATCGCGTAGCAATACACAGCCGAGATGCGCTGTCTCACACGATGGGCAGTCTCCACGGCGGGTCGTTTCTGGATCCTCTGCAAGACCTCCCAGATTGCCGAGGGCTCCAACAACCGAATCGGCATGTTCCCGATGTAGGGGAAGACGTGGAACTCCAAGCTCTCGATAACGTCAGAGGCGTGATGCGGCACCCAGCCTGATTTCTGGGATTGGTGCCATTCGCGCGCGAGAACCTCGAAGGTTTCGTTGGCTTCTTTGAGGTCTTCCATCTGCTGCAGCTTCTTGACGACTGCTGGATCCTTTTTCTCCCGCAGAAGCAGCCGCGCCTCATCCCGCTTTCCTCTCGCCGTCACCAGCGACATGGCCGGGTACTCGCCGAACGTTAGGACCCGCTCCCTACCTTGCCACTCGTAGCGGCATCGCCAGAACTTCCTTCCCGTCGGCATGACATGAACGTAGAGGCCACCGCTGTCGGTCAGCTTGTAGGCCTTGGCCTGGCGAACCGCCTTCTTGACTGCTGTATCCGTCAACATCTCTGCACCTCAGCCGTTACCCGGTTTTTGACCGGGCGTTACCCGGTTTTTACCCGGAAAATCGCAAGCTTGGCTGTCACCAAGCTTGTGCGGATGAGACAGATAATGTCAATGAATCTAGGAGCTTAGCTTACAGGAAGAGACAGCTCGTAACAGCCTGAAACTGGGTGGTTGGCGGAGACGAGGGGATTCGAACCCCTGATACCCTTTGGGGGTATAACGATTT
>NZ_DAITQL010000145.1:0-5012 GCF_036833075.1 Hyphomicrobium sp.
GAAAACCGGCGTGGGCGCAAGCTCACCGTGGGTTCGAATCCCACTCTCTCCGCCATTTCAGACCGCCTTTGGGCACGCCAATTGCCGCCGATTGCCGCCCTTGACCGGCAATAAGCGTCTTCAGCAGCTCCGTTTTCGATCCCATGATGCGAATTGCGTCGTCCGCGACCTCGACGCGCTGCGCCAGCGCGCGCAGGTGATCCCGCCGATAGCCGCCCTCATGGCCGCGAATGCGCTCCCGCGCGCGGCGTGCAAACCCTTCGATCATTTCGGGGCTAAGGGCGCCGTGGCCGGGGCTTTCGAGCAGCGCCTGCGCCCGGTCGGCGTCAGCCCGCGCCTGATCGCGGATGACCTTGAGACCGGCGATACGCTCCTTGAGCGCCGGGTCGTCCAGATCAGCGACGCCGACCTCGATGGCATCATAGAGGCGCTTGAGGCGCGATTCCGATTCGGTTGCCTGCCGCTGCAAAGAGGCGATGTGCTCCCTGCGGCGCGCGGCCTGATCCTCGCGGCGGCCGAGGATGCTGCCGAGTAGCTTCTCCAGACGGGCGGGATCGAGCAAGCGGTCTTCGATATGGCTGACCACCATGCCGTCGAGCTTGTCCATGGGGATCGCTCGGCCCTTGCAGCCGGTCTCGCCCTGCCGTGCCTTGATCGAGCAGGCATAGTAACGGTAGCGGCCGCTCTTGCCGGTGCGGATGGTCATGGCACCACCGCAATCGCCGCAATAGCAGATACCAGTCAGTAGGGTCGGCCCGATCACCACACGGGCGGGCAGTTCGGTCTTGGGGTTGCGAGCCTGCAGAAGCGACTGAACGGCGTCGAAAGTCTCCCGCTCGATGATGGCGGGCACCGGGACGATGACGATCTCGCCTGGAGCGCGTGGGTCGTTGTGCTTGCTGCGCTTTCCCCATTCATGTTCGCCGATATAGGTGCGGCGGGTCAGGACACGATGGACTTGGCCGATGCCCCAGCGACCGCCGTCGCGGGTGAAGATGCCCTTGGCGTTCAGATGCTTGACGATCGCCTTGACGCCCATCTGGCCGCTGTCGCCTTGCCCTTCCAACGCGAGCCGATAGATCAGGCGGATCGTGTCGGCGTGCAGCGGGTCGATTTCCAACTTTTTCTTGGTCTTGGCACCACGTTGTTCGGCGGCGGCGATCCGGTAGCCGATCGGCGGCAACGCTCCGTTCCAGAAGCCTTGCCGGGCATTCTCCTTCAGGGCGCGCGTGACGTGCTTGCCGTTTTCCTTCGACTGGTATTCGTCGAACAGGGACATGATCCGACGCATCATGTCGTGGATCGGGTCGTCCCCCAACTCTTGCGTGATGGAAATCAGGCGCACGTCGTTCTTGGCGAGCTTGCGATAGTAATATTCCATGTCGAAAGCGTCGCGGAAGAAGCGCGAGAAGCTGTGAACCAGCACCACGTCGAAGGGCGCAGGTTTCGACGTGCCCGCCTCGATCATCCGCTGGAATTCCGGGCGGCGGTCGTTGGTGGCCGTGTTACCCGGTTCCACGAAGATTTCGACAAGCTGATAGCCTCGCGCGGCGCAATAAGCCTCGCCCTGCTTGCGCTGGTCGGGGATCGACACGTCATGCTCGGCCTGCCGGGCGGTCGAGACGCGCAGGTAGAGGGCCGCCCGTAAGGCGACGTTGGGAGATTGTGCGTTCATTTGCGGGTTCCTTTCGACTTGCGCCGTTCGATCAGGGGCAGGACCAGCTCCACGCGGTCATGAATGACCTTCGGCACCAGCTTGAGGCCTTTGCCCTTCTCCATGCGGACGAGGCCGTAGCCAGCCATGGCCTTGAGGGTCCGGGACAGGTTGGATTTCGCGCGGCCGGTGATTTGGGCCAGTTCCTCCAGCGAGTCCGGCTCACGCTCATGGATGATGCGGAGCAGTTCGCAATTGCTGGGCGACAGGAACTTGGCAAAGGACATGGTGGACGCGAACCAAACGGTCGGATCGCCGGGCGCGGGCTTCTCCTCGCCCTTGGCGATTCGCATGGTCCGGGCCTTCATTTCATCGGGTTCGGCGATCCCGACCTTGAGTGTCGTCATGGCGCATCTCGATCATCCATTACGGCTTTTCATTATCATACAGAGATAACTTTCTCAAGTCTTCCGGCAGATCGACTGAGCCGAACATCTCGTCAAAAACATCGGCGAACCAGCGCTCGAATACGTGAATCTCGGCCTCGGTGATCGGCACGTCTTCGGGCCAGTCGTCGATGACGGGCAGCTTCTCCACGTCGAAGACATGAGGCGGACTGCCGCGCGGCGGGCTGATGCGCGGCGCGGGATCGTCGTCATAGTCGAAAAGATCGTCGGGTAGCGTTCCAGGAGCTGGCTGCTTTGGGCGGCCTCGTTGGGCGTGGCGGCGCTCTGCGCACATGGTATCCTCCGTGTCTCGCTGGTGGAGTCAGGAGCGCTAAAGCCCCGGAACTAAGCGAAGCATGGAGGGGGATCGGCGGTGTGTAGCGTGCCGCATTCGCGCCTGTACGCTGGCGGCACCCCCGCCGTGATGGATCAGGAGGGTCGCCGCCGCGCCTTGGCGAAACCGCGATCTGTGGCGATGAACCGCTCCAGCATCGGCACGATAAGTCTGGCAGGCTCGATCGGCGCACCGCCATCGGCCAACAGAGCGCCATAGTCGATCAGGTCACGGTGGAGTGGTGCCGGCAGTTCCAGCGTGACCTTCACCGGCCTGTCGTCGGCCAGAGGACCGAGTTTCAGCTTCGCCATAATCAATTCCTGTAGGGTTCGAGGACTAAATCTCGCGTCACAATGACCCTGACCGGGAAGCCCGGCCGGATGGTCAGCGTCGGTGCGACCTGCAACTGGCGCTGGACGATCTGCTGCCCAGCCTGATTGATGGTGTCCTGCGCCCCGTCGCGAATAGCGCGGATCAGCCGGTCCTCGTCGTCTGTCGCCAGTTCCGTGCCGATACCGAGCAGCGTCGAGAGGCCGGCGGCCTTCATCAGATCCCACCAGTGATAATCGACGCCATCCTCAAGGCCGGCATAGCCGGAAGCGTCCGCGCCGGGCTGACGCTCCAGCACGATGGAGCGGCCGTTCGGCAGGATCAGGCGGTTCCAGACGAGCAGGACGCGGCGCTGGCCGAAGGTCACGCCGGCATCGTACTGGCCGATGATGCGCGTCCCCTGCGGGATCAGGAGAAGCGAGCCGGTCGGGCTGTCATAGACGTTCTCCGTGACCTGCGCGGTGATCTGGCCGGGAAGGTCCGAACGGATGCCGGTAATCATCGCCGCCGGGATCACGGCCCCGGCCTGAAGGATGTAGGGCGAGGCTGGCGCCGCGATGCGGTCAAGGGCGACCGTCTGCCGATCCACCGGGCCGTTGAGGAAAGCCGTATGCCGGTCCTGCGTGCCGGTCGCGCCGGGCTGCGCGGCAAGGCCAAGGCCGGCAAGGCTCGGGTTGGCGGTCCCTGTGCCGGGCGTTGTCTGGAAAAAGACGCGGCTGACGCGCGCGGCCTCTTCCTCGGCGAGACGACGCTGTTCCGCAGGATCGACGGCGGGCGTCGCCATGACGGGGGCGGCAACGGGTTGACCCCGGTTCTGCGCGTCGAGGATCGGGCCGCCCAGATCGCCCGGCAATGCCGGTCCCAGGACCGGGCCGGTATAGTCGCGCGGCAGGCCGGACAGTCCGTCCGCCGTGGGGCGGTTCTCGGTCGAGTAGAGTTCGTCACCGCTGCCACTCATGTCACGGGTCTGGAGCGCATAGATCAGCGCCCCGCCGATCCCGAACAGCGCGACGGCTCCGACGCCGGCCAGCATCTTGCGGGACAGACGGGTGACGCGGGGCGGTTCGGCACGCAGGCGCATGGGTGCGGTGGTGTCCGCTGCGGCTTCTACAGGGATCGTGTCTTCGGTCATGACGGGGATTCTCCGGTCGCTTTTGCCGGCTGTGCAGCCTGCCGTTGCTCGATGCGGACGATCCTGACCGTCTGCTGGCGATCACCGCTGCCAAGGCGCAATTCGGCCGCGCCGAACAGGCGGTCCACGATGAGGATGTTCTGCTGGATGCGGCTGTTGACGATCTGGGTTTCGCCATCCGAGCCGATGACGAAGATCGGCGGCATCTCGCCCTGCACGATGCCGCGCGGGAAGATGACATAGATGCGGCGGCCATCGTCGAAGACGGAGATAGGCTTCCAGGGTGGGTTATCGCCGGTCAGGCCGTAGCGATAGTTGCGCGCCGCCTCGACCGGGATGATCGGTGCGGCCGGAACGGTCTGACGCTGGCCTGCCGGTTGTGCCGGATAGGCCCAGGCGACGGACGGCATATAGAGGGCTTCGCGGGCGCGCAGCTCGATCATGTAGGTACGCCGGTCGGTGGTCACGACGAGGTTCGTGGCGATGTCCGGCCGACTCGGTTTGACGAGGATATGGACGCGGCGCGTTGTGCCCGAGCCGCTTTCGGTGTCGCCGATGATCCAGCGGGCGGTGTCTCCTGCTGCAATCGGTCCCGCGCCGGTCAGGCTCTCGCCCGGTTCCAGCGCAATATTGGTGATCTGCCCCGGCGCGGCATATACTTGATAGAGCGCACCTTCCGACCAGGGATAAATCTGGATGGCGTTATAGTAGCCCTCGCGGCGCGGCTCGACGCGCGCGGCGGCATTGGCGTTCTCGACACGGCCGGCCGGTGTCCCGGCGGCGGTCCCGCCGCGCGCCACGGTCCAGGCCGGCGGCGTGTGCAATCGCCGGGGGAGGTCATCGGTGACGGCGGCCGGCACAACGGGCAGCGATGGCACGTCGGGGTCGTAGCTGAACTGCGGGGGTTTGTTGGTAGCGCAACCGGCCAGCATGGTGGCGGACAGCAGCAAAGCCGGAAGGCCGTGTTTACGGAAAGCCGGAACTGCGGGTTTGCGGGTCAACGTGCTCATTGGCTCATCTCCCGCGACCACGAGATGGCGTTGACGTAGATGCCGAGCGGGTTGGCGCGCAGGCGCTCGGCGTCGCGCGGGGTCTGGATCACGATGGTCAGGATCG
>NZ_DAITQL010000146.1:0-4303 GCF_036833075.1 Hyphomicrobium sp.
ACCGACAGAGCGCTCTGTCCCCGCATCCAATCGACAAAGGCATAGATCACGACAAAGAGAGGCAAGAGCGAGACCAGGATTTCGATCATCGAGTGCGTAACGCCACCGCGCGGCTGGGCCAGCACAGCGCGCGCCTGCAGCGCGACGTAAATCAGTGCAATGACGCCCACCCACGAGACGTGCCACATCGCGGCATCCACCGTTTCGAGCTGCGGCGAATGCCCCCACCAGAGCGTGTACCAGAGCAGTCCGGCAAAAACGATAGGCGCACCGTGATTGAGGAGAAATCCATTTGTGGCGTGCAGGGCTCGCCGCAAGGGCGCACTGCTGGCTCCAGCTTCAATCCCCGTCATTGACGATTCCTCATAGCTTTTGATGGAGCCGGCTCAATGGCCTGCCTCATCTTCCGGCGCCCGATGCGCTGCAGCAGCTCCATGCCTTCTACTGCCACCGCAGCAGCCCGACCCGCGGCCCGACTGAGGTGTGTGTTCCTGCCTGCGATCACCCGCTAAAGTGGATTGCGTTCTCGCTGCCGGGTCGGTTCCGAGATCCTTGGCGTGTTCGTCACCACAACAAGACCCGTGGGCCTTGCTGTCATGGGACGCCTGTTGGTTTGCGACCGTGATCTTCGACATATCCAGTCTCCTATTGTCGGTAGCTTCGTCATTGGTTGCGATCGATCCGTGCATATCCCGCGTTGTTTCCCCCGAGACCAGCATTCACTCTGCGGCGACCTGACTACAATCCTTGGCCCTGAGCGCCGCCTCCCGTTGGGTGACGTAGTTGCGTGTTAGAGGAACGGCGTCCTGACGCCTCGCGAGTTGAATCTGAAAGACCATGAGACCGCTGTGCCGGAAACTGCACTCCGATGCCGCTAGATAGAATTCCCATAGTCGGCAAAAGCGTTCGCCATAGAGCGCCTTCGCGTCCTCGCGCCGCGCGAGAAAGCGCCCCCGCCACGCCCTCAACGTCTCTGCGTAGTGAAGGCGGAGAATTTCGATATCGGTGACAACCAGACCAGCGCGCTCTATTGCGGGAAGCACCTCGGAGAGCGCGGGGATATAGCCCCCAGGAAAAACGTGCTTGGCAATCCAGGGATTGGTGGAACTAGGCCCGTCCATCCGTCCGATCGAATGCAGCAGCATAACGCCATCGTTGGCGAGACGCCGTGCCGCGTTGTCGAAAAAGGCATTGTAGTAACCGACACCGACATGCTCGAACATGCCGACGGAGACGATTCGGTCGAACCGCTCCGGCACGGTCCGGTAGTCCTGCAGGCGGAACTTCGCTCGTGTCGCTAGGTTGCGCTGCTTCGCGCGCAGTCTTGCGATCTTCAGTTGCTCTTCAGAGAGCGTGATTCCAATGACCTCCGCATCGCAGAATTCGGCGAGGTAGAGGGCGAGCCCGCCCCAGCCGCAACCGATGTCGAGAACACTCTGACCCGGCTCCGTGAGAAGCTTGGCGGCGATATGGCGTTTCTTGGCGAGCTGTGCGTCTTCGAGGCTCTGACCGGTTTGCTCGAAATACGCGCAAGAATACTGCCGATCAGCGTCAAGGAAGAGATCGTAGAGCCGGTCGTCAAAATCATAGTGATGCGCAACGTTGCGCTTTGCGCGCTGCCTGCCATTGCGTTGCTCGATCCGCCTCAGCGCGGTGCGGAACGTGGTGAGCGCTTTTGCAAGCCCGGGCGGCTCGTGCACGGTCAGATTCGACGACGCCAGTTCGAGCACGTCGTAGATTGAGCCTCGCGTGACGACGATACGGCTGTCGGTGAAGAGCTCGCCGAAAGCAAGGGCCGGATTGAGGAGGAGCTGGCGCTCCGCTGCTCGATCAGAAAAGCGGATCGCGACGAGGGAACCAGTTCCATCGCCAATTCTGAAACGCTCACCGTCAGCCGCCTCGACTTCAAGTGTACCCTTTTGGATGATCCGCTTTAGAAACGCGCGCAACACAGAGGCCATGTCACTCACCGTAGATGTTCGTGAACATTCGCTCTTGGGCTGCGTCGCGAAGCCGGCGTGCGGTTTCCCAAAAGGCAGAAATCTCGGCGATCAGCTTTCGCTCCTGCGCCATCAGCGGATGATCGTCCCGGACGGCGTGACGATCCTTGGCCACCGCGTCTGCGAGCACGGCGAAGGCTCCCATCCAGGGCGTGAAACGCTCCGACCAGAGATAGGTTCTCATACGCATGGGATGGAGCCACTGCGTCGACTGCGCGAGCCAGGGATTGGCGATGGCCTTCACCCATGGGCTTACGAAGGTGCGATAGAGAGTCTCGTTGAACTCGGAGACCTCGCGCACACGCTCGAACGCCCGGCGCGGATAGTCGAAGTGAAGGTCCTCGACATTGCGCGCCTCGAATCGCACGGCGTACTGATCCCGCTCACAATCTGGATCTCCGGTGGGATTCTCGATCTTCATCTCATAGAGGCCAGGCTCGAGCGCCTCAATATCGCCGAGACTCTCGAGGATCGCTCGATGCTCGAAACGGGCCACGCTGGCGGAGACAAAGATGCCGAGATGTCCAACGTGCGGATTGGTCAGATAGACGATGCGCTGTCCCGCCGCCTTGAGGGCATCGGTCGTCTTGTAGACTGAGGGCACCCATCCGAGCGCCTGATGCGGCGGCGTGATGTTGTCGCCGTATGAGGCAAAGATCACGAGCGGGTTCTTGATGCTCGTAAGATCGATCGTGCAATGGTCGTCGACCCGGACTTGGCCCTGCTCCAGCTTGTTGCCGACGAACAAGTCTTCGACGATCGAGACCATCTCCTCGCCGCTCAGGCGATAGAAGCCGTTCCACCAGCGCTCGAAGTCAAGGAAGCGGTCGCTTTCACTGTCAATCTTGGTGAAGAGGTTGGCGTACTTGTCCCAAGCTGCGTTGCCGGGTTTGAGCGCCTCGAAATTCTGAACAAGCCAGGCGCCATCAAACCGGTCTTGGTTGAGATCGGCCAGGAAGTGCGTCAGCCAAGCGCCGCCGACGAGGCCCCCTGCCAGTCGCATTGGGTTTGCGCGGGCCTCGCCCCCCCAATAAGAGAGTGGCGAGCCATTGAGCACCACGGGCCCGGTCAAACCTTCGCAATGCGCTGAAAGAAGCGTCGCTGCCCAACCGGCCTGGCAATTGCCATAGAGCACCGGCGCTTTGCCGTCATGGCGACCCGACACGGCCTCGACAAATTGGCGCAGCGCGGCGAGCACGTCGGCAAGCGTCTGGTGCGGAGAAGGCTCGGGGAAAAAGACGACGAAATAAACCGGGTGGCCGGTATGAAGGGCCACGCCAACCTCGGAGTCGCGCTTGAAGCCACCAATGCCAGGACCATGCCCCGCCCTTGGATCGAGGACAATGACCGGAGGCTTTTCCGGATCGACGCAATCGTCCCAGCAATCGTCACCTACTTCCGTAATACGCAAGAGGGCATAGTTTGCCGGGCGCTCGAACGTGCGTGCATCACGCAGCATCTCGTACTTGAAGTTGATCAGCGGCGGCAGCCCCGCTGTCTCGTGCTCAAGCATGTTATTGGCGCGTCGGCGCAGCACGTCGAAGAAAAGGATCGTTCGCTCCAGGATGTCGCGCTGGTAATCAAGCACCTCGAATGGAGAGGGAATGGTCCCCATCTCCAGTGCTGTTGTTGCAGCAGAAGGCACGTTGTTGTGGGCTTCCTTCTGGCTCCGCGTTGGTTCGCTCTGACGCAACGGTGTCGTTGAACGCGGCGAAGATGCCTTCGCCGACGCGCCGCCCGCATGGGCGGTGACCGGTGGGTCGATCAAAGGCGATTGCATTGCTGCGGTCATGAAACTCTCCGTCCAATCGAGCCTTAGGAAAACCCGTTCAGCAGATCTATCAGATGACAGACGATCGCGCGGGGGCGTGCTTGAGTAAAATCTGCACTAGAGCTTGGCTTTTCCGGTTGATCTGGCTCAACGTTGAGGGAACTCGCAATCTCGTCACCATGACAATGGGTAGGATCATAAGCGAATTGCCCACCTTGGCCCTCACTACGCATTAGCTTGTGAAACGCTAAAGGTTCCAGCTGCTGGAAGGTCAAGCGCTGAACGGAGATTTATATTATGGTTCAAATTGGCGATGCCGCGAGGCTCACTGGCGTCCCGGCCAAGCTCATCCGGTACTATGAGAGTGCGGGGTTGCTAAGCCCCTCTCGAAGGCAGGGGAATGGTTACCGGATCTTCGACGAGCGGAACCTGCACGAGTTGCGGTTCATCAAGCGCGCCCGCACCCTCGGCTTTCCAATCAAGCAGATCGATCTGCTGCTCGGTCTCTGGCGCAACAAGAAGCGGTCGAGCC
>NZ_DAITQL010000147.1:0-4104 GCF_036833075.1 Hyphomicrobium sp.
CGCGACCTCGACACGCTGAAGCCCGCCGAGCTGGCGCTGCTCTGGCACGACTGCCGGTTCGTCGATCCGCAGTCCGCCCAGCTTCTCGAAGCCTATCTCGATCGGATCCATCCGACCTGGCGGGATGACGTCTCGCGCGGCGAGCGGGCCATGCGCGACGGCGACGGACGCATGACGCCGGACGAGGCCTACGACATTCTCGGCCTCGCCCCGGGCGCGACCGACGAGGAGATCCGCCGCGCCCACCGCGATCTCATGCTGAAGCTGCACCCCGACCGGGGCGGATCGACCTATCTTGCGGCTCAGGTCAACGAAGCCAAGGACGTGCTGCTCAACCAGAGCCGGTGACGGCGGGCCGCGACCCGCCGGCCATCGCCGCCCGTGCGGCTGTGGCCGCCTCAGTCGGCCTTCATCACGAAGCAGTCGATGGCGAGGCGGCGCAGCTCGAGGCACGTGTTCGAAGCCGCATGCTCGTCGAACTGGACGAACCGCGCCCGGAAGAACTGGCGGTTGTCGCGCTGCACGGGGAGCGTCACCCCGCCGTGTCCGTCGAGGAGGCCCGCGGCGCGGCTGCGAACCAGGTCGAGCTTGGACTGGGCCTCGCGGGCGGAGTTGTAAGCGCCAATCTGGATCGCATAGCCGGCGCCGACCGGCGCCGCTTGGAACTGCGACGGCCCGTTGAGGTGCGAGGGCGACGCCGTGGCCGCCTCGGCGGGCGTGACGAAGGCGGTAAGCGCGTGCGCTTGCGAATCGAGCGTCGACGGCGGCCGCGCGGAGGGCGCTGTCTGCCGTTTGGACAGGGTGGCGACAGGCGCGGGAGCAGCGTCCTCGACGATAGAGTGACGGATCAGCCCGGCGATGCTGGACGACGCGCCGGTGGAGCCGGTGGAAGGCGCCTCGGTGGGGCCGGGCGGCGGAGCGGCTTCGGGCTCGGCCATCGCCGCGCGCAGGGCTTGCAGGTCGAGACGGGGCGGCGGCAGGGCGGAACCGGCCACCGCCTGGGGCGGCTCTGCGGCCGTGTCGCCTTCGCCGGCCGCAAGCATGGCGCCGATCGGATCGTGCCGGGGGGGCCGCACGGCCGGCGCCGGAGAGGGTGCGTTGGCCGCGACCTTGACCGGTGCCGCCTTGGCCGCCTTGGTTGCCTTCTGGGGCGGCGGAGCCTTCAGCGTTTTTGCGGCCCATGCGTCGTCGCTGGCCCGTGCGTCGTCGCCGGCTTGGGTCGCCGGCGGCTTTGCAGGTCGCCGCTCGGCGACCAACTGTGGCGTGCTTGAGCGCGTTTTCTCGGTCGAAGCCTTGGCCAGCGACGTGTAGAGCAGGGAGCGCATCAGCGCGTTGCGCGTGGCCGCCGTCTTGCCGCCGAACACCGCGCCGATGATGTGCTTGCCGTCGGCGTGGACCGACGACACCAGGTTGAAGCCCGAGACGCGCGTGTAGCCGGTCTTGATGCCGTCCATGCCCGGAAAGCCCAGCATCAGCGTGTTGTGCGTCTTGTACGTTTTGCCGCCGAGCGTGAAAGAGGCGAGCGAGAACAGGCGGTAGTGCTGCGGAAAGTCGTCCTGCAGCCGCAGGCCGAGGGTCACCATGTCCCTTGCCGTCGTCTTTTGCTCGGGGTTCGGCAGCCCGGACGCATTGCGGAACGTCGTCGACGCCATTCCGATCTGGCGTGCACGCTCCGTCATGAGGCGCGCGAAACGGTATTCGCTGCCGCCGATCGCCTCGGCCACGGCGACGGCCACGTCGTTGGCGGACTTGACCACCAGCGCCTTGATGGCATCGAGCACGGTGAGGGTGTCGCCGGCCTTGAGGCCGAGCTTCGAGGGAGCGACCTTGGTCGCCTTTTCGGTAAACGTGATCCGGCTGTCGTAGGTGAGCCGGCCCTGCTCGATCTCGCCGAACAGGATGTAGAGCGTCATCATTTTGGTGAGCGAGGCGGGGAAACGTGGCTCGTCGGCCGATTGCGCGTGCAACACCTTGCCGGTATTGGCATCGACGACGATCGAAGCCTGCTTCGCGGTCTCGGCGCGCGCGGGCTGGCCGGGCGCGAGCACGACCGCGCCGAGCAGAAGCAGCAGGACCATCCATCGCGTGGCGAAAATCGGCAAAGCCCCCTCTTTCGCTGGTGCGTGTCGCGTGTGTCCGCGCCGCCCATCCCGCCCGGTCGTCAACATATCCGAGCCGGGTTTGAGTGCCTATGCTTCGCGGCCACTTTGCGGCCGTAGAACCTTGCCCGTGGCAGCAAAACCCGGGGCGACGCGGTCGGAAGGCAACGCTAGCGGTCCGATGCTGCGATTTTGTTAACGCCTCGGTCACGGTTTGCTCGCGTCCCGGAATAATGCTGCGACGCAATATCACCCTTGAAGAAATGGTGCAGTGCGGCTAAATACGGGGCCAAGGCCCCGACGCCGACCACGATCCTCCCACCCGACAGCAGCAGGCAGACATTCAAATGATGAACAATTTTCAGGATTTTCAGAAGCTCGGTCAATCCAACGTCGACAACGCGCTGAAGTTCTTCGGCGACTGGAACAAGGGCTGGCAGGCTATCGCCGCCGAGATGACCGACTACTCGAAGCGCGCCTTCGAGGACGGCACCGCGACCTTCGAGAAGCTCGCCTCGGCCAAGTCGCTCGAGCAGGCGTTTGAGATCCAGTCGAGCTTCGCCAAGCGGGCCTACGAGGATTACATGCAGCAGCTGACCAAGATCGGCGGCATGTACTCGAGCCTGGCCAAGGACGCCTACAAGCCCGTGGAAAAGGCCTTCCAGGGCCGGTAGCCGCCGCAACGCGTCGAGCCCCGGCTCCGCAGGAACGACGAAATGAGGCTCGGGCACGGCGCCCGGGCCTTTTTTATCTCCGGAGCAACACCACTTTCATTTGGCCCGATTGGTCTGGTGGCCTGAGCCAAAGAGGGGAGGAGTGCGTTTAAGGGCATTGCTGGCGCAAGCCAGCTGCGCGAACATACTGGAACAGAGCGGGCGCCCTCCCGGGGGCGGCGCGGGTAAGTGACGACGGGCAAGATGAGTCTGGGACTGAGAATGGCCGGCAAGAACGGAGCCGGAAACGACCGGGGCGGCGGTGAAGAGGGCAAGACCGGCCTCGTCACCAAGACGCGTCCGAAGACCAAGAAGCCATCGCTCTACAAAGTGCTGCTTCTGAATGACGACTACACGCCGATGGAGTTCGTGGTCCTGGTGCTGGAGAAGTATTTCAGCAAGGGCCGCGAGGAAGCGACGCGGATCATGCTGCACGTGCACCACAAGGGCGTGGGCGTGTGCGGAGTCTTCACCTACGAGGTCGCCGAGACGAAGGTGACGCAGGTGATGGATTTTTCGCGTCAGCATGGCCATCCTTTACAATGCACCATGGAGAAAGAGTAGGTCGAACGTGCCATCCTTCTCGAAAAGCCTGGAATCCTCGCTGCATCGCGCGCTCGAGTTCGCCAACGAGCGTAATCATGAATTTGCGACCCTCGAGCATCTGCTCGCCGCCCTGATAGACGACCGCGACGCGGCCGCCGTCATGCGCGCCTGCAACGTGGATCTCGACCAGCTCCGGGTGCGCGTCGGCGAGTACCTCGATACCGAGCTCGGCAACCTCGTGCACAAGGGCACCGCCGAAGCCCAGCCCACGACCGGCTTCCAGCGCGTCATCCACCGCGCCGTGGTGCACGTCCAGTCCTCGGGCCGCGAGGAGGTGACGGGCGCCAACGTGCTCGTCGCCATCTTCGCCGAGCGCGAGAGCCATGCGGCGTTCTTCCTGCAGGAGCAGGAGATGACGCGCTTCGACGCGGTTCAGTACATCAGCCACGGCATTGCCAAGCGGGCGGGCATGTCGGAGCCCAGGGGAGTGCGCGGCGTGGACGACGAGCAGGCGAGCGAGACCGGCGAGGAGAAGAAACCCGGCCAGGACGCGCTCAACACCTACTGCGTGAACCTCAACAAGAAGGCGCGCGAGGGCCGCATCGATCCGCTGATCGGCCGCGAGGCTGAGGTGATGCGCACCATCCAGGTGCTCTGCCGCCGCCAGAAGAACAACCCGCTGTTCGTCGGTGATCCCGGCGTCGGCAAGACCGCCATCGCCGAGGGCCTGGCGCGCAAGATCCTGC
>NZ_DAITQL010000148.1:0-3980 GCF_036833075.1 Hyphomicrobium sp.
CTATAGTGCAGTCGGCTTCTGACGTTCAGTGCAGCCGTCTTCTGAAAACGACACAATGAATACCGCCCGAGAACTGCGAAGCCCCTCAAAACTATCTCTTGAAACCAAACTCTCAAATCCGTCATAGTGAGATGAGTTTCAAGAGGATTTTATGCTCGTCGGCTATGCTCGCGTCTCCACGCAGGACCAGAACCCCACTTTTCAGCTGGATGCGCTGAATGCAGCGGGATGCGAGCGTGTATTCACAGAGAAGGCATCCGGAGCGCAGCGAGACCGGCCAGAGCTGGCAGCCGCGCTCTCCTTCATGCGTCAGGGCGATAGCCTCGTGGTTTGGAAGCTTGACCGTCTGGCACGTTCTCTGCCGCAACTGATCGAGACCGTGGCGCACCTGGAATCCCACGGGATCGGATTCCGATCGCTGACCGAGGCAATCGACACGACAACGGCCGGCGGTAAGCTGATCTTCCACATTTTCGGCGCACTGGCAGAATTTGAACGATCGGTAATCCGTGAACGTACCCGCGCCGGGCTGAAAGCGGCGCGTGAACGCGGCCGCAAGGGGGGCAGGCCCCCTGCCCTCTCGCCTTCAGACTTGGCGGCGGCGAAGGCCATGTTGCGCGATCCGGCAATCACCGTGGACGAGGTTGCCAGCAGGTTGAAGGTTTCGCCGGCGACGCTTTACCGGCATTTGCCGGGCGGGCGGGGCGGTATCGAGGAGCAGGGGGAGAGTAATGCTCAAGAAGATCATTGCGATTAAGAACGTTGGTCGGTTCCGAAATTCAGCCGCGCCTGGCAATCCGCAGCTCGCCAAGCACACCTTCATTGCCGGCGCGAACGGCTACGGCAAAACGACGCTCTGCGCCGTCCTGCGCTCCCTGCAAACTGGCGATCCGGCCCATGTTCTCGGGCGCAAGACCCTTGGCGCGACCGACGCGCCGGCGATCGAGGTGCTGCTGGACGGCGGGCAAGCCCGCTTCGACGGCACGGCATGGAGTGCGACCAAGCCGGAAATCGCCATCTTCGACGGCGTGTTCGTCGCGGAGAACGTGCATTCCGGCGAAGTCGTGGACATCGAGCACAAGCGCAACCTTTATCGTGTCATTGTGGGCGATGCCGGCGTAAAGCTCGCAGCGCAGGATGCAGATTTGGCCGCTGAAAGCCGCGCCAAGACTGGCGAGATCAGCACGGCCAGCAAGGCGGTTCAGCCGCATGTACCGGTTGGCATGAAGCTGGACGCCTTCATTGCTCTCCCGGAGACAGCCGACATTGCCGCGCAAATCGAGGCGCAGGCGCGCAACGTGGACGCGCTGCGGCAGGCCGGGGCGCTGCGCGCCCGCCCTGCCCTGTCGGAGTTTGCCATTCCGGCGCTTCCAGAGGATTTCGCCGACCTGTTGGCCCGCACCATCGACGACGTTGCACAGGACGCGGAGCAAAAATTGTCGGAGCACCTGGCCGCGCATGGCATGACGGCCAGCGGCGGCAACTGGATCGCGGATGGCCTTGGCCATGCTGACGATACATGTCCTTTTTGCGGGCAAGACATTCGGGAGCTTCCGCTGATCGCTGCGTTCCGGGCTGTGTTTAGCGAGCGCTACAAGGCGCTGGCCGGAGAGATCGCCGCCATGAAAGCGGTTGTCATGCGGGACATGGGCGATGCCGCCTTGGCCCGGCTTGGCACCGTCGCGGAGCAGAACAAGGGCGGCGTCGAGTTTTGGCAGAAATACTGCGCGATTGAGGCCCCTGCCCTCACATTGCCGGCCGAGGTCGTTGAGGCGATCCGCGCGCTGGCCGTCGCAGCGATCGGACTTCTTGACCGCAAGGCGGCCGCGCCGCTTGAACCGATCATGCCGGATGAAGGTTTCAAGGTCGTGCGCGCCGTCTATGACAGCGCAGTCACTGCCGTCGCGGGGGCGAATACCGCGATCCGCGCAGCGAATGTAGGCATAGCCGAAAAGAAGGCGGCCGCCGATGCTGGTGACCTTAAGGTAGCCGAGGCCGAGCTGGCCCGCCTAACGGCGATCCAGACTCGTCACCGCGCAGACGTGTCCGACCTTTGCGCCACCTATACGAAGCTCTCCGGCGAAAAGGACGCCATCGAGGCGCGAAAGGAGGCGGTCCGGAAGCAGCTCGACGCGCACACAAAGACTGTGGTGAAGCCCTACGAGCGCCGCATCAATGACTATCTGGTTGCTTTCAACGCCGGCTTTACTATCACCGAGACCAAACACGCCTATCCTGGGGGTGTTGCCACATCGAGCTACCAGCTCGTTATCAACGACACGGCCGTTGACCTTGGCGACAGCAAGACGCCTGGAGATCGGCCGAGCTTCAAAAACACCCTTAGCGCCGGCGACCGCACCACCCTCGCCCTTGCGTTCTTCCTCGCGCACTTGGAGCGTGATCCGGCGGCGGCCGGAAAGTTGGTCGTGTTCGACGATCCCTTTAATAGTCAGGACGCTTTCCGCCGTCGGCAAACCGTCCATGAAATTATGAAGGTTGCCGGTAAGTGCGCCCAGGTCATCGTGCTGTCGCACGATGCCACTTTTCTCAAGCAAGTTTGGGATAAATCGCCTGCGGCCGAGCGTGTCGCGCTAACTATTGCCGATCACCGTGCCCAAGGCTCCAAGATCATGCCGGTGGACTTGGACCAAGCCTGTCGCGGCCGGACAGCCACTGACATTGACGACCTGCAAACCTATTTGACGACCGGTGCGGGCGGCTTGCTCGACATCATCCGCAAGATGCGTGTCGTCCTGGAAACGCATTGCCGCACGACCTATCCCGGCAGCTTCCTTGCCGATGACTGGTTGGGCGACATGGTGCGGAAGATACGCGAGGGCGGTGATACCCACCCCGCGCAGGCTCTCTATGACGAGCTGGACCAGATAAACGGCTATACGAGCCAGTATCATCACGGAGAAAACCTGACCGACGCCACGCCAGACCAGGTTGACCCTACGGAACTAACTGGCTTCACGCGGAGGACGTTGCGGATTGTGAACGCACTTCAGGCGTAGCGGGATTGTGCACAAGTGCACGTCTGCACAGTCAGGGGCGGCCGCGTTTTTCAAACCAACTCTGGCAGAACTTCACGAAGTGCCGCTCAGGGTTTTTCGGCACGATCTCGTTGTCGCCGAGCCAGCTCCGCCATTCCTGTTCGAGGTAGTGCACATCCCAACCCGGCGCGACATTGCGCGCATCGCCGTAAATGTCCGCATCGAGGTGCCCCGCCCAGGCTTCCGCCTCAGGCAGCGCCGCCTTCATCGTCCCCCGGTTCTGGAAGAGCACCATGTCGTTCTGGCCATCGAAGGTGACGTGATAGTCCGGCAGGTGATCGCTGTGCGCCAGGGAGCGCACCGCACGCCGGAACTCCTTGTCAGACGACTTCGAGCCGGACTTCTTCAGCAGGACTTCTAGCGAGACCTTCCAGGAGGCTTGCTGACCGCAATGCTTGCGCGCCAGCTCGTAGATACGTCGCTCGATGGGCTTGCGGAGCCGAAAGTAGTCCCGGTGCAGGGTCAGCACCTCGTTGTGCCGGATCGCGTTGAACACCCAATCCGACAGCGTGATCTCGCAGGACAGCAAGCGGCCGTCGAGACCGTGCTTCCGGCGGATCGAGGATGAATCGATCAAGCCGAAGGTATCGGTCTGCTCTTCGTCGCCTGTGCGGATATTCGTCGAAATCGTCGTGCCACGTATGCGCTCCAAGGCTTCCTGAAGCGCGGTGTAGTCCTTCCCTGCCGTCCCCCGATTGGCAAAGATCAGCAAATCGCGCGTGTTGATCCGGACCCGCTTCGAGACCGGTTCGCCGTTCTTCAGCTTCGCCATGATCTGCGAGATGCAGTAGATCAAGATATCCTTGTCATAGATCGTCGCGAGCCCTTTGACGCTTGGCGTCACCTGTAGCCACTGACCGTTGTGCTCATAGCGGCGGATGCTCGTCTCCGGCTTCTTCGACAGCGAGTAGAACGGGTGCTCCA
>NZ_DAITQL010000149.1:0-3736 GCF_036833075.1 Hyphomicrobium sp.
ACCAGCTGGAGACGATCGGCCGAAGCAGGCGCAACCTCTAGTTTGATCAGGCCCGGCTCCTCCACCGAAGCCAGGCCGGTCGCGGGTGCGGGCCTGGCTTTCCGAAGCTTACCGATCGTTCGCTCGACGATCGGGTGCGAAGGGAGTTCGCCGCCGGTCTCGATCGTCGAGGCCAGCACACGGGCATTTTCCCGAGCCTCGGCAATCAGCGCGGGCTCGGCCCTGAGTTCCCCGCTCACGATAGTGATCCGGTCGGCATCGCCATGCTTCATCTTCGGTAGCGGCGCCTGCTTGACCGGTTTTCCCGCTGCCTTCTTGGCCCACCAGCCCAGCGGCGGATTGGGAATGCCGTGTTTCTTGCAGATTTTGTGGAGTGCGACATCGGACAGCACGAATTCTTTTGCGAGGTGTGTCATCGGTTTCGACCAGACGAGGTCGTAAAATTCCTGTCGGGTGAAAGTACGCGCCATTGGGTCCTGCCCAGTTTCTTCGTCGGTTGAAGATATATGAGAGACCGCTCTCACGTGGCAAATACATCGAGAAGGAGCTTCGTGATAAAATTGAGGCGCGAAGCAGTCAGTGTCCAGTCAGATGAAAAAACTAAAAATTTCAGGAAAATCCCGAAGTACACTTGACGACAATGGTTCGTCAGCGACAAATTCAGCCAACGCGCTCCGAGTCTATGAGAGTGCAGGGTCGTTGTTCAGATGCGTGCTTGATGGCCATACATCATGTGTGGCTGTCACCGTGTACTTTGAAGCTGAACTAACGATGATTGCTGGGCGATATGGACATTTTGGGGACATTTGACGTGAGCCCCAGCTTTCCTCCAGCTGGGATTAGAGCCGGGCGGTTGTTTTGCGCATGAGCGCGGTTGAAGCAATGGGCTGCGCAGCGGAGCCCGTAGGGCGTAGCGGAGCAGGCCATTGCTTTTGCAGTTCGGCGGCGAACGCCGCCGGGGTCTCGTATCCAAGGGCCGAGTGCGGTCGCTCGCCGTTGTAGTCTTCCACCCACGCGGCGATCTCGGCGCGGGCGTGATCCAGGCTGAGGAACAGCGTCTCATTGAGCAGCTCGTCGCGCATGCGGCCGTTGAAGCTCTCGACATAGCCGTTCTGCATCGGCTTGCCCGGCGCGATGTAGTGCCACTCCACGCCGATCTCCCCGCACCATGACAGCACGGCACTGCTGGTAAGCTCAGTGCCGTAGCACATTGGGAAGCGGCCTATTGAAGGGCCACATTGCCTTGATGGAAACAAGGGCGCGTAGCGCCCGCCGGCTTCATCAAGGCAGTCATGACCGGCCAGCAGGTCTCTAAAGTGAAGTTGTCGACACAACCCTTTGGAGGCTGACCGATCATGACCAAGCTTCATTCTACGTCACGCGATGCCGTGCTGGTAGCCATCGATATGTCCAAGCACCGCCAGGAGGTTCTCCTTGAACGACCGGAGGGCGGCCGCCGGCGCCGCATGACGGTGATGGCGACGAAGGCGGATTATGATCGCTTGGCGGATGATCTGGCGGCCATCGGCAGGCCCGTGATGGTCGGATTCGAAGCGACGGGCAACTATCACCGCACGCTGGCACATCGATTGCTGTCCGCCGGTTTCGAGCTGCGCCTGATTTCGTCGGTCGCGTTGGCCCGGACACGCGAAGCCCTGCACAATGGCTGGGACAAGAATGATTCCAAGGATGCCCAGGTGATCCTGCACATGCTCCGGATCGGTGCGACCCAGCGCTATGTCGATCCGCTGGCCGCCGGCATCAACGATCTGCAGGAGATGTCGAAGACGCACGAAGCCATTTCCAAGGCCAAGACCCAGACCTGGCATCGGATTCTCACGCATTATCTGCCGCTGTATTTCCCGGAGATCGAGCGCTTCGCCGGCAATAGCCGGTCCGACTGGTTTCTGGCGCTGATCGAACGCTTCCCGACGCCGGGCAGCATAACTTCAATCGGGCGAGAAGCGTTCACCGAACAGGCATGGCCGCTCATCGGACGCAAGGTTTCCAAGGCACGGGTAGTCAACGATATCTACGAGACCGCCTGTTCATCGATCGCGCTCCCGATCGATGAACATTCCGCCGCGGTCACCATGTTTCGCATGGTCATCGCCCAGGCGCGCACCCTTATCCGGCAGCGCAACGAGATCGAACGGATCGCCCATGACGCGCTGGCCACGAACCGCGATTATCAGCTCCTGCGCATGATCCCCGGCATCGGTCCGATCAATGCCTTGACGATTCTGGCCGAGGCCGGCGATCTACGCCGCTTCAGCCACCATCGCCAGTTCCTCAAGTTCTGCGGCCTCGACCTCGCGACCTGTCAGTCCGGGATGTTCCGCGGGCGGACGAAGCTGTCGAAGTACGGCAACGCCCGGCTGCGGCGTACCTTCTGGATGGCAACTCAGGTCGCGATCCGGCAACCCAACAACAGCTTCCGTGACAAGCTCTCTCGCTATGTCGCTGGCCATGCCGACGATCCCGATCGCCGCCGCAAGGCGATGACTGCGCTTACCGCCAAGATGGCGCGCGTCGCACACGCCGTCATCAAGACGGGAACCGAGTACCGTCCGTTCGTCGAACGGGCGGACACCAGATGGAAGGACCCCTCTCTGTGGAGCCATGAGGGCGCGAGAGCGACCCTGTAGATAATGTTCGGGCCTTCCATCTGGCATGCGCATCTCATCTTAAGGACGGTGAGGACCACGATCTCGACGACCGATGGATCCTGTGTTTGCTATGGCCGAGAGTGCTTTCCTTGACGATGGAAGCCATCTGGATCACAAAGTCATCAGCGCCGATCACCCTCGGCGTAACGAGACCTGCTGGCCTTTTCACGCTACGCCTTCCCAACATAGGACGTTGTCGCTGACGATCATCCCCGGCTTGCCACGCTTCGCGATCAGCTCGGTCAGCTCCCGCACAACCCGGCGCCCGGAGATCGACGTGTCCGGCACCGCTGCCAGGCACTCCCTGGTCACGTCATCGACGACGTTGAGCACCCGGAACCGCCGGCCTGACGCCATCTGGTCGTGCACGAAGTCCAAGCTCCAGCGCTGGTTCGGCAGGGCCAGAACCGGTGCCGGCGCTCTCGCGCCGATCGCACGCCTGCGGTTGCGACGCCGCCTGACGGCAAGACCTTCCTCCCGATAGATCCGCTGGGTCTTCTTCCGGTTGATCATCACGCCCTCCCGGCGCAGCAGGATATGCAGGCGGCGATAGCCGAACCGCCGACGTTGGTTCGCCAGCTCGCGCAGCTTCTTTCTCAGCTCGGCATCGTCGGCCCTCGTCGAGCGGTAGCGCACGCTCTTGCGATCGGCACCAACGACACGGCACGCCCGCCGCTCGCTCATCCCGTGGCAGGCCTGGAGATGAGCCACAGCTTCCCGCTTGGCGGCGGGCGTCACCACTTTTTTGACAGAAGATCCTTCAGCGCAGCCTGGTCCAGCATCGCATCCGCCAGCAGGCGCTTGAGCTTCGCGTTCTCGTCCTCCAGCGCCTTCAGACGCCGAGCCTCGGACACCTCGAGCCCGCCGTACTTCGACTTCCAGTTGTAGATCGTCGCTTCGGACACCCCGTGCCGCCGCGCCAGGTCGGCGGGCTTCGCTCCCGCCTCCGCTTCCTTCAGCACGCCGATGATCTGCTCTTCTGAAAACCTCATACGCTTCATCTTGTCCGTCCTTCCATCAGGGCCGGACTCTAATCAAACGTGGAGGAAAATCAGGGGGTCACGTCA
>NZ_DAITQL010000150.1:0-3706 GCF_036833075.1 Hyphomicrobium sp.
TGTCGGAATGCCGGGGTTTTTGAGATTGTGGTTCATTTAATTTCAATGACTTGGCCATGTCGTAAAAATGAAACTGATTCAGAGTATATGAGACTGTACGCCAAGCTGAGTCGGAATTTATGAGACCAGTTTGCGGCCAAACAGCAGGGCTGTCCATGTCGAATCCGATGACGAATGAGCTGCAATGGCAGGAAGCGCGGCGGCGAGCTGCTGTACTTTCGAAACTGTCGGATCGACCGGGTGACGCGGAGGTGCGTGCCGCCATGGCGGCACTTGCAATCAGTCGGTCCACCCTATTTCGCTGGCTGAAGCGGTTTCGGCAGGAGGGCCGTACCAGTGCGTTGCTGCCGAAACGGCGCGGCCCGAATGCCGGGATGCAGCCGCTGGATCCGGCGGTGCTTGCGATCGTCGAACAGCATTTCCAGAAAATCTACGCGACGCGGCGTAAGCCGACTGTGACACGATTCCAGCACGAAATAGCTGCAGATTGCCGGAAGGCGGGCCTGCAGCCACCATCAATACGCCGCCTCACTCGCTGGCTGGAGACCAAGGATCAAGCTGCCTTGATGCGCCGGCGGGAAGGCGCCGATAAATCGGAGCCGCTTTTCCTCCCTACGCCCGGTGGGCTTGAGGTGGCAGCTCCGCTTGATGTCGTCCAGATCGATCATACGAAAGTGGATGTCACTGTGGTTGATCCGGTGACCCGGCTGCCAATCGGGCGTCCGACATTAACATTGGCTATCGACGTTAATAGCCGCGTTGCGATGGGCTTTTGTCTGTCGCTGGAGCCACCGTCCTTGGTGGCGGTAGCGCTGTGTCTGACCCATGCGGTGATGGACAAGACCGCATGGCTCGCCTCGCGCGGAATCGCGGCAGAGTGGCCAGCCTACGGAATACCCAAGACGATTCATGTCGATAACGGCGCTGAATTCCATGCCCGCGCCTTCAAACGCGCGTGTGATGAGCACCGCATCGATCTTACCTACCGCCCGCCTGGTACACCGCGTTTCGGTGGTCATATTGAAAGGCTGATCGGAACGATGATGGGCGCCGTCCATCTTATTCCCGGCTCGCATTTTTCGAACGTTCGCGAGCGCGGCGACCTCGACCCGGAGGCCGAGGCGGTGATGACGTTGCGGGAACTGGAAATCTACCTCGCTCTCGAGATCGTCGGAGCCTACCATGCCCGCATTCACAAAGCTCTTGATCTACCACCGGTGGCGGCGTGGAATGCGCGGATCGGCAACGTCATGGTGCGGATGCCCACAGATCCAAGGCGGTTCCTCATTGATTTTCTACCGTCCGAGGAGCGCACGCTGCAGCGTGACGGTGTGCATCTGTTTCACATCCGCTACTGGTCGGACGAACTGCGCTGGCTGATGGAACGTGATCGGCCCCGTTTGACCATCAAATATGATCCTCGCGATCTGTCCTGCGTGTTTGTGGCAACAGCGGAGGGGTATCTGGAGGCACGGCCAGCGGATCGAACCCGGCCGGCTATCGCGCTTTGGGAGCAACGCGCCGCCGTCAAGGCGTTGCGCGAACAAGGTCGCCGGGCCGTAGATGAGGAGCTCATTTTCTCGACGATTCTTGCACAACGGGTACTGGTTGACGAAGCGACACGGACTACCAAGGCGTTGCGAAGAGACGCCGCGCGACGCTCGCACCTGGCATCGACGAAGATCATCGAAGTGACCGCAGCATCGGAACCAGCCGGAGATGGCGAACCCTTGCAATTGCCGTTTTTCGAGGTGGAGGAATGGGATGAATGATGAATTCTCTCATCTCTTCCCGTCGAGCCGGGCAGTCGCCGCGCTCAGCGCCGAGGAACGCATCCACAGAATTCGCGCCGATCGCTGGATCAATTATCCTCGCGCCGAACAAGCCCTTGCAAAGCTGGAGGTTTTGCTGAGCTTCCCGCAACGTGCTCGCATGCCGAACCTGCTCATCGTCGGTGCCAGCGGTATGGGCAAGACCATGATTGTCGAAAAATTCGCTCGCGATCATGCTTCGCATTTCGACAAAATATCCGGGCGGATGCACATGCCGGTGGTCGTTGTTCAGATGGTGCCGGGGCCGGACGAGAAGCGCTTCTACAAGCGGCTTTTGGCGACAATCGGAGCGCCTGAACCGCCGCGGGCGACATTGTCGGTGGTGGAAAGCCTGACATTGCGCCTGCTTTCGGAGATACGACCGGGGATGCTGATCATTGATGAAGTGCACAGTCTCCAGGCAGGCACGGTACGAGAGCAGGCCCGCTTTCTGAACATGCTGCGCTTCCTCGGCAACGAACTCAGAATTCCGCTCGTCTGCGTCGGTACGCAGCAGGCGCGAAATGCCCTTCGAACCGACGACCAACTTGTTCGCCGCTTCGAGGCTTTTGCACTACCGCCTTGGCAGAACGATCAGGACTTCGCCGGTCTGGTCGGAAGTTTGCTGCGCACTTTGCCTTTAAGGCAGCCCAGTGAGATTACGGATACGACGCTGAAACGTCTTATCGAGGTGACAGGAGGGATCACCGCTTCTTTGTTCTCATTGATGGGTATGTTGGCTATCGCAGCAATCGAAAGCGGCGAGGAGCGCATAACGCTGGGCGCCGGAGGTGATAAGCGCAACATGCTGGCTCTCCTCGGAGAGACGGTTTGAGGTCTGTGCCATCATCGGCGGTACTGCCTGTCGTGCCGAGGCCGGGGCGCGAGGAACGGCTGTCCTCATGGCTCAATCGCCTCGCCTTGTTCTATGCCATGCCGGTCGCTTCGTTTCTGGAATACTGCAGCTTGAATGGAGCCGACATAGCCGCGCTCGAATGGCGCCTTGGGGATGACGAAGCAATCGCGCTGGCGACCCGCATCGGCATGACGGTCGATGAACTGCGGATGATGACGTTCCAGGAGATCGCACGACATGCCCGGCCAATGATCTATCGCGGCGGCGGAAATTCTTGTCCGGTTTGCCCGCCTGATTTGCGTCGAAAGACGGCAGCATTTCCATGGAACTTCTGGTGTGTTGAACATAACGTTCGTCTGATTGCTCGCGACGGCGAAAATCTGGTGATGAAGTTGCCGGAAACGACCCTCACCAGCCTCGATGTCAATGCGCACCAAGGCGCAATGCGGCTGGCGGCCTGGGCCCAAGGAAAGGACACGGCCGCGCCGTCTGTACCTCAGCACTTGGATTTCCTGACGACGCGTTATCGCAGACCCCGGTCGCCTTCATTCGAATCGCCTCGACCGCAGTCAACGCCACCCTGGCCTCGGTACGCTTTCCTGCTTGTCGTGCCGGAATATGATCGCGTTGCACCGGCCTTCGACAGACCGGTGCGTGCCGGCGTGTCTTCGCTGACGCGTGGTTCACTGCTGCAAAAGTATGCACTGACGGTTGCCTTGGGCCGGATTGCGACTGACCCCGTGGGCCATGTTGCTTCAGTGCTGTTGGCGTCTGATTATGATGGTGAGGAGTGGTTGCACCAAACATTGCAGACATGGCCGCTGGAATTGCTAAACCGCATCTATGCCCGGCTCTATCGCCTTCGTGCAGCTCGAAGGAACGCGGCAGAAAGGGAAGTAAGTTCATGGGCAGCTTGGAAAGAGCACAAATCTCAAAATCCTGATTCACCCAGTCTCAAAATTGTGCGCAGGGAATCTCAAAATCATGCGCGAAGCCGCCGCCCAAGTCATTGAGTCTCAAGAATCCCGATCGTCCGACA
>NZ_DAITQL010000151.1:0-3645 GCF_036833075.1 Hyphomicrobium sp.
CGTGGGATGGGAATGGAGTCTCCCGACAACCGCCGCAAGGCTGATGGCTCCTACCAGGCGCTTTGAGCGCGGGTAGGGGCATGCCTCGAGCTTCCCGCGTGAGGTGCCGCGACGAGGCTTCAGCGGAGATCCCCTAATGAAAGCATCCCTCCTTGTTTTCATCGGCGCCGGCATCGGCGGCGTGATGCGCCACTTTCTCAACCTCTGGATCACGGCGCTGGCGAGCAGCGGATTTCCTTACGGCATTCTCACCATCAACGTCACCGGCTCGACGGCCATGGGGCTCGTTGCCGGATGGCTTTCGCTGCGCGGGGAGGTGCTGCCCGACGTGAGGCTGTTTCTCGCCACGGGGATCCTCGGCGGGTTCACGACGTTCTCGGCCTTCTCGCTCGATACGGCGCTGCTGATGGAGCGCGGCGAGACGCTCGCCGCTGCGGCCTATGTCGCGGGCAGCGTCGCCCTCTCGGTGCTCGGGCTCTTTCTCGGGCTCTGGGCGATGCGCGCGATGTTCGGTTAGGTGCCTTCCGAGTTGCGGCGTCCTGCCGATCGGAAGCTCGGATCCCGGTCAAAAAAAAATCGCACCGACCTTGGGGAAGCCGGTGCGATACGACGGACGAGGTGCGTTGGAGAGGGGGCTCGTCCGGAACTCTTATGGACAAATCCAGTGCCGGCAGGGTCGCGATCCCGCGTCAGGCGAGGTGGCCGCGGGTCAATGACGGGTTGCGCTGATCCGCTCGCTGGCGTCGCAATCGACGCGGCCGGCGCGCAGGTCGAGCTCGACGATGCGCCGCTCCTCGACCGACGGCGCGAGCAGATGCACGTGGACCTCGTTGGCGCCCAGGCGTGCACCGCGGTGGCGGATCTCGGCGAGATTGAGGGTCGCGGCCTGATGCTTGAGGTGGCCGATGGCCAGAACCGAGCGGTGGCCGGCGGCGTCGCGATGCACGAGCAGGAAGTTCGCGGCCGGAACCTCGGGGCAATCGAGAAGGTCGTAGACGGTGTGCACGTAACGCTGGCCCGAGGCGCCGCACCAGAAATGGAACCGCTCCTGGTATTCGGACGCGTCGTCCAGGGGGGCGAGCTGGGTTTCAGGTGCCGAGCGGCGGGCTCTTGCCTCTGCGAGTTGAATGACACGGGCTCCCATGACCGAAATCCTTTGCCGTTTACGCGGCTCTCGACGCTACGGAACTGTCCCCAGAATGCTGAGCGTTTTCAGCGTAATTAAGACCCAATCTCAGTGATTTTGGGGCAATCGCCGCTCGGCCCCAACGCGAGGCGGGCCGTGGTGGCCGCGGGAACCGGCCCTTGCAGGTCATGGACTTATCCCTGCTCCGCAAACCTTCCGATGTGTATCCGGCGTGGCGAAGAGACGGCCTTGCCACCGATCCGTCATCTTCTCCGCTCTGCGCCGGTCCGGGCTCTCCCCCGTCCGGCTCCGGCGGCTAAAGCGTTTTCAAGCGAAGTGGACACCACTTCGCGTTAAGAAAACGCGTCAAACCAAAACCACAGAGCCTCGTCTCTGATTTTATCAGAGGCGAGGCTCTAGTCGCAGCGGGAGAAGCCGCAGGCGCGGCAGGTCCAGCACCCTTCCTCTTTTACGAACGCTTGCGCCGCGCAGCGCGGGCAGCTGCGCCCGAACGGGCGGTGGGTTTCGAAATCGGGGTCCGCCGCGCCGTGCGCGCGGCTCTCGATGCCGGGTGCCGGGTGCGGCTCGCCGTGCGTCACCGCGATGGGCGTCGCCAGCGGCAGCTCGGCGATCCCATCCGGGTCGGCGAGGAACCCGATGCGCCGCATGTGGGTCTCGATCACCTCGCCGATGGCGGCGATCACGCTTGGCACGTAGCGGCCGCCGAGCCAGCGTCCACCCTGGGGATCGAAGACCGCCTTCAGCTCCTCGGCCACGAAGGCGACATCGCCGCCGCGGCGGAACACGGCGCTGATCATGCGTGTCAGCGCCACCGTCCAGGCGTAGTGCTCGAGGTTGCGCGTGTTGATGAAGATCTCGAACGGCCTTCTCCGCCCGTCCCGCTCGATGTCGTTGATGGTGACGTAGATCGCATGGTCGCTCTCGGGCCATTTGATCTTGTAGGTGTAGCCGGCGAGCGCGGGCTCGCGGTCGAGCGGCTTCGACAGGTAGACGATATCGCTCTGCCGTGCCGGCGCGGGGTCTGTGGCGACGAGCTCGGTGGGCCTTGGCCCGGTGGCGGCGCTCGATGATAGGGCCGCCGGGCGAGCCGCGGGCGAGGCGAGGATCGCACCCGTCACGGCGTTGGGCCGATAGACGGTGCAGCCCTTGAGCCCGAGGTCGAAGGCGTCGAGGTAGATCTTCTGGAAGACCTCGAAGGGGACGTCCTCGGGACAGTTGATGGTCTTCGAGATCGAGCTATCGACGTGGCGCTGCAGGGCCGCCTGCATCACCAGGTGCTCGCGGGGCGAAAGATCGGATGCCGTGACGAAGGCGGCGGGCAGGGGAGCGTCCCGTCCCGCGAGGCGGCGGAAGCGCGCATGCGCCAGATCCTCGACCTCCTCGGTGTGCGTCGTGCCGTCACGGCCGAGCACGCGGCGCGTGTAGCGGAAATCGAACACCGGCTCGATGCCCGACGAGACATTGCCGGCAAAGAGCGAGATGGTGCCGGTGGGGGCGATCGAGGTGAGACAGCCGTTGCGGATGCCGTGGCGGCGAATGGCCTCGCGCACGTCCTCGGGCAGGCGCGCAACGTTGGGGGCGGCCAGGAAGGGCGCGGCGTCATAGAGCGGGAACGGGCCTTTCTCGGCGGCGAGCCCGGCGCTCGCGAGGTAGGCCGCGCGGGCGATGGTCGCCATCCAGCTTTCGGCGAGGCGCTCGGCCTCGGGCGAACCGTAGCGCACGCCCATGGCCATCAAGGCGTCGGCCAGGCCCGTGACGCCGAGCCCGATGCGGCGCTTGGCCATCGCCTCCGCCCGCTGGGCGGGAAGCGGGTATCCCGAGATGTCGATGACGTTGTCGAGGAAGCGCACGGCGATCGCCGTGCGCTCCGCGAGCTTCGCCGGATCGATGGCGGCGCTGCGCGTGAAGGGGTGGGCGACCATCTCCGCCAGATTGATGGAGCCGAGCAGGCAGGCGCCGTAGGGCGGAAGCGGCTGCTCGCCGCACGGGTTGGTGGCGCGGATCTCCTCGCAGTAGGCGAGATTGTTCTCGGCGTTGATGCGGTCGATGAAGATCACGCCGGGCTCGGCGTAATCGTAGGCGGCGCGCATGATGCGGTCCCACAGGTCGCGCGCGCGCACGGTTCTCACGGCCTTGCCTTCGAAAACGAGATCCCACGGCGCGTCCTGCCGCACGGCGGCGACGAACGCATCCGTGACGAGCACCGAGAGATTGAAGTTGCGCAGTTTCAGGGGATCGGCCTTGGCGTCGATGAACGCTTCGATGTCGGGATGGTCGCAGGCGAGCGTGCCCATCATGGCGCCGCGGCGGGCCCCCGCCGACATGATGGTGCGGCACATGGCGTCCCAGACGTCCATGAAGCTCACCGGGCCCGATGCGTCGGCGCCGATCGAGCGCACGAGCGCGCCCTTGGGACGCAGCGTGGAGAAGTCGTGGCCGATGCCGCCGCCCTGCTGCATGGTGAGGGCGGCCTCCTTCACGTTGTCGAAGATGGAGGC
>NZ_DAITQL010000152.1:0-3394 GCF_036833075.1 Hyphomicrobium sp.
CGATGGCGAAGCCAAATCCGAGCAACGCACCGCAAGCGAGTGCGAAAGCCATCTCAGTATCGAGGCCTAGAATGCTTCCGTGCGCATGCGCGTCGCCATCGCGCCGGGCAGCATCGTGTCGGTGTTCACTCTTGCCATGCTCGTCAGCTGAGCGGCGCCCTTTGGTTTCGGGCTCAACACCCATTTCTGCGAGGGCGCTAAGTATCGCCTCCTCTGAAATCCGAGACCTGTCGAATTCGACGCGTATCGATCCGGCCGAAGTCGCTTCTGCCTCCAACACACCCTGCAGCTCGCGAAGATGGGCTTGTACGGCCTGAGCACGCCGTTGGTGCGTAATACCCAAGACCTCCCACAGTGCGTGGCCAAAGTGCTCTGTGATTTGCGCGCCAGACGCGCGAGCAAATTCGCGTATGCGCGAGAGAGACAGAACGTCCGGATCGTAGTGTACGCATAACGTGGCGCTTGCCTCACCATCTTCGGTAAGAACATGCGCATCTTCGATCCCGGAGCGTCCCTTGAGATCAGCGATCAAACGGCCAACGCATGCATCGGCCGCATCAGGGAGGTCCGGCAGCAGCAAGGGAATGTCGAGTCTTGTCTTGTCGGTCATAACACTAGGGGATCCTCGATGTGTGGCCACCTTTTCGCAGGAATGAGTATCAACGCATCGGCGACTCCCCGCTTGCTCGGTACAGGCGGACCGCCTGTCGCAACATTTGGATTGTGTTAGAGAACCGTTGCCCGGTCGCCACGATCGCCAGCAGAAGATCTGGCCATGGTGACTGCAGGAACCACACGGCTAAGGCCGCGATAACGACGGCAACATTGCCAGCTATGTCATGTCGATAGTTCAGACCATCAGCGCGGATGTGTGCATCCCGATGCGTGTGAGGCTCTAAAAGAGCTAGGCATGCAGTATTCGCCAGTACGGCAAACAATCCGACCGCACCCATGATCTCCGCGCGCGGGAACTCCAAAACAAACATATGATAGATCGACGAGCTGAGTACCCAAAGGCACGTCAGGCACAACAAAATCGCCTTCAGGCATGCAGCAGCCGCACGAATTCTCATGCTGGCGCCGATCACTGCCAGACTCAAAGCGTAGGTCAGCGCGTCGTCAAGAAAATCCAGTGCATCCGCCTGGAGGACGTGAGAGCCGTAAATATGGCCGGCTGCCATTTCGACAAGAAACATCACGCCGGTAATGGCGATCACGATCCAAAGGGCGTTCCTGTAGCCGGAAGTTAGACCGTCGAGGGGCATCATGCCGATCGAGGCGCCACCTCTCTGATCCCGATCGGGGACTCCGGGCTGAGACCTTCTTTTTGATTTCATTGGCGATCGATGTTGCCCGGAGCCATGGGATGAACGTCATGAGACATGCGCATCGCGCGTCACCGAGGATTAGGTGGATCGACGCCTTGCTCCTTTCCGTGAGCGGTTCTGACCGTGAACACCCGGGTGTCAGTTCTCTGCGAGAACATGACCTCGACCCGCGCCTTATCATCCCTGATCACGACCTGTTGGCTAGTGCGACGGCCTTCAAGCTCGCGAATGACCAAGCGAGGTGACCGGAACCGACTCGTGAATAGGGTTGCGAAATCCTCAAACCAGTGGGGATCACCGAGCCTCGTGGTTATGGAGCACCAAAGAACACTCGGATCGCGAACGGAGCTGGATTGCACAACAGCCATGCTGCCAAGACGACTTGTGAGCTTCCACCCTTCGGTCAGCTTGACTAAGGGCGTACTTACTTCAGCGAGTTCCTTGTCCGAGACCTCGGTCCAACCACCAGCCTGTGCAACAGCCGAGAGGCCTGGGCGATCGTCACCGAGGCGAATGCACGTGCGATCGAGGAAGTCGAGCAATTGCTCAATAGAACGAGCATGATCCATCTCGGCGACAATGTGCCGATTACGTTCACGGCCGACGACACCCAGTTCGTCGATGCGAGAGAGTAGAGACTTTAGCCTAAATCGAGTTGCTTCCAGATCCGGGTTTGAACCATCGAGCTGGACAATCTTGTCATAGTCGGCAAGCGCCTTATCCATGGCGCCGCGCTTTACGTGCACTATGGCTCGATTGAAGAAAACGTCGGAATTGGATGGATCGAGTTCGGACGCCCTGTCCAAATCCGCAAGCGCCTCATCAAGGCGCTCCAAGTTCGAGAACGCTATTCCTCTGTTCATAGCGGCAGCCGCGAACCCGGGCCGGTATTTGAGCGCTGCCGTGTAGTCCTGCAGCGCAAGCTCGAATTCACGCCGGAGATACCGGATATTGCCGCGATTGTAATATGCGGTTGCATTGAAAGGCTGAAGTTTCAACACTTCGTTGAATCCACGCAGCGCTTCCGAAAGCCGCCCGCGCAATAGAGCCTCCGCAGCACGGTCGTGGACCAACTGAGTCGAATCATCGACGGTCAATGCTGCAGGAAAATTAGTGGCAGCTCTCGCAGTGAAAGAGGCGCCGAAAACCCAGACACTCAAGGCGGCAGTTAACCAGCGCGTTGATGTTCGGTTCATATCTCCTCCTCTTAAGTGAGGATGCCGCCCGGGGCATGGGGGGGGGCGGCGGCATCCTCTAGGCCTACAGCGCACCGTCCGGGTAGAGACCCTGAACGAGCGGAAGTAGGCCCTTTACTTTTTTGAGGTTCAGCGCGACCGCGTCGGTGTCGTTGCTTTCGGCCGAGTGATGCAGTTCATCGGCGGCCTTATCGAGCTGCTTTAGGGCAGCGGCCAACTTCGTCTTGGCGTCGCCTGTGACCATATCGGACTTGTCTTCGAGCGTATGAACAGCACTGCCGATGTGCTCGGCTAACTCATGGATGGGCTCTACCTTGCCTTCGGCGAGGAGCTTCTCTGCTTCGGCCGTCGTGGTAGAGAGGAAGGACCATGCCTCCTTCACCGTCGAGAACGATTTCGCCTCGAAATGAGTCTTGTCATTGTGGCCGTGATCTTTCCCGTGATCATGCCCGCCCTTGCCATGGTCATGTTCGTCCTTGCCGTGGTCGTGCCCGTCATTGGCGGCCAATTGGACACCGCGAAGCTGGTCGCCGCGGGCACGCTCCGAACCTTCCGCATTTGCTGGCGATGCCAGCACGAGGCTAATCACGGTGGCAACGGCGAGAAACCCGTTGTTACTAATCATCTAGGCGTACTCCTTCGTGGTTGGTACTTCTTCTTGGGCTTTCGGTGCTTCGGGCAGAATGAAGCGCTTGTAGAGGACGGGCAGGACGACGAGCGTCAGGATGGTGGCGCTGATCAGACCTCCAATGACGACCGTTGCCAGCGGCTTCTGCACTTCCGCGCCCGTGCCGGTTGCGATTGCCATCGGGACAAATCCGAGCGAGGCCACGAGCGCGGTCATGAGAACGGGCCGCAAGCGCGTCATCG
>NZ_DAITQL010000153.1:0-3375 GCF_036833075.1 Hyphomicrobium sp.
GGCTCTGCCTCAATCTGTGTGGCGGAACGGTAGCATTCTCGCCCGCAACAATTCTGGACCGGCTCGACCGTACATGGCGCGTTTGAGCGTCTTCAGGCGATTGATCTGACCTTCTGCTTGGCCGTTGCTCCATGGCATCTCGATGGCGTTTTTGACTGCATCGAAGTCCCGGTTCAATGTGCGGGCAAAGCGCACGATGGGCGCCAGATCGGTTTCGATCGCGTTGTCGATCCATGCTGGGAGCGGGTCTGCTTGGCGGCTGCGCAGGATACCGTTGAACCGCATGGCGAGACTTCGCATCGTTGCGAAGGCGGGAGAACCGGCCTTGAGCGCGTCGACTTTCCGCGCTTGATCCGGGGTGAGCTTTCCGCGGGGTTTGATGCACAGCGCGGCTGCGATGACCGGGGAAATCGCGTGCCCCGTTTCCGGGTCCCGGACTGGCTTAAGGATTTCGTGCTCTACCTTGGAGTCGCTCCCTTGCTGTTCTGCTTTTCGCCAGCCCGCCAACAGACGCTGCAAATGCGACTGACTCCCCTCGTAACCGCGCTCTCGGATCAGACGGAACAGGGCGCTGCCAGTTCGAATGCCCTCCTTCCAGCTTTGGCTCAGGAACTCTTCAAAGTACCACGGCGATGTCGGCTTCAAAGCGGCCCGCCTGCGGTCCGGTGGTGTCTCGAACTGCAGCCATTTCGCGATGCTGCGACGCGGGAACCCTGTTCGCCGCCCGATCTCGCTGCATGAAAGCCCCTGATTTCGGAGCGCATGAATGGTGGCGAAAATCTCTTCCCGAGACGTCCTATGCGCCAGGCGTGACTTCAGAAGGCTGCCGGCTGCGGTGATGTTGTCGGCGTCGGACAGCAGCGCCCTGCCGGTCGCACGGCCGTGAAGGTTCATTTGCTCCTCGATGGCCTGCCGCAGGTTTTGTACGATATGGAACCGGTCAGCGACCTGCTTCGCCTGCGGTGCCCCTTGCCGTGCTGCCTGGGCGTAGAGACCGCAGCGATCTCTGCTGATCACTTCCACCTCGGGGTGTCGCTTCAGCCAGTTGGTGCAGCTGACGACATCTCGATCCTCAAGAATGTCGATCACCACGCGACGCTCCAGATCCACAATGATCGTGCCGTAGGTTTGCGATTTCCGCCAACTCCAGTCGTCGATCCCGATGACTGTCGGCGACTCGCCACTGTCTTGGGCACGGTTCTTCAGCTGCCTAAGCACCGTGTCATCGCTGACTCCAAGGCCCAAACGATGCAACAACCGCTCGGCTGGCCGTCCGCCGGTCGCATGCCCAAGATGGGTGACAATCTCCCCGACACGCGAAGTACGACGTGCAAATGGACGCGCAATCGAGGCGATTTGGTCTGAGAATGTCCGGCGTGGGCAAGCGGGTGCCTGACATCGCCAACGGCAAATTGCGAGATCAACCGTTACCTCGTCTCCATGCGCGGGATAATCCTGCAGCCGCCGACGCCGCCAGCCGTGACGTCGGCGTGAATGCAATCCACAGTCTGGGCAAATGCCGTTGGGAGCCAAGACGCCAGATACAATCCACCCGCCTCTTTCACTTCGCTCAACGCTTTGAACGGCAACATCGCTCCCGGGCGACCAGTGCTTCTTCGAACTCACAACTATACCTCCTGAATTTTCCAGTTTCAGGATAGTTGCGCCACACAAAGTGAGGCAGAACCGAATTAAGGGCTACGCGACACCGCTGATCGCCGGTGGGAACCGAAAGGGTACGACATGCTGACAAGACGACACTTCATTCAAACAACAACGGCGCTATTTTCTGCGACTGTTGCCAGCCCTGTATTTGCCGATAGCTGGCCCACCGAGGCGCAGAAGGCTGAATGGGACGAGCAAGTCACGCCGCCTGGCTTCGATCTGGCCACGTCAAACCCTTGGGGCCTACACCCGCGCTTCTTGCCTCAGCGTGTGGTCGCGAAGGACGGTCTCGTGCCGGGAGACATCCATGTCGATGCGGTCGCGCGGTATCTCTACCACATTGAGAAGGGTGGAACCGCGATGCGCTACGGCGTAGCGATCGCGCGGGGCAACCTCTACGAGCCGGGAGTCTATACCATCAAGCGCAAGGTTAGGTGGCCGCATTGGACACCGACGCAGAACATGATCGAGCGGGATCCCGAAAATGCAAGATGGGCCGACGGGATGGAACCCGGCCCTCAAAACGCCTTGGGATCGCGGGCGCTCTATCTCTACGTCGGAGATCGCGACACCTATCTTCGGATACACGGCACACCCTATCCGAGAAGCATCGGCGGTCGCGCGAGTTCGGGTTGCGTGCGGATGGTTATGGCACACATCAACGAGCTTTATCCGAACGTCGAGATTGGATCGACAGCACATCTTTATTCGGCTGAGGACAGTGTTACCGCGAGAAGTTGAATGAGGTAACTAGCTTTGAGCGAAATGATGTGACATGCGGGTCGTCGTCACGCTTCCCGCGCGACGCAGATCGGATTGCCGTTCGCCGTGCGCAGCGGCAGCAAGGTCGTTTCAACGGGGCCGCTATGTTTGTACCAGTAGCAGCCGTCTTCCGGCACCAAGCGCGCGGTTGTAACGTCCTGATCCGGGGCAGCCATTGCAATCACAGCTTCGGGAACGTTGCCCCGCTGGTCTGCCGCGTCGCCCGGCCCAGTCGGCTGGACTGCGCACCCGGCCGTAAGCGACAGCGCCACTGCGACCATCATTTTTTGCTTCAGCATCAAAACCCGCATCAAGCTTCCTTTCGTGACTGTTTTTCTTTTCATTGGCTTTTCATGCCTCAAGGCGTGATAGAGCCGGTCACCGCATCCTCTAGCAATAAAACAAACTGAAATACCACCGTATTTTGCTCTTGAAGCTCTAGCTACTGTAGGGGCTATGTCATGGTAAAGCACCCGAATCCAGAGGTCCATTCATGCCGCCCGACACCCATCGTCACGACCACGATCACGCCGAAGATGCCCAGACAAGCGGCGGCAGCTGCTGCGGGAGCGCCGGAACGTGCGGCGACATCGTTCCGGCGACCCCCGCGCCAGCGGGCGGGCGCAGTTTTCAGGTGTCCGGCCTCGATTGCGCCGAGGAGGTCGCAATCCTGAACAAGGTGGTCGGCCCGAAGATCGGCGGGGCCGAGCATCTCGCTTTCGACGTGATCTATGGACGGATGACTATTCTCGACAGCGCCAAGAGTGTATCGGACGGTGAAGTTGCAGAACTGGTCGCAAGCACCGGCATGACCGCCAAGCCCTGGGATGCCGAGAACGCGTCGGTCGACCAGGCGGCCCATCTTGCACGACAGCGGCTGTTTACGGCGCTCAGTGGCGGCTTCTGGGCCGCGGGATTTCTGTGGCACATCATCGAGACCGGCATGGG
>NZ_DAITQL010000154.1:0-2312 GCF_036833075.1 Hyphomicrobium sp.
GGTGTGCTCATCGCTGCCGCGACCGTCTGGTGGTGCAATTGAGTCCGGAGCCTAGTTCGATGCAGTACCAGCACGCTCTGCTGCTCAACGGATTTCGTCTCCGCAAAGCGCATGTTCGGGCGGGTGACCGCTTCGTAGATGGCTTCGGCATCTGCCGCATCGTTCTTCTGTGTCTTCACGTAGGGCTTCACGTATGCCGGGGGCATGAGACGGACCTGATGCCCCAGCTTCGCGATCGTGCGAGCCCAGTGATGCGCTGTTGCGCAGGCCTCGATGCCGACCAGGCAAGGCTCGAGCTTGGCAAAGAAGGCTTCGACTTGTCCACGCCGAAGCTTGCGGCTAAGGACCTTCTGCCCCTGAGCATCGACGCCGTAGGCGTGAAAAACGTTCTTAGCGATATCGAGGCCGACTGTGACTGGCTGCACCATCTGACTTCCTCCATCTCATGCCCGAAAACCATACCGGTCTTCGGGCCGGGTGATGGATGCCGTCCACAGCATCAGAAGGGGAAGCCGGCAACCGTCACCCTCTGTTTTCTCAGTGCCACGGGGGGCGTCTGTAACGAGGTAAGGAGCGGAAGTTGAACGGCTGCACTGAACCAGCGCTAATGTCCCGCGTTGCCGCGCCGGAGCAGTGCTTCGCCTTTTGTCCGGTCGCCTAGAGCACGGCATCGCAGCGCCGTGCTGACCACCGCCGACCGCTGCCGAGATAAACCTCGTCGATGCTCGGGCTGGCTGTTGCTTAGCGAACACGCACTTTGATTCTTTACCAAAAAAGTATGGAATCGCGTTGTAAGCGCCGTATCGATTGTGTCTGATGGCCAAAATGGTTCGTCGTGCCCGTCCTCTTGGATCTCCTCTCTAGAGTGCATGAGATGCGCAATTCTTTCTCCGCCGTTTCCTCGGCCTTGATCCTCTTGTTTCTCGGCCCGGCTGCCCATGCGCAGACGAGCGCGCCTGCCGGGAGTGCCACGCCGGCAGACACGTCCCAATCGGCGGAGGCTGTGGAATTGCCCCCAATGGTCGTTGAAACGGCCCCGGCCAAGCGCAACGTGAAAAAAGCCACGCTAAGAGCTGCAGCACCTGCGGCCACCAGCGGTCCGGCCGCCGAGGCTGCGCTGCCTGGCATCGTCGTTGAGGGCGAGAAGGTGGCCAGAACGCTACGGGACACGACAACGAGCATCGGCGTGATCACTGGAGAGCAGATCCGTACGGAGCAGATCCAAGACCTGCAAAGCGCTCTCAATACCCAGGCCAACGTGCTGGCAACCAAAGGTTCCGGCGGCAATACCGGATTCAGCATTCGCGGCCTCAATTCGGAAGGCCTGACCCAGAACCAAAATCCGTCGGCGGCCCCTCTCATTTCCGTTGTGATCGACGGCGCCACTCAGAACCCGGAAGCGACGCGGCGCGGTGCGCGAGGGCTTTGGGATGTGGAGCAGGTTGAAGTCCTCCGTGGTCCTCAATCAGCCCTGCAGGCCCGCAATTCGCTCGCTGGCAGCGTGTTCATCAAGACCAAGGACCCAACATACAAATGGGAGGGTATCGTCGAGGGAACCGCAGGCCAGCAAGACCTGATGAGCGGGGGCTTTGTCGTAAACGCACCTATTGTTACCAATCAGGCGGCGTTGCGCATATCGGGCCAGGCGCTGGAACGCAACTACGATATCTCCTATGGAGATCCCGATAATAATCCGCTCGATGAGGACGTACTTCGCACGATCCGCGGCAAGCTGCTGCTCGAGCCCGACAGCATCTCCGGGCTCAGCGCCCTATTCACCATCGCCCGCGTTCACGACACGCCTGCCGTATTGAGTGTTTCAGCACCGTTCGAAGACCGGTTCAAAAATGCCGGTGAAAGCTTGGACTTCCGTACGACTGACACGACGAACTACATCGCGGACATCGGCTACACGTTCTTGCCGGGGATGACGGTGCGCTCCATTACCTCCTATGCCGACACGGAAACAGAGATCGGCTCTGCGGCATCCGCCGCCATCCAGCGCGACACGGTCCGCGACGGCGGCGATTTCACTCAGGATTTGCGGCTGGAGATCGAGAACTCTGGGAACGGGCTATCGGGCGTCGTCGGTCTTTTTTACGGGCTGTTCGAGTTCGGCCAGGATTCGTTCGATGAGATTGATATCGGCTTCGGCCTGATCCCGCTGCAGGTTCTGACGACCGATGTCGAAACAGAGAGCATGGCCGCGTACGCGGACCTCCGTTATCGCTTCTGGGATAGATTTGTCCTGATCGGTGGTGATGTGACCCCCTTCTTTTATCCGGGGGCAACTGGAATCCGGTCGTCATTGA